>RZZU01000033.1 GCA_009929735.1 Clostridia bacterium | reverse complement strand
CCATCATCTCCATTTCATAAATGATTTCGTACATCTTCTCACTTTCAATATAAGTTTCACTTTTTGTGTAATAAAAGTCGGATAGCACCAACTCAACCAGTGCCTCCGTGAAAATATCTTTCTTTTCTGTGTATAGCTCCACCCTTAGCACAGATACTTTTTGGTAGACTCCATCATCGGCAGCGATGTTATTGCTATCCGGGATGTAATAAACTAAAAAAGGGAGGTCTTTTTCCTCCCCAAAATGATGGTATGCCACCGGAAGTCCCGTTGCCTCCAGCAGCTTCTTTACTTCTTCAATTTTCATTCTCAACCTTCTCCTTGATTCGTTTTGGTAGCTGCTCCTTGGCGTATTTCTCACCATATTTAATATGAGGAAACTCCTGCACACGACCGCCACCACGCTTGGCATGGCCATACTCCAAAAGATGCGTCAGGCGATAATGGGGTGCTTTTACGTGCCAAACCTTGATTTTGCTTTTCTTTGTTTCTCTCACAGTCTTAAGGGCCATGGCCTTTTTATATTTTCCTGTTCTATTTTGGAATGAAATATGACTGTCAATCTCTCTTTTTACGCCATTGGCCACCTCGTCCACAGACTCTTTGGTCTTTTGTGTTATTGTTTCGCTGTATTCTTCTAATTCTCCCGCGATGGCTTTTGCCAGATCATTTACATGAATAGAATTACTTATAGGAATCACGCCCTCTCCCGTTCTGCTCGAAACTTTAGTGATTTCTTTTTGAAACCCATGTTTTCAATTGATTTAATATTGTAAGCCTTATCGTTGAAGAAAATACGGTACTGGGTTGCGTTCACGGCAGCTGCTTTTTTGCAGTATCGCACTGTAAAGGCAAGGCTCTCGGTTTCGGTAACTGCGGCTTTTTCGGTTTCACCGCTAGTTCCGTTACTTATGGTTGCATAACAGGAAAAATAATCACTCCATTCAAGGGTGTAATTTCCAACTTCATCACTGATACTAGTGCTTTTTTGAATAATAATATGGCAATTCAAAGCAGCGATATCCATCAGAACACCGCCTTTCTGGAACCAAAGAGCAGGGAACGGAGGGTGAGCATCAGCTCGTGATGGTCAGCTTCTTCACGGTGTTCATAGAGATAGGCCACGGTATACATGATAGCGGCTTTTGCATTTTCGTTGCTTGCAAGAAACTCTAAGTCATCTGTTCTCACAATATCCTTACAAATCTGCTCAGCCACGGATAGAAATTGACTTATAAGCCTATCATCATCTTCATAGTCCACACGGAGATATTCCTTCATTTCTTCCAAAGAAACAATAACGTCATTCGACATACCCACCACCACCAATCTTCAAAAAATAGAGCGATGCAGCTAAAATAACTACACCGCCCTTATCTTTACACACTGAGTTTCAAAATCTGCACGGCTTCCGGCAGAATCAGCTTGCCATCCACACGTTCCTTGGCTACATAACCGATCATGCCATTACCAGCAAACAGCTCTCGCAATTCAGAGAAGGAACGGCTGCCACGGTCACCGATGTTGTAGTAGCTGTAATCACCAAAGGCAATGGCATCCAAGGGTGCATACGCTGAGGTATGTACCGGATAGCCTAGCAGTCTATCTGGCTCACCTACCTGATAGGATGGCTGCCAAATATAAGCGCCATTGTTGTCTTTCAGCTTACGAAGCACGGCAAGGTTCTGGTCATTGATGATAAAAGCTGCATTCTTGCGGTAGGGACGTTTCAGAGCATACACCAGACTGATCACGTCATCAGACTTGATTGCCGCAGTAAGGGTATTTGCAATGGTACCACCGCCTGTAGCTGCAAACAAACCCAGTGGCTTACCTGCACCATCACCATTCAAAAAAGAATCCTCCTCGGCATTTGCCAGTGCCTTGCCAAACTGCTCTAAAATATAACCTTCCAGATTGAACACATTATCGTACAAAAGTTCCTCTGTTACCTTAATGGCAACATGGAGCTTATGGGCATCCAATAAAATCTGGCTAAAGGTTGCATCTCCAAAGGATAATGCACCACCTTCCTCAATCCATGCCGCCGCAGGTTTCGTGGCAGCAATATTGATTTTGTGTTCGCCCCTCGTTGTGATGGTAGTTGCTAAACGGCGCATGATATTTTCTTCCGAAAGGGTATCAATGAGCCTGCGGTCATATTCCTCAGGCACTAGATAACCACCGTCAGCATCTACCCCCTCCTGCAAAACGTTATTCACACGCTTGAAGTTGGAACGAAAAGCATCCAACATGGCGTTTCTGTACTCGTCAGATGCACGGCCTGTCTTTTTCTCCGGTTCTTTTCCCATGTAAGGTTTTGAAGTAAGTGGGGTATTTACCGGCTTAGAAAGTTCTGCCTCCAACTGCTCCTGTCGTTCCAAACGGCTGATTTCCTTGCCTAAATCAGTGATTTCCTGCTCCATTTTGGAATAAGTGGCATCATCCTCAGAACTTAAAGTGCCTTTCTCGGTACGACGGGAATCCAAGAATGCCTTAGCCGCATTCCAAGCTGTATTTCTTTTTTCTCTTAATTCTAAAATAGTCATATAATTTACCTCCTTAAATATGTTGTTTGATTAAGTCCAGGCGATCCAACAGGGAATCTACCGCCCGACCCGTGGCTTTCGGAATAAGCGTTTCGTCCGTTTCTTTCTGAATCTTACACTTGGCAGCAATTTTATCCATGAGGGAGTTGATAACAGCTACCTTAGAATACATCATAGAAACCTGTGGCTGTTCTATATTTTCTGTTTCAGATGGTCTGGTTAAAATGCCATCAGCAAAGCCTAATTCCACAGCCTTATTAGCGTTCATCCAGCATTCCGAATCCATAAGATGGGACAATTTTGCACGGCTCAATCCTGTTTTAAGTTCATAAGCATTAATAATACTTTCCTTCACTTCGGCTAGCATATTAATTGCCTTTTGCATTTCCGCACTGTCTCCAAAGGCAATGGTGGCGGGATTGTGCGCCATCATCATTGCCACCGGTGACATCAAAACCTTTGTGCCGGCCATGGCAATGACACTGGCAGCTGATGCAGCGATGCCATCAATTTTTACCGTGACATTGCCTTTATAGTTGATGAGCATGTTGTAAATCTGCGCTGCGGCCACGCAATCTCCCCCTGGGGAGTTGACCCAAACTGTAATGTCACCACTGCCTGATAATAACTCATTTTTAAATATCTGTGGAGTAATGTCGTCATCAAACCAGCTATCTTCTGCGATGGTGCCGTTGAGAAACAGCGTCCTCTCCTGTGTCTGCTCCTGCGTTTCCTCAGTCAGAACCATCTGGTTCGTCCACTTCCAAAACTTCTTCATTATTCTTTTCCTCCTTCCTTTTTCTTACCAATAAATTATGTTAAGTAAATGATTTGAATAAAGCCTGAAAAACACTGATTTTATGGAGTGATTTTCTATATCCTAAACATAATCGCTTACCCAACATAACACTTTCCTGCATTGCCGATATCGACCATATTTCCATTACACAAATAGCGATTTCCACCCAATTCCTCTGGAATTAAATCCATGTTTTCAAGGCCTCTCACGTCATTTGGAGACATGAAACCATTTTGAATACCCACAGCATAGCCGTTCATACGACTTTGATAATCGCCACGCAAAAGCCCATCAACATTAAACTTGATAAAATACTCCTGTTTTTCCTTTTGTGAAAGGAGGGAACGTACCATAGACTGCTCCAACCGCACAAGCCAAGGCTCTAGGGTGTACTTCACAAACTCCAAGGATTGCTGCTCTATATTAGAAAAACTCGATTTCTCCAGATCACCAACCATGTGGGGCGGGATACGGAAAATTCGAGCTATCTCGTTAATCTGAAATTTTCTTGTTTCAAGGAATTGTGCCTGCTCTGGACTAATGGCGATAGGTGTGTATTTCATTCCTTCCTCTAACACAGCAACTTTGCTAGAATTACTGCTACCACCAAAGGTAGCATTCCAACTTTCACGAATACGAGCAGGATCCTTCAACGTTCCCGGATGCTCCAGAACACCACCGGGCGCTGCACCGTTGGCAAAGAACTTTGCTCCATACTCCTCACAGGCAATCGCCATACCAATGGCATTTTTCGCCATAGCGATTGGAGAATACCCAACCAACCCATCAAAACCAAGTCCTGGGATATGAAGAACATCCGATGATTTCAAAATAACAGTGGTACCTTTTATCGTTGGTGCCTCATCTTTGCTAGATTGGTACTGATAATAAAGCTGGCCATTGGCATCTCTATCCACCGTCATTCGATTGGGCATCAGAGGATAAAGGGCTATAACCTCACCTTTACCATTTCGAATAATTTGTGCATAAGCATTCCCCCACAAAAGAAGGTGTGTCATGAGCGTTTCTCTGAAAACAAAGGAGGTCATTTCTGGGTTGGGCTCATCATGCAAAAGAAAGTACAGTGGGTGTTTGATTGCCTTTTCTTTGCCGCCTGTTTCTGTGTATTGATAAAGATGAATTGGCAGCCCCGCAACCGCCTCAGCTAAGATACGAACGCAAGAATACACCCCCGTCATCTGCATAGAGGAACGCTCATTCACAGGCTTTCCTGCTGTTGTGCTACCAAAGAAAAAACGGTAGGGGCTGCCGGTGGTACTGTTGTTAGGTTTATCTCTAGACTTGAAAAGTCCGTTTAAAATGATCATTTAATCACGCTCCTTTTGAAATCCTTGTCGTTTTCTTAAAAAATGTACTATACTATAAATAAACAAATTTAATAAACCATCTATGCAAAAAAAAATTGTCAACTCGACGTTTTTCTCAAATTGTTCACCTCTTACATGTATATGACATTATTGTTACAAGTGAAAATAGTAGACAAAGTAGATTAACTGAATTAAAATCACTAGTTAACAATAGAATGATAGAAAATGGTAATTTCTTTAAAACAAATCAGCTTATTAAATCTACATACGATGTATTTAATAAGCTTGTTAATAGTTTAAATTAACAGTTGACATTTTTAACCCATCTGGATATAATATAAACATAAAGAAAAACAGTTTAGCTGTTTTGTACGAGTTGCGACTTTGTCGTGGCTCTATTTTTTTATATAATTTTTAATATTTTTCAATATCTTTATAACTATTAAATCCAATCATCATTACTTTTGATCCCCAATTATTTACAAACTAAATCTCCCTGTCTAGTATCCAAACCATCCCCCTTTATAAAAATAGACACTATCACATTGGAACAGGAAGCTAAATCTTTGCCAACACTTGAAAATGAAAATGATAAAAAAGGTGGGTTTGTCTCTTGACTTAAAAAGTCCGTTTAATATATTCATAATCTAAATCTCCTCTTTCAAAACTCTTGCGAATTACGCATAAATACACTATTATTGAATATAATAATATTGACAAAGTGTAAACTTTGTTCTTTTGAATTTCCGACCTCTTGACAAAATAGGCATTTGGATGTACACTTTAATCACAGATAGGAAACTATCTCAAATGTTTGTTGCTACTTGATACGCAACTAAAATAAGATCAAGTTCAAATGTTTGTCGCTACTCGACAAGCGACTCATCAAAAGGTCGAGTTCAAATGTTTTAAACTCCATTCGACAGAATGGAGTTTATTTATTTTATTGAGAGGTAATCCTATGGACAAAGGACATTTCTATTACATTAACGATCAATACTTTGTTGATTTCCCAGATATATATCTAATGCAAAACAAAGAAACGGTAAATGGAAAAGTTCATGATCGTCCGTGTTTTTATGCGTTTAAGGATGCAAATACAGGATTGTTTTGGATGATTCCTTTTTCATCGCAAGTTTCTAAATATCGTGGTTATTACAATGCAAAAATACAGAAATACAAGCGTTGTGATACGATTACATTTGGAGAAGTGCTTGGTCATGAAAAAGCCTTTTTAATTCAAAATATGTGTCCAATTATGCCACAATACATAAAGAACGAATATATTGATAGTCAAGCAGGTGTGCCTGTCAGAATAAATGGTATATTTGAACGCGAGTTGATTGAGAAAGCAAAACGTGTTTTAGCGTTACAACGGAAAGGTGTTAAGCTTATTTTTCCGAATGTACTTGATATTGAAGCAAAATTATTAAATAAATAAACTTCTCCCGCGAGCTGTAAAGCGCAATACTGTGGGCGGTCTGTAGCCGAGGGTAATAATTTCTGTCCTCGGTTTTTTTAATTTCTTTCGGGATAATCTAAACATCGGGATAATTTTGTTTATCCCGATGTCGTGATAAACAAAATTCCCCTGTCATCATAAACCGATGCACCAGCATTGTTGCCACACCTTATGGCTCTATCCAACGCCATAATCGTTGCAATGGCCCCGTCTATCTTCTCTGTAGATTTTTCCTTGTCAGCTTTAATATTCCCAGCTGGGTCAGTCCGGATAAAAATATTATCCATCATCCACCGAAGAACTGGGTGTCCGCCATGGGCAAGTTTCTGCTCCAAGGTCAGCTTCATCAACTCCTTAGTTGGTGGTGACATATCCTTGAATCCTTGACCGAAAGGAACTACGGTAAATCCCATGCCCTCAAGGTTCTGTACCATCTGGACCGCACCCCAGCGATCAAAGGCAATTTCTCGGATGTTATATTTCTCTCCCAATTTTTCTATGAATTTCTCAATATAGCCGTAGTGCACCACATTGCCCTCCGTAGTTTGGACAAAACTCTGTCTTTCCCAAATATCATAAGGCACATGGTCACGTCTTACTCGAAGTTCCAGGGTTTCTTCTGGTATCCAGAAGTACGGAAGAACAACAAATTTATCGTCTTCGTGAATCGGCGGAAAAACCAAAACAAAAGCAGTGATGTCTGTTGTACTGGAAAGGTCAAGTCCACCATAGCAGACACGCCCCTCTAGACTTTCCGCATCAACATTAAATGCGCAGGCATCCCATTTGTCCATGGGCATCCAGCGAATAGCTTGCTTTACCCATTGGTTCAGCCTTAACTGTCTGAAACTGTTTTCTTCACCAGGATTTTCCTTTGCTGATTCGCAGGCGGCTTTGACCTTATCCAAACCAACTGTAATCCCAAGAGAAGGGTTTGCTTTCTTCCAAACCTTAGGATCTGTCCAATCGTCACTTTCATCCGCACCATAAATGACTGGATAAAACGTGGCATCATGTTTTCTGCCCTCTAAAAGGTCCTTAGCTTTTTGGTGTGTTTCATAGCATATGGAATTCGTATCTGTTCCGGCTGTAGTAATCAAGAAATACAGTGGCTGCGTTCTCGCATCGCCTGAACCCTTAGTCATTACATCAAACAGCTTTCTATTTGGCTGAGTATGTAGCTCATCAAACACCACACCGTGAATGTTAAAACCATGCTTGGAATATGCTTCCGCTGACAACACTTGATAAAAACTATTTGTGGGTGTATAAACAATACGCTTTTGTGATGCAAGAATTTTCACTCTCTTATTCAGCGCAGGACACATACGCACCATATCGGCAGCCACCTCAAACACAATGGATGCCTGTTGGCGGTCAGCTGCACAGCCATAAACCTCGGCACGTTCTTCTCCATCACCGCAGGTGAGGAGTAGTGCAACAGCCGCCGCAAGCTCACTTTTTCCCATTTTTTTGGGGATTTCAATATAAGCTGTATTAAACTGACGGTAACCATTGGGTTTTATTGTGCCGAAAATATCACGAATAATCTGTTCCTGCCAATCAATCAGCTCAAAAGGTTTCCCAGCCCATGTGCCCTTTGTATGACACAGGCACTCAATAAAGTTGACGGCATAATCCGCAGCATTTTTATCATATTTTGATTCCTTTGCCTTAAATTTTGTAGGTGTATATTTTTTTAGCTTTCGCATTGCCGTCACCTCTTTTCCAACTTAAAAAGACCACCACAGGCAGTCTTTGAAATTTATCTGAAACAAGGAAAAGCCTCTTAGGGCAGTCCTTGTGTTGTTTTTTTTGCTAATTAATTTTTAGGTGTTACTGTCAGCAACTGCCTTTTTAAGCACTGCTTTTTCAAAGCCACAATCCTTGTAGCCTTCCAGTATTGTTGAGTAGTAGTAGCAGTTTGGTGTAGAAAGGGGCTTTCCGCTATTCATCACATACATCATTGCCGTAACTTCCTGCCCCTCATATGCAACAGTCACAGTTTCTTTTCGATAAAAATAGGGATAGCCTTCATAGATATCCAGGCTTTTTTCATCATCCGGTTCTATCTCCCAAAGAAGAACAGGAACTTGACCGCCTTTCTTTGGTTCAACCGTTGCCACAGCGTTTCCGTGTCCGCCTCGAAAAAGCAGTTGGTAATCTGTTAGCACCGCCTTTCCTATAGGTTTGGCTGTGGGGCAGCATCGGCGCATTTGGGCAAGATTTAGATTGCTGCCATAGGCAAGATAGATTGTTTTCATAATAATTCCCTCCATGATTTCATTTTGTCTTTCTACCACCACAAGGGCGGTCAATGCCGCCGTAGGTGTTTTTTTAGTGCTGTCCAAATCTCCATGCAGCCGAGCCGTCCAGGTGGGCGGTCAAATGCTCTCTGCAGTTTTTGAACTCGTCACCAATTAAGCCAATTCTGTTGAGGTAGGTTCTCATGGCGAATTTTTCGTTTTCAACCTGTGGCTTTTTACTGCTTGCTGACTTTTGTGTTAATGCTTGGTGGTTCAAGGCTAGGGCAAGTACGATGTAGCTTCTTATCTTTCCGGCATGGAGCTCGCTGTTAAACCCCCGAAGTTCAACTGTGTGATGCCCATTGAAAAAGCTGTGGAGGTTTAAAAAGTGGTATCGGCTCTGGTGATAATGGGTGGTTGTTGTTCCGCCATATCCCTCATACCAAATATCCTCCAGCTCCTGCATTGTTTTTGGCTTGGATTTCTTTATCTTCTCAACAAGCTGGCTGTCCATTCCCTTACAAAAACGTGCCCGTTCTGGTTTGATTTGCAGGGCTTTGTAAAAAAGGTCATTTTTGCTTGTAATGATATTGATAAAATTTTTAATGCTTTTTTCCGTATGCACGGCTCCGTCAAGGTGGATGTGAATGCCACAGCTTTGATTTCCAAAACCGCCGATGTGCCTAAGCTGTCTAACCAACTCCTGCAAGGTTTCAATATCTTCTCTGTAAGAAAGAATGGGGCTAACAAGCTCAACGCTGTACTCCCTAGAGTCTGATATTTTTCTTCCTCTGCGCTTGGTTTGGCAATGAATGCTTCCATCTTGCATTACTTTCCAAACTCGTCCATCTTCCGTTTTTATGGAGTAGGTGTCGTAGGAGCCACCTTCATGCTTCAGTTTGCCGTGTAAGAAATCTGCTATTTTTTCAGCTGCATACCTTCTTGTAATGCCTGTAAATTCAATCTCTATTCCAAAGTTTGTTGTAAACATGGTATCCATCCTTTCAAGTGTGTGTACTTCTTTCGCTAGTACATATATCACTCTGAAGGGGATAATTATCAACATAATCATGGTTCATAAAGTACACAATGATTTGCTCCATAAAGTGTGTGTTTTGCAATAGATTTATCACTATTTTTACTTGATTTTACGGCATTGGTCGACACCGTAAATCACATGTAGACCAGAACCGTTGTCCCAACGAACCATGATGGAGGCGGTATCGTCCACCCCCCTAACAGTTCCAAACGTTCCTATTGGTGGAGCCTGGGCATCATCCATCTGGAGAAGTTCCACGCCGGTGCCGGCCGGGTACTGTTTGCGGATTCGTTCAACAATTTCTCTACTCGGAAATCGCATGGCCCTCACCTCCTTTGAATGCGCTGTTACCTGAAAGTCTGCGAAGGAGAATCTTGCGCTCGGTTTTGTATTCATCCCCAATAAATCCTAATCGAAGGAGGAAGCAGCGAAAGGCGTATTTTTCATTGTCTACTGTCTTTTCTATTGCGCTGATACGTATCTGGTCTTTGCTCATCTTGCAGAGAGCTGCAATGAAGTTAGTGTAGGTGCTGACCTCGTCAGGCTCCGGTAGTGTAGAAAACCAAGGGAATGAAATCGTCTCTTCAGTGATGACAATCGGTGTGGCATCAATGCCTAGTGCCTTTTTGATGAGAGTCGATTTGGCGTCCAGCAGGTTGGTTAGATTTACCGTAGACACCTTATCCAGCGGAAGGCTGACCATAAGGCCGGTGGAATCTGGTGTGCCATAAGCCGGAGGGCAATCCTCCAAAGGTTCCGGCTCATCAATTTCCGGCTGAGGACTGTCGTATTCAGAGCTTTCATACTGGAAGCCTCTCTGGCGAAGGGCCTCCAGCACCCTCTCGGTTTCATCAGGGTCTGCCATATCGTTGAAGGTAAGATTCCCTTCTCTGGTCACGGTAAAGTAACCAACTTCAAAAGCATAGGTCGGAGTGAATTTGTAGACCGCCGTGGTTCCGGTGATTTCTTCCAGGGCTTTTACAAAAGGCTTTCTGTTGGTAATGTTGTAAACAACTTTCATGGTGTGTACCTCCTTTAATTTTGGTACTACATTAATCACTCTGAAGGCGCAAAATAGCAAGTTAATTCTGTTTCTTTCAAGTCATTTCTTTTACCACGTCTGCATATGAAATTTTTTCTTCATCACGAATAACATATACATTTTCCTCGTTATTTGTAATTTTCAAAAATCTCATAATAGCAACATCAACAAATTTAGGTTCGAGTTCAATTCCATAACACACACGGTTAAGCTGTTCACAGGCAATCAGTGTAGATGCAGATCCAAGGAAAGCATCCAAAACAATTCCGTTTGTCACTGTACACTGCTTTATCAAGTAGGCAATCAACGGTACTGGTTTACTTGACGGATGTCCACACCCATCCTCCTTAGAATTCTTGATACGGTCAAACTCAAATACTGTTTTTTGCTTTTGGTCACCATACCAGATATGCTTACCGTCTTTACGCCATCCCCAAATAATAGGCTCATGAATATATTTCCAATCGGTACGGGTAAGCACCAATCTATCTTTCTTCCACACCAACCCTGCACCAACTTTAAAACCTGCATCTTCATATGCATCATGAAATACACGTGCCTTTGAAGTGGCATAAAAAACATAAATAGAAGCGTCCTTTGCCATTGCATCATGCAGACATTCGAACGCTTCCTTTAAGAAAATATATCCTTCTTTATCATCTAAATCGTCATTTTTAATTTTTCCCGACTTACTTTCCAGTGAGACAAAATACGGGGGATCTGTACACACAAGATTTACTTTGGTATCACCAAGTAATTTTTTATATGTATCTGCTTTCGTACTGTCACCGCAAATAACACAGTGTTTACCCAGGTGCCATACATCCCCATCTTTTGAAAAACAGGGTTTTTCCAGTTCCCCATCCACATCAAAGTCATCTTCTTTTGCCTCATCTTCATTTCCAAATAAATCATCAATCTCAGCAGGATCAAAACCAGTAAGGGAAATATCAAAATCAGCACCTTGTAAATCTGAAATCAAAAGAGCAAGTTTATCGTTATCCCATTCACCGCTAATTTTGTTAAGTGCAATGTTTAGCGCCTTTTCGCTCTCCTCATCCATATCGATAACCACGCATTCCACTTTATCAATACCCATATCAATCAGCACCTTTAAACGCTGATGGCCACCAACCACTCTGCCCGTGGTTTTGTTCCAAATGATAGGCTCCACATAGCCGAATTGCTCAATGGAGCGTTTCAACTTTTCATATTCTGCATCTCCCGGCTTTAAATCCTTACGTGGATTGTAATCAGCTGGCAGAAGGTCTGCAGTATTCTTTTTCTCAATGAGCATTTTTTACACCTCGTCTCAAAATTATATGTAGGCCCTTTTTAGCCCCCACGATATCTCCGGCAGATGCATGCCCCCTTAGTGTTCGGTACTGCTGTTCAGTCAGTTTTTTCTTTTTGGCATTTAACATCGCCATAAAATCCATTAAATCCTCCTTCATTAGTTCCCCCTCCTTGCACGCAACAGGCGCTCCATGACATCATTTTGTGGTACTGAATCGTCATAATCCGTGCTGCAATTTTCTTTTACTATCTGAAAAATCTCATTCCATAGCCTTACAGCTTGGTTCATATAGTTAATGCCAATACTGATAAATGGCGATGGAATAGGCTTCTGTGTTGTTGGATGCTTAGAAAGAAAGCCTAGCTTATTGGTCATCTCCTCGCACTGTATCCAACGAGCAGAAGTCATAGCATAGCGTTCCAACAGCTGTGGAGACACCTTTGAACTACAGCCTATCTTTTGGAGCCATTCCCACGTTTCCCTGTAAATATCAGCGGCCTGCAGTTCACTGCCGTCACGCTGTTCAGCTGATAAAAAATCATGTGGTTTTGGCATTACCACACCTTCCATTTCAGGAATATCAAGTACCTCTAATTTCCTACCACCTGGATTTCCGTTTTTCGCTTTTTCTGTCACAGCTTTCTTTTTTCGCCCTGCTCCTGGTCTGGCACCTCCTTGGCCACCGATGTTATTTGACTTTGTAGGCATTTTTCCACCCTCCTTTAATTACCCTTTTGAAATCGCCCTTTGTGTGCGTGGCACCCTGGCCCCGTTAACATTTGTCCACCACACAGGGATACTACTCCCCCCTAGGGGTCAATGATTGTGCCAGCGGTCACCGTTTTGTGCATGGATTCTAGCGTGACAAGGTTTACAAAGTGCAATCAAGTTTTCTCTGTCATGGGTTCCGCCTTTGGACAACGGTACTTTATGATGTACTTCTTCCGTCTTGACATATTTTCCTTCAGCAAGGCACTTCTCACACAAAGGATGTGCTGCTGCATAGCTATCACGGATTCGTTTCCATGCGCGTCCATACCTACGGCGTACAGCAGGGTCTCTGTCGTACTTCTCGTAGCGTTTGTTCTCTTGACGTTGGTGCTCCTCACAGAACTGTCCATCCGTTAGGTTGGGGCATCCGGGGAAGGAACATGGTCGTTTGGGTTTTCTTGGCATTGCTCCACCTCACTTTTGGGCATAAAGAAAGCCCTGAAGATTTAACCTTCAAGGCTCACGCACGTTTATTATTTTGCTGAGTATATCATACCACAAAAACCATACTGTAAAACAGTGGATTTTACTGTAAAGTTGCAGGAATCCTTATCTCTGCCATTGCTTTCTTATGCATCTTGTAGATGTTATCAATTCCGTATCCCATCTCTACGGCAATATGTTCCCAGGTTTTGAAACACATATAACGTAATTCCAAAAGAGTCTGATATTCCAGGTTCTCTACCTTGTGAATAACCTGTGTAATTTCCTGTTTCAAATTCACTAGGCGGTCAATATCGCAGCTAATTTCCTGTTCCATATCAACAATTTTCACAATGATATCTTCCATGCGGTGTGTGTTTCTAGTTGCACTACCAGGCATATCACTCAAAGTTGAGGTTGCCTTAATAGCAAGGGAATGCAGCGAAGATACCTGCTCGATTTTGCTATTGATACGCTGATCAATACGGAAAGCCTGTCCAAGATATTCTTTTGCTTTCATTCGCCGCACACCTCCTCATTCAGCTTTCGAATCAACATATCTGGGTTAATGGTTGTAATCATCCCAAACAGGCTGGAATGAAAGAAACCCTCAATTTCTCGTTTCGTATGTTTTGCCATACTGTTTTCCGAGTTCTTATTTAGTTTTTTTAATACATCACGGTAATCTTTTACCGCCTGTATAATGATGGCATTTCCAAGTTTTATGTAGCCATCATTAAAAACAGATGTTTGACCTTTGGAATTTTTTGTGTACATAAGCAGTACCTCCGAATAAGAATTTTATTTTCCAGTGAGGCATTGCTGCATTGTTGCATTGTTGCATTTATGTATTGCGCTTCTATCTAAGGGCTTTGTAAGCGTTGTTTTCATCGTCATTGTTCATCGCAGGGAACCGTCAGTACGGCTCGCACCTCATCCACCGACCGGACAACAAAAGCCTGTCCTTTGGCGATGCGGATTTTACGGATGGTTGCCTCTTGCAGCGCAGTTGGTTTACCTGTTTCGGCCTTTACTTCAAAAGCATAAAACCGTCCATCCACACAGGCAATGATATCTGGAATACCCGCCGTCCCATACATACCACCATGTTCCTTCCAAGCAAAGCAGTTTGGTACAGTCTTTAGGTATTTTAAAATGGCTTTTACAATGTGTGATTCTTTCATATGTCAAACGACCTCCTTGTTTTTACAACCTTCCGACACATATTACACGTAGATTTCTATTTTAATAAAAATTATTTGTAAAAATGAATGTATATTATTATTAGTAAAATAAAAAGGTATAGGAATCAGGTGTGTAAATATGCCTATGTGTCTATGTGTCAGTGGTAAATGCATACAGACCCATCACATTTTACAAACTGGCCTGTTATATATGGTTATCCCAGTATTTCTCCCAGGCAAATACCCTTGATGACTCTTCTTTTCCCCAGCGTATCGACACCACGCTCTGTGCCTGGTGTGCTTGCAATCAACTGCCGCACGAACATTTTCTGAGAATATGGCTTCAGACCGCATTCCTCACAGTATACCTTATAAGCGTTGAATAGTTCTGTGGAACCAACATCACGCAACGGATCCACAGAACAACATTCCTTAACAAAAGACAGAACGCTGTCACTTTCTTCACGGTACTGTTGTAGTTCTTCCTTATTGATTTTTGTTTCAGAGAAACGGTAGTGATTGTTGATGAGTCTTTTTAAACCTTCCAAGGCAAAAAGGAAAATGCCATCCACCTCTAGCTGCAGCTTATCTAGAAGTTCAGGGTCTTTCTTGCTCTCTGGCACAGCATGGTCAAACCGGACAATGATTAGTCGACGGTAGAAACCTTCCGACTTGTCACCATAGTTTCTCGGTATCGTATTACAGGAAAACAGCAGTCTTGCACTGCTCTGAAACGAGAAAGGATTTTTATTCTTTTTCTCCACAGTCAGATAATCCTCACCAACAAGGGCCTTAAATATCCCATTATCATCAATGTTCTTGGTCGGAAGGTCAGCGAAGATGTTAGCTAGTTTTCCAAACAACTCTGCGGTCTTAAATCTCTCATTCAGAGCCTGCCAAGATACATTTGACACATTGGTCTTGCCCAAGAGAATTTCATTTAAAACCAGCAAAAGCTGCGATTTTCCTGCCCCGCCTTCGCCAACAATAACAAAACATTTCTGTGCACGGGTGATTGGCACAATGAAATATCCAAGCATCTCCTGTATCAGCGGAATCTGGTCTTCGTCAAGGACCTCCTTAAGATACTGAATAAAGCGAGGACAGGATGCCTCCGGCTCATAAGAGGCATTTAACTGCACCGTTGAATAATATTCAGGAGTGTGTTCTGTCAGCGTATCATCAAGAACGTTATACAGCCCATTTTTCACATTGATTATGAAAGGGTTTGCATTCAGTTCACGGATGTCTTTCTGAACTAGAAGTCTCCACTGATGTTCAGCATCAGTGATCTGGTTCATTTTCACCTCACGGGATATCATCTTCTCCCGCACCATCCTCTGTGCCTCCAGTTCCTGCATCTCACGATACACACCATTTTGATAGATGTAATACTGCTCCGCTGCGTAGAAAACCTTTTCATTTTCGACCATATGCTCTGCTAGGACACCAGGCAAAAATTTTATGCCACGTTCCGTTGGCTCATACCATAGAGGGAACTCCATCTCTACACGATTCTTCCTTGCTTTTAATCCGGCAGCATATTCCCTACTCTTCGCCTTATAAAGCATAACCAGCGGTTTAAGGTCTGTATTTTTAAAACAAAAGTGTTCTTTTACTTCGTAATTGATAATGGTCTCAGCGGTTACGGTATCTTCGTTATAGAGATACTCTTCCACAAATAGCCTTGCTGTCTGAATATCATCTACCACGGCATTTTTGACAGGGAGTTCATGAATAACGGCACGCAGTCCATCCAGACTCATCGGCTGATAGCACAGTGCCGCCGGAGCCTTGCACTTGCAATCACTCGCCATGCGTGGACACTTGAATCCCTTTTCTGCAATGGTCTGACAGGTGATCGGACGGGTTCCCGATTCCAGGTAATGATTAATTTTCTTCTGCGTATTTTGCTCGTTGTAACCTGGATATGGACTAGACATCTTGTGGATTACATCAACTCCGCCCTCAAACACAGCAAGATTGGCAATCATGGAATACCAGTCATGCTCCGAAAGCGTAGCTGCATTGTCACGGCAGTATCGGATAAAATCACACTCATGAATGACAATATTCAGTCCCTTCTCCGTGCCGTACTTTGCTTGCACAGCATTATCTTCCATTTCCGGCAGAGCAGCGGACAGCTGCGCCTGGGTATATCTGCGTTCCGGATGAAACGAAATACACTCCACCATCACCGGATCCTGTTTACAGTGATTAAAACCAGGCAGACGCATGACACGGCTTTCGTTTACGCACATCGGATCACCAGAAAACTGCTGTACTAGCTGTTTCTGAATGCTCCGGAATTTGGAAACATCGGCATCCTTCATAAACCAGTAGGTATGCAGGGATTTCTTCGTCTTAATAATCATAGACGGAGGCAGGGAAAACGCATCAATGCGCTTCTGCTGTTCCTCAAAGGACAGGTCATCATTTTCCACGAATTGGGCATTGATGCGGGTAATGCTCCCATCATCGTGACCTCCAAAATTAACCACGAAGAATATGCCACGGTTCAAATTGTTATGTTGTTTTAGTGTTGCTTCGATGGTCTTGAATTTTCCGCATTCAACAGAAAGTTTTTGCCCAGTAAATGTGCCCTCTTTCCGGTCGTCAAAGACACGAAAGCAGACCATATCGTCTGGGTTAAACAGACTCTGTAATATTTCCTGAGATGATACATCCATTATGACACCTCCTTCACATAACGCACTTTTTTACCTAGTTTTTTTGCTTCCTTAATTTCCTGCTCCATACCACTGGAACGCTCTTTTCCAAACACCCAAACTTCATCACACATAGCAAGCAAAGCAAGTCCAAACATGGTACCCAACTCACGTTCTGTGGGGTTTGAATCATCAAGCATCCTTGGATAAAGAAGATGACTTGCTACTGGAATTTTGCCCTTCTCAATGACAAATCTGCAATATGTAATAGCATCTGCGACATTGTTCTTTACATCACCAGCATACTTGGACACCACATATACTTTAGGGCGATTTTTCAATTCATACTGCTTTTTCCAAATCTCCCTTTGCTTTTTCTTGTACTCCCTCATCACTCGACTCATTGCCTCTCCGGCAGTAGGGTCAGCATACCCTGCTGTATTTTTATACATAATTAACCCTCCAATTCTTCCATCGTTCCAAATGTTTCACCTGCAGATGCCTCCGCCACAAGGGGAAGGTCAAATTCTTCAAAAGGCTGTGTTTCCATACACATTTTTATAAAGCTGACAGCTTCGGTTAACTTTTCCTTCGGAATAATGAAAGTAAGTTCGTCATGAATCTGAAGAATTGGTTTTAACCATTCACGCTCCGGCAACCCTTGTAAGATTCGTACCATTGCAAGTTTTAAAATGTCCGCCGCTGTGCCCTGTATGGGTGTATTTAACGAGCACCTTTCAGCAAAAGACTTTTGACCCCAATCATCACTGGTGATATTCGGCAAATACCTTCTTCTGCCAAGCCAAGTTTCCGAATATTTCCTACGCGTGGCTGACATTTTGGTTTCCTCCTGCCAAGAAGTAAGCTTGGCATATCCAGCCTTTAGGTTACGAATGATTTCTTCACACTCAAAGACGGATTTCACAACCCCCGCCTTAAACCGCAGCGTATTCTGAAGTCCTTTTGGGAACAGACCATAGAAAGTACCAAAGTTTACGTTCTTGGCAATAGTACGTTGTTCCTTGTATTCTTCACGGTGCTTGTCCTGTGCCTCTTCATAGGAGCAACTGAAAACAACTGATGTAGTAGCTGCATGGATGTCTCCACCTTGGCGATAGGTATCCATCATTACTTCATCCCGGCAATAAAACGCACCCACACGAAGTTCTATTTGTGAAAAATCAAGACTTAGAATGAGGTGTCCTTCTGGTGCTGTGATAAAATTTCTAACACCAATAGGGTCGTTGCTCTTGCGGGGCATATTTTGGGCGTTGGCATTTCTACAACTCATACGTCCTGTGTCAGTTGATAGGGAAAATAGGTCCGGGTGCATACAACCTGTCACTGTATTCAGGTATTTAAGGTACCCATCAATATAGGTGGATTTAATCTTTCCCCATTTGCGATATTCCTGCACCAAGGCAAACAGCTTTGCAAGTTCCGGTTTATTTTGTTCGCACCACTCTTTTAATAAAATCATGGTCATATCATCAGCGGCCTCTTTATCTGATGCCGTAGTCTTTAACACAGGCAACCCCAGAGTCTTATACAAATACTCCTTGAATGCTTTGGTACTACAATTGGCTCCGATATTAACATCGCCTATGATAAAGGAAATATCGTCTTTAATACGGCTCATTTCTTTTTCTGCCTCTTCTTTTCTCTCAAGCATGAAAGGTAGATTCAGCGGTACACCATTGTGTTTCATAATGCCTAGATATACAGCAACCGGAGATTCCATTTCCTCCACGATCCATTTGTGCTTTGGCAAAAAGCGATCAAACCAATTATTAAATATTTCATATAAACGCAAGGCAAAGTCAGAGTCAGCAGCTCCATAACGTACCGTTTCTGCATCCTGTGCATCCAGCTCATCAAAATGCCTGCCGTTTGTTACTGCTGTAAAGGATGGTAACGATTCGTGACACAATTCCTCCGCTAATTTCTTCAAACCTGAGTCTGATAGTTTACGAAATTCCGTATTACTTTTTAGTGTCATTTGTGCCGCAACAATGGTGTCATAAACCGGTGGCATTATCACAATTCCCTGATGATAGGAAACCGCCGACTCAAATGCTATATTATGTGCCACCTTAACGATATTTGTGTTGGTTAAAAACTCTCTAAGAAACTCCATAAATGCTGACTTGTCAACGTTTTCACCCACCTTATGTGCAACAGGCACATATATCCCTGTACATTTCTCCACCGAAAAGCTGCACCCAACAATATGACTCTTTGCAGGATCTAGTGCTGCCTTTGGTTCTTCACGGTATGCTTCATTGGGTGCAGTTTCAAAGTCAAAGGCTACATGAGGTGCACCATTTAAATATTCTTTTATTTCTGATAATTTTGTAGCTACACGATAATTTTCCATACTTTTTTCCTTTCCGAAGGCATCCTTGCGGCGGGCTGATAACTTGTCCACCGCGTGGATACATTCTTTTGTAATTATGCTAACGGTTCAATAATCTCGCCGGTATCTGGGTCTACCATAATATCAGCTTCTTCATTTTCGTATCCCACCTCTGCACTGAGTGCCTTGACCTGCTCTGTCATGGCATTCACAAGTGCGTATTCCTCTGCAGTCAACTTACGAGCAACAGCGAACTGTGCCTGGCTGTATTCTAAGCCTGTACTATTTGACCCTTTCTTCAAAGTAAAGCGGGTCACCACAGCATTGGGATTTTTGTACTTAGGAATCAAACGCATCATATAACGCGAAAAACCTTTTAGGGAACCCGTTGGCAAGGACAAAATCATGGGGAAAATTTCACCTTCGCGGAGCAGATACAAACGCTGCTTGTTCTTGCAGGCTTTACCTCCATTCCTACCTGAGCCATACACATTGTATGGGCATTTTTTGCAGTTTCCTCCAGGATTACCCTGGCCGATGTTACCATTCAGGCTGCCACAATCAGGAGGATTTGAACCGCCTTTATATTCAGTCTTGTAGTATGCATTCAGCGGATGGTGGTACAGAATAACCGCAGAAAATTCTTTCACGGTATCTAGCTCGTTTGGGTCATCCCCTGGAACTTCAAAGACAGTACCGCCGCCAGACGGGAATTTGATACGTTCAAATGCGGCAGAAAGCCCAGCCATCTCCTCGGTAAGGACCGCACCTAAATCAAAGTCCTGTAGTTCCATAAATCCTGTGTTTTCAGTAATAGTAATTTCATTGTTCTTATGCATAAATATTCATCCTCTCATTATTTTCGTGTATTTTTACGTACGCCTACTGTTGTCTTTTCAAATACTTTTACCAGACCATCCAACCACTTTGGCAAGTTGTCTTCATTTTCAGCAATCTGTTCCTTAACAAAAGCAGACAGACTATTGGCATTCACAGTTTCATAGACCAAATCCCCATAGCCTTCCCTACGAAGAGCCGTAAACAATTCATCCTTACGCTCTGCCGTAGCCGATGCCCTTGTTTTTATGGTAAGGGAAAACATAGTACCAGCATGCGTGAAGTTTTGTGTTTCACTTTCAGCCATCATAGTAGCAAGGCGGTAGTCCGTTTCCTCAATAGCTGCATTGATTTCCTTCAAATACTGTTCCGCCTCCTGTTTCTTATCACGCAGGCTTTTTAAACGGCCTGCCAATTCAAACATGGAGTCTGTACTTTCCATAAAAAAACCTCCTTACTCAAATGGGTTTTTCCCATTTCTCCAATCATCCACCAGAGATTTGGCAAAATCCGCTTTATTCTTCAAAGCAGTCATCACCTTGCTATCCACAGTCTTGTCCGCCACCAAATGAATATAAGTACACGGGTGTTTTTGTCCGGCACGATGAATTCTGGCACGCGTCTGTTCATAGTTACTCATGGAATAATCCACACTGTAGAAAACCATGGTACTTGCCGCTGTTAAGGTAATACCCATCCCCGCAGTGGCTACCTGGCCCAAAAATACCGTTACTTCAGGATCATTTTGAAACCGAGAAACCTGTAAATCACGGTCCTTTACACCACCCATAATCAGGGAATGTTGAATTCCTTTTTTATCAAGGAGCTTACAAATGGCTTGAATTTCAGGGACAAATCTTGCTATAATGACCAGCTTACGTCCCTCCTGCTGCATGGAATCTACAATATCCTCAAGCACCTCTAGCTTCGCTTTGCTGACCTGCTGCACTTTTTTCCCATCATCACCGCTGATAAATCCCCCTGTCAGCTGGCTCAATCTCAGCAACCTTGTCAATACGTTTGTGGTAGTAACTTCTTCTCCGTTATTCAACTGGGCAATGCTCTCATCCAGCAGGCTTTTATAAAGTTTCATGGCAGAGGGCTCCAGTTCCACCGTACGAATAATATCCGTTGTTTCTGGCAGATCAAGACACTCTGCTTTCGTCGCACGAAACGCAACACTATGCATCCGGCGGGTAAACTCTTCTTCCATGTCCCCCTTCATAACTGGGGTATGCTGCCCATAACCAACCATGTTGAAATATTTGGATCGAAAAGTGTAAAAACTCTGACCATATATAGCCGGATTTAAAAACTTATACTGACTGAAAATATCCATGGCCTTATTGGTTACAGGGGTTCCCGTCAACAAAATACGGTACTTTGCTTTTGCCCCAAGCCTGTGGAGCGCTTTGGATGCTGATGTATTATGCGTCTTGATTTTATGTCCCTCATCCCCTGCAATCATGTCTGGCTGCCAATGAAGAAGTTCCTTTTCCAGCCTCCAACAACTTTCATAATTGATGACTACCACCTGCAATCCACTGCCATAGATGCTCTTCAAAGCGGCTTTTTTCTTTTCACCGCTCCCAGTTAGTACCGTCAAAATATATGGAAAGTCTGCAAACTTCTCAAACTCCTCTCGCCATACCCCTGTAATGGATAATGGTGCAACAATCAAAAGTCGTTTGATAAGCCCTCTCTGAAACAATGTTCCTGCTACACCAATGGTAGTTAATGTCTTTCCAGTTCCCATTTCCATCAAAAGCGCCGCTCCTGGGCTACGTACTGCTGACGGAAAAAGTCCGAACAAGCCGAGGGTAAATTCATAGGCTTTCTGCTGATGGTCATAGGGCGTGACCTTGATAGGCATCTTGTAAGGACTATTCGATTTCGTCATTGCTTTCTGGCACCTCCTCAATTGACAGCTGGTCAACAGAGTCACCTGGCACAATGACAGTCAATTTTATAGGACTGCCAAGTAGAAACCTGAGAATTTTTTCACTTAACTTGACATTGTGGCAGGTTACAACTCCACCATTGACCCTTTGCTTTGATACCTTGATTCTTAATGTGTGCTTCATAGCGCATCTCCCTTTCTGAAGGACTGATTTTTGTTGTCCTTCACTATACGGACATTTAGGTGCAATTTTGGCGAGGTATTTTCAAAAATTTTTTTGAAATTTTTTTTTGCAGCAGAAATGGAATCTTCAATAGCACGATGATGAACATTCTCTAAACGAGCTATCTCACGAATAGACAATCCCTTAGCAAGCATCAAAAGCCTACGCTGTTGAATTTTCGTTAAATTATCGAATGCATTATGTATACGAGCATTTTCTTCGATACTACTATCCAAACATTCGTAATAATCTTCTGAGCCATATTTCTCCCCCTCAAAATCAACTGCATCATAGGAATAACAATGGCGTTGCTCCATTTTGTCTCTATTGCTTTCCTCTTTTCTAGATTCAAAAATAACGGCTCCAATTTCCTCGCTTACTTCAACCTCCGATACTTCTCCAGTTGCAAAATTCCAATTAATCTTCATAAAATTGTCCTTTCTGCCTGAAGGACGCACCTGTGGCGAAAGGACAAAAAAATAGGTCAGTGCAACGCAGTACACTAACCTCAGCCCGAAAAAAGGGTGCAAAAAGGAGAGGGTACTGAAAATCGCGTAAATTTCACCGTTAAAGTGAAAAAGACCAATATTCGTATCCTTCGCCCTTAATGCATGTCAGGCTCTTGATATTTGATTTGTATATTACTTCTTAAAAGTGCAAAATTTTTACACCTTTAAAAACACGAAAAAAAGACCGGCAAATAGACCTAAGCCAATCATCAAAAGGGTATAGTTATCCCTTTGATGTGGCAAAAGCCTATTTACCGGTCCCTTAATGGTGCTCTGTCTGCAACAAACACATTTGACTTTTTTTCAAAGCCCTGTGTCTGCGTGATGTCTCAATTACCATCACTGTTTCACACAGACTGCCAAGTTCGATTCCTTCGATAAATTTTAACGGTGCAGAACGGCGATCTTCACGATGCTCTGTTTATATGCTTCTTGTCATAAACTGTCGAGTACAACGCTCTTGTCTGCCCGAGTTCTTAATTCAATTTTTCAAAATACTCCATCTACTTTTTCTCAGATGGCTTTATAATTTTAACAATTACTGTCTCTTTATCCACGGTATACGCTATTTCAGCACCACACTTGGGACATTTTGTTTCTGTCTCTGTTCCAGAACCAGAACGACCAAATTTATGTCCACAGCTGCTACAAAAGGTAAAAAGCTTCATTCCCACTCATTCCTCCAATGCCTCTTACAAGAGGCGCCCACAAATTCTTATTTGTTTTATAATGATGACCTCCTTTGTATAGCTTTGGGTGATACTATTATTTTATATCCTTCAACACTTTAACTGCTATACCTTGAATAATACATTCATCCACAAAAATATCATTCATTTGACTGTTTTCAGGGTGAAGTCTAAATCTTTGCTGCTGGGGTTCTGCAAAGTAACGTTTTAAAGTCGCATCATCTTCCATAAGTGCAACTACTATCTGACCAGACTGGGCATGGTTCTGACGTTTTATGAGCACAAAGTCACCATGGTCAATACCAGCTTCAATCATAGATTCTCCATTTGCCCTTAAGATGAAAAAATCACCATTACCAAATAGCGCCACAGGCAAACGTACGTACTCTTCAATATTCTCCTCCGCATACCTTGGAATGCCACATGACACCGTTCCAAGCACAGGAACTTTCACCGTATAGTTTCTACTTTGATCAAACTGCCTTGTAACAACATTGCGATGGCCCCCATACTTAATCATTCCATTATCTTTCATATGATTCAGGTATCTGGAAACGGTAGCAGTGGAAAGGCTCGTCCCTTTTGATATCTCTCTTACAGATGGTGAACCCCCATTTTCTTCATAATAATCATCTATAAACTTTTCTAGCAAAACAAAATACTCTGGATTTTTCGTCGGCATCATTCACACCCTTTCATTTATGTATCATTGGCTACAATCATGTTTTAATTTTAACATGGAACATAAGTTCCGTCAATGGCTTAATTAAATAAAATTTAAGAACGTAGGTTCCGTTGTATAATTTTGTAACAGATGTAAATTTTTATACTCAAAATGATTTAATAAGAGATAAACGAATACTGTCTATTTTTTGCCTTTTTGAGTTTACACAATTTTGCGCCTATCTACTACTTTGTGATTCCCCTTAATATTGTTAGCACTTATTATTAATTGCTGCTAATTGGGGGCCAAAAAAATACCTAAGCTAACCACTCTGGCATTTTCTTTCAGCAGAATTTTTATCTATTTCCTATACTTGTCTTCAATCACATTATAGCTTTCATGCTTAATCTTATCCCACTCAGTCTTCTTATACACAATTCCTTTAAGTCTATCATTGATCAAGTCCGGATCGTACTCTCTGAAGTGCCATTCCTCGACACAGTCTTTCATGAATTCATGGTCTGGATGCTTGGCATCACGATATGCCTCCAAAAACGCATAAAACCCACGGATCCCGCCTATATCTTCCGGTGGTGCCGTTTCACCACCATCTAGTAGTGTAGGAAAACCAAAGTAATAATCATCAACGATTTCTTCAAGCTTAATTGTGAACCACCAATTATCTCCAAAGTCATAGTTGTATCTGATTTCTTTGAACTTTTCCAAATATGTATCAATCTTAAGTCCAGTAGGTTTACGCACCTCGATTTTTAATCGTTCCTGGTGGTTTTGCTCAAACTGGAGCATATCGGGGGACATTGATTTCAACCGCTCTTCATAGTACTTCTTATTCTTGATATAATGTTGATGCTCAATATATAACTCTTCGTCATTTGTGACGATTTTGTTTTCTTCTAACAGTTGAAACTCATAGAGATGATAGCCTCCGCCTGGGTAACCGCCCAGGAAATTCGTAACATTTTGAATGACGTCATGTAGCCTTTTGTAAGTAGCATCTGCAGGCATGATCACTCTTCTCCAAATAAGTGGATTTGATTCCTCAAGTTCAATTTTTATGATATAAGATTTCATTTTGGCTTCTCCTCCATTTGTTAATCAGTTAAGCATTGATGCTTTTTACATCTCTTAATAACCCGACTTACACTCAACCACCATAGAACCCCAACAATTGCACCCGATGTATCAATCAGTACATCCCTAATTTCCCCGCTTCTTCCAAGAACGAATGTTTGATGGAACTCATCATAAACAGCATATAGGATGCAGATTGAAAAAGTTAATATCATTCCTTTTAAGCCATAAACTCTAAGTCCCCTCGTGGCATTTAGCACTAGTATCCCCAGTAAGAAATACAAAAAGAAATGAGCGGTCTTTCTTATGAAATGGTGCAGTATTCCTGTATTTAGTGTAGCAGCCTTATTAGGGGCTACCCGTTCAACGGCCATGACTACTATCTCTGTCACTGTGCCACTAAGCTCTTTTGACTGAATTGCAGGTTGGGCTGAGGCATAAAAAATTAATCCCATCCACAGTAAAACCACTACCCAAGATATAGTCTTAATTCTTTTATGCCTCTTTAATCGTTCCATAAATATAACTCCTTAAAATTAGTATTTTAGAACAATTGTATCCTTTCTCCATACCTTCTATTCCGATTTGCCTCAAAAGGATTTACTAAGAGCTATAGCTTTCATAGTAGATATTGATTCCACAAGCCTTTTTCAGAAGTATAATAACCTTACTTACAGACCAACAGCTCTTTGGCAACTGCCACCTCTTCTTTATACACAACCTCAGATGCTTTAACTCTAATAAGATCTGCTAATCTATGTGCCATCTCTTCAAGTTCGCTTTGTACTTTTCCTTCAAGCATTACTCTCACTAATGGCTCCGTACCGGATGATCTAATAAGAACTCTGCCTCTGCCGTTTAGCTTTTCTTCTATCTTTTTGATTTCTTTCACTATATCACTATCTTTCTCATGAACATCCTTCTTATCATTAGGAACTTTAGCATTCACAAGAACCTGGGGCAGTTCAGTCATCATTAATGCTAGCTCCGACAGTGCCTTCCCACTTTGCTTAACTACTGCTGTCATTTGAAGGCCTGTAACAAGCCCATCTCCTGTTGTATTATGATCAAGGAATATAACGTGGCCAGACTGCTCTCCTCCAAGTTTATAGTCATTCTTTATCATTTCTTCTAGAACATATCTGTCCCCAACCTTTGTCTTTAATACCGAAATACCAACTTCCTTCATTGCTATTTCAAGGCCAAGGTTACTCATTACTGTAGCAACAACCACATCATCCTTTAATTTCCCTTGATCCTTAAGATATTTACCACATATGGCCATCATAAAATCACCATGGACAATATTGCCTTTCTCATCCACACAAAGACATCTATCCGCATCTCCATCAAAGGCTAGTCCCATATCACAGCCTTTTGATACTACCAGACTTTGAAGCTCCTCCATATGCGTTGAGCCACAATTTTTATTAATATTAACGCCATTGGGATGATTATGGATCACTTCAATCTCTGCGCCCAACGCTCTAAAGGCCTCAACAGCTGCTTTATACGCTGCTCCATTTGCACAGTCCAGGGCGATCTTCATTCCTTTTAAATCCATATGGATAGTCGACTTAGCAAACTCTATGTAATCTTCAATAGCAGTCTCAATTATTACTTTTCTTCCAAGTGCTTCACCTACTGGGAAATAAACTCCTTTAAAATCACCTTCTATGAGGCTTTGAATCTTATCTTCCATTTCATCTGAAAGTTTGTAGCCATTATGATCAAAAAACTTAATTCCATTATACTCTACTGGATTATGAGAAGCTGAAATCATAACGCCTGCATCAGCACCGTACTTTCTTGTCAGGTATGCTATTGCTGGGGTAGGAACAACTCCTAAAGTGACAGCCTCAGCTCCCACTGAGAGAATGCCTGCCACAAGGGCACCTTCCAGCATTTCTCCTGATATTCTTGTGTCCATTCCAACTAGTATCTTAGGCTTATGTGCTCCTTCTGCCAAAACACAAGCCCCAGCCCTTCCAAGGTTATATGCTAATTCAGCAGTTAATTCCTTATTTGCAATCCCTCTTACACCATCTGTACCAAACATTCTACCCATGAAAAATATCTCCTTTAATTATTTTTAATATAAATATGCTAGGATATCCGTCCCTCGTGTAGTAGAACGGATATCCGTTAATTACTTATTATTAGTTTCTACAGAAAATTTTATCATTTCTTATCCACCAACTTCACTGAATATGAAAGAAGCTTGTCCAACACAAATCACTTTATGTAAGGGTATTGGGGTCAGTGGGGGGTGAACGGTTTTCGATGTGGTATCCTATTTTAGATCATTACTTTTTCCTTCTCCACCGTCTTCACTAAATACTCAAGAAATTCATCCCTCAAATCACTTCTTCTAAGGGCAGTTTCTACAGTCGCCTCCAAAAATCCCTGCTTATTTCCCACATCGTATCTTTTGCCGATAAAGTCATAAGCGTACATATCTTCTTTTAGCGCTAGCTCCTTCAAAGCATCAGTAAGCTGAATTTCTCCACCTTTTCCAGGCTTTATTTCCGCTAAAATATCAAAGATACCTGGATTAATAATATATCTTCCTAATATAGCAACATTTGACGGTGCTTCGTCTATACAAGGCTTCTCTACAAGATCCTTCACGGTGTAGACTCTGTCACCTACTCTCTCACCATCAACGATGCCATATTTGCACACGTCCTCATCTTTAACAGTTTGAACGCCTAGTACTGATGTCTGATATTTGTCATAGCAATCTATCATCTGCTTCAGGCAAGGAGTCTCATCAGTATAAACCACATCATCACCAAGCATAACCGCAAAAGGCTCATTACCTACAAATGTCTTTGCACAGTAGATGGCATGT
>RZZU01000032.1 GCA_009929735.1 Clostridia bacterium | reverse complement strand
CGGATAACTACCGGTCTATTTGTGGTACACAAAAACAAAACATAAATAAATTTAAAAACCTGCTAATAAAGTATTGACTTTTGTTAGCAGGTTTTTTTGAGAAATACCGCCAGATTCTGGCGGTATTTCTCTGCGTATAAGTAATAAATGTACTGCAATTACAACATCCTTTTTCGCTTATTTTCTTGCTTGGCACTTGATTTTATAGGACATTGATGCGATAAATTCCTCTACCGTAGGAATTTCGCCCTTATATGTAATACTCTGTTGTAATTCTCTTTCCCTTTCCGATTTGTCATTTTTCATATAGATATGTTCAATCGCAGCTTGCATCTCTCTTTCTACTTCTGCAACAGAGATTCCATCCTCCTTGGCTATTTGTTGATATATTCTTCTCATACACATATTTTCACCTCATATTCTGAATATAATTTGATTATAGATAATTGTAATTTTATATAATTAAATTCCCTATGTCAATAGATATAGGGAATTTAATTCCTCAAAATGGAAATGCTATAGAGTACAATTACATCATAGGTGGTGAAAATTATGTACGAATCGTATTTTAGTAAACGAATTTCTCAGCTGCGAACCGCAAAGGGAATTTCTGCAAGGGATATGAGTTTGTCTTTAGGACAAAGTGAGAGCTATATAAACAAGATTGAAAATGGGAAAGCATTTCCCTCTATGCAGGTATTTTTCTATATCTGCGACTATTTTGGAATCACGCCAAAGGATTTCTTTGACGAGGGAACAAGCAACCCAACATTAATTAATGCTCTTGTTAAGGACTTAAATGTTCTCAATGAAAAACAGATTATAAACATTCATGAAATCATAAAAGGCTTAAAAAAATGAAGCAAGTGGCTGAATACCACCTGCTTCATTTTTGTTTATATATCCTTAACAGAATGTCATTTTCTCTGCTGGAATTCCCGCCTGTAGCCAACGTTTCACTGCTCCGTAAGCTTGTAAATTGACAGGAATGTTTTTTGGCACACTTGTTTCGTAACGTCTATGGCACTAAAACCCATACCGAATAAGTATAAACTTTTAGTGCTTCAAGGTTACCGTTTTTGTTTTAGCGTCCCAGGAAACCTGATTATCAGAGATTTCCATAATTTGCATCCAATCTCTTAAAGAAACAAATAATCGTCCATCCTTAATTTCTGCTGCTGTAGATAGTGCTGTAGGTTCATTATCTTTTATCATTGTTTTCTGCTGAGCTACGAGGGTGACGGTTTTTCCGTTATAAGAAACAGTTGCGGTTTTAGAGGGAGAATCCCATTTAATTTCTACGTTGGGGTCGGAGAGAACCAATAAAGCTCGCAAAGGCAGCATTGTGTAGCCATTGCTTAAATAGGGTACCGCATCTGAGGTATAAGAAACCTCGCCGTTTTTTTGAATTTCTTTGTTACCAATAGAAATAAGATAAGTATTTTCTGCAATTTCTTCAGATGGATTTTCCTCCGGCTTTTGCTCCGGTGTTTCCTCGGGTTTTACTTCGACAGTTTGGGCTTCAAGCTTTGTCAGGGTGACGATGTCTTCTGCTTCATCATGGGTTTCCTTATAATTAAAAGTAATACTGCCAGCATCAACACCACTTTTTGTTACAACATAAATTGCATCCGCATTTAAGTCATCAGGAAAGGTAAACTTTGCATCATCTTTCACACTAGCAGCTACTTTGTTTGATTTCAGGTTGTAAATATAGATTGCAAATCTGGGAGAGTCAATCGTAACCTCTGCTTCTTCGTCCATGGATAAAACACCATTATTAACGTAAATAGCACTTGCGTTCATACTTTCTATATTTATATCTAATTTCCCATCTCCGGAGATAAACAAATCTCCATCACAATAAACACCATTGCAGTGATAAGAATTTGTGGTGATTTCGTTATCATCGCCTTCTAACTCCAGTAAACTTTCCGCAGGAAGGAGGATAGCGGCACTGTTCTCACGAACGCCTTCCTTTACTACCCCCTGAAAGTTATTTAATGTAAGGGTTTTTGCGCTGGCATTCCAGTTCCAGTGCTCCCCTTGCTGATTTGAATTAACCTCTCTGAAATCCATTGCCATAAGACTGATCTCTGTTACAGAATCATCTGCCAAAGCAGTAATTGGAAAAAGCCCGATTGCCATGGCAGAGGCTAAAGCAAATGAAATCATTTTTTTCTTCATATTAAATTCCTCCTTATGTATTTTTAATCATTTTACACGAAAAAATGATGTTTGAAAATCCATTTTTATTCTGACGTGTATAAATAAGGAAAAGTTCCTTGATAAAGTTAAAATTTGCGCAGGTTTCTTGTGGCGTCTGTTTTTTATTTGGTGTATAATTAAAATTAAACGAAATTTGCTGTTGATTAGAAGTGGAGGATACGCATGAAATTTATCAATGAGTTAAGAGAGGGCGAAAGTGTCGTTGAGCATTACCTCTGTAAAAGTAGACAAAGCCTGAAATCAAGGAATGGGAAGACATATTTATCTCTAAAGCTGCAGGATAAAACAGGGCTTGTGGATGCAAAGGTTTGGGATATGAATAAGGAAATTCAAAGCTTTGCAGAAAATGATTTTATTAAAATCGATGGTGCCGTAACGGTATTTAATAATGATTTGCAGATCAATATCAAACGAATCAGACGTAGCATGGAGGGCGAATATGATCCCGCAGATTTTATTCCGTCTACGGATAAAAATATAGACGAAATGTTTCAGCAACTGCTCGATTATATTAAAACAATTGAAAGTCCCCATATAAAAGCCTTGCTGGAGGAAATTTTTTTGCGGCATCCACTAATCAGCAAGGAGTTTAAGTTTCATTCAGCAGCAAAAAGTATGCACCATAGCTTCCGTGGCGGTTTGGTTGAGCATACCTTGTCTGTTACGCAGATTTGCGATTTTATGTCGGTGAGATACCAGTTTGTGGATCGTGATATGCTGATTGCTTGTGCAATGCTGCACGATGTTGGGAAAATTATGGAGCTGTCGGAATTTCCGGAAAATGATTATACAGACGATGGTCAGCTTTTGGGGCATATTTTCTTAGGTGCTGAATTGGTGAAGGATACGGCGGCTAAAATTGATGGGTTCCCTAAGCAGCTAGAGTCCTTGCTGAAGCACTGCATTCTTTCTCATCATGGGGAGTTGGAATATGGCTCGCCGAAGGTTCCTGAAACAATAGAAGCTTTTATTTTGCATTGTGCGGATAATATGGATGCAAAAACGAAGATGATTGAGGAGATGTTGGCGGGGGATAATACACAAGGCAATTGGGCAGGCTTCAATCGAATGCTGCAAAGAAATATCCGTCGTTCGGATTATAAATAAGAGGGAAATACTATGGAGAGAAAGACAATTTCAGCCCACGAAATTAATAAATACACCTATTGTCCATACCAGTGGTATTACGAAAGGCTCTATGGTAGAAAGGAATTGCGCCGGCTTTATCATGAGCGGAATGAGGCACTTTGCTTAGAGGATGACTTGACGTCAAATTTCACCAAGGGCTTAGATTATCATCAGCAAAATTATGCAAAGCTTCGCTTTCGAAACATGGCATGGAAGATTGGAGTGTTGCTGATCATCATAGGCATTTTTGTGGTTTATATACTCATTCGAAGTGGGATAAATGTTTAAAATGGTAGAAAATATTTCGTGGGCAGATTTATTTTTTTTAGGATGGCTATTGATTTTATTGTTGCTGATCTATTTTCGTAGAAACAATTGGTCTATGAAAAAATTACCTTCATCGAACCGCATGGAGGGATACACTTTAATTTATGCCGATCAAAAGCAGGGAAATAAAAAGGAAGAGAATTATGGTAAACTTTTGCATTCTCCTGAAAATGAATTGCAAGGTAAGCCGGATTATATCTATAAAAAGAGATTTGGGAAGGGAATTGTTCCTGTAGAGCTGAAAAGCGGCAGTATTGGCGATGATCCATTACCGCATAGAGGCGATTTGCTGCAATTAGGGGCGTATTTTTTGATTCTTGAAGATGTATATAAGATTCGACCCAAGTTCGGAAGATTAATTTATCAGGATAATATGTTTGTTGTGAAGAATACCAAAAGTCTGCGCAAAGAAGTAAAGGAAACAACGAAGGAAATGCGGGAAATGCTAATTTATGGTGTGGGAAAAGCAAATGCTAGCTTTGCAAGTTGCAGATTTTGTATCTGTAAAGGTACGGTTTGTACGCACACGGAAACAAAAATATTTGGAGGAAAAGCAAATGAGTCTTCCTGTGGAGAAGAATAAAACTTATGAAATGACCGTTGATGCATTGGGCAGCAACGGTGAGGGAATCGGCAGAATCGACGGGTTTACCATTTTTGTTGAGGGTGCATTGCCTGAGGAAACCGTCAAGGTTTTAATTATCAAGGTGAAAAAGAGTTATGGGTACGGAAAATTGTTGGAGATTGTTTCGCAATCTCCGTATCGTGTTGAGCCGCAGTGTCCGGTGGCTAAGACTTGTGGGGGCTGTCAGCTGCAGCATTTATCTTATGAAGGACAGCTGGTATATAAGGCAAAAACAGTGAAAGATAATTTGGAACGCATTGGCGGGTTGAAAAATATTGGAGAGTTGCCTATTTGTGGCATGGAGAATCCATGGCGATATAGAAATAAAGCGCAGTTTCCTGTGGGAATTGGGAAAGACGGAAAGGTGGAAATTGGGTTTTATGTTAAACGTAGTCATCGGATTGTAGACATACCTGTATGCTTTTTGCAAAACCCTGTGAATGATGAAATTATTGCAATTGTGCGAGAGTTTATGGACGAGTTTAAAATATCTGCTTATAACGAGGAAAAGCATAAGGGATTGGTACGCCACATTTTGACCAGAGTTGGGAGAAATAGCGGAGAAATCATGGTTTGCATTGTAATAAACGGTAAAAGCCTTCCTCATAGTGAAGTTTTGTGTGAGAGATTAAGTAAGATACAAGGAATCGTATCCGTTGTATTAAATGTAAATAAAGAACAAACGAATGTAATTCTTGGGGAAAAGGTAATAGCCTTGTGGGGCAAGAGTACGATTGGGGATACTTTGGGGGGCATTACTTTTGAAATCTCTCCCTTGTCTTTTTATCAAGTAAACCCAGTTCAAACGGAGATTTTATATAGTAAGGCGGTTGAAATGGCGTGCCTACAGGGGGATGAAACGGTTTTAGATTTATACTGCGGAATTGGGACAATTTCATTATTTTTTGCTAAAAAAGCCAAAAAGGTTTTTGGCGTAGAGATTGTTCCTGAGGCTGTTGTTGATGCAAAGAAAAATGCGGAGAGAAACGGAATTACGAATGTATCTTTTGAAGTTGGAGCGGCCGAAGAAGTTATTCCTCGATTATATCAGGACCAAGGCATTACAGCGGATATCATTGTTGTAGATCCTCCACGTAAGGGGTGTGACCAAGTGCTTTTGGATACAATTGCCTCGATTGCTCCTAAAAAATTAGTCTATGTTTCTTGTAACCCGGCAACTTTAGCCAGGGATGTGGCAGTGTTAAGTGAAAGTGGATTTCAAGTAATGGATGTGCAGGTGGTGGATCAGTTTCCGATGACTGTTCACGTTGAGACGATAGCGTTGATTACAAGGTCGGAGAAGTAATGGGTCTGAAAAGGCTTGGAATATGGGGTTTCCGAGAGTTGGGAGTGGTTTTCCTGACTCTCGGATTTTTTTATTTTTAGGAGAAGGTAAGCTTAATTATTGGATGAAAGCTATAGGGTTGAGTGGACAGAATAGCTTTTGGTAGGTTGAGGAGATAAGATTGTTTCAAAGTCGTAAAAAATAAAATGTGGGGTAATATCTTTTTGATATAAATCTGTAAAGTATGGGAAATTATTCGCTTAAAGAAATTTTTGTTTTAATTCGCTATAAAATAATAGATTATGTTGAATAGTTATAGGTTTTGGGATAAAATATAAATGTTAATTATGGAATCAAAATATTATATAGCGAAAAATAGAAAGCAAGTCCTGTTTATAGGACAGTTGGTTATGGTATGCTGTTGGTAATAAAGTAAAGATTGTAATATGTTGGTAAGTAGAAATTGCAGTAATGGAGATGAACAATGCATGGCAAAATCACCATATCAAAAATGAAAGCTTCTCTATTTGTACCAAATTCTTCGAGAAAAAATAGATGAAAAGAACACTTTGACTGGGGCGGTAAAGATACTTTCGCCTCAAAGTGTGAAAGAATAATTTGTAGAAATGTTAAAGGGGCAAAGATATTAAAGAACAGTTGGAAAATTCAGTAAAGGGAGTTGAGGTTGTGCTTGCAATGAAAAGATTATGGGCAAAAACAAACCCGCCACATGCGCTTTATAAGCATATGATTGATTCCGGTTGTGTTTGTATTGCGTTATTGGAAGAAAGCTCCGTTTCGCCAATTAGAAAGCAGCTCGAAGAATTATTAGGAAAAGAATGTTTGATTAATACAGTTGCTTTTTTAATTGCTTTACATGATTTAGGAAAGTGTCATCCGTTGTTTCAAGGTATGAATCAAGAAATGTCAGAAGGGTTTCCGGTTCCTGTGAGTGTTGCAGCTGGAAGTTATCGTCATGAAAGCGGTTCAAAAAAGTATGTAATAGAAGATTTTTTAGACAAAGGCTTTGAGGAAGATATTTCCGTATTACTTGGCGAGATTTTACGTTTACATCATGAAAAGAGTGAGAAGTGGATTGACGTAAAAAAAGAATATCATCCAGATGTATGGGATAGATTGCAAAGAGAATTATTTGAACTTATGGAAGATGTGTTTCGACCGAATCTGGAATTGTTTGAAAAAATTCATGATAAAGGTAGTTTTGGTGTGTTGGTTTGGGGGCTTTGTATTTTAAGCGACTGGATAGCATCAAGTCAGCCTGAATTTTGTGAAATTGGAGAAGTAGAAACTACAGAAGAATATTTTGAAAAATCACATGTTGTTGCAGGAACTGCCGTGAAGGAATATGGATTGGGTATTTTAGATTGTGGAATACCTGATAAGTTTGAAGAATTGTTTGAATATTTGCATTTAAAGGAGCAAAGACCTTTACAAAAGGCTTGCGTTGAAATGGCAGAAAAGTGGAAGGGAAAACAAGAAGCGCCTTTGCTTACTATTATTGAAGCACCAATGGGTGAGGGTAAAACGGAAAGCGCTATTTATTTGGCGTCCCATTTAATAAGGCACTATGGAAAAACGGGTATGTATTTTGCTTTACCAACAGGAGCAACCTCAAATCAAATGTACGAAAGAGTTTCTACTCTTTTGGAGCATCATGGGATTGGTAAGGCAAATTTATTACATAGTACGGCTTGGCTGGTAGATGAATTTACAAAAAATGAATCCGCTGAAGATTCATTAAATGGTTTTTCTATGCCCTTAAGACGTGGCTTGCTGTCTCAGTTTGCGGTAGGAACAGTTGACCAGATTATGATGTCGGTAATGCATATTCGCTTTAGTATTTTACGCTTGATTGGTGCAGCTTCAAAGGTGATTATTATTGATGAAGTGCATGCTTATGATAGGTATATGTTTACGATTATCACCAGATTTTTGGAATGGTGTAAAGCATTGAAGATTCCGGTTGTACTGTTAAGTGCGACTTTGCCATACAAGAGAAAGCAGGAAATTCTCAAAATTTATCAAAAGGATGTGTTGATTCAGGAAGAATATCCTTTGATTACGACTGCATTTTTAGGGAGAGTTTCTCAAAAAGCAGTTAGTGGTACAGGAATGAAACAAAAAATCTATTTAAAAAAAATAAATATTTTAGATGATACTGAGGCAATCGCAAAACAAGTTTTGGATAAAGCGGAATTTGGCGGTGCAATTTGTGCCATTATGAATTCAGTGAATGAATCGATTGCTTTATATAATGCAGTAAAAATATTTGCTAAGATGGATGTATTATTGTTTCATGGTCGCTTTAATGTAAAACGCAGAGCAGAAATCGAAGAAGAGTGCTTGCGGAGGTTTGGCAGAAGTGGGACAAATCAAGAGAGAAATTGCATTTTGATTGCAACACAAGTAGTAGAACAAAGTTTGGATATTGACTTTGATTGTATGTTTTCGGCAATGGCACCCATTGATTTATTATTACAGAGAGCTGGGCGCTTGCATCGTCATCAAAGAGAACGGGTAGGAATCTATAAGAATGCAGAGTTTATTGTGTTACAAAGAGAAAAAGGATATCAAAATACGCCTACAGGATTTATTTATGAGCCGTATATTTTAGATAAAACCAAAGACGTGTTGGAGAAACAGGAGATTATTTCTTTGCCTGAGGACATCCGGCCGTTCGTAGAATTTGTATATTCAGGTGGAGATTCAAGTGAAGAATACCTAAAGTTGTTATTTAAAGAGCAATTACAAGAGAGTATGGGGAAGCGAGTTGAGTTCCCTGAACACAGTCAGGCATATTTTTTCCCTTGTGAAAGACAGTTGGATTTTTTTGATGAGGCGTTGGATGATACCTATACAGGTGCAGTCAGCACAAGATTAGGAGAACCGACGGTACGAATCTTATTACTTGAAGAAAAAAATATGCAAGAACGAATATTGCAATACCCAACAAAGGCGGAAGCAAAAGAGTTATTAAGGCAAACTGTTAGTGTATCACTGAAAAAGGTTGCGAGGGTTTTAGACGCAGTGATTTGCAAAGGGTTATTGTGCGGAGTTATGGCGTTTGCGACAAAAGATGGTGTGTATTATGGAAATCGAAACGGGACATCTTTGAGGATTTTTCATAGTGAAGAATTAGGTCTTGTGATAGAGGAGGGAGAACGTGAAATATAATGTTTTGATGGAAGGTTGGATTCCAATTTTAGATTTAGATGGAAATAGAAAAGAAGTTGGTATTTTGGATGCTTTAGAAAATGCGCACCAGTATAGAAGCGTTGTAGCATCTTCGCCAACTGTAACTTATGGAATTTATAGGTTATTAATTCATTTTTTGATGGATATTCATCGACCAGAAAGAAGAAGTGAGATTACTGAATTGTTTAAGCAAGGAAGTTTTGATATTGAGACAATAAAAAGGTATTTTGAAAGCTGCAATGCACTTGGGGAACGATTTGATTTATTTGATAAAAAATATCCTTTTTTACAGCAGGCTGAATTTTATAAACCTGCACATGTGAAAGATGGGAAAGGTTCTTTTATTAAAGAGGACCCAATGGCAAAATTAGTTGTGGATATTCCTGTGGGGAATAACCATATACATTTTAATCATGCAATAGAAAGCAGTCATGTTTTTACTCCAAAAGAGTGCATTCAGATTTTGTGTACCATACCTTGTTTTTTTCTTCGTTATGATAAGGGTTCTTACTTTGGTATAACAGGACAACCTCCTGTGTTCTTTTTAGCAGGCGGAGAGAATCTATTTGAAACTATAGTATTGTCTACGTTTACGAAAGCGCAGTACTCTGAATTTGAATGGGGATTACCTCTGTGGAGGCAAGAAAAACAAAAAGAAACCTTGTATCCGATTACGATAATGGATGGTTTGTATTCTCCTTCAAAACAAATTCAGCTATTGGCAGAAGAAAATGAAAGTGGAATGGTTGAAGTGAAACGTGTGAAATATGCCGAGGGCGTATTTTACAAGTCGTTGTTTGAAGGGCAAAAAACGTTTCTTTGGAAAGACCCACATGCTTGTTATTTCTCCTATAAAAATGAAGAAAAAGCCTTTAAACCCAAAGAAAACCGTAGTGTGTGGCGAGATTTAGGAATGATTTTTGATGGAACAAATAAACCAGCAATTTTTCATCAAATAGAACAAACGCTGGGGAGACGTAGTGGCAAAAAAGTGCATGTATTTAGTTTTAGTTTGGTAACGGAACTCAAGGGCACTGTATTTATGCCGATTATTTGGTACAGTGAAGAAATTCCCCTGTTACTTGATATTATTTTGGAAAAAGATGCATTGGCAACTTTGCAGAGTGTATTGATAACGGTAGATGACCTTACAAGGGACTTTAGACGTGTTCTTGGGAAAACATCAAAAAACTTAAGTGGGAAAAAAGATGAAAGCGTTTGCGAATTTATTCAATTGGCAGATGGGATGATTCAGCAGTTTTTGTATGAGGTAAGGTTGTTTATCTTTACAGATTTATGCCCGCGACTGCTAGAGGAAACTTCAGATGAGGTCATAAATCCAGGAATATATGGGGCATTAAGAAGAATAGCCATGAAGGTTTTTGATTCAAATTTAGAAACTTTAGGAACCAGTGCGAGAACATTAAAATGGATAACATTAGCTAGAACTGATTTTAGTAGAAATGTATATGGCACATTAAAGAGAGGAGGTTTTATTCATGATGAAGGAACAAGCAAGTGAGTTCATAAGACGCCTTTCGGAACTTGGAAAAGGTGACCAAGTTGCGTTGAAACGTGCATTAGGTGAAACACTAAATGGGAGTAGTGGAAAGGCACAAGCAGCATTTTTTAAAGTGTACTTAGGTGGGAATGAAGGAAGTACATTTTTAGCAGCTACTGTGATATGTTTTTTGGGGATTGAAGAAGAAACTGCAAAAGGTAATGGTAGTGTTGGGGAAGCGTTACACCGTTATAAAGTTAAGGAGGCAAAAGTTAAGGAGGCAATGGAGGATAGTACAGGCTTAGACAATAAGCTTGCGGCAATATTAGATGTGCAAATAGGTGTGCAAGAAGAATTTTTTGCATCGAAGATTAGTCGGATTATTCGAATGCTAAAACAAAAAGACTGTATTCCGGAATATGGTCAGTTAGTAGTGGATTTGACAAATTGGGATAAAGAAACTCGTTATGTGCAACGTAGCTGGGCAAAAGATTACTATTCAAAACGTGAAGAAGAAAGGGAGTAAACGTATGTTAATTGAATTTCATGTATTAAAAAACTATCCAGCGACAAATTTAAATCGTGATGAAACAGGTGCACCAAAAACAGCTTTTTTCTCTGGGCAATTAAGAGGACGTGTATCTAGCCAATGTGTAAAACGTTCTTGGAGAAAGAGTCAATGGTTTGAAGATTTGGATTTGGGAATTCGCACAAGAAATTTGCCGAGTTTGGTTTGTGAGGAATTAGAAAAACGTGGCGTGGATGAAAAATATATTGAAGCGACAAAGAAAAAAATTACTGGGTTTGGAAATAAAGATGCAAAAGAAAATAATGATGAAATTACTTCACAAGTAATCTTTTTTTCTAAGGCGGATATTCAGGCAGTTGCTGATGCGGTTCAAGAAACAATTACAGAATGTGCAGATTTAAAGGCATTTGAAAAAATTAGTGCAAAACAATGGAAGGAAAAGTTAGGAAAATTACCAAGACCTGTGAACGTTGATATTGCTTTATTTGGTAGAATGACAACGGATGATTCTTTTAAAGATGTGGAAGCAGCAATGCAAGTGGCACATGCGATTTCTACAAATACAGTGAATCAAGAAGCAGATTTCTTTACGGCAGTAGATGACTTGAATGAAATTTATGGTTCTGACCAAGGTTCTGCAATGATGGGGGATATTGATTTCAATTCAAATTGTTATTATCAATATGCATCATTGGATGTGGATCAATTGAGAGAAAACCTATTGGGTAACGAAAATGAAGAAGAAATTCTGAAGAGAGTTTTGCCGGCATTGGTACAAGCCATTACTTTTTCTAATCCAACAGGGAAACAAAATAGTTTTGCTGGGCATGTGGTACCATCTTTGATTTGCATTGAGAAAAAAGAAAAGAAAGTACCAATTAGTTATGTGAATGCTTTTGAAAAACCAATTCGTAAAAATTATTCTGAAGATAGCTGCAAGGCAATGATTGGCGAAATGGAATTGTTTGAAAAATGCTATGGGAAAATGGTTGATGAGCGGTTGTGGTTTGCACCTAAATACGATGGTGTGCCAGAAAATACAACGAAAGTAGAAACCTTGGCGGAACTATTAGATGCTTGTATAAAATGGATTTAAGGTGAAGATTATGGATATCTTAATTTTAAGATTGGAAGGCGTATTACAGCGTTGGGGCGAACGTTCCAGATGGGATTTTCGTGATACTGCCACAGTACCAACAAAGTCTGGCGTGATAGGGCTGCTTGCTTGCGCATTAGGCTATCCTAGAGGAGATGACAGGATTTTTGCGCTAGAAGAAGCTTTAAAATATGGGGTACGGGTGGATAGAGCAGGTCAATTGATGATAGATTATCATACAGTTACAACAGACCAAAAGAGCATGATAGCCGCAACAGGCAGTTTCCGTGTGGGTGGTCCAACAATTATTACGCCAAGACAATATTTACAAGATGCTTGTTTTACAGTTGCATTGGAAGGTGAAAGAAGTTTGCTGTTAGAATGCTTAGAGGCTTTGAAAAATCCAAAATGGCAGATTTTTTTGGGCGCAAAAGCGTGTGTGCCGTCAAGACCAGTATTTGAGGGGATTGTAACAGAGTTTGTTTCTTTAGAGAACGCGCTAAAAGCTTACCCCCTAGCGAAGCGCTCAGATGAAGCAAAAGTAGCTTACATTGAAGTGGAAGATGCAAAAGGTGCTTTGATACGCTATGATGTACCTAAAAAGGGGCGTCATAGAGAGTATGGGCAAAGAAACGCAAGACGAATATTGGGGGGTGGGGAGTGATGTTTTTATCCTATTTAAAATTGAATAGAGCAAATCCTCATGTCCGTAGGTGCTTAGGCAATGCTTATGAAATGCATAGGACAATTTTATCTGCATTTGGACAGGTGGAAGGAGAAAATGCAAGGGAAGAGTTAGGTATTACATACCGTTTATTCATGGAAGATGAGTTGAAAGTATATGTATTGCATAAAGCAAGCGCAGATTGGGAGTTGATTACAGAAAAAGGGTTTATGCTTGCAAAAACGCCTAACAATCCAAAGAATATCAATTCGGTAGTCGACGGAATAGAAGAAGGCCACAGATATATGTTTGATATTCTTTGTTCGCCGACTAAGAAAATTCCTCGAGAAGGAAAGCTAAGCCACAGGAAATTTATTTCAGAAGTTGAGGAACGGTATGCTTGGTTAGAAAGAAAAGCTGAACAAAATGGGTTTTTATTAATGGGAAATAGCGTTTATGAAAGTGGACAAGAAAAAATAATGATAACAAAAAAGGGTTCTGGAAAAGGAACGCAAGTAGGTGTTCGTTTTTGTGGAGAACTTGTGGTAACGGAGGAAACACTTTTCAAGAAAGCTTTTGAAGAAGGAATTGGTTCAGGAAAAGCTTTTGGTTTAGGAATGCTGATGTTGTTTCCAAAAAGATGAAATGTTACAAAAATGTTACGGAAGTCTTTGCCCCACATACGTGGGGGTGAACCTCCACCATGAATTTTCAAAATTCCGACGCAAAACTTTGCCCCACATACGTGGGGGTGAACCTTGTATAACAACTTTGACCAAGCCTTTTAACGCCTTTGCCCCACATACGTGGGGGTGAACCTCTGCTGCCAAGACAACGAGAAACAGCCTATTGACTTTGCCCCACATACGTGGGGGTGAACCTCCAAAGCTTCTACCTCGGCAACCTTGTTTTCACTTTGCCCCACATACGTGGGGGTGAACCTTGGCTTGTGTCATTACTTTTCCTTTCATTCCGCTTTGCCCCACATACGTGGGGGTGAACCTCATCTAAACTACCAGTTATTTGCGGGCAGTTGCTTTGCCCCACATACGTGGGGGTGAACCTTCAATAGTAGCTTGGTTTCTTCCATTTACTGCCTTTGCCCCACATACGTGGGGGTGAACCTCTTACAATGTTTTTCCAAAGATTAGCGACCAACTTTGCCCCACATACGTGGGGGTGAACCTATGAGTCATACAATTCATGGTGATATGATTTGCTTTGCCCCACATACGTGGGGGTGAACCTGTCGTTTTATATCCCCCTTTTTAATATGTAGTCTTTGCCCCACATACGTGGGGGTGAACCTATATTGCATTGTGTCTGAATGTTTGGCATTTACTTTGCCCCACATACGTGGGGGTGAACCTCATATTAAAGGTTTCTTTCCACGCTGGTTTTGCTTTGCCCCACATACGTGGGGGTGAACCTCGGCTTTCATAGCAAATTTGGCATAATCCTTCCTTTGCCCCACATACGTGGGGGTGAACCTTGTATCCTGTTCTGCGGTTTCGATTACCATAGCTTTGCCCCACATACGTGGGGGTGAACCTATTCCTATGGTTGGGGATCTTGTCGAGATTAACTTTGCCCCACATACGTGGGGGTGAACCCTATTATAATATAGGCGAAGAAAGCCAAGAAGAACTTTGCCCCACATACGTGGGGGTGAACCTTTAGCAGACGTGATATTTCCGAAATTGAAAATCTTTGCCCCACATACGTGGGGGTGAACCTCCCCATTTTGCCCCAGTAGAATAATACAATTCCTTTGCCCCACATACGTGGGGGTGAACCTTATACGGTGCATGGTGCCATGGTGTGTAATGACTTTGCCCCACATACGTGGGGGTGAACCTTTGATTGCTATTAATGAATTCGTACCATTTAACTTTGCCCCACATACGTGGGGGTGAACCTACGATTCGAGCATAGGTGGAGGGTTTGAATTGGCTTTGCCCCACATACGTGGGGGTGAACCTTATTATTACCTTTTTTTTTCAATGCTATGATACTTTGCCCCACATACGTGGGGGTGAACCTTATGCGATGTTTGAATATATGTATCCTCAGCACTTTGCCCCACATACGTGGGGGTGAACCTACACCCGTCTGCAAGCCGTATCTGCCGTCCTACTTTGCCCCACATACGTGGGGGTGAACCTACAGAGGACAGCGTAAGGATGGCTTATAACCGCTTTGCCCCACATACGTGGGGGTGAACCTTGAACGTCTTAGCCGTCAAGGCTTTAGTCCTAACTTTGCCCCACATACGTGGGGGTATTTAAAATATTTATAAAACAAAATAGTGAAATGGATAATTATTATTAAAATGAATGATAGCTGTTTTATTATAATATGGTTAGATCGGGGGAGATTTTTTGGAGAAGAACTTACATATCTTACCGCAGTTGAAAGACAGTCTAAGTTTCATTTATATTGAACATGCAATCATTGAGCAGAATGCAAATGCAATTATGTTCATTCAAAAAGAAGGGAAAACACCAGTACCAATTTCAGCGATTACTGTGCTTTTGTTGGGGCCTGGAACAAGTATAACTCATGCTGCAATAAAAGCCATAAGTGATAATGGGTCAAGTATAGTATGGGTTGGTGAAAAGGGAACACACTTTTATGGAATGGGTATTGGTGAAACCAAAAGTAGTGCCAATTTGTTATTACAGGCAAAGCTTTGCATGGATAAAGAGTTGCATATTGCAGTTGTTAGGAAAATGTATGAATTTCGTTTTCCGGGAATATCTTGTGAGGATTTAACACTTGCTCAAATTCGTGGTATGGAAGGTGTTCGTATTAGAGAAACCTATAAATTTATGAGTAAGAAAACAGGTGTAAAATGGACTGGACGTAAATATAAGGTGGACAACTATCAAGATACAGATGTTGTAAATCGAGCGCTGACTATAGCAAATTCCTGTTTATATGGTTTATGTCATAGTGCAATTGTTGCATTGGGATATTCACCGGGACTTGGTTTTGTGCATACGGGAAGAATTCTTTCTTTTGTTTATGATATTGCAGATTTATATAAGGTGAATACGACCATACCAGCAGCGTTTGAGGTTGCGAGCAAAACTGGAGTTGTAGATGTAGAACGTTTGGCTAGGCAAACTGTAAGACGATATTTTAAAGAACAACAATTATTGAAGAATATTGCAAATGATATTAGAAAAATTTTTGATGTTTTACCTGAAACAGAAAAAATTATTGATGCACAAGGCTTATGGGATGATCGTGAGGATATTATGCCAGAAGGTATTGGATATGCAGCAGAAGAATTGGATTTTGGTATTGATGACTTGGAGGATTTTTAAGTAGGAAGCGTGAGGTGGGTTTAATGGTAGTTTTTTCGTTAGAGAGTGCACCAGAATCTTTAAGGGGCGAATTGACTAGGTGGTGCTTAGAAATTCGTGCAGGTGTTTTTGTTGGGACATTGACTGCGGTTGTAAGGGATTCTTTATGGGGGAAAGTAAAGAAGAACTCTGGAATTTTAGGTGCGCTGATGGTATATTCGTATAATAATGAACAAGGTTACCGAATGGAGAGTTTTGGTGATTTGCGGCGTAGTACTATTGATTTTGATGGACTTACACTAATGCAATATATTGAGAAGTAAAATTTGATCAGATAAATTAAACAAATTGAAGGGTAGCACACCAGTGAATTATCAGTAGTCCTTTTATTATGCACCTAAGAACGTAACTATCATTGCAAATTCAAATTGCTCGTGTTTTCTTGGACCGAATTGTAACCATTTCTGATATTAATCGAACAAGTAAATAGAAGCCAGATAGTCCACAACATGTAGATGGCGCTTGAGAAATGTGTACAACATTTTGCAATCGCGCCCCCGTGGGCGCATGGATTGAAATTTTGCAACTAATTTGAAATAAACGGAGAAAAGAATGAAGTGCTAGTCATAACGAAATTGAACATCCTATCTAGGACATGCATAAAAAAAGAACTACTGCCAATTCCTGAGTTTATCAGTGAATTATCAGTAGTCCTTTTATTATGCAGGTAAGAACCTAACTATCATTGCAAATTCAAATTGCTCGTATTTTCTTGGACCGAAGTGCAACCATTTTTGATAGTAATCAAACAGATAAATGGAAGCCTGACTGGAAACATGGAAGCGGTTGGCTACGTCTTTTGGGCAGCTGCAATTCGCGTAATTTATTAATGGTGGTGGGGCGATGCTGTACTTTGCAAAGAAGTTGGCTTCTGCTTCTTTTTCCACAGAGGATAACTGGCAATCTGGTTCAAGATGACCAAGATATATATGTCCAATTTCGTGAAGGATCGTCCAGCGTTGTCTTTCATAGCAGAGCAACGTCCTCTAAGTTGCCCCATTTTTCAATTGGTGTGTTTCCTTTATCAATGTTCATTGCGTTATTCACACTTTAAATCTGGAATCCTAATTCATGTAGTTCCTCTATTAAATCAATTTTCTTTATGCTCCAGTGAACACGATTAAATTCGTTAAAGGACGAACTGCCAAGAATGTCTAATTCAAACAGAGCCTCATTTAATCTTTGCTGGGGAAGCAGATATAAAATTTGTGGGTAAATTTTCATTCCATCTCTGCGAATTTTTATGTGTCGGATGTAGCCATATCCCAATGTTTGTTCTTCATTTGTGTGCCCGTAGTTTGTGTTTTCATTTGCAAAAATACAAGGAAACGATTTTATTTTCTCTATGATATCGGATGATAGAGGGGAGAATTCTGCCTTTAGGTCATCATCCATATATTCTGTTAATGCACGTTCGGCATCTACAGTGAATGGGGTGTTTTGAGAAAAATCCACACCATAGGTAACAAAAAGATTATAGTGCGTTCTATCTACAGTCATGGCTGTTGGCTGTGGTGTCTGCGTTAACAATTGGGGGGCAATGGAGGCAGTCTGAATCGTAATGTTCATATTGTCTACACGGTTAGCATATACATTTTTCTCCCCAGTTTGCTGAACAGAACTAACAGGCGTATCCGATGCAATATTTATTGCGGAAGGAGTAGTTGGTTTTAATTCATTTGACATACAAATCCTCCGTTTACAAATTCAATGTATCGACATGGTTGATATGAATATTCTTTTCGCCATTCTGATTGACGATAGTAGCGTGTTCTATATATTGAGTGCAGGTTTTGGATTCGCCCTCGTATGCATCACTGGAATCTATAACCTCAACCCGTGGTTCATCATTAGTAGCAGCTCTTTCAGTTTCAGCTTCCTCATGCATAGAGTCAGCAGGCAAGGATTCTACAGTAAGGGTTCTCGTTATGGCATTGCCAACAGTACCTCTGTAGTTTCCTTTACTTGGATACCATTGTTTATATGTATCAGCACCCTTTTCATTGTCATCAATACGATTCATAATTATGTAGTGCCAGATGCCAAGTAAAAATGGTTCAATATAAAAATGGTCTATAGTATGTATATCTTTCGCTTTAGTTGTGGTTGCATCGCCGGTGATAAAAAACTCATCATCCTGAATATCTGTATCTGATTCAATCATATCAAGCAGACAACGTACAAGCTGACGCCATAAAGATGGATCAATAAATTCATACACAAATTCTGATGTCATATTTAAGGCGATGGAGTTATTGCTTTTTACATCCTCGTCAAAAGCCCTATGCAGGTCATTGTCGGAAAACTGTGCATAAGCTACCAGTGAATTGGAGCAATTTTTATATTGGCTGGTATAGGTCTTAAGGCTTGTACCACCATGAAAATCGGATAATTGATATATTGAAATAAGCCTCCTGAACGTTTCTTGTTCAGAGAGGCTTTCTTTTTGTCCGTTTTTATGCTTCGTGGAGTTTGTTAGTTCTTTTCTTGCTCTTAATAGCTGAGTAAGAAAGGTGCCGCCACAAAGATATGGAATCATCTCTTTTGCCATAGTCTACCTCTGATTTTCAAATATTAACTGAATTAACAAGATTAACAGCGCAGGTATCTTGCTATTAACTACATTAACAATATTCTTGGTTTTAGTAAGAGAGAGGGAATGCATCAGTCGGTATAGCTCCCATCAAATTCTACTAAATGATTATATCACTGACACACACACTTTACCAGTGGCGGACTGTAAATTTTATATGAATGCATAGGAAAATGTTTCATAGAGTGTTAGATTTTGGCTGAAATAGCAAGCCGTTACTATAAACCCCGTTTCAATGTTCATCCTCTGATCAAGGATGCCCAGAGCGGCGAAACGGAAACAAGTTAATAAATGTCAACCCACTGGGACGGTTGGCCAATTAAGAAGTGAGGATTCATTCTTATGGCCAATTATTATGGGAAGTTCCATGTGGATTCTCACTTCGGTTTTCAGACTGAAGGGGGGTCTCCACAATGGAAAAAAGTGAAAATCTACAGACAAGCATTAAAAACAAGCAGTATTACATCCCGATGGAAGTAACACCAGAAACCATTAAGGATTTCAGTATCAACGGGGCAGATGTGTTATGGACAAAAATCGGCAACAAGCCAAAGAGGGTTATTATGGTTCCTGTGTCGGAAGAGCAGTATTACGAATATATGCGTCCCCTTTGGCGCGAGGACAAGCGTCAGCAGAGACAGGAGCCTATGGCATCGCTGGATAAGATGTACGAAGAAACCGAGTACGAAGCTGCCGACACATCAGACCTCGAATCGGATATTATGAAGCAGATTATGATTGATGAGTTGTATGCAGTTCTTAATGAATTGGAAGAAATGGACCGTACTATCATGGAAATGTACAGCCACAACCACAGCGAAGCGGAAATTGGACAGGCTGTCGGCATGAGCCAGCGTGGGGTCGGCAAGCGCAAGCAGAGAATTCTGCTGAAGCTCCGCACCCGCCTGCAGGATTATAAATAAGGGATAAGTCCCTGCCTGTTCCATCACAGCACTATGTGGTGGAGCAGGTTTTTATTTTTTTTTGAAATTACGGTTCTTAAAATAGCCGGGGATGTCCTTTCACTCTCAGAGGGGCAAACGAAGCACCTCGGAAAGGACGGTAAATGTATGACAAACCGATGCAGAACAGGCACGAACAGCTGTAAGAGTCAGAAACTCGACCGTGAGTTATCTGATGTGCTTATCGCAATTAGTGTCGTGTCAAGACGAATCGCTGACAGGATTTCTGTAGTCAGCGGCGGAGAAAGAGTGAATATACAAGGAGGCAGTCCAAGTGGGAAAAGCAAGTGAATTATCCATGCTTGAGCTTAAACTAAAAAATGGAGAGACGAAATAAATCGTCCCTCCTGAAAGTCCAATCGGTTTGAGCATCTGTGAGAGGCTTGATTGGTTCTATCAAATATAGTATACGCAGATCTTTGAAAACTATGATGGATCCTATCAAAAATGGCTTTCCCAATCGACTGGGAAATTCATTCTGCTGATATCGTAAGCACCAGCGTATTTGTTCAGAAGCTGTTTAAAGTCATTAACAAAAGCAGTCCACGATTCATCGGTTGGACGAAGATACTTCATTGACAGCATAATCTGATATAAGCCATTGTACCGTGGCTGAGGATTGATTATATCTGAACCAATAAGCTGTGGTCTTGTGCTGATAGCACGATTGTAAATACGGCTATTGTGGGCGCAAATATTTCTCATTACCGAAACAGCTTGAATCCAAGAAGTGAACATATCTTTTGATGGATTAACACTATTCCCGCTGGCATTTTTGAAATTGTAGTTCTGCACTAATATGGAAAATACGCTTTGATTTCCGGTTTTCAAGTTTTTAATGATTTTTGATAAAGAACCGAAGGACATTACTTCTACGGAAGCCCACAATGGAATTGCACCATCATGGTTATTGAAATTGTGTTCTATAAAAACATCATTTGAACGGCAGATTTCAGAAGCAACGGTGCCTTGATTTTTCCAGTACAGCTGTTTATCTTTAAAGGCCGAAGGGTCGTTTAGGATTAATGCATCCTGCGTGATTTGGAAAGCATTGACGAGACGCGACCTTAAAGCAACTTCAATTTGAGATAAATAGCTGAATACCAAATGTGATAGTTCGGAATCGAAGTGATACAGCTTTAAGACATCGGAAAAATTTGTGCCGTTTATGTATTTTTTTGTGACAGGATCAATTCGATGAAAGCTATAACCTTTCAAGCGATAGTATCCGATTGTTGTTAATGCCATCTTCGCCTCATTTTGTGAGGTGATCGTCATTCCGGCATCTGTGAGTTTCTGAATTAACTGTGTAACTGATAAAAAATTCTTAGGGTATTGATACATTGGGCCACCTCTGAATATAAAAAGTCCCGCCGGGTTGCGCATTCTTGCCGGAGCAAGACTAAGCGTGGCGGGTTCTGTTGCTAATAGTATACAGCCAACAAGTTGATCTGTCAATTAATTTGAAGACATTTATTGATGTTGAAAAAGTTAGGAGTTGTACAATAAAAAATTAAAAATACGGTTCTTAAAGTTCAGGGTTTTGTCCTTTCACTATCAGAGGGCAAGACCCTACTTTTATGAAAGGCGGTATTTTTATATGAAAGAATTGATACCCAAAGACGAATACGGCATTTTTGCAGATAACCATGACACTGCAAGAGTGGACAGCCTGTATGTGGCACAGGCATTTGATAAACGCCACGACAATGTTCTGAAGGACATCCGGGAACTGGACTGTTCACATGAATTTCGACTCCTAAATTTTGAGGAGTCCTCTTACAAGAATGCACAGGGCAAAAAGCAGCCGAGCTACTGCATGACAAGGGACGGATTCGTATTCTTGGTTATGGGCTATCGCGGAAAAAAAGCAGCACAGTTCAAGGAACTCTACATCAAGCGTTTCAATGAGATGGAAAAGTTCATCAAAACGCTGGTATCTGCAAGACAGGAGTTCCCACTACTGACTGCAAACATCAAGCTGCTCCATGATAAACCCAAGCCATATCATTTTTCCAATGAGTGCGATATGCTCAACCGCATTGTAACGGGAATGTCTGCAAAGCAGTTTAAATTGGCAAACAATCTCCCCAAGGAGACGAAGTCTATACGTTCATATCTGACTGATGAGCAAGTAAAGATGCTGGATATCCTGCAGAAAGTGGATGTCGGTCTGCTTGTGGCAGTGTCGGAGTATGAACAGAGAAAACGATATCTGGAATGGTACAAGATGAAGATGGAGGGTTAAGTTATGTTTTATGTAAAAGAACAACTGAATGATGCAATGGAGGTTTCCATTGAAATTAACGATGAGAATGTATTCAGCCGCTGCCCGCACTGCGGCTCAGAGGTGCAGGTTGACCTTGCAGAGGTATTTGCCGATGGCGAGATTGACCTTTTCGGCACGGTGGTGCTGTGTGACAGCTGCAGCAGAAAACTGATGGGAGGTAAGCCTTGTGGGTGTGAGCAGGTATAACAGTGAAGGCTATCCTGATCCAACCACCTATGGTGCCTTATCCCATATCGAACAGGAAACAAAGGCGGCAAGAGCATACAGACCAATCGTGTATGTATGCTCCCCATTTTCGGGAGATGTTACCGGGAACATTGCAAATGCACGAAAGTACAGCCGTTTTGCTGTGGAGCAGGGGTATATCCCGATTGCTCCGCATTTGCTGTTTCCGCAGTTTCTTAACGATAACGATTTAACGGAACGTGAGCAGGGACTGCACTTTGGAAATGTGCTAATGAGTTATTGCAGTGAGGTGTGGGTGTTCGGAGAAATTATATCAGCCGGGATGGGTGCTGAAATCAGGAGAGCCAAAAGAAAGAATTACAGACTGCGATATTTCGGCAGTGATTTGAAGGAGGCGGCAAGATGAAGTTTACTTTATACACTGCAAACTGTACGGGAAATGCAAAGAACACCATTTATCCGAACAAGGCGGAGATCGATAACGAGGACGATTTTAAGGCGGCTATCTGCCGTGACCATGTCAGTGCTGCATTTAAAAATTCACACCGCTCTGTACCTGACTATATTTGCGGTGATGCAGATGTTATGGACTGTGATAATGATGGTACAGATAATCCGAAAGAATGGATTCGCCCTGAGATGTATCAGAGTATCTTTCCAGATGTTTCTTTTGTTATTGTTTCAAGCCGTCATGATGGAAAGGTTAAGGGAAGTAAATCAGCAAGACCAAGGCATCATGTGTATTTCCCTCATAAGGTAACAGCCACCGCTGCAGAATGTGCAGACCTAAAAAAGAGGATTTATACAGTCGCACCTTTTTTCGATGATGGTGCAATGGATGCTGCAAGATTTATCTTTGGCTGCCCTGCAGAAAACATTATCTGGCACGAGGGCAGCCGAACCATAGATGAATTTCTGGATGAGAAGGATTTTGCAGAATTCGACAGCAGTACGGAAAATATCAATGAGGGTTCCCGTAATAAGGAGATGAGCCTTTTTGCCGGAAAAATTGTGAAACGCTATGGCTGTACGGAGGAGGCACACCGTATTTTTTTAGAAAAGTCAGAGCGATGCGTACCTCCATTACCGCAAAACGAGCTGGATGCCATTTGGAACAGTGCATTAGGCTTTGGAAAGAACTTAGCAAAGCAGGAAGGATACGTTCCGCCGGGAGAATACAACAAAAAGCCGGAATGGGAAACACCTATCCCCTTTGATGAATATGACCTTCCTTCCTTTCCCACGGATACTCTGCCAAAGGCGATTGCCGATTATGCGGCGGCTCTTTCTGAAAGCACACAGACTCCTGTGGATATGGCGGCTACCGCCGCAATTGCTGTTTTGTCAGTCTGTATGCAGGGAAAATTCAAAATTAGGGCAAAGGCTGACTGGATAGAGCCTGTAAACACATTTGTGCTGGATGTTATGAATCCTTCGGAGCGTAAATCTGCCGTAGAAAATGCCATGATTCGGCCACTGAATCTGTTTGAAGCAGAACGCAATACACAGAATTCAGCGGCGATTGAATCCAGTAAAATGCAGAAAAGGATTTTGGAACGCAGACAGAAGGTGCTGGAGGATCAGGCTTCCAAAGGTAAGGCGGATGCGGAAGAGGTCAGAAGAATAGCAGAGGAGATTGCAGACTACAAGGAAATGAAACCAATGAAGCTGTATGTTGATGATATTACAACAGAAAAGCTGATCTCGGTGCTTGCCAGTAATGATGGGCGGGCAGCGATTCTTTCCACCGAGGGCGGTATCTTTGATACTCTCGCAGGAGCATATTCCAAGACTGTCAATATCGATGTGATGCTGAAAGGCTATTCTGGGGACAGCATTCGTGTTGACCGTATTGGAAGAAACAGTGAAAGCATTATGAATCCGGCACTGACGGTACTGCTTATGGTACAGCCAAGTGTTCTGTCTGGTCTGATGCAGAATGGCACATTCCGTGGGCGAGGTTTGACGGCACGTTTTCTGTACTGCATTCCGGCATCCTTTGTTGGAAAAAGAAGATACCGTTCTGAACCTGTTGCCGATGAGATTTACCGAGAGTATGAGATGTGTATCCGAAATCTGCTGGAGGATGAATGTGAAAATGATGCTGAAGTTATTGTGCTGTCAGATGAGGCAGATGCCATGATTGAGGCATTTGCCGAAAGGCTGGAGCCTGAGTTAAACAAAGCCTATGCGGATATTGTGGACTGGGCAGGGAAACTGGTGGGAAACATTCAGCGTATTGCGGCACTGCTGTGTCGGGCATCAATCCACCGAAGTCATGATTTTTTGGATGTTCCAGAGCCGCTTGTGGTGGATAGAGAAACCATGAGCAATGCCATCAAAATCGGAGAATACTTCATCGAACACGCTAAGGCGGCTTTTATGCTTATGGGTGCTGACCCTGTTATCAGCCAAAGCAAAAAGGTAGTGGAGGTGTTAAAGGAAAATGGACTGACCGAATTTACACGCAGAGATATCATGCGGCTTTGCCGTAATTTCAAAAAAGCTGAGGATGTGCAGCAGGTTCTGACCAGACTGACGGATTATGGATATATTGCATCCAAGGAAGAAGAGAGCTATTCCGGCAAAGGCAGACCGCCTGCACAAACGTATCTTGTGAATCCGCACATTTATGAGCAGTGAACACCTAATCTGTCCTTTTTGTCCTTTCTGTCCCTATCCTTTAGCGTATGTATGCGTGTATTTGTCCTTATAGTAACAGATACATATAGATACATATTTTAATATATTTTATTTATTTATATTTTCATTCTTACTCAATAGAGGACAGCGTGACAAAAAGGACAGAAATCAAAAACAAAAAATCAGGAGGAATTTCAACTATGACCTTTTACACATTTATGATTCGAAACTATATAAACGAAGATACACCTTCAGGTGATCTGGCACAGGATATGCGCAGGGAAAAAGTAGATTTTCCAAGAAACCGTCCCTGTAAATTTGATGGATGGCACCGTCTGATTCGCAGTCATCTGCAGCGAAAAAATGCCTGCAAACAGTGTCTTGATACCTTTGAGGTATGTTGGGAGGAGTATGTGAGATTCGAGAAAAAACGATTGAAGAGAAACTTGTAACAGCAGTAAAAAAGCATGACGGGATTTGTCCGAAGTTTGTATCTCCCCGCTTCGATGGTATGCCAGACCGTTTGGTGCTTCTTCCACATGGCAGGTTCGCCTTTGTGGAAGTAAAAGCACCGGGAGAAAAGCCAAGACCACTGCAATTGGTAAGGCATGGGATGTTACAGCGTCTGGGTTATGAAGTGTATGTGCTTGATGATGAAAAGCATATAGAATTAATTCTACGAAAACTGAATGAGGAGGTGTGTGCCGAATGAAAGCAAAAGAATATCTTGGACAGGCATATTTGCTAGACCAAAGAATTAACAGCCAATTAGAACAACTAACAGCATTAAATGATCTTGCAACAAAATGCACCTCCACGATTTCTGATATGCCAAGAAATCCAAACCGAGCAGGCTCTCGTATGGCTGATACTGTAAGCAAGATTGTAGACCTGCAAGAAGAAATCAATCGGGATGTAGATGAACTGGTAGATTTGAAGATGGAGATTATTGGTGTGATTCGTTCCGTTGAGAAGAAGGAATATCGAGTTCTATTGGAATTAAGATACCTTTGCTTTAAAAGTTGGGAAGATATTGCTGCTGAAATGAACTACAGTGTACGCTGGGTACATATTATGATTTCTAGGGCTCTGGCGGCAGTGGATAGGATTTTGGAGAGTTAACCACCGTACACATTTGTGGTCACCCGTTTGGTAAGAAAAAAGCAAGTTTTTATTAAAGTGTGCACACTAATTCACTATAATTCACTATTATTCCCCCGTGGATATGGTATAATGGTGTTAGTGAAAATATGTCTGTGAGCCTTGAGGGAAGTTAAACCCTCAGGGCTTTACTTATGCACACCAGGAGGTGAAACAGATGCCGAGAAAACCAAACGTCCCATGCAAGCACCCTGGGTGTCCTGCCTTGGTACCGTATGGCAGGTCTTACTGCGACAAGCATGAGGTGTTGCACTGTAATGACAGACCCAGTGCGGCGAAGCGAGGGTATGACAGCAGGTGGAGAAAAGCAAGAGCAAGGTTCTTGAAGGTTCATCCCCTCTGCGTTAAGTGCAAGGAAGAAGGAAGGTTTGTAAAAGCTACTGTAGTGGATCATATCGTTCCCCATCGTGGTGACCATCGTCTCTTTTGGGATGAAAGCAACTGGCAGCCCCTTTGTAAAAGCTGTCATGACAAAAAGACAGGAACACAAGACCAGCACCCAGAGTACAAATACTAGAGACCATAGGGGGTAGGGGCCCATATTATCCCCAAACCCAGTGTTTACAACGACCGACGCCCTCTATTATGTGCGAAGTCGCGAAATTCCAGAGGGGGGTAAAAACCATTCAACCCTTTAGAAACGTTGATATTACAGGCTTTATGAAGAATTTTACACCTGAAAAACCTGAAAAATAGTGTGGTTTTAAGGGTGTTTTTTATAATAAAAAAAGAAAGAGGTGAACGCTGTGAAAACAACAGAAGAAATGAAACTTTTACCCATTGATGATCTGGTACCCTATGCGAATAATGCCAGAACCCATAGCAAAGAGCAGATTAATAAAATCCGCAGTAGCCTTCGGGAGTTTGGATTTGTGAACCCGGTGTTGATTGATAAAGATAAAAATATCATCGCAGGCCATGGACGGTGTGAGGCAGCAAAAGCGGAGGGAATGAAAGAAGTACCCTGTGTAATGGTGGAGCATTTAACGGAGGCCCAGAAGAAAGCCTACATCATTGCGGATAATAAACTGGCCCTTGATGCCGGCTGGGATAATGAGATTTTAGCAGTAGAGCTGGAAAGCTTGAAAGACCTGAACTTCGATGTAGAACTTAGTGGTTTTAATGCAGCAGAGATTGATGATTTATTCTCCAATATTCATGATAAGGAAGTATCCGATGATGATTTTGATGTGGATGCAGCTTTGGAAGAAGAAACTATATCAAAACAAGGAGACCTTTGGCTTTTGGGGAGACACCGATTGGTGTGTGGGGATAGTACCAAGGCTGAAACATATGAAAAGCTGATGGATGGGAAGAAGGCAAATCTAGTTGTGACGGACCCGCCTTATGGGGTTTCCTATAATGGAAGTCAAGGAACGATTCAAAATGACAATTTAAAGGACGATGAATTTTATCAGTTTCTTTTTGACGCTTTTACAAATATGGAAAATCATATGGCGAATGATGCCTCAATCTATGTATTCCATGCAGATACAAAGGGGCATATTTTTAGAAAAGCTTTCCAAGATGCTGGGTTTTATCTCTCTGGAGTTTGCCAGTGGGTAAAGCAATCCTTGGTATTAGGAAGGTCCCCATATCAGTGGAAACATGAGCCTTGTCTATTTGGCTGGAAGAAAAAAGGAAAACACAAATGGTATGCAGGAAGGGCGGAGACGACAGTTTGGGAATTTGACAAACCCTCAAAAAACAATCTCCACAGTACCATGAAGCCCGTACCCTTACTAGCTTATCCCATTAAAAACTCAAGTTTAACCAATAGTATTGTATTAGAACCATTTGGAGGTTCCGGTAGTACATGGATTGCCTGTGAACAGACGGATAGGATTTGCTATGGTGTTGAGTTGGATGAACGCTTTGTGGCTGTCATTTTGAAAAGATTCATCGACCATGTAGGGACCGATGAAGACGTGTATCTTCTAAGAGATGGCCAGAAAATCAAGTATAAAGACATTGAAAAATAAACCCTCAAGTATTGCAAAATGTACTGGATATATCCCCTGACTAGAGCTAATATGTACACACCAACAGGGAAGGGGAATGAAACCATGAATAAAAAAATTGAGAAAAAAATTGAGGAAATCGCAAAAGAAGAGCTTTTTATTGAAACCTTAGAAACGAGATACTCTGATAGATTAGATTTTCATGATGTTTCCGTATGGGGAGTAAAGAAAGCGTTAGAGCTTGCCTTTGAGTTAGGAAAGCAAGAAGGGCGAAAAGAAAAAGTAAAATAAAAATATTCGATTAAAGACCTCAGGGTCTTTTTTTTCGTTGTAGAGGGGGTGAAAGCCGTGGCTCAAAGAGGCAGAAAACCAAAACCAACAGCACTAAAAGTATTAGAAGGTAACCCAGGGAGAAGACCACTAAATGACAGAGAACCAAAGCCTGAAAAACAAGCGCCCAAATGCCCGTCATGGCTGGAGCCCGAGGCGAAAAAAGAATGGAAGCGAATGTCGAAAACCCTAGAGTCCATGGGTATTCTCACGCAGGTGGATATGACTGCCTTTGCTGGATATTGCCAGGCCTATGCCAGATGGAAGGAAGCCGAGGAATTTCTATCAAAGCACGGTACCATTTTTAAAACGCCATCAGGATACATTCAGCAGGTGCCACATGTGTCCATCGCGCAGACGTATCTGAAGGTCATGAAAGATTTCTGTAGTGAGTTTGGTTTGACTCCAGCAGCTAGAAGCCGTATCAAAGTAGATGTAGAAGAACAGGCCAAGGATGATCCAATGGCAGAGTTG
>RZZU01000007.1 GCA_009929735.1 Clostridia bacterium | reverse complement strand
CTATTATCATTTCTTCTGTTATCCCCAAATCTTACTTTCTATTTTAATTTATCCATAATGACTTCATAGGTATCTATAAACTTTTGTGGAAGAGCAATTCCTTTTGTAGCAAAATAGTTTAAAATTTTGCAATAGCTATCTTTACAACTCTTTTCAGCTTTCGTTGGTCTTTTTACAAATTTATCCAGTTTGTCTGCCATTCTTAAAATTGCTGCTTCTAAGGCAATATCCGAACTTGGGTTGAACCCTCCTTTATGCGCTTCAATAATTTCGTACACCTTATCTTCTTTTCCATCGGCAAACTGAACAATCCCCATGTCCATCATGGCTTCTTCTACTAATCTATTGTGCTCTCCATTTTTTTCATCAAGTTTGGCTATATCATGAAGAATGGCGGCCGCTTTCAGTAATTCCAGCTCAGTCCCCTCAAGTTTTAAATTTACTGCGAACGCCTCGCAGATTTTTAACACTCTATGCGTGTGACCAATTATTTTGTTTACTTCTTCTAGGTGACTTTCCATATCTTTACCGGAATAGTCACTTAATAAGTGCAGTTCCAAAATTTCATGTAACTCCATTTATAACACACCCTTATCTTTTTCTAATTCGTGAAAACATATCATAAAATGTTCAAATTGTCCGTATTGCGAATGGAAACAAATGCTTTGTGATTAGAACTAACCTTTTCTATACCTCTATCATTTTAACCCGCAAAAATATTAATCTATATTCTTTCTTTTTTTCTAATCTTTGATATAATTGTTTAAATGGCTTCAAATAATAAATGTAATGAGGTGTTTTTATGAGTAAGACCTATGAATTTTTAAAGGAATGTGGCGTATTCTTTTTAACTACCGTAAATGAGGATGCTCCAGCCACAAGACCTTTTGGTGCAGTAATGGAACTTGAAGGAGCGTTGTTTGTTTCAACTTCAAATACAAAAGATGTGTATTTTCAAATGAAAAAGAACCCTAACATCCAAATCGCAGCACTAAAAAACGGTACCAGAGATTGGATTAGGGTAAACGCAAAAGCAGAAGAGGTCTTTGAAGAACGCTATAAATTGGCCATGCTTGATGCATGCCCTCCATTGAAAAATATGGTTCAGGGCGCAAACTGGGACGCCTTTGCACTTTTCAAAATATCGGATAAAAAATCTTTTTTGAGTATAAACGACATCGTTGGCGAAGTTGATTAATTTCTTTATTGGTAATGCCATTTTTAGTTTCTGTTCAAAATCAATCGCTTAAAGACGCAGTACAGTCAAATCCTTTCTGGTTGCTTTAACTCAAGGAACACTTTTTTCTGGCACTGCATCTTAAGGCGCATTGAAGGGTGAGAAGCCGTTTTCACTTTGAAATGTATATTGATAAGCACAGTTCCTTATTTTAATCAAAATACTGCTTTATTTTTGTGCTTTTCTGGGTATCAAAAGAAAATCTGATCTGCTAAAAAGTGGATTCTTATTGGCTTTTTTTATCATATCTGAATCCAACCCAGTCTTTACCTTTTTGTAAGCTGTCGCCACCATTGTCCTCCGTACAAAAATAAACTGCCTATGACGTTGTGTGATTCGTGAATAACATGAAACGAATTCTCAATATCAAGCGAGAAATGCATTTTCAACGCATCCAAGCTTTAACATTTTTGGTGTACCAGCATTACAGAATTGCAATTGTTCTGACGGGTGCACCATCAGAATTTTCAAATTTCAGTGGAAGCGCAGCAATCAAAAAATCAGCCTCGCCGATTAAATCAAGGTTGCAAAGGTTCTCAATAATCACCATATTTTCATTTGCCAGAATGATATGGTGCAAGGTAAGCTCTGCGTCAGCAATGGAATCCAATCCGATATTATCTAATCCAATTCCTTTTTTATTGTTTTTCACAAGATACGTAGCAACCTCTATGGAAATCACGGGATATTGACCAAAATATTCTGCTTGACCCCAAAATTTTTCCCATCCTGTTTGAAACACAATGAAATCGGCCCGTTCAACGCGCGCTTTGTTCCGCTCGATATAAGAAATATCAATGATTCCTCCGGCTTTAACCTCCCTTGCGTCAATCACACAGCCTTTTCCAACAAACCCCGACACCTCTTTTTGATCCAATGAAGTTCCTTCGGGATAAATATGATTAGGTGCATCCATATGCGTTCCCGTGTGCGAGTACATTGTTAATAGAGTTTCTTTAAACCCACTATCTTCATACGTATTCACGATAGATAAGCTAGGCCCTTGTGTTCCCGGATAAACAGGGGTTGTATCTGAAATTGTGCGTGTCAAATCAATTACTCGCATAATGCCATACCTCCAACATTTATGTTTTTATTCCATTGTACCATAATTCTCCATATTTAAAAGGCATACTTCTAAAAGATATGCCTTTCTGAAGCAGTCATTATTCCTTCAAAAAAAAAGAGGCACAGAACATATCGCCCTGTGCCCCTTGCTATATTTATTTTGTACGTCATATCCATTCTGGTTGCAATCCTATTTTTAAATAGGGATTTTAACCCAAATACCAGAGTTTATCCTCTGAATCCTCATTTTCGTCCTTTGAGCTTTTTAACATTCGTTTTCCAATAAGGTTAATATTGTTTCATCTGTTTCATAAATACCTTGATAAGGTTGTTCAATATACCAATTGGAACCTTCTTGATAAATAAAAACACTTGCTATATTTCCGTTGGTTACAAAATCTATGCGTATATATTCTTCTACAGTGGGTACATCCTGTACAGACTTTTTTGAGGTAGGTGTTGCTTCACTAACCTTTTGAACAAATGACTCTATCTGTTCTTTATTCGTACAAATAATATCTTGCACTCCTCCACCAATTTCAATTGATGTAATTTCGCTTGCTTGCGGTAACACAATCGGATTTGCTTTCTTCCCACACGCAGATAGACACAAACTTAAAGCAAGCATAATTACAATTGCTATAACGGATTTTTTCATAGTTCCACTCCTTTGTCAAATACAAATAATCCTCACTTCAGTGTAACACGGATAAAACAAAAAATCATGTATGCATTCAATTACTCCTACATGATTTTTGAATGAAAGCTACGTTACATTAGGAACTCTCCTCATTTCCAGAGGTAATTTTGAATGATTCTCGTAAAAAATTATGCTCAAAATGAACTATTTGATTTTTTTGATTTTTTTGAGGTCTCCACTACATATATTTTCAAGATTATCAAATATTTTCTGGGCAGGCCAATCCCACCATTTTATTGAGAGAAGATACTCAATGAGTTCATCATCGAATCTTTTTTTGATTGTTTTGCAGGGATTTCCGCCTGCAATGTGATATGGCGGAATATCCTTTACTACAACAGAATTGGCAGCAATTATTGCACCATCTCCAATATGCACACCAGGCATTACGGTGACATTCTGCCCTATCCATACGTCGTTGCCAATCACAGTATCGCCTTTCAAGGATAAATCAGCCAATGTTGGGGTTGCCTTTTCCCATCCATGACCCATAATGTTGAATGGGTAGGTAGTTACACTGCGCATTCTATGATTTGCACCATTCATTTCAAATTCAATTCCTTTTGCTATGGCGCAAAATTTGCCGATAACCAATTTGTCTCCCAAAAACTCATAATGGTGTGTAACATGATCTTCAAAATTTTCAGCACCGTTTACATCATCATAATAGCTGTAGTCCCCAATCACAATATTCCGTCGTGCTACCACATTTTTTATATAGCAAATACTTTTCATTCCTTCGTTGGGGTAGATTGCATTAGGATCCGGACCATATTGCATATATATACCTCCTATTATAAAATATAAAGACATCTATGCGTTCAAACCCTCATACATGGGTATTTATTGCATGGGATCTCAAATTCATATATTTGCAAGTGATTTGAACTGTTTCCGAGGAATACGCTCATTTTGTTTATGTGTCGAACTTGGAAAAGTACAAAATTTCTGTATCATTGTCATATATGGCAATCGTAAAGTTAAAGGAATAACGATTTAATACATCCGAGTCATCTTCATGATTCACACTTTCAGTATGCGTATCACAAAAATAATAATAGCCGTTCTGAATTTTTGGAAATAGGGTATCCGAATTTTCATCCGTCAGATATGGCCCTTCTGATGTTTGACCAATGACTTTCCCGTAAACTAAAGCTGTAAGATTATCGGTTAATGGCAACTGTTTCCAATCGGAATTTTTCTTTATTTCTTCTAAGCAGTTTTCGTCAGAAAAGCTTAATTCAATAAAGGTCGTTCCATCCCCGTGAAAACCGCCATGCGTATCAGAGCTTTTCATGACTGTACCGTCGGAAACATCTATGCCGAGTTCCTTAGAAATCTGCTTTTGTTCTTTGTCCGAACCGTTTGAACCACAGGATGACAACAGCACCACCGAAACGAATAAAGTTGTAATTATTTTTATAATTTTCATAGTATCTAACCTTTCAGATTATATTAATCTTCTCACTTGATTTCATCCTAACCAACGAAATTTCCCGAAAGACACGATACGAATAAGCACCATCTAATACCATATTGATCAATGAAATCTGTCATGAGTGAACTGTATTCACACGGTGCAAGCGGCATCAAAATTTTAGCACCAGTTTTTAACACTTCATATGCTTTTCGCACCTTTTCTTCGTTACGCTCTCCACAATGCAAGCAAAACTGCATAACGTTGCCCGTAGCCGTTTCATCCCCAACAATTGCAAATTTTGAATTTCGTTCTGCCACAGCCAAAATTTCGCCTTGAATATCAAGCTCCAAATGAAAAAACATTCCATCTTCATTTAGGTAACTGCTGATGAGAACAGCATCAAAAGCTTTTTGATACAGAGCCACCGCCTCATTGCTTTTTTGTAACATGTGCTTGCATCAGCGATCTTTTCGTAAAGATTCCTTCCTGTAATAGATGTATCATTTATTTTGTTTTACCTTGTTGTCTACACAAAATATATCCCTTCATTTTATCATAGATAAAACAAAAAAGTCATATGCAAGTTCATCTCCTCATACATGACTTTTTATTGCGAATCCCGCTGTATTAAAATATCATTGGATTTTAAAGTTGGGATTTGAACTATCATCACCTGAGAGTATGCTTATAATCTTACGATAAATTATGAGTTGCTTCTATTATGACTCGTTCACTAATTTTCCCGTCATATGGTCAATTGACAGCTCTAAAATCTGCACTTGCGCTACCGCTTTGCGGATTTCTTCCTCCACGCCTTCTGCTGTTGGATAATATTTCAGACCAATCTGGCGAACAATTTCCACAGTTTCTTGAGCCGCATCTATTTTTTTAACACAGCCAAAAATCACAATGCTTTTTATATTTAATGCCCAATCTCCGCTTTTACGGAAGCCTTCGTCCATCACACAAAAAGATACTTTATCATTAGATGCCAAGGCATCAAGTTTATGCCCTGCCTTTGCACAATGAAAGTATATTTTTCCATCCAGATAGATGTAGTTCATAGGAAAAGCATATGGATACCCGTCTTCTCCATGCACAGCCAATATGCCTCTCGGTGCATGGGCTAAAACATCAACACATTCCTGCGCTGATAATTGTTGTTTGAATCTTCTCATATTTCGAAACATAATAATACCCCCCAATTGTGTATCTGCTCATTCTAATTATTTCACAGCTAAAGTTTATATACATAACCTTTATGCCATAATATCATAAAAAAAGCAAAAAAGTCATGTATGCGTTTAAATCCTCATACATGACTTTAATCTGATCGATGCGACAGGATTCGAACCTGCGACCTCGGCGTCCCGAACGCCGCGCTCTACCAAGCTGAGCCACGCATCGGTAGATGCAACAATCTTATTGTGCACTTTTTTCCCCTTATTGTCAAGACAGATATACTATTTTCTCCCCAGATTTTAAGTCCTGCATAAAAGATAAGGGCAGAGAGTTTCCCCTGCCCAAATTCAGTCAATCCATATTACAAAAGACGCTTGTCACCCGCAGATATTTTCACAATTTCATACTTGTAAAAAGGGGTGATCTCAACAAATTCCCTTTAAAATCGGTAAATCATGGGTTTTCTCGAAGCTGTTCTTTCATATAAAAAGGTGTATTATTCTGCTGCTTCCGCTGCCTTTACAATCTCCTCATTAATACGAATTGCAAGCTCATCCAGCTGCTTCAAATCCACAATATTCGGCGCATCCGTCATCGGGCAGGATGCGTCCTTCACTTTCGGGAATGCCATTACATCACGAATACTGGTTGCGCCCGACATAAGCATAATAATTCTGTCCAAGCCGAATGCAAGACCACCGTGAGGAGGCACACCGTATTTAAACGCATCTAATAAGAACCCGAAACGACTTTGTGCTTCCTCTTGCGTAAAGCCAAGCAGCTCAAACATTCTCTGCTGAATATCTCTACGATGAATTCTAATAGAGCCACCGCCCAATTCATAACCATTTAATACAATATCATATGCCTTTGCACGAACCTTGCCAGGATCTGCTTCCAGCAATGGTAAATCTTCATCCATGGGTGCTGTAAACGGATGATGTACCGCCACAAATCTGCCCGCTTCTTCATCCCACTCCAGCATAGGGAATTCGGTAATCCAAAGGAATCTGTAGTCATCCGCCTTAGTTAGTTCCAGCATCTTGGAAAGCTCCAAACGCAGTGCGCCCAAGGAATCAAATACTACCTTATCCTGATCCGCACAAATCAAAATCAAATCTCCAGGCTTGCCTTCCATCTGATCCACAATTTCTTGTAATTTCTCTTCCGTAAAGAATTTTGCAATCTGGGTTTTCAAACTGCCATCTTCGTTAATGGAAATCCAACCCAAGCCTTTTGCACGGTAGGTTTTTACAAACTCAACCAAGCTGTCGATTTTCTTTCTGGGGAAAGTGCCGCAGCCCTTTGCATTAATGGCACGAACACTGCCGCCCGCTTCCAGCGCAGTTTTAAATACAACGAAATCTGTTCCCGATACCACCTGGGAAATATCAACAAGCTCCATGCCAAAGCGAATATCAGGCTTATCGGAGCCAAAACGCTCCATCGCTTCTTTATAGGTCATTCTCTGCAACGGCAACGGAATGTCAACATTTAAAATATCCTTAAATACCTTCTGCATCATTCTCTCGTTGATGTCCATAATATCCTCAACCTCAACAAAAGAAAGCTCCATATCCACCTGCGTAAACTCAGGCTGACGGTCTGCCCTTAAATCCTCATCACGGAAGCATTTTGCCACCTGATAGTAACGATCCATGCCGGAAACCATAAGCAGCTGCTTGTACAACTGCGGAGATTGCGGCAAACCGTAGAAAGTACCGGGATGCACACGGCTGGGAACCAAGTAATCTCTCGCACCCTCGGGCGTGCTTTTCCCCAAGATGGGTGTTTCAATCTCCAAGAAATTTTCCCCATCCAAGAAATTCCTCATAACCTGAACTACCTTGTGTCTTAATAGCAAATTTTTCAACTGACTGGGACGACGCAAATCCAAATAACGATATTTTAATCTTAAGTCATCCTTTACAGTAATATTATCTTCAATCTGGAATGGTGTTGTTTCTGCCTCAGAAAGTATGCGAATTTCGGAGGCAATAATTTCGATGGCTCCAGTCTTCATATTGGGGTTGACATTGCCCTCTGTTCTTGGGGTAACTTGTCCACGAACCGCCAAAACAAATTCACTTCTAACGCTTTCTGCCTTAGAAAACAATTCTTTTTCTGCCACATTTCCGTCAATTGCAATCTGCACCAACCCTGTTTTATCCCTCAGCGCAATAAAGATCAGCTGTCCAAGGTCACGGCGACGCTGTACCCAGCCCATGACCGTAACTTCTTTGCCAATCATGCCTTCATTTACATCACAACACATACAGCTTCTTTTTAAGCCTGTTAATGCTTCGCCCATTTTTGTTTTCTCCTTTTAATACAAAATTTTCTTTCTCTATCATACCATTTTTCAAAAAAAAGTAAAGTTTTCCTGTAAAGTTTCATCGTTTTTTCCCCTGCATATCATGTTAAAAGGAAGATTTTTCTCAATCTTTTCTGAAGGTTTCCTTTTTTATACAGATATGATATAATAGTAAAAATATCGAAATTCCCTTATCGTTTTTTTGCAGAAGCATTCATTTTTCTGTACTTTATTGTTTCATATGATATTTTTTACATCTTATTCCAACTAACAAATAGGAGTGATACACATGAATAAGCATAAAATTATTACAATCAGCCGTCAATATGGCAGCGGCGGACGCATTGTGGGCAAATTATTGGCAGAACGGTTAAACATTCCCTTTTATGATAATGAATTGATTACTTTGGCAGCGGAAAAAACCGGGCTTTCGAAAGAATGCTTTGTCAATGCAGAGGAAACCTCAGCTGGCAATCTGCTCCTTTCCCTGACCACAATTACCCCCAGTATCGACTCGTACGGGTTGCCGCTTAACGAAAAGATTTTTCTTGTGCAATCGCAAGTTATTAAGGAGGTTGCAGAAAAAGGCAGTTGTGTCATTGTGGGGCGTTCCGCCGATTATGTTCTTTCCGATATGGAAAATTGCACTAATGTCTTTTTGCAGGCAGACCTCAAAGACCGCATAAACCGAGCAGTCACACAATACGATCTGCCGGAAAAAAATGCGGAAGCAGCTGTTATTAAAACGGACAAAAGACGTGCCAACTACTACAATTATTTTACAGGACTAAAATGGGGAACAGCTGAAAACTATGATTTGATTCTGAATACCTCTCGCATGGAGTTGGAAAAAATCGTTGACGTCATTGAAAAATATATCTCTTTATTATAAAAACAAGAGGGTATCCCAAAAGTCATATATCGACTTGAGGGACGCCCTCTTTATTTTGATTTTTAAGGTTCTTCCTTGCAAAACAAGAACCTTGACCGTATACCTTGATCATAAAATCTTTTCAAACACAATAGGATTACATTACCTTCTCCACCGTTGTATCAGGGAAATATGTTTCCACAATTTCTGCGCCGCTCAGACCTTGCGCAGCCAGCTCTTTGGCACCATATTGACTTAATCCCACGCCATGCCCGCAGCCGCCGCCATAAAGGGCAATTCCTGTGAGCTTCCCCTCGTTATTTTTCATTTCTTTTACCGCAAAGAAAGCACTCGGCAGCATTTTCTGCCCTATCAGCGTTCCTCCGCCGATTCTCTGCAAATTAACAGTTTCACCAATTGTCAGCTTCGTTGGAGAAAGTACTTTTCTGATTGCATTTTCCGTAAGAACCTGAACCGCTCCGTTTTCAAAATCAAGCTCCAATATTTTAATGACACCGCCTTCCCCCCGCTCTCCAATGGTCATTCCTGTTAATTTCCCCAGCCCTTTAGGGGTATCTGCTTTCCAGCTTCCATCTGCCTGTTTCACTTTAATCAATGCCGCATTGGATACAGAAACTTCAGAAAAAGTTTTTTCCGTAATTTCCGTCAGCTGCCCTGCACTAACGTAAACCTTCCAACGGTACCACGCAGACTCCTTGTCATAGCCTTCAATTTCCCAATCCTGCCAGAAAGCAAGCCATTCTTCTTCGGTTTTCGGCATTTCCTGCGTCACACCATAGGTCTGCCCCTGTAAATAAGACTTGCCCGCTCCGCTAAACGTGCCGTCTGCCGACCAAACGTCAATATCCTTTGTGCCAAATCCGCAGGAAGTAGAATAGAAATAGGTTTGTGCCACTCGATCCCCGTCAACAACACACATCCCCGCTGTTGCCGTCACTGCATTCTGTGCCTCCACGGCTGTATCCGCCCCCATAAATACTTGGCTTGCCACCGTATCTGTAACATGGGCACCATATTCTCCGTAAGCATTGGCGTAAAACTGATTATATGCATAGCTTCTTGCACAAATTGCCTGCGCCTCTAATGCCGCCTGCCCAAATCTCACTGGCATTTCATATGGCACTACCCCAAGAAGATATTCCTCCATGTCCAATTCATTTATAATTGCTATTTTTTCCCCTATCCTCTCCATTTCGATCAAACCGGAGTATGTTCTTTCCTCCCCAGTGTCAAAGGTTAGCTGAACCTTGCCCGAAACGGTTACAATTCCATGGTCAAACCAAGCCAAATCGGCTGTAAGCGTGGCTTCGCCTGATGTAAAATCTTTTTCTCCAACACCGTTGGACAGAGAAAATCCTTCCGCCCCTTTGATTGAAATGGACTCCTGCAATCCACCACCCAAGAGAACCCGAATTTTTTCCGGAACCACGTCCTTTTGAATAACTGCCCCCATCACTTTATCATCCAAAACATAAAAATCCGCTAAATCAGTGCCGCAAATCAAAGCATTCTGATTGCAGCACGACAAATCCTGTCCATAAACACGAAAGCCCTCCGCCCATTGCAGCTCTCCTTTGCTGCTCAAATAAATTGCCTTGTCATCCACACGCTTCACGACTTCGCCGCCAAGCTTCGCTCCCTCTTTGACCGTAGCCTTGCCGTTTTCAATGGTCACATTGCACAGACCATCTTCAAATTCTGCTCCTTCAAAGGCATATGCCTTTTGGCCTCCTCCGGTTAAAATGATTTGCTCGCCTTCCTTATGGCAATAAATATTTTCTATGGTAGGTACCGCCTCGTCAACCGAAAGCAGTCCGATGATTTCCCCGTCCTTTTCCCAAAATGTGATTTTCTCATCGACGTAAGTTGATAAATCATATCCTTCCGCACCGTAAATTCCTCTGTCAAAAAGATTTTCTTCCCCCAAATCAAATAAAACCTGCGTTTCCTTTTTGATTCCATAGGAATAGATACTGTCCTCCGCCCGCCTTGCCATTAAAGCCTTTTCAAAAATCTGTATCCAAAGGCTATACGCCACCGCCATTTCTCTGTTATCATCCGTTAAAACCATTCGTTTATCATAATCAGGTGCCACACGATCCATCAAAATCTGTGCTTCCCATAGCACTAAATCGTCATCTGGCCGAAAACCCTCTCCGTCCCCGGAAAAAAAATCAAGCTCCACCGCTGCATTAATATATGGATAGGCCCAATCCTCCTGGGAAACATCAGGAAATGAAGTATCCTGCGGCAAATTTTCAATTTCCTCTGTCGAATAAAAAGCCAAAGCAAGCATCTTCGCCGCTTGGCCTCTGGTAATAGGAATATCGTCGCCAATTGCCCCCTCTGGTGCTTGGCTGTTCTCTTCAATTTTTGGTACGCTGGCGCACCCACTCAATAAAAATCCAAAAGCAACAATCCATATTAGTAACCTTTTCATTGGTATCACTCTCCCGTCAGACTTTGTACAAGTCTATGCTTTTAAAATGAAAAAAGAACAGGCTGTTTTCGCAAACCGCTTTCAAATCTCATGTAATGATGAAACCATACTGTAATATGAACCAAAAAAATGTAAGCAGCCACCCCTTTCCTGTGTCCGGCTTTTTCTGCTATTTGGTAAGCAATCCTTATTTATCTGGGTTTTTAAAAACTTCTTCATTCCAAAGGCAATGCCGCATAATTCTGCGTTTCCAGATGTAAGGTTATATTTTTTTTGGGCTAACGCAAAGGATGCAATCAGATTGGTGCACAAGGCATCGTCAGAAATCGTGCGGCACTGCCCTAACTTCATTATGACCCTCAAAAATAAAATTAAGCCCTTCCTGCTTCATATTCCCCTAAAAAAAAACTGGAAAACTGTATTTTCTGATTGTCTTCTCCTTTCACTTTTACAAAAAAACTGAATTTCCATCTTGTTTTTCAATTTTATTCCTACTTCTCGTTTCACTTTATGAATTCATTTTCTATAAATAAGAATTTTAAACTACAAATGTGCGTGTATTTGTGCACAAAGAATTATGTATTTATAAAAAAACATACAGCACATTACCAAAAATGGCTTTTCGTGAAAAAAAAATCAAATTTTTGTATTGACAAAAATACAATAAACCTTTAAACTTCCAAATAACAAATTGAAACGAAAGGGAGAATATATCATGAATCATTTTAGCCAAGCAGTTAACTACATTATTATTAGCCTCATTAACCTCGTCCTTGTCATTCTCGGTGAGGTTCTTTGTGCTGGTAAAAAGTGGTTAGCTGATGACAAAGTCAAATTGGTTGAGATTGCATGATAAGTAATCCTTAATCGAAAGGCTGTACAGTGTATCCACTGTACAGCCTTTTTGTTTATCTAAATTTTGTTTTGAAAAACTAGTTAAGGAGGAATAAGAATGGAGCGAAGCGGCTGCCAAATATTAATAGAAACCCTCATTGAACAGGGTGTTACTACTATCTTCGGTTATCCGGGAGGGCAAGTACTCAATATTTACGATGAACTTTATAAAAACAAGCATCGCATAAATCATGTACTGACAGCCCATGAGCAAGGTGCATCCCATGCAGCAGATGGTTACAGCCGTGCCAGCGGTGAGGTTGGCGTTTGTCTTGCCACTTCAGGGCCGGGTGCAACAAACCTGATTACCGGGCTTGCCACTGCTAAAGCTGATTCCATTCCAATGGTTGCAATTACCGGGAATGTTCCGATGGAGCTAATTGGCTCTGACAGCTTTCAGGAGGTTGATACCTTCGGGCTTTCCATCACTGTTACAAAGCATAGCTTCCGTGTAAACAACGTGGAAGAGCTTGCCGACACAGTGCGAGAAGCTTTTCGTCTTGCAAAAAGTGGGCGACCCGGTCCCGTACTGGTTGACATCCCCAAAAATATACAATTAGATAAAACCGAATATGCCCCAAAGGGCGTTGTGGAAAAGAACCCTGACCCAAAGCCTGATACAGCACTTTTAGATCAAGCTTTGGAAATGATAAACGAATGTAAACGCCCCATCATATATTGTGGGGGCGGTGTAATAAACGCAAATGCCTCGGAAATCATCACTAAATTAACCGAAAAAACAGACGCATTTATGGTGTGCAGTATGATGGGCTTAACAGCAATGGATAACAGCCATCCCAAATATCTTGGCATGAGTGGTATGCATGGCAGGTTTGCCGCAACAAAAGCCATCAGTGAATGTGACTTGGTCATTGCCGCAGGGGTTCGTTTTACCGATAGAGCCACTGGAAACAGAAAAAAGTTTGCCTCAAATGCAAAAATCATTCATCTGGATATTGATTCTGCTGAACATGGAAAAAATATTGACGCAACATTGCAGATACCCGGTGATTTGAATTTTGCGCTTTGCTACATAGCCACCAAACTGGAGCCACAAAAGCATCCCGAATGGGAAGAAGCAGTTGCCTCCTACAAAAATAAAACAAAAGATGTTTATGCCCCAAACGGCTACTTACTGCCTTGGCAGATTATCGCCGCAGTTAATCAGAGAGCCACACCCGAAACAAACATCGCAACAGATGTCGGGCAGCATCAAATGTGGGTGGCACAATACTATAACTTTAAAAAGCCAAGAACTTTCCAAACGAGCGGCGGCTTAGGAACGATGGGCTACGGAATGGGTGCTGCCATGGGTGCAGCAATGGCAACTGGCAACAGAACGGTGCTTTTTACCGGCGATGGCAGTTTTGGTATGAACCTAAATGAATTGGCAACGGCTGTTTCGCAAAATCTCCCCTTAATTATCGTTATTTTGAATAACGGTGTGCTTGGGATGATTCGACAGTGGCAAAATATTTTCTTTGAAAATCACTTTATGTCAAGCGACTTAGAACGAAAGACTGATTTTGTAAAACTGGCAGATGCCTTTGGTGCAACAGGCTTTCGAGCCGCAAATTTGGCACAGCTCAACGAAGCCTTGGATAAAGCCTTTGCCCTTAACTGTCCCGTGGTAATCGACTGCTTGATTCCTGACGAAGAAAGCGTATTTCCAATGGTACCACCAAATGGTTCTATGGATAACATTATTTTGAAATGAGGTGATATGAATGTGTAATGACAATAATCAGCACTTTGCAGTTTCCATAATCGTATCAAATCAATCAGGAACGCTTACCAGAATATCATCGCTCTTTAGTCAAAGAAATTTTAATATCGACAGCTTTACCTGTGGTGAAACGAATCATCCCGAGGTTTCTAGGATGACAATAACCGCAACAGGCGATGCCAATAAAAAGGATCAGCTGCTCAAACAAATTTCCAAACTATACGATGTGAAAAAGGTTGAGCTGATGACCCCTGAAAACACAATCTTGCGCGAGCTTTTAATCGCAAAAGTCAATGCAACGGGCGAAAGCCTTCAAACAGTACTGGATGCGGCAAATGTATTCCGCTCAAAAGTAGTGGATATGTCTCCCGGTTCTGTTTGCATTGAAATGACAGGAGAAAGTAGTAAGCTAAATGCTTTTCTTACTTATATAGCTCCTTACGGCATACTTGAGTATTGTCGAACAGGGCTAATTGCCGTTGAACGCGGCAGCAAATGTTTATATGGCGTAGAATAAACTATAAAAATAACAAAGGAGAAATTAAAATGGCTAAAATGTATTATGAACAGGACGCAAAGAAAGAAATGTTAGAAGGAAAGAAAGTTGCAGTTGTTGGTTATGGTTCTCAGGGGCACGCTCATGCACTGAACCTCAAAGATAGCGGCGCTGACGTTATTGTTGCTCTTTATGAAGGCTCCAAAAGCAAAGCACGTGCAGAAGCAGAAGGCTTGACAGTTATGACAACCCCCGAAGCTGTAAAGGCTGCTGACATCATCATGATTTTGGTAAATGACGAAACACAGGCAAAAATGTACCAAGCTGACATTAAGCCTTACCTGAAATCCGGCTCCACACTGGCTTTCGCACATGGCTTCAATATCCATTATGGTCAGATTGTTCCTCCTAGCGATGTAGACGTTATCATGATCGCTCCTAAGGGTCCCGGACACGTTGTAAGAAGTACATATCAGGAAGGCTTCGGCGTTCCCGCATTGATTGCAGTATATCAGGATGCAAGCGGAAATGCAAAAGACGTAGCTTTAGCATATGCTGACGGTTTAGGCGCAACCAGAGCCGGCGTTTTGGAAACAACCTTTAGAGAAGAAACAGAAACAGACCTTTTCGGCGAGCAGGCAGTTCTTTGCGGCGGTGTATCCGCATTGATGAAGGCTGGTTTTGATACATTGGTGGAAGCTGGCTATCAGCCTGAAAATGCTTACTTTGAATGTATTCACGAAATGAAGCTGATCATCGACTTGGTTGTAAAGGAAGGACTTTCCTTCATGCGCTACTCCTGCAGCGATACTGCTGAATATGGCGATTATACAGCAGGCCCTAAAATCATCACAGAGCAGACAAAAGAAGCAATGCGCGGCATATTGAAGGATATTCAGGATGGTTCTTTCGCAAGAGAATGGATTCTGGAAAATCAGGCAAACCGTCCTAACTTTAACGCTATGAGAAGAATGCAGAAATCACACTTGAGCGAATCTGTTGGCTCTGAATTGAGAAGCCACATGAGAAAACACTAATTTCTACCTATTATAATGTATTTTTTATAATTACTTAAATATGGGAGCCTCCCTCCCTATTTGAGTATAAAATAGGCAGGGAAAACGCAGGTATTAAAATAATACCTGCGTTTTTTCACTTCTTTTATCGAAAAAATTTCCAATAAGCCACTAAGATATTTTCTCTAATTAAGTAAACACTATTTTAGAGGTGATCAAAGATGTCTATTTTAAATGATAAAGAAATACCCATTGGACTCGGGATGGCACTTGCCCAGAACATGGATGCCATGCAAGCTTTTGCGTCTATGGATGAACGCAACCGCAGCCATGTCATCGAGCGTTCTCATCATGCCCAATCAAAAAATGATATGCAAAGCATCGTCAATGATTTACTCAGATAACCTGCCTTAGAGCAGGTTTTCTTTATGTGAAAACGACCTTTCATCTAGATTTAAAAAAACCTTGTTTGTTGTATAAAACTGCATTTTCTGTATACTCTTGAAAATGAAAAAAAGTGTTGACATTTGGTTTTTCTTGTTGTAATATATAGAAGTCGTCGACGAGGCGTGGCTCAGCTTGGTAGAGCGCTACATTAGGGATGTAGAGGTCGCAAGTTCAAATCTTGTCGCCTCGATGACTTATAAAAGGTGTTGGGAATGTTGATTTAACAACGTTCTCAGCATTTTTTTCTATTTTCCCATGATGATTTTGGGGGAAGTTCGGTTAAACAATGAGAAAAAAAATTATCTATGCATGGTTTTATGCGTGGCTTTTTTTCAACTAAATCAGAAAACAATAAAACCTCCCCTCACTGACCTTTATCAGCAAGGGGAGGTTTTCTGCTCTCCAAGTGAACACTTTCACTTGTGAACACTAAGTTTTTGTTGCGTTCTTACCTCGCATCGGTTCCCATCCCTGAAAGCAGCTTATACAAAAGTGAATGAAGCTGTATAGCCTCTTGTGGTGCAAGCTTAACACAAGCACCAAGTTTCAGTGGAATCTCTGCGGCATCTTCTTTTAGCTTTTGTCCTTTTTCAGTGATTGTAACCGACACGCTGCGTTCATCCTCCGGAGAGCGAACACGGGTAATATAACCCTTTGCCTCCAGTTTTTTCAGCACAGGCGTCATAGTGCCGGAATCAAGGTAAAGAAAATTGCCCAAATCCTTTACAATGATTTCCTTCTTCTCCCACATGACCATCATCGTGATGTACTGGGTATAGGTCAAATCCAACGGATCAAGATACGGCTTATACCGTCGTATAATTTCCTTAGAGCAGGCATATAGCGGAAAACAAAGCTGATTTTCCAACTTTAGCATATCATCGTTTTCATTCATAAAAAGCCTCCTAAATTACATTTTGCACAATTAAGTTTATCATAAGCAGACTGTGCATTCAACTATCCTTTCCTGATTGATTGGATAATTTCGCCTAAGGCAGCATAATCAGAGGCTTCCCTTTGTGGATAAAACCAAAAGAGCTGTAGCAAAAATCGATTCTATGTCATTGTCTGGATTACAGCATCTCCTCAATTTTTTCTTTGACCTTCTTCATGGATGCAGTAGGCTCGAAGCGATGCACAATCTCACCCTCAGGACTAATGAGGAATTTAGTGAAGTTCCACTTGATAGAGCTACTCTTTTGAAACTCGGGATCTTGCTTCTTTAGCATCTCGTTCAACACCATTCCGATGGGATGCAGCTTGTCGAAGCCTTCAAAGGTGGTATTCTCGGTAAGCCATTTATAAAGAGGAATGGCAGTTTCACCATTTACGTCAATCTTGGAAAACTGCGGAAAGGTGATGCCGAAACGCCCTGTGCAGAAGGTGTGTATTTCCTCATCGTCCCCGGGAGCCTGATCAGCAAACTGATTACACGGAAAGTCCAGAATCTCCAATCCATTCTTATGGTCAGCCTCGTATATTTTCTGCAAATCACTGTACTGAGGCGTGAAGCCGCAGCCTGTGGCGGTATTGACCACTAACAGCACCTTGCCTTTATACTCGCCGAGAGCCACATCACTGCCATCTCTTGCCTTAACCTTGAAATCATAAATATTCATTGTGTATCCCTCCATTATTATATTATTATTCATTAAGTTTCTTTTTTAATTTATTACAATCTTATTGTACACAATTTAATTGTGTTTGTCAAGCCTGGAGTTGGATTTTTTTCGTCACAATGCAACCTCTTTTTGCGGGAGAATCATCTCTGGAAATCTGCTTTAAAATCTATTTTAATTATCTTGATCGAATGGCCGTCTATTGTGCTTGCTTTGATCTCTCATCGCTTATTCTTTCAGTTGAAGAATCTGCGCTGTTGCCGCCAAGGATGTTTTTCAATCATTATAACTTATCGCACGGTTTTCATCCTCCTAATTTTTCAATAAAAATCAAACAAACTCTCTGGTTCTCCTTTTTTCGAATGATTTTCATCAAGCTTCATGTGAAATCGATTTGCGAAATTAAAGTTAAACAATAACAATTGGCTTTATACTGTGAAGTTGCTGCCGGAACGAAGATGAATGATTTTATCACATCGGCAGCCTTTTCCAGACTGCCCAATGGTATGACTGCAAAAGGTGCTGAAAAACTGATTTATCAGCATTTTCAGCACCTTTATAAATGATTATATTCCTTTTGAAATATCGTTTTTTTATGATTTACACACGGTTGCAAGTCAAAATACAAATCAAATATATTTTTTATATAATACAGCCCCTAAAGAACCTTTTTGTAGTGTGCAAATATTTTCCACCGCTAAGCCTACTCTCTAGAAACATATTCGTTTTGTTTTTTCAAAACAATGAATTTCTTTCCTTCAATTCAACTTCCTCAAAGCCTTGCGGTGTCCAAATCAATGTAGAAGAAAAGCCGATTTCCAAAGCCACCCGAGCCACTTTTTCAAAACGGTAACCTAATGAAATGCAATCATGGCTGTCACTAGACAGAATTATTTTCCCACCCCTTTTGTTGATTTCTTTTAAAAACTCAACGGAAGGATAGGCTTCGCTGCGCAATCCACGGTAAATCGCCCCTGTATTGATTTCAAAGGGCCTATCATATGCAATTAAAGCTTCTATTGCGCTGATTGCATACGCACAATAACGACGATCCTTTGTATCAAAAAAGAGATTTTTTTCATTAAATTTAGTCAACAAATCAAAATGACCAATGATGTCAGCCTTGTTTTTTTTCAAAACCTCTGCCACTGTTTCAAAATATACCTTTGCATAGGCATATGGATCACCGCCAAACTGCTCCTGAATATCCTTTTCCATAATTTCCGCAGCTTCATCAACCGCTAAAAGCTTCCCATTTTTTTTGATATAATGTACGGAGCCAATGGCATATTCAAATCCAGAAACAGGCTCTTCGGAATAAAAATCCTGTTCAACGCCACAATAAAGAGCAATTTTTCCTGCATACACTTCCTTCAGCCGCTCAATTTCCTTTTGATATGCCTTTACGCCATCCTTACTCATGCAATAGCTTTCGTCAAAATAAGTATAGCTGTGTCCGCTGAAGCCAAGTGCTGCAAATCCTTTTTCTAACGCCGCCAGAACCATTTCCTCTGCCGTGTTTTTCCCATCACAAAAGGTAGTATGGGTATGAAAATTCATTTTGGGAATCATTTTGTCATCTTCTCCTGCTTCACCTTATGGTCAATCACGTGGCGTGACGCCAGCTCCTCCCGTATCTCATCCAAAGAAATACCCGTTTCAGCCATAAGCACCATGACATGATATGCCAAATCCGCAATTTCATAAACTGTTTCATTTTTATCCGCAGACTTGGCTGCGATAATAACTTCCGTTGCTTCTTCCCCGATTTTTTTCAAAATCTTATCTAAGCCCTTTTCAAATAAATATGTGGTATAGGAGCCTTGTTTTTTTTCTGCCCTTCTGGCCTCAATCAACTCCATCAAGCTATCCATTGAAAAATTATGGCTGCCCTCCTTTATAAAAACAGGGTTATGAAAACAGGAATCCTCGCCCAAATGGCAGGCCGGGCCATTCTTATTAACCTCAACCGTCAATGCATCCATATCACAATCGGCAGTAATCGAAATAATCTGTTGTACATTGCCCGAAGTTTCCCCCTTGCGCCACAGCTCCTGTCTGGATCTTGACCAAAAGCAAGTTCTGCCTTCCTCAAGGCTGATTTGCAGGCTTTCCCGATTCATATAAGCTAGTGTCAATACCTTTTTGGTTTTTGCATCGACCACCACCGCAGGAATCAGCCCTTTTTCGTCAAATTTCAATTCCTCAATATTCAGCATGGTTTTTCTCCTTTATCTTCTAACAATAATATTATTTTCCGCCAAACTTTTTTTCAAATCTGGAATGGCAACCTCACCAAAATGGAAAATGGATGCAGCCAAGCCCGCATCTACCTTGGGCAAAGCATGAAATAAGTCAACAAAATCTTGAACACAACCGGCTCCGCCTGACGCAATCACAGGTACGGATACAAGCTCACAAACCGCCTCAAGCATTTCCAAGTCAAAGCCCTTTTTCACCCCATCGGTATCAATGCTGTTTACCACAATTTCCCCTGCGCCCATTTTTTCGCAGCGCTTAATCCAGCTGAGTGCTTCCATCCCTGTGTTTTCTCTGCCGCCTTTGGCGAAAACCATAAATTTCCCGTCCACTCTCTTCATGTCAACAGAAAGAACCACGCATTGATCTCCGTATTTTTTTGCCGCATCCAAAATAAGGCTAGGATTTTTGATTGCGCCAGAATTTACACTTACCTTATCGGCACCACATTTTAAGACACGGTCAAAATCCTCAAGGGTATTGATCCCGCCCCCAACGGTTAGGGGAATAAAAATTTGCGAAGCAACCTCTCGTAAAATATCAGTAAATAATCCCCGTCCCTCTGTGGAAGCGGTAATATCATAAAAAACCAGCTCATCTGCGCCGTTGTCGCTATAAAATTTTCCTAAGGCTACAGGGGAGGATACGTCGGCAAGTCCTTCGAAGTTAACGCCCTTTACCACCCGTCCATTTCTTACATCCAAGCAAGGGATAATTCTTTTTGTAATCATAAGCTTGCCCCCTTTGTGAAATCAATAGCCTGCTTTAAATCAATATTCCCTGTATACAAGGCTTTCCCCAAAATTGCTCCATAAAGGCTCATTTTTTGTAATTGAGCAACATCCTCCAAGGTGGTTACGCCGCCCGAGGCGACAATATCCACGCTGAATTTTTCAGACATTTCTTTGTATAGCGCCAAGTTTGTACCTGCAAGCGAGCCATCCTTAGAAATATCGGTACAAATAATGGTTTTGACGCCAATTCTTTCAAGCTTTTCACAAAAATGAAAGCAGCTTTCCTGAGAAAGCTCAGTCCAACCTTTGACAGCTACCATTCCATCCTTAATATCCACGCCAACGGCAATTTTTTCTCCGTATTTTTGCACCATTTCCTTTAAAAAATCAGGATTTTGAACTGCCGCTGTGCCTAAAATTACACGAAAAACACCTGCCGCCAAATATTTTTGAATGGTTTCCTCCGAGCGGATTCCACCACCTACTTCAACCTGTAGTCCGCTTTCCTTCACAATTTCTCGAATAACTTCCAAATTCGGAGTGCTGCCGTCCTTTGCTCCCTCCAAATCCACTAAATGCAAGTAATTAGCACCAGCTTGGGCAAAGGTCTTTGCCACCAAAACAGGCTGGGTGCTGTACACTGTTTTCTGGGCATAATCCCCTTTTACAAGCCTTACGGCACATCCTTCTATAATATCAATCGCAGGAAAAAGCTTCATAAATTCCTCCCTTTCTTTTCGCTAAAACCTAAAAACCTAAGACCTTGGGGCTTTGCCCCAATTCCCCACAAGGGAGAGCCTCCCTTGACCCCTTTTTTAAACCGTGACCCCACGGTTTTCTATAAAAGTTTTTGCCCCGCTTTTTTCAAACAGCGGGTAGGTTTGGGCAACGCCCAAGGTCTTTTTTAAGCCTAAAAGCCTAAGACCTTGGGGCTTTGTCCCAACTCCCCACAAGGGAGGTTCTCCCTTGACCCCTTTTTTAAACCGTGACCCCACGGTTTTCTATAAAAGTTTTTGCCCCGCTTTTTTCAAAAAGCGGGTAGGTTTGGGCAACGCCCAAGGTCTTAAGTCTTTTGCAATTCACAGAATGCCTTCAATATTTTCAGTCCCACCTCACCGCTTTTTTCAGGATGAAATTGTGTACCATAAACATTCTCTTTCTCAACGGATGCCGTCAGCATTACGCCATATTCCGCCGTTGCCGTTACCGCCATACTGCAATCCATCGCCGCATAGGAATGTACAAAATAAACACATTCCCCTTCCTCCAAATAGCGGTATAATACGCTCTTTTCCCGTTCCTTGGAAAAAACCAAAGCATTCCACCCAATATGGGGAACCTTTAAACCCTTGCCAATCACAGGGGCGATGGGCTTCACACTGCCTTCAATCAGCCCTAAACCTTCATGATCACCGTACTCATAGCTTTTTTCAAACAACATCTGCATTCCCAAGCAAATGCCAAGAAGCGGCTTTCCTTTTTTCGCTTCCTCCAAAATCACCTTGTCCAAGCCAGTTTCTCGAAGCTTTCCAATGGCATCCTCAAATGCACCAACACCGGGAAGTATAATTTTATCGCTGCTGCGAAGAACCTCTGAATCCCCTGTGACCTGCACCTCTGCCCCAATCACACCCAAAGAACTTTTCAGAGAAAATAAATTGCCTACGCCATAATCCACGATTGCTATCATTTACAGCACCCCTTTCGTAGAAGGAATTTCATCCCGATAAGCTTCCTGAATCGTTACCGCCGTATTCAGACAACGGGCAACTGCCTTAAACGCCCCCTCGATGATATGGTGAGAATTATTCCCTGCCAACTGCTTAATGTGCAAGGTCATATTGCTTTTTCTGGTAAAGGCGATAAAAAATTCCTCCACCAGCTCCGTATCAAAAGTACCAACTTTTTCCGTAGGGATCTGCAAATCATACTCCAAATGCCCACGCCCAGAAATGTCCACCGCCGCCAAAAGCAGAGCCTCATCCATGGGCAAGATAATATGTCCATATCTTGTGATTCCTGCACCGCTTCCCAGTGCCTCGGCAAATGCCATACCTAAGCAAATGCCAATATCCTCCACGGAATGATGGTCATCCACATAGGTATCCCCTTCGCAAGCCACCGTAAGGTCAAACCGTCCATGCTTTGCAAAAAGGGTCAGCATATGATCCAAAAACCCACATCCGGTGGAAATCTCACTTTTGCCTGTACCATATAGAGAAAGGGAAAGCTGAATTGCTGTTTCCCCTGTTTTTCTTGTAATTTCGCTGTTTCCCATGGAAATCCTCCTGTCTTTTGTCTAAGAAAAAGGCTGCTTCACTCCTTGCGCTTGTCTAATCTATAAATTTCCACGATTACCTGCGCACCTTCCGTAAAATCAGTGTTTCCCTAAAACCTCTAAGGTTTTCTGCAAAAATACCTCCATTTGCTCTTCCGTTCCAATTGTAATTCTCACAAACTCCCGAATTTTAGCTTTTTCAAAGTGACGTACCAAAACGCCTTTTCTCTTCAATTCTGCATAGAAATCTCCACCCGAAATTTTCGGATTTTTTGCAAAAATAAAGTTTGCTTTTGAATCCAAAACCGTAAAGCCTAAATCCTTTAATTTGTTTACTGTTTTTCCACGGGTAGCCATGATTTTCTTTGCATTTTCTCGATAATAAGCGTCACTGTCCACCGCCGCTTCCCCTGCCGCCAAGGTCAGGCGGTTAATATTATAGGGGTTGGTGGAAAACTTTATTTTTTCCAAATCCCCAATGATTTCTTTGGATGAGATGGCAAAACCAAGTCTTGCCCCTGCCATGGAACGGGATTTTGAATAGGTCATAGAAACCAACAAATTGGGATATTTTTCTACAAGCCCAACCGCAGAGGTTCCGCCAAAATCCACATAAGCCTCGTCAATCAAAACAACATGATTTGGATTGGATTTCAAAATTTCTTCAATCTCAAATAATCCGATTTCCATTCCCGTGGGTGCGTTTGGATTGGCAATCACAACCATTTTATTGATATTGCAATAATCCTTATAATTGATTGAAAAATCCTCCATAAGCGGAAGTTTCATATGCGGAATATGGTATAAATCGGCATAAACCGGATAAAACCCGTAGCTGATTTCTGGAAACGCCGCTCCTCTTTCCCCATCGCAAAACGCCATAAAGGCAAAATTTAAAATATCATCGGAGCCATTGGAGAGAAAAATATTTTCTTTTTCTACACCATACAGCTTGGCAAGCTTTTCTTTTAAGTTTTTGCCCTCCGGATCGGGGTATAAATTCAACCGCTTGACTTCTTCGGCACTTACCCGCTCAATTACCTCGGGTGAGGGCGGATAAGGGGATTCATTGGTATTTAACTTGATATATTGCTGATCTCTTGGCTGCTCCCCCGGGGTGTATGCCTCTAAAGCAGCAAATCTTGGACTTAAAAAACGGCTCATTTTTCCGCCTCCCTTTCAAAACGTATCATGGCAGATTTCCCATGGGCAGCCAAACCTTCCCTTTGGGCAAACATATTGATTTTTTCTGCCTCTTTTGCCAATGCCTCTTTTGTGTAATAAGTAAAGGAGGATTTTTTTACAAAATCATCAACTGATAGGGGGCTTGCAAATCTTGCCGTTCCCCCCGTAGGCAAGGTATGGTTTGTGCCTGAAAAATAATCGCCCAACGCCTCGGGCGCATTTCTCCCTAAAAAGATAGAGCCTGCATGACGAATGTCCGCCAAATAATCAAAAGGGTTGTCTACGCACAATTCCAAATGCTCGGGTGCAATTTGATTTGCAATCTCGATTGCTTCTTGGATGCTTTCCGCCAGAATGATTTTCCCGTTGTCGTCAATGGATTTTCTTGCGATTTCTTTTCTTGGCAAAAGGGGAATTTGCACTTCCAAGCACGCAGAAACCGCCTCTGCCAGCTCCTTGCTGTCCGTTACCAAAACTGCGCTTGCCATGGTGTCATGCTCCGCCTGTGAAAGCATATCCGCCGCCACAACCGCCGCCTCCGACTGCCCGTCGGCAATCACCAAAATTTCACTTGGTCCTGCAATCATATCAATGGAAACCTTGCCGAAAACCTGTTTTTTCGCTTCTGCAACAAAGGCATTCCCGGGCCCAACAATTTTATCCACGCTTGGAATGGTTTCGGTTCCATATGCCAAAGCGGCGATTGCCTGTGCACCGCCGATTTTGAAAACCCGATCAACCCCTGCAATTTTTGCCGCCGCCAAAACATCGGAATTTATTTTGCCGCCCTTTGCAGGTGTTACCATAATGATTTCTTTTACCCCTGCCAACTTTGCTGGAATACCATTCATCAACACCGTTGAGGGATAGTTTGCCGTTCCTCCCGGAACATATAATCCAACTCTGTCAAGGGGTGTAACCCTTTGTCCCAAAATAACGCCCTCTCTTGGCGTATAAACCAAATCCGTACGCTTTTGATTTTGATGATACCCCCGAATATGCGCTGCCGCTTCCTCCAAAACCAAAAGAAATTCTTGATCCACAGCGTCATACGCCGCTTGCATTTCCTCGGCAGAAACTTCCATATCCTCCAAAGCCGCTCCGTCAAAACGCTCACTATATTCCCGTAAAGCCGCATCCCCTTTTTGCCGAACCGCCGCAATCATTTTTTCAACCACATCGGCAATCTCATTTTTTTCTTCTGAACGGGAAAAAATTTCGTCTATGCTTATCTCATTATAAGTATACAGTTTTATCATGGTATCACCTCAGGATTTCTTTGTAATGACCTCATTCATTTTTTCACACATTTGCCGAATCGGCGCATTTAAAAATTTATAGCTGGCTTTGTTTGCAATCAACCTTGCACTGATTGGAACAATGTCCTCCCAAGGCTCCAGGTTATTCTCCAATAGGGTGGTTCCCGTTTCCACAATATCCACAATCACATCGGACATTCCCAGAATCGGGGCAATTTCAATGGAACCGTGAAGCTCAATAATTTCAATTTCCAAGCTTTGCTTTCTATAATAATCCCTTGCAATATTGGGGAATTTTGTAGCTACCCGAAGGGTACGGTCTGTATCTATGCGACCGCCCTTTTTACCAGCCACCGCCATGCGGCATTTCCCCATGCCAAGGTCTAGCAATTCATAAACATCGGAGGATTGCTCAAGCAAAATATCCTTCCCCACAACCCCAACATCGGCAACGCCACGTTCCACATAAACTGCCACGTCGGAGGGCTTTACCCAAAAATAACGAACGCCGTTTTCTTCATTTTCAAAAATCAGCTTACGGTTTGTTTCACGAATAGAGGGGCAGCCATAGCCGATCTTTTCAAATACACCATATGCCTTTTCGCCTAGTCTGCCCTTTGGCAAGGCAATATTAATCATTTTCTGCAATGATTTCAAGCCCCCTCTCCTTCATACTCCAAAGTTGTCTATATTTCACCATTTGGTTATTCTGCTTTTGCACCATTACACTTTGCCCATTATCGGTCAGCATTTCAACAGCCTTTAGCAAAGCCGCAGTATCTGTTTTTTCTTCATAAAGCAAAAGAATATCCGTATCATATTCCTTTTGGCGGTTTTCGTAACGCTCCAATAAGTCCAAATAAACGGCAAAGCCAATGGCATCGCTGTTTTTCCCTAATTTTTGCACCAATTTATCATATCTTCCGCCGGAAAGAATGCTGCTAGGCACACCGTAAATAAAGCCTTGAAAAATAATACCATTATAATAATCCATGCCGTTTACAACCGAGAAATCCAGCTTCAGATTTTCACCGCCCCCATTTGCCCTAAGGGCAGAAAAAACAGCCTCCAGCTCCTCCAAAGCCTGCTCCATTTTTTTGTTCAGACAGAGGGCTTTCGCCTTTGGCAAGCTTTCTTCCATCGTACCATAAATTGATGCCATTTCAATCAAAGCATTTTTCAATTCTTCTTTTATGTTATATTTCTCGCAAAGTGCCTGAATACTGTGGGCATTTTTCTCGCTAATTCCCTTTAAAAGAGCTTCATTCTGGGCATTGCTTAAGCCTAATTCCTCAATCATGCCCATCACAAATCCCATATGGGAAATATCCATAATATAATCGTCGCTGACAATTTCCAGACTTTTTTGTGCCAAACGGATGACCTCCAAGGTAGCATAGCGGTCTACCTCACCAATGTACTCCAGCCCAACCTGCATAATTTCTTTAAATTCTCCTGCCCCTTTTCTGACACGGTAAACATTTTCATTATAGTAAACCCGTTCGGGAATTGCATAACTCCCTTTTGTATTTTTTACAATAGAAAGGGTTACATCTGGCTTAAGTGCTAAAAGCTTTCCATCCAAACCGCTAAAGGTCAGTATATTTTCACTGCTTAGAAAATTTCTGTTCTCCGCATAAAAATCATATTCCTCAAACTTACTCATTTTATATTTTTTATAACCAAACCGCTCAAATAAAGCTCGCAAGCGGAAAATTACTTCTTCTTCTTTTTTCAAAAGCATTTTCGGCAATGTCATGTCGCACCTCCATACGTCAATTTACTTTAATCTTATATCAGTTTACCACTTTAGTCAAGTAGAACGTTAAAGTTCATCATCTCCGCCGAAACCTCTTTCTTTTTTTCAAATTTTTTATGCAACTTGATATTTTTCCGTTTCTTTTCATATCTACATAATAAAAAAACGCTTCTCCCTATTTCATTAGAAAAAAGCGTTTTCAATCATTCTGTTTCCAGTGTTACTTCAAAAAAAACAATTTCCGTTTCTTCGAAAGCTTCTTCCATAGAGCGGGTTTCGCCCAACTTCCTTAAGCCGTCCATGAAATCGTCGGCGTGATCGAAAGGCACAAAAACCTTTATGGAATCTTCCAAAGCTTGTTCCACTTCGTCCCCTTCAAGGGAAACGGCCAAATCCCTAATGCTGTCCAACACTCCATCTTTACGTACAACTGTCAGTATGACTTCTTGCTGTGCTTGCGAGTCTTCTCCGCTGTCATTTTGCGCAAATAACATACTTCTTGTTTCTGCCTGTTCCAATTCGGGTGCCGCCTCATCCTGAAGAATGTCCGTGTCTATGTCCACCTCCGCCTTCCGGCTTACCGTCATTTTAGGCAATTCCTCCTGGACATTCTGTGCCGCCTTTTGTTCCTCTTGGGGGATCGCTTCCTGCGAAATGCCATTTTGTTTTGCCTGCCCCACAAGTCCTGTATCGGGAGGCGCCGCCTTTTCTGTTTGCTGAAACTCTGGCGCCAAATCAAGCATCCCTTCCCCTTGTGAAGTAATTGAATATTCAACAGCAGCATCGCTGGTATCTTCTTTTTTGTCGTTGACCATTTTTTCAGTCATTTCATTTTGATTTTCACGCAAATTTAAAATGCCCTGACCACCGCCTATCACCGCCACAAGCAAAACTGCCGCCGCTACAAGGCTGAATTGTTTCCATTTATATCGAGGCTTTTTCTGAACAAATAAAGGGCTTACCTTCTCTTCTTGTGCCAATTTCTCCATAAATTCCTCATGGTACCCCTCAGGCAATTCCTCCTCAGGAAGGTTTTTCAAGGAATCCATGATTTTTTTCACTTGATCGGCTTCCTTCTGACAGCTTTCACATTGCATGAAATGTGCCGCTACAAAATCGGCATCTTCCTTCGTTAATTCATTTTCCAAATAATCCCACAATAATTCTCTGCATTTTTCACAGCTCATGGATTTTCCCCCTCCTTTCTGTTTTTTTGACGAGGTTCAGTACCGTTTCGTTCCCACATTCTATAGATTTCTTGTTTTATGTAATTTCTGGCACGTGAAATTCTGGATTTCACCGTTCCTAATGCTAGCCCCGTAATGTCGGCAATTTCTTCGTAGGTAAGCCCTCGCATATCCCTTAGAATAAACACGGTTTTGTAATCCTGAGAAATCGTTTCCAACGCCATTAATAATTCACTTTTTTCCTCTTTTCGCATCAGGCTTTCTTCGGGCGTATCACCGTCGTCCGCAATCTCACGCTTCCAAGTACCTTCATCGTCCTCAAGCTCATTATCCAAAGAAAGGCTTTGCTTTCCTTTCCGTTTTCTCATCTCATCTATGCAGGTATTTACCGTAATTCGATAGAGCCATGTAGAAAAGCTTGAGCGTTCGTCAAAATTGGCGATATTTCGGAACGCCTTAATCAATACTTCCTGGGAAATATCTCTGGCATCCTCGCTATGGTTCATCATTCTGAGTGCAACGTTATAAACAGTTTTTTCATGCTGCAAAATCAGCTCTTCAAACGCCGCCATATCCCCCTGCTTTGCTCTGGAAATTAAAGAGTTGCTCCCTTGCTCTTCCGCCGCTTCCTTCGCCATTTTTGATCACCTCCGTTTCTTCTTGTCAATACCAACATCATAATATAGATTGCATTGAGAATCAAAAACATTTTTTTGAAATGTGCTTTTTCCATTCATTTTCTGCCACATAAAGTTTCCATAAATTAAAACTCCACAACAAAATAAATTTGACGTAAAAAATAGAATTTTGTTCCATAACCTCGAAACTCTTTTCATTTATCCGCAAAATCTTTTTCTGTACAAAAAAACAGGCGAACCTATAAAAAGTTCGCCCGTAAAATGTTATACCTCTTGGTATTCGCTGTCGTCCACGTTTAGTGCCTCCCAAAGCTCTATATCGGGATTTTTCTGCATAAAATTATTTAAGGTATATTGATTTGCAAAAAGCAAAATCGGTCGCTCAAAACGGTCATACACCAGTGTGCTTCTTGCCACCAGATGGTCTTTTATATCTCCAACGGATGCAGGGTTTACCCAACGTGCAACGTTGTAATCCAAAGCTTCCATACGAATTTCCGAATTGTATTCATTATTCAGGCGGTATTCAAACACTTCAAATTGCAATTGTCCAACTGCACCCAAAATAATGTCATTAAAATCATTACGGTAAACTTGAATTGCCCCTTCCTGCGCCAGCTGCTGCACCCCTTTTTGAAACTGCTTTGCCTTTAAGGAGTTTACAGGATGCACACGCATAAATAATTCCGGCGGGAAGGTTGGTAAAGGCTCGAAAAACAGCTTTTCTTTTGTATCTGTCAAGGTATCCCCAATCTGATAATTTCCGCTGTCATAAATACCGATAATATCCCCGACAACCGCAGTTTCTAGGGTTTCTCGTTCGTTTGCCATCAGCTGTGTAGATTGACTCAGCTTCATCTGCTTTCCCGTTCTGGATAGGGTTACCGTCATGCCTCTGGTAAAGGTTCCCGAGCAGATACGCAAAAACGCCAATCTATCCCTGTGGGCAGGATTCATATTTGCCTGAATTTTGAAAATAAAGCCGCTGAAAAATTCATCTGTCGGCTTCACTTCGCCTGTGGTCGTTTTTCTTGCCCCTGGAGCAGGCGCCCATTCTAAGAAATGCTTTAAAAACGGCGTTATTCCAAAATCTACCAGTGCTGAACCGAAAAACACAGGAGAGAGCTTGCCTTCTTTGATTGCCTGTAAGTCAAAGCTGTTGCCGGCTCCATCCAAAAGCTCCATTTCCTCACGCAAAATATCTAAATTTGCTTGGGAAATCACTCCCTCCAGCGCATCGCCGAAAACTCCATTTGCCCCAAGCTCAATCATGCCGCTTTTTTGGCGGTACAAAAATACCTTATTTCCCAGCCTATCATAAATACCTTCAAAGGTAAGCCCATTCCCAATTGGCCATGTCACAGCAGTTGAAGGCAGCCCTAAAGCATCCTCCAAATCCGCCATACATTCCAAAGGATCCTTTGACTGCCGATCCAGCTTGTTAATAAACGTAAAAATAGGAATTCCTCGCATACTGCAAACTTTAAAAAGCTTTACTGTCTGCGTCTCAACGCCCTTCGCCGCATCAATCACCATTACGGCACTGTCAACAGAGGTTAAAATGCGGTAGGTATCCTCGCCAAAATCATTATGCCCAGGGGTATCCATAATGGATACAACCTTTCCGTTGTATTCAAACTGCATGACGGAGGAAGTAACAGAAATGCCACGCTGTTTTTCAATCTCCATCCAGTCACTTTTCGCAAACTTTGCATTTCTTCTTGCTTTTACAGTCCCTGCCTCACGAATTGCCCCGCCATGAAGTAGAAGCTTTTCGGTTAAAGTTGTTTTACCGGCATCCGGGTGAGAAATAATACCGAAAATCCGCCTTCTTTGGATTTCTTCCAAAATACTCATTAAAGTAAATTCCTTTCTATCTATTGTAAATAGTTCATTTCAATAAAAATACGCATTATTTTCATTTTACCCGAAAGAGGGGAAAAAGGGAATAGAAAAATATGCAATTCACAAAAAATAAATAAACCTTCTGTATGTGAGAAAAACACATTGACGAAAAAATGTCTTTGAGATAAAATAGAACTATCACCGTAATAAGGTCAAGGCTATAAGGATTTTTTCTGTTCTTGAAGGGGTTTTTACCACTTCAAGGGCAATTTCCTTCCAATAGCTCGTGAAAACCATAAAAACACTTGGAGGTAATGATTATGATTAAAGTAACAAGCACAGAGAAAGCACCCGCAGCAATCGGCCCTTACTCTCAGGCAATGTCTGCAAACGGTTTCCTTTTCACAAGCGGTCAGATTGCCATTGACCCTGCTGTTGGCGATGTGGTGGCAACAACAATCGAAGGTCAAACAGAACAGGTTATGAAAAATCTTAGTGCTGTTTTGGAAGCAAATGGTTTAACCTTTGCTGATACAATTAAAACCACCTGCTTTTTGGCAGATATGGCTGATTTTGCTGTTTTTAACGGAATTTATGGCACATATTTTACGAATAAACCCGCACGTTCCTGCGTTGCAGTAAAAACACTTCCCAAAAATGTTTTGTGCGAAGTTGAAGTAATTGCACTGTTGAAATAAGGTTTACACAATTTTCCTCAAAAAACAAAGCTTATACACAGAGAGCGCTCTTTTTATTGCATCATATTAGAAAAAATCTAATATGGTGCAATTTTTTAAGCCTTCTGAAATACTGTCAATAAAAAAGCAGACATAAAAATAAGCAGAATAAAGTTTTAATGATTTACGCCTCTTAACCAAACAAAAAAGCTGAGTCTAAATAAAATCGACTCAGCCAAAAAAACATTCTATAACAATTTTCATTTGCTTATATCTTTAAAATAAAAAACCCAAAGTGCCGTTCTTACCGCGTGACACCTAGCCTAAGCCAGGTGGGTTACCGCAGCCAAAGTATCTGCCTTCCCCTGCCCAAAGGGAATTATCTTGGGGCCTGACATAACTTTCGCGTATAGGAATCCCGAGTCAATTGTGTAGGTTCAAAAATGGTAAGCTCTCGCACACTTCAGGAATTTGTATTTACATTATACAACGCATTTCGCAATACATCAATAGGAAAACATCTACTTTTTTTCCGTTTCTATGAAAGATGTGATTACGACCGAAATTGCGCCAAGCAACAACGAAGCATCCGCAACATTGAAAATCGGGGCATTCTTTCCCTTTTTGATATAAATAAAATCGGTTACATAGCCCTTTTTCCATCTTTCCAAAAAATTTCCATAAGCGCCGCCTAAGGTTATCGCCAGAGGAACGCCATATTTTTTAGCATCTTTCTTGCCAAAACACGCCCCAAAAAACAAAATACTATACACAGCTGTTAATCCTCCAGTAATAAAGAGAATTAAATTCTTTTTCCCTGTAAGCTTATGATATGCCATTCCGGAATTTTTTATGTGCTGGAAATACAGTAGATTTTTGGATACCTTTTTTCGCTTACCCAGCGGTAATTTCAAATCCGCCCATTTTTTGGTTCCCAAATCAAAACCCAAAACACCCAAAAAAACTAAGATATTTTTCAAAACGCTTCACCCCATTCTTGAATAATTGTTTTTCTTGCCATAAAAGGCGTTATTCTCACTCAAATTATCTTGCCACAGCCTAAGTACCGTATTATAATTTTAGTACAGGAAACAATCATTTGTAAACAAAAAAAAGAAAGAGGTGTATAATATGGCGTTGGTTACAACAAAAAAAATGTTTGAAAAAGCTTTCCAAGGCGGCTATGCCATCGGCGCATTTAATATTAACAATATGGAAATTATTCAAGGTGTAGTTGAGGCGGCTAAGGCTCAGAACTCCGCCGTTATTCTTCAGGTTTCCAAAAGTGCGTTAAAATATGCGCACCCCAAATATTTAAAGGCTATGGTAGATGCGGCTGTTGAGGAAACAGGCTTGGACATTGCTCTGCATCTGGATCACGGTTCTGATTTTCAAATTTGCAAGGACTGCATTGAATATGGCTTCACCTCAGTCATGTTTGACGGTTCCCACTTGGAATATGAGGAAAATGTGGCTCAAACAAAGGAAATCGTAGAATATGCCCATACCAGAGGGGTTGTTGTGGAGGCTGAATTGGGTAAGCTTTCAGGTGTAGAGGACGATGTAAAGGTTGATGCCGCTCATGCTACTTATACTGACCCTGATCAGGCAGTTGATTTCGTAAAACGTACCGGCGTAGATTCCTTGGCAATTGCCATTGGAACAAGCCATGGTGCTTATAAATTTAAAGGCGAAGCAAAACTGGACTTTGACCGTCTGGAAACCATTACAAAAAAATTAGAGGCAGAAGGCTTCCATAACTATCCTATTGTTTTGCACGGTGCTTCTTCCGTAGACCAAAACTGTGTTGCGATGTGCAACGAATTTGGCGGTAATATTTCGGGTGCTAAGGGAATTCCTGCTGAAATGCTCAGAAAAGCCTCCGCAATGGCGGTTTGCAAAATCAATATGGACACAGACATTCGTTTGGCAATGACGGCGGCAGTTCGCAAATCCTTTGGCGAAAACCCCTCCGCTTTTGACCCTCGTGGCTATCTTGGTGCCGCACGAGAGCTGATTCAAGCATTGGTAGATGACAAAATTAAAAATGTAATTGGTTCTACCAATTCAATGGACTAAGCAATGCGTTTTTCTGGCTGACTAAAGAATGCAGAAGAATTATTTTTCAAGCATCAAAAGGGTTTTATGAAAAATATTTTCAACGAAATCTGTAGAATAGTCTTTGCGCATCTGCAAAACAAATCATTGCAAAATCTTGGCGGCTTTCCCTCAAAAACCCACAAGGGTTTTAGGTCACTCACTTTTGCTTCGCAAAAGCCGGCTTCGCCGTCTGCCCTGTCTTGGGCAGTGAGGGGGTCACTCACTTTTGCTTCGCAAAAGCCGGCTTCGCCGTCTGCCCTGTCTTGGGCAGTGAGGGGGTCACTCCCATGGTTTTTCTAAAGTCTGAGCTGTTCCTAAAACAGGAACAGCTTTTTTAAAACATAGCGATGTGTAACTAAAAAGGAGGTTTCTATGTACGAATTAATTCAAGCTGCTGAAAACACTTTTTATATCAACTCTCCCTCAAAAATAGGCGTATACCGTAGTTCAGCGGAAAATGTCTGGCTGATTGACAGCGGAAATGATAAGGACGCAGGACGAAAAATCCAAAAAATCCTTGACCAGCAAGGCTGGAAACTCATGGGGATTATCAATACCCATTCCAATGCTGACCATATCGGCGGAAATACCCTGCTGCAGGATCGACTGAATTGCCCCATATATTCCACTCCAATGGAAAACGCTGTCATTGAAAACCCTATTCTAGAGCCTTCTTTCCTTTATGGTGGATACCCATTTCAAAAACTGAAAAGCAAATTTTTAATGGCAACTCCTTCAAAAGCACAGAATATTTCTCTGGCAAATCTTCCGGATGGTATGGAAATTTTCCCTTTGGGCGGTCATTTCTGGCAGATGATTGGAGTAAAAACACCGGATAATGTATACTTTATCGCTGATTCTGTTTTCAGCGAAACCATTTTGAGCAAATATCATATCAGCTTTAATTATGATGTTTCCGCTTATTTCAAAACCCTTGATTTTCTCGAAACGCTTGAGGGCACTCTATTCATTCCTGCACACGCAGAGCCAACAGCGGATATTCGTCCATTGGTTGAAACGAACCGTGCAAAAACAATTGAAATCCTCAATGAATTATTGCAAATTTGTGCATCCCCAAAGTTTTTTGAAGACATTCTCCATAATATCTTTGAAAAATTTTCACTAACCATGGATCCTGCGCAATACGTTCTGGTAGGAAGCACAATCCGTTCCTATTTATCTTACCTTTGCGATATGGGAAAAATCGAAGCGTTTGTTGAAAACAATTATCTTTTTTGGAAGACGACTGAACCTTCTCTTTAAAAGGAAAGCCAGATTGTGCGTGGTTTCATGGGCAACTCTAAATTTGTATTGACAATAATATTATATCAGCGTATCATTGGTAGATATTCCATCAAAAGCAAAATAGCGCTGCTTCGGCAGCGCTATACTTTCGCACACTTTACGACCAAACTGAAGTTTTATTACGGAAAAGGAGGTTTATCAATGAGTTCCGTTGCCACTGAAATAAAAGAAAACAAGATGGGCACTATGCCCGTAAATAAATTACTTGTTACAATGTCTGTCCCTATGGTTATATCTATGCTTGTACAAGCACTGTATAATATTGTAGACAGCGCTTTCGTAGCGCAAATTAGTGAAAATGCGTTGTCCGCAGTATCTTTAGCATTTCCCATGCAAAACTTTATGATTGCTGTTGGCGCAGGCACAGGGGTTGGTGTAAATGCCTTGCTCTCAAAAAGCCTAGGTGCAAAAAAGTTTGATACTGCAAACAAAACAGCCAGTGTTAGCTTGTTTTTAGCTGTACTGAACTGGTTATTCTTTATTTTAATTGCCTTTGTCTTTACAAAATCGTTCTTAAGGGGTCAAACAGATGTCACCGAAATTATTCAAGATGGTGAAATATATCTGCGCATTGTCCTCTTTGGTTCTTTTGGTATTTTTTTACAGGTTGCAATGGAGCGTCTGCTGCAAGCAACGGGCCGAACCTTTGAGGCAATGATCAGCCAAGGCATCGGTGCCGTCGTGAATATCATTTTAGACCCTATTTTCATTTTTGGTATGTTTGGCATCCCGAAAATGGGGGTTGCCGGCGCAGCGATTGCCACCATTTTTGGTCAAATGATTGGCTGTATGGTTGCTCTTTATCTCAACCTAAAAAGAAACCATGAAATACATATTGACATTAAAAATGTCCTTCCAAATAAATACATACTGAAAAAAATATATACCGTTGCAATTCCCTCAATTTTAATGATTTCTATCGGCTCAATTATGATTTTTTGCATGAATCGTATTTTGGATGGGTTTACCTCAACCGCAATTGCTGTTTTCGGCATATACTTTAAACTGCAAAGCTTTATCTTTATGCCTGTATTCGGCTTAAACAATGGTATGATTCCAATTATTGCTTATAACTATGGTGCTAGAAATAAACTGCGTATTCACCAAACAATTAAAATGAGCATTATTGCCGCAGTCGTGATTATGTTCGCTGGCTTTGCCATTTTTCAGTTCCTGCCCCACAAGCTCTTGGCAATGTTTAAAGCTTCAGAAAACATGATCGCAATCGGTGTACCGGCTTTAAGGATTATTTCCTTCAGCTTCCTGCTGGCAGGGTATAATATCGTTACAAGCTCAGTATTTCAGGCGTTGGGCAATGGCATTTACAGCCTGCTTATCTCCGTTGCAAGACAGCTGGTTGTGCTTTTGCCTGCCGCCTATTTGTTGGCGCGTTTTGGCGAATTAAATCAGGTTTGGCTTGCATTCCCTATCGCAGAAATTGCGGCCTTTGCCCTTTGTTCCTTATTCCTTGCACGAACGATGAAAAAGCTGAACTTTTAATGATAAAAAAGACAATATTGACACTTTTTGAAAGGCGTAGTTTCCTAAGTCTTTTCAAACAAGAAAAAAAGCCAGTATTACAGGATCTACCTTGTAATACTGGCTTTTGCATTGCAAGAAAACTAGCTTTATCTCCTTATTCTGTCTCCAAAACCTGTAAAGCATAATCCACATACAAGTTACACGAAAGCAGCAACGCCTCCTCATCAAGATCAAATAAACCGTGATGATGGGCAACCTTTGTATTGGGGTTCTCCTCGTTTCCAGTGCCAATAAAAGCATATATTCCCTTTGTCACAGCCAAATAATCAGCAAAATCATCGGCTCCCAATGCCTTTTCATAGTCCTCCACAATATTTATTCGCTCAATCAGCCTTTCGGCAATCCTCGTCACTTCTTCTACTGCATCCCCATCGTTTACTAAGGGTGCGGCATAATCCAAAAAAGAAACCTCAGCCTCAGCACCGTACATTGCGGCTGTCTGCTTCGCTAGCTGTACCACTCTTTCATTTGTAAAATTGCGCACCTTGGGCAAAAAGCTTCTGGTTGTCCCTTCAATTTCCGCTTTTTCCGCAACAATGTTATACTGTGTGCCTGCTTTGATTACACCCACGCCTACAACGACGGTTTCCAGCGGTGCAGTGCTTCTTGCTACAATGGACTGCAAGTTTACAACAACCTGCGCCGCAATATATGCCGCATCCACGCCCAAATGTGGCGTCGAAACATGGGCTCCCTTTCCAGTTATGGTTATTTTGAAATAATCACAGCTGGCACACTGGGGCCCTTTCGTCAATGCCACTTTACCGCTTTGCAGTCTGCTCGCAACATGAGCGCCGTATATCCTTTCGCATCCATTGAGCAAGCCCTCTTGAACAAAAAGCCTTGCACCCTGCCCAATTTCCTCTGCCTGCTGAAAAAACAGCCTCACCTGTCCCGAAAAGTCATTCTCCATTGACTTTAAAACCTTTGCCGCTCCAAGCAAAGTTGCTGAATGGGCGTCATGTCCGCAGGCATGGCAAAATCCCTTTCTTTGGGAATGATAAGGAACTATTTTCAAATCCTCCATGGCAAGGGCATCCATATCTGCCCTGAGTGCAACAATTTTCCCTTGGGGAGATTTTTTTCCATCAATCCACGCATATACACCAGTTTCCCCCACTCTTCTGTGTGGAATCCCCAAAGCATCAAGCTCCGCCTCAATTTTCTTGCAGGTTTCAAATTCCTGCAAGCTAACCTCAGGATGGGCATGAAAATATCTTCTCAATTCAATGATATACTCTTTTTCCTTTAAAATATAGCCCTTTAGTGCCATAGCCGCACCGCCTTTTTCAACACATTTTATTATTTGTCAATGAAATATTTTCCGAAAAATCCTAAGCAAAACAGATGCGCTCATCGGTAAAAACCGATAAACCCATCTGTATTTTCGGATGGGTAAACCCCTCCTGATTTTCTATACAAAAAATTTTTTTATCCTTTCATCTATCTAACACTTTGGGAAATCATTATTTTACTCTTCCCAAGCGCAGATAAAAGCACCTTTGTATGCATCGTTGATTGTTGTTTTAACTTCTTCTGTTTGATATGCTTCTACAACTTTCTGATATACTGCATTGTCTTTATCTGCTGTACGGCATACAATGACATTCACTAATTGAGGTACGGATTCATTTACTGCGGGATCAACATTTTCTGTGAAAATTGTATCTTCCTTGGCATCTAATCCTGCTGTATAAGCATTGCCGCCGTTAATAATTGCTGCTGCGCAGTCGGGTAACATATTAGCCAAGGTTGCAGATTCTGCTTCCAGAATTTCAATCTGCTTATTATATTTTGTGATGTCTTGTTTTGTAGGTACAAAGCCCTTTGTAGGGTCACATTCAATCAGCCCTGCTGCTTCCATTAATTTCAAAGCACGGCCGCCGTTTGTCAAATCGCTGGGGATTGCAATCACATCGCCGTCTTGAATATCTGCAACGGAAGAAATCTTATCTTTGTTATTAAACATAGATATGGGAGAAATAAATGTATCCCCAATATCTACAATATCGTAACCTTTTGTTTCAATCTCGTTTGCCAAGAATGCTTTGTGTTGGAATGCATTCAAATCCACTTCGCCATCGTTTAACGCACGGTTTGGAGCGGCATAGTCCGAAAATTTTACAAGCTCAACCTGAATATTGTCATCTGCAAGCAATTCGTTCACAGTATCCCACTGGGCATTGTATTCACCCACTACACCAACCTTTACAATCGTTACCTCAGCGCTGTCATCTGCTGCTGGTGCCGCTTCCTCTGCACTGCCCGAAGAACCGCAGCCTGCCAAGCCTAATACAACCGCAGTTGCCAATGTTGCCGCAAATAATTTTCTCAAATTCTTTTTCATAATACATCTCTCCTTTTCTATTTATGCTTTCTTGTCTTTTTTTTATGCTTAAAATGTTTCCATTGAACAGCCAAGCCTTAGTGTATTGTTTTTCTAATAATGGTATTTCCAATCCACTGAATCACAGTGATAATCAGCAAAATAATGGCAACCGTTACCCAAATCATATCTCTGTACCCCATTTGATGACCGTAACGGATGGCAAAATCTCCTAAGCCTCCCGCACCAATCGCCCCTGCAATGGCAGTGATACCAATTAAGCTTACAAAGGTAATCATTGTCACACGAGTAATTCCTGGAATACTTTCCTTCAGGTAAACACTAAAAATAATTTCCGTGGGGCCAAAACCCATTGCCTCGCTTGCCTCGATAATCCCATAATCCACATCCGATAATACGGTTTCGATCTGCCTTGCAAAAAAAGGAACCGTTCCCGCTATCAGCGCAACATAAGACCCCGTAACACCCGAACCCGTACCCACAATTGCCCGACTAATGGGTATCAAAAGCACCATTAGGATAATGAAGGGGATAGAGCGGACAATGTCAATGGCTTTATCCAAAAATTTATATACTACCTGATTTTGCATCAGCCCATCTTTTTTCGTAACAATCAGTAGTACGCCTAAAATCAAGCCTAGTACAAATGCAATTGTTCCTGAAATAAACAGCATTTGAAAGGTTTGCTGCATACATTTTATTAATTCGCCCTGCAAGGACTCCAAATGAGGGGCAATTTTATATAAAAAACTCATCCCTTAATCACCTCCAGCTCTACTTTTCTGTCCTGAATATATTGCAATGCTTTTTGCATATTTTCCGCTTCTCCGCTTAGTATTACAACCAGCTTCCCAATGGGCTTATCTTTTAAAATATCCACATTCCCAAAAATTATATTTGCCTCAACATGATATTCCTGTGCCAAATGAGAAATCACGGACTCTCCGGCGTTCCCGCCCGAATAGGTAAGCAGCACCAATTTTTCACCGTTTTTAATCTGTGTTAATTCATGTTCTTCCTCAAGTAGTTCGTATATTTTATTGATGTTACTTGCTGTATCCATAAAATCACGGGTTAGCTTTTCCTTAGGATGTGAGAAAACATTTGCTGTTTCTCCTTCTTCCACAACACGCCCCAGCTCCATAATGGCGACCCTGTCACAAATGTCCTTTACCACTGCCATTTCATGGGTAATCAAAACGATTGTAATTCCCAGCTCTTTATTTACCTTTTTTAATAGGTTCAAAATGGACTTCGTCGTCTGCGGATCAAGGGCACTGGTTGCCTCATCGCAAAGCAAAACCTTTGGATCATTTGCCAAAGCTCTTGCAATCGCCACTCTTTGCTTCTGCCCACCCGACAGCTGTGATGGATAAGCATCCTTTTTGTCGGACAATCCAACAAGCTCCAGCAAGGATACGATTTTCTCATGCTTTTGGGCGTTTGACAGCTTACTCTTGCGCAAAGGAAACGCAATATTCTGGTACACATTACGGGAGCGCAACAGATTAAAATGCTGAAAAATCATGCCTATTTTTCGTCTTTCCTCTCTTAAACGAACCTCTGGCAACCCCATGAGGTCAATCCCGTCAATGATTACCTTCCCTCCTGTCGGTCTTTCCAAAAGATTAATACACCGAACCAAGGTTGATTTTCCGGCACCTGAAAAGCCAATAATACCGAATATTTCACCTGCGCCAATCCTTAAGCTGACTTCCTCCACCGCATGAATTGCTCCACCACCTGCCTGAAAGGTTTTGCTTACTTTTTCCAGCGAAATCATACCGTTCCCCCCTCTTCTTTTGTATCAAGTGCAAGCCTTAAATATAAAAAGCTCCCGCCCATAATGATTTTTATCATCAGGGCGAGAGCAAAGCTTCGCGTTACCACCTAATTTTATTTGTTCCTCACAAAACAAACCTCAACAAGTACGTCCATACGTATGGATAATACCCTGGCACGCTAACGGGTGCACCCGTCACGGTCTAAATCAATTCGACCATGCAACTCCAAGACCATCTTCATCAGCATATCTTTATCCTCTTCCACCAAATGAGGACTCTCTGTAAAAGCATCCGCTCACTACTCTTCTTTTCAACGTCTTTGTATTTTTAATTGGGTTAATCATAATACAACACTATTTTCTTGTCAACACCCTTTTGCGCCATATAAAACTTAGTTCCCCTTATTTTTGTGAAATAATGAACAGAAAAATATGAAACACACTTTTCCAACTATACATATTTTCATAATTATTTTTCATTTCGCCAACTTTCACCATGGAAACGCCAGTCACAACTCTGAAAACGGCTTATTTTTCATCTTAATTTTATAAACACGGCATCCCTTAAAAATAGCAGCATCGAAAAGCCTAATGCACTTCTTTAAGTAAGAAAAAACGTTCCCTTGAATGGCTTGGAATTCCTTCAAAAAAATAAAAAGCCTTTCTGCAAATGCAAAAAGGCCCAACTTTTATTTTTTAGTATACCGTTCATTACAACGGGCAAGAAAAAAAACACAAACAACCAATAACGTAATAAATATCCAGTAAAACACCTTATGAAAAGGGAATGCAATATCTATCAACGCTTTGCCAACAAAAATTGTTCCAACCACCATTTGCAAGGTTCCTATTTCCTTCAAGTAAGCAGGTAAATTTTCGGGCTCTATGCGTTCCAACATACGCTTGGTATACAAAGTTGTCTGTCCAAACAATGCAAATACACCACGTGCATAAAAATATATTCCCACGACAAAAAACAATGACATAATATTCCTCCCACTGCGCCGTCTGTTTATTGCATCTAAAACAGTTTCATGGTAAGATGTTTAAGCAATATTTTAATAGGAGCGCTTATTTGCTCTTTTATTCAAGCTGGTATGACGCTCGTTAGACTGCTTTGCCCATTCCTTCATTTTTTCTTCAAAATCTGAAGCACCATTACCAGCGGATTGAGGACGTAAAAACTCCTCAGCAGGGCTTGGGGGCTTTTGTGTCTGATTTGGTTTACGGAAAGGCCTATCGGATTTGGGCTGGCGTTCTTCCCTGGGTAAAGCATCCCGAATAGATAATGCAATTTTATGCGATTCCTCATCAATGGAAAGAACCTTTACTTTAACAATATCCCCAATCTTTATATGGTCATTGATATCTTGTACGAAGCTGTTGGCAACTTGAGAGATATGCACTAATCCTTGTAAAGAGCCTAAAGAAACAATTGCACCGAAAGGTTTAATGCGCACAATCTTTCCTTCAACAATACTGCCTACTTCTAATTTTTCAGACATTCCAATATACACTCCCGTTCAGAATTTTAAGATTACTGGAACAGTATACCATAGAATACACTTGAATACAAATAAAATCTAACCACTTTCGGAGGAGAATTCATGAAGAAAAAAGATATCATTACCATTCAAATCGAGGATGTTGCTTTCCCTAATAAAGCCTTTGGTTTTGTGGATGGAGAAAAGGTTGTCGTAAAAAACGGCATTCCCGGTCAAACCGTGCAGGCACAAATCATTAAAAAAAGAAGCAGCGGCATTGAAGCTAGACAGCAAACCGTTTTAGAACACTCTCCTTTGGAAAGGCAGGATGGCGTCTGTTCTCACTACACGCTTTGCGGCGGCTGCACCTACCAACCCCTGCGCCACGAGGAAGAATTAAAATTAAAGGAGCGTCAAGTAAAACGTCTACTTGAGCAAGAAAAAATCAATGTAAAAAGCTGGGAAGGCATTGTTCCCGCTCCATCCGAAACAGCTTACCGCAATAAGTGCGAATTCTCTTTTGGTGATGAAGAAAAAAACGGCGATTTGGCTTTAGGGATGCGCAAGCGCATGAGTCATTATGAGGTTGTATCCTTAAAGGATTGCAATATTATTGACAAGGATTACTTAAAAATTATCGAAGGCACTTTGGCTTTCTTTCAGGAAAAAAACGTGCCCTTTTACCACAAGCTCCGCCACGAGGGCTCTTTGCGCCATTTGGTTGTAAGAAAAGGTGCTGCCACAGGGGAAATACTGGTTAATTTGGTTACAAGCAGTGAAGTCCCCTTTTCTGCGGAAGAATTTAAAAATATGCTCTTGGCATTGCCACTTTGCGGCACTCTTTGTGGAATTCTTCATTCCGTGAATGATAGTGTTGCTGATGTTGTGCGCAGTGATGAAATAACGACCTTGTATGGCAGAGATTATTTTGTAGAAAAGCTGTTTGATTTAGAGTTCAAGGTATCCGTATATTCTTTTTTTCAGACCAACACAAAGGGTGCGGAAAAATTATACGCCATCGTCAAGGACTTTGCTGGGAATGTTTCCGATAAAATGGTATTTGATTTGTATTGCGGAACTGGAACCATTGGCCAAATTATGGCTGAAGCAGGCTCAAAAAAGGTTGTCGGCATTGAATTGGTTGAAGAGGCTGTTTCTGCCGCAAACGAAAATGCCAGCAGAAACGGCTTGTCAAACTGCACCTTTATCGCCGGGGATGTTTTACAAAAGGTTGATGAATTGACGGACAAACCTGATTTAATTATTGTAGACCCTCCTCGGGACGGCATCCATCCAAAAGCAATCGGAAAAATCATAGATTTTGCTGCCCCTGAAATCGTTTATGTTTCCTGTAAGCCTACTTCTTTGGCTAGAGATTTGGTAATATTTCAACAGGCAGGATATAAGGTGGAACGAGTGAAATTGATGGATATGTTCCCAAGAACTGTTCATGTAGAATCAGTTTGCCTGTTAACCAAGAGATGCTAGCATTCCGAAATGACTAAATAGTAGGAGGATGAATCGTATGCTATACAGAAATGCTACAATTAAAGACATACCCGCTTTAGCAGAGTTACAGAAAAAAAATCATATTGCAACGATTGATGAACTAGATAAAGCAGATGGCTTTGTCACCACCTTATTTACGGATGCGCAGTTTCAGGAGCTCATTGAAAAAGAAAACGGAATTGCCGTTGCATCTGACGGTGCAAAAATCGTAGCCTACGTTATGGCGGCGTCCTGGGCATATTGGGCTAAATGGCCGCTTTTTCAGCATATGATGAATGACCTAGAAAATACGGAATATATGGGACAGATACTAACTACTGAAAATTCTTATCAATATGGGCCCGTCTGCATTCAAAAGGATTACAGAGGAAGCGAAGTCCTCATTAAGATTTTTAATTTCTCCAGAGCGCAAATGCAGGAAAGATTTCCTATTTTGATCACCTTTATCAACCAGATCAATACCAGATCGTACTATGCGCATACAAAAAAGCTTGGTCTTGACGTGATTAAAAGCTTTACGTTTAATCAGAATACTTACTATGAATTAGGTTATGACGCATCAAAAGAAGTGAAACAGTAACCCAAATAAATTCTATGTATAAGAAACAAACGAAACACCATTGTTGTCAAGAAATGACTGGCTTCAGCGGGCATCATTTTTGCCTTCTCACGGCAAGTAGCGAGAATTTCCTTCTTAAACAAGAAAGAATGGCAAAATACAATATGACAGGTGACAAAATGATTGAAAAAATAAGTAATCATAAAAATGCGTTAATTATACTGCACGAAATATATGGGACAAATAGGTTTATGGAAGAAGTTTGTTCTGCATACCATATGCAAGGATTTGATGTGTTCTGTCCAGAAATGCTTCAACGAAAATGTTTTTCATATTCCGAGGCTTCCGAGGCGTACCATTACTTTACAAATAAAATAGGCTTCGATTATGATAAAAAAATTGAACAGTTTGTTGAAAAGATAAAGCCTGCCTATGATAAGGTATTTATACTTGGTTTCAGTGTGGGTGCAACAATCGCCTGGAGATGCTGTGAAAATGTAAACTGTGATGGAATCATCTGCTGTTATGGTTCTCGCATACGTGATGATTTGTTACTGCAACCATGCTGTCCGGCACTTTTATTGTTTGCCACGCAGGATTCGTTTGATGTAGACAGTGTAATAAGCAAGCTTCGTGGTACATCTAATGTCGAAGTTCACAAATTAAAAGCAAGTCATGGATTTATGGATCCTTATTCCAAGTGTTTCAACACGGAACAAGCGCAGATAGCAAAAGAATATATTCGGGGATTTTTCACGAAGCACACATAATATTTTTCGATGCGTACTTTACAGAAAACAACAGATGCAGCCTCGTTTTATCGTGGTAACCTAAAAATTAAAAAACATATATTGAAGCAGAGGGGATACGATATGAAAAAAGAAAATTCCAGTTTACTGATCGTTTTACTTCTGGCACTGCTTTCGGTGCTTATGTACGGGGTGCAAATTATAGTTTTCCACGCTCCACGCGATACAGCTTTCTATATTTTACAGGATTTTGCCTTTCTCCCGCTTCAAATAGCGATTGTTACGGTCGTACTGGGCAGGTACCTTAAAAACCGTGAAAAGACCGAAAGACTCGAAAAAATAAGCATTGTCATCAACGCATTTTTCAGTGAAGCCGGAACGGATATCCTTAAAAATATGACAGGCTTTAGCAAAAATGATACCGATATTAGCAAAAAACTAAAGGTTCAGACCGACTGGACTGACATTATGTTTTTAAAAACAGTACGCTATCTTGAAAATGCAGAAATAAAAATCGAATGCGGTGCAGCTCAGCTTGAGGATTTGAAAGTGCTGATGAAAAGCAAGCGGGACTTTTTGATTCGGTTAATTGAAAACCCAAACCTGCTTGAGCATGACACTTTTACAGATATGCTCCTTTCCGTTTTTCATGTTACAGAAGAATTAATCGCTAGAGATGGCTTTGAAGATCTCAACCACTTAGACATGGCGCATCTTTCCAACGACATTCAAAGAGCCTTAAAGTCACTGCTCATTCAATGGGTCGAATACATGAGACATCTGTGCGCAGAATATCCCTATCTCTACTCTTTTGAGGTAAGAAAAAATCTGTTCTGTAAGGAAGAAAACATTATAAGCGGCGACTGAGTTTCTTTATATAAGCTTCAGTGAAAAATAGCAACGAAATACCATACTAATGAGCGTTCTGAAGTTAAAGCAGGAAAACAAATTGCAGTGAGTACCCCAAAGTGCATCTTGCACGAGGGGTCTGCTGTTATTTCCACTTGCAGATGTATTGGCTTGGAAAATACAGATAAATTTGAACAAAAAAACGAGAAGCTAAAAAATGCAAGCATAAGGTTATTGATAAAGAATGAAGCTTTCTGCCAAAGAATCCTTACACGTTAATGAAATTCATTTTTTAATCTTTAAGGCCTCCTGAAAAGGCTTGCCTGCTTTCAAAATAGAGCGTATTATTATGGAATAGCAAATGAACATCTTTAACAAATGACCGAAGTCAACGATATTTTGTTATTTCGTCAAAACACTGACAAAATGGAGGAGTTTTTGTGTTTTCTCTGCCTTATTTAAGTATCTGTATCTATTGTATACTCCAGCTGACTTTTCTCACCATAATGGATCATAAACGCCGAAACATTCACTTTATAAAGGAGCATTATTTTTCTATGCTTCTAATAATAATTTTATTATCATTCGTTGCGGACATTTTAAGCAGCCTTTATCTTGCTTCTGCTTGGATTTTTCCCCTTGCAGCCGCCGGAAATTATTTTGAAATTATTCTCAACACGCTGCTGCTTCCAATCTTTCACCTTTATGTGTGCACCCAAATTTCAGATTTAGATGTGGTATTAAAGCGCAGAATAAATAGCCTACTTTGGATAATGGCTGCCATTTGCAGTATGATTGTGCTTTCTTCCGTCATGAACAAAAAAGTGTTTTATTTTGATGAAGCAGGCATCTATCATCGGGGCCCTCTTCTTTGGCTTCCAATGTCTATCCTTTTTCTCATGATGTTTATTATCGAAGGCTTCATCATCAATCAAAGGCGCAAAATCGAAATAAGCCACTATAAAACTTTGCTTCTTTTTCTTGTTTGTCCGATCATCGGGACAGTATTTCAGTTTTTTATTTATGGCTTGCCTTTTACACTGATCAGTATCACTTTTGCTGCACAGGTTGTATTTACAAATATCCAAAACCGCAGCATGGATACAGACTATTTGACGGGCGTTTTCAACCGAAGATCATTGGATCATCATATGCAGCATAAAATTGACACAGCCACAAACAATCGTTCCTTTTCTGCATTGCTGCTTGATATTGACAACTTTAAATTAATCAATGACGGCTTTGGTCACTATGAGGGCGACCTCGCACTGATTAATACCACAAAGCTTTTGCGCAATTCCGTGAGTCCCACGGATTTTATTGCACGATATGGGGGCGATGAATTTTGTATCATTTTAAGTGAAGATGATTCGTCCGCTTTAGACGCAATCGTACAAGGAATTTACACTAACCTTCGAGAGTTTAACAAGAATACAAAAAAACCATATAAGATGAATTTCAGCATCGGATATGCAGTATATCAACCATCATACGGCCGAAAAGCCGAACTTTTTTTAGAGGTAATCGATCAGAAAATGTATATTGAAAAGAACTCCCACAAAGTTGCGCATGAAGTTGAGGAATAATCATTCGATGACACAATGGAGACCTTTCCATTAAAAATAAAGAAAAATGCAAAAGAGTAAAAATCCATGGACAAAAATAATTGCTTTTTGGCTTTTCCCTGTCTGTTCATGAACGTGCAACATCATTATGATTTTACGCTACAGCATCCCTTGAATAAATTTGCTTTCGTTTCACTGAACGCCTGACAAAAAAGCTTGCGTATCAGCTTTTCCTAATAATTTCCCAATTTTTCTTGGGAATTTTTTTATTGTCAGAAATTCAGTTGCAATTATCATAATCACCACTCCCTTTAAACACACCCACTGTATGTTTCTAAATGTTCTTTTTTCAGTTTTATTTAATGGCAGAAAAGCAAGAAAAAGAAAGATTTTTATATCTGCTTGTCTGAAAATCCTTTTGAGCAATGACGAAAAAAGGGGATTGACAAAAAAGTAACTAACTGCTAAAATTTACGATTGAAGTTATGTTTTTTTTAGATGAATATGGAAGAATAACAAGAAAATTATTACTTATTTTGAATTGAAAAACCTTATAAATTTATGTGTTATATGTAAAAATGAGTAATCTCAATAAACAGGTTGCTATACTAACTGCAAATTCTTTGATTACATATAACGTTCTGTTTGACGCAGAGCCGCTGAAATTTATAAGTTTATTGAAAACGTCACTGCTATTGCGCAAAATTACACCAAACTGAATAAAGCATACGCTTTATGCTTATAGAGCGTACCCTCCTGAAGGAAGCCAATTAGTGCAATTTTGAAGAAGCACGTTATCAGAATGAGGTTCATTATTTGTAATTTTTTTAAACTGAAAAAGTAAAGGATGGTGTAAAATGCTAAAAGCAGCAAAGCTCAAAACAAAAATACTTCTTTTCTTTGGCACGATAATTATTGCAACAATTTTTGTCCAATGCGCAGTATCATTTATCCAATTAACAAAATCCCATAACGCTACAATTGAAGCACATAAGCAAAACTTTGATACATTAATTCAAGCAAGTGTTGATAATCTGCTTGGCGTTTTGGACGTAAACCATCAACGCTATTTAGACGGTGAAATTACACAGGCAGAGGAAATGGAAACCGCCAAGAAAATTGTCCGTGACACCAGATACAATAACGGAGAAGGTTATTTCTGGGCAGATTTGGCGGATGGCACCTGTATTGTGCATATGAATCCGGAATATGAGGGAGCCCAAAGATTCAATACAGAGGATCAAGAGGGAAACTACTTTGTCCAAAATTTTATTGCAGCGGGTAATCAGGCAAATGGCGGATTTACAGAATTTTACTTCACCAAGCCCAATGAAGAAGGTACCTTTAAAAAACGTGGCTTCACCGAGAAATTTGAGCCATATGGCTGGTACATCAGCACAGGCAATTACTATGACGATGTAGAAAATATTATTGAGAAATATCAAAAGCAAAAAATTCTTTCTTTAATTGGAATTGTTGCCTGCGGTGCTGTAATGGGCGCACTCGGGATAATCTGGGTGCTACTCCTATCCGAAAGAATGACGAAGCACTTAACAAGTGTCACACAGCGCCTTACGCTGCTTAGTCAAGGTGATCTGCACTCTCCTATTCCGGATGTAAAAACCGGGGATGAATTTGAAACCCTCTCTATCGCAACACAACAAACCGTGAATAACTTAAGCGGAATTCTGTATGACATTCATAATGTTATGAAAGGATTTTCCGAAGGAAATTTTATCCTGAACTCCACATTGGAATATAGTGGCGATTTATCCGAGATTAACAATTCCATCCAAAGCTTTTCGGGTAATATTTCAAAAACATTATCACAAATTTATGCCGCTTCCGAAGAAGTTGCCCGAGGTTCCAAACAGGTTGCGGAAGGCTCCCAAACGCTTGCGCAGGGTGCAACTGAACAAGCAGCATCAATTCAAGAGTTGTCAAGCTTTGTCTCAGAGATAACGGAAAGCATTCATCAAACTGCCAACGATGCAGGACAGGCCAAACAGATTGCAATAGAATCCAGTCACTCTTCCTCGCAAGGACAGCAGCAGATGCAGGAAATGATAGCGGCTATGGAAAAAATCAGCCATGCTTCCAATGAAATCGGGAAGATTATCAAAAATATCGATGATATTGCATTTCAAACAAATATCCTTGCCTTAAATGCAGCGGTTGAAGCCGCTCGTGCAGGTGATGCCGGAAAGGGGTTTGCAGTTGTTGCGGATGAGGTGCGCAATCTTGCGGGCAAATCAGCCGAAAGCGCAAAAATCACCACTGAGCTCATAGAGAATTCTATGGCTGCAATTGCAAGCGGATCAAAAATCGTGTCAGAAACTGCAGCATCTTTAAATCAAATTATAACAAGCTCCGAACAGACTGCGGACATGATACAAAGCATTGCTGATGCAGCAATGCTACAGAAAAAATCAATAGATGAAGTTAGTGGCAGCCTCACACAAGTTTCAACTGTAATTCAGGTAAACAGCGCAACATCTGAAGAAAGTGCAGCTGCAAGCGAAGAAATATCCAGTCAGGCCGATATTCTAAAGGATTTGATTGTTCAATTTCAATTTGAAAATCATGAAGCGACCTTTATAGAACGTTACTAAAGTTTTAAGAAAAGACAATCAACAGCAACCCTTCATTTGGAGGGTTGCTGTTGCAATATAACGGGCATCATTGCGCTTTTCATTGCCTCCTGCCTAAAGTCCATCCTTATGCCTGAACCCAAAACTTATGGTTCTCTTTGCAAAACAGATGTACATAGTCTGAAATCTTAGACTTTTTATACCTTTTGATTGTGTTATTTTCAATCTTGTCATAAAATAACATTAGCCTATGTGCCGACTGTGCATATACAAATTCTCACAGAAATACCCATATAGAAGGAGGATTATTTTCATGCCTACAATAAGCCAAAAAGGATTGACCTCAAACAATCTTAAATTAATTGCCATTATTGCTATGACAATAGACCATTTAACCTGCGTTATTTTCCCCAATTACCCAACCAATCCTCTGATTTTGTTATTACATATTATTGGCAGACTTACTGCTCCCATTATGTGGTTTTTCGTTGCGGAAGGATATTATTACACGCACGATTTAAAAAAATATCTTCAAAGACTGTTTCTATTTTCTATTGTTTCACATTTTGCATATAACTTTGCTTTTGGAATCCCGTTTGTTCCATTTCAAACAACTGTTTTTAACCAAACAAGCGTATTATGGCCATTGGCATGGGGCTTGGTAGCCCTTGCAATTTCCCAAAGCACAGACCCAAGACTCAAGCAATGGGTAAAAACCTTGCTTATCATCGCCATTTGTGCGCTTACTTTTTGTTCGGATTGGAGCAGCATCGCAACAATGGCAATTATGTATATTGGCAATCATAGAGGCAATTTTAAAAAGCAGATGCAAAGCATGCTATTATTAGTGGCAATGTATGCAACGGTATATTTCTTCTTTATCAATAAAGTATATGGCATATTACAGATGTTTGTTGCCTTATCTATTCCTCTGCTCAAGCAATACAATGGCCGCCAAGGGGATTGGAAAGGAATGAAGTGGTTCTTCTACGCTTATTATCCCTTGCATCTTTTTGTTTGCGGTATCATTCGAATTCTTTTATATGGTAATGTGGGTGTAATGATAGGCGGTTAATGGGGTGCATATTATTTTCGCATAGTGGATAACTCCATATCCGAACTCAAATTCAATTACCAGTAGCACATCTTAAAAAAGCGGTGGAGGAATTGAACCAAGGGGTTCTTTTACGACCACAAACGCATCATGAACACCACTGTTTGGCCAGTCCAAATAAATGAAGCTGGATGGCTTCTATATCGCAAAAAACAGATTGTACTTTTCTAAAGATACAAGAAAGGGCAGAAACCGAGAAAACAGTTGCTGCCCTTTCTTAATATCTTTTTTAAATCATCTGCATCATACAGATTAGAATGCTCAAAAAATAAGAGAATGATTATTGTTTCACTTTTTTGCCTGGAACAGATTTGCTGAAGGAACCATTATACCAGATTTGTATAACCCATCAGCGTTTCATCCACCTCTCTCGCAACACTGCGCCCTTCCTTAATTGCCCATACAACCAAGGACTGCCCTCTGTGCATATCGCCCGTAACAAAGATTTTGGGTGCATTTGTGTGAAAGCTGTTTTCACGGGTCTTAACATTTGATCTTTCATTCAGCTCCACTTTAAACGCCTGCGCCACATAGCTTTGGCTTCCTAAAAAGCCCGCTGCAATCAATACCAAATCCACATCGATTGTCTTTTCGCTCCCTCTGACATGACCAAACGTTATCGCCCCGTTTTTGTCCACTTTTTTCTCCAGTTTCACAATTTTAGCCTTTGCAACATTGCCTTCCTTGTCTAAAACAAACTCTGTAACTGTTGTTTCATAAAGTCGAGGGTCATTTCCAAAAACAGCGATTGCCTCCTGTTGACCGTAATCGGTTTTTAAAACCTTCGGCCATTCCGGCCAGCGATTATTATCCGCTCTTTCCATGGGAGGCTTTGGCATCATTTCCAGCTGAACCACACTTTTCGCCCCATGGCGTATAGATGTGCCAACACAATCGTTTCCCGTATCGCCGCCGCCAATGACCAAAACATTTTTCCCCTTTGCGGATATATAGTTACCGTCCTTCAAATTGCTGTCCAAAAGACTTTTTGTTGTAGCCCTTAAAAAATCCACCGCAAAATAAATTCCTTTTCCCTCTCGTCCGGAAGCCTTAATATCACGGGGATTAGACGCACCGCAGGCAAGAATAACACAGTCATATTCCTTAATCAGCTTTTCCGCCTTAATTGTATTGCCTACGTCAGCATTGGTAATAAATTCAATACCCTCTTCTTCCATAATTCTTATTTTGCGATCAATTACCGTTTTTTCCAGCTTCATATTGGGAATGCCGTACATCAACAATCCACCAACCCTGTCATTGCGCTCATAAACAGCAACGCTATGCCCTCTTTTGTTCAGTTGATCCGCCGCCGCAAGCCCCGATGGCCCGCTTCCAATAACCGCAATTTTCTTGCCTGTTCTTACCTTTGGCGGATTTGGCTGAATCAATCCCGAGGCATATCCGTTTTCAATAATACTCCATTCATTTTCCTTAATGGTAACGGGTGTATCATTTAAGCCGCAAGTACAAGCCGCCTCACAAGGCGCAGGACATACACGGCTTGTAAATTCCGGAAAGCTGTTGGTTTTTAAAAGTCTTCCTAATGCCTGATCAGGCTTTTCCAGATAAATTAAATCGTTCCATTCCGGTATCAAATTATTCAAAGGACAACCGGAAGTCATTCCCTTTAACATCATTCCACTCTGACAGAAGGGTACGCCGCAATCCATACATCTTGCTGCCTGCTGCTGTTGCTCGCATTTTTGCAAATGCTCATGAAAATCCTGAAAGTGCTTAATTCTTTCCTTCGGGCTTGTTTCTCCCCCGGATTTTCTTTCATACTCCAAAAATCCCGTTGCTTTTCCCATTCATTATCCCCCCTGTCTTATTTATTTGAATAGAACGCATAGAATGCCTCAATTAACGCCTCGTCACCACTCAGCCCTTTTTCTTCCATACGAACGGTAGCCTTATACATCTTGTCAAAATCATGAGGCAGAACTTTTTTAAATTTAGGCAGATAGTTGCTAAAATCGTCAATAATTTCCTGTCCCTTTTTCGAGCCTGTCAATTTCACGTGGTTTGTCAGCATTTCCTTCAAAACCGTAACGTCTTGTTTGTGCAGCATTTCTTCCAAGGAAACCAGCTCTTTGTTTACTCGGGTATAGAAATCTCTGTTTTCATCCAAAACATAGGCAACACCACCGCTCATGCCTGCGGCAAAGTTTTTCCCCGTATTTCCGATAATAACGGCAATTCCACCTGTCATATACTCGCAGCCATGATCGCCAACGCCCTCAACGACAGCCCTTCCACCGGAGTTACGCACGCAGAAGCGTTCGCCTGCCACACCGTTGATATAGGCCTCTCCGCCTGTGGCTCCATACAACGCAACATTTCCGATAATAATGTTTTCGTCCTCTTTCAGCTTGCTCTTCTTTGGAGGATATGTAATTAATCTACCGCCGGAAAGTCCCTTGCCAAAGTAGTCATTGCTATCTCCTTCCAATTCAAGGGTAAGCCCCTTTGGAATAAATGCACCAAAGCTTTGTCCGCCCGTACCGTTACATTTAATATGTACCGTATCATCCGCAAGCCCTTGGGGGTATCGCTTTGTAATTTCAGAACCCAAAATTGTGCCAACGGTACGGTCTGTATTTTTCACGTCAACCTCAAGCCTAACCGGAGTCTTGGTCTCTATGGCATTTTTCAGCTTATGATACAAAACCTTCAAATCCAAGGTTTCCTCCAAATGATGGTCATAAACCTGTTTTGAATCACACCCAAAATTTTGACCCGGCTTTGCAAACGGATTAGTGATGATTCTTTCCAATTCAACCTTCGTCGTTCTTGTTCTTGCGCCATCACGAACCTTTAACAAATCGCTTCGTCCAACCATTTCTGAAATGGTTCTAAAACCAAGCTTTGCCATATACTCTCTTAATTCCTGGGCAATAAAATACATAAAGTTAATTACATATTCGGGTTTGCCCTTAAATCTTTTTCTTAGTTCAGGGTTTTGCGTTGCTACGCCAACCGGACAGGTGTCCAGATTGCATACACGCATCATAACGCAGCCCATCGTTACCAGCGGTGCCGTTGCAAACCCAAATTCCTCCGCTCCCATCAATGCGGCAAGGGCAACATCACGGCCACTCATTAGCTTACCGTCTGTTTCCAGCGTAACTTTATTTCTCAAGCCGTTGCGGATTAAGGTTTGGTGTGTTTCCGCCAAGCCAAGCTCCCAAGGAACCCCTGCATGTTGAATGGAGGTTCTGGGCGCCGCTCCCGTACCGCCATCATAGCCTGAAATCAGAATAACCTGTGCGCCCGCCTTTGCTACACCTGCGGCAATCGTACCTACGCCTGCCTCGGCGCAAAGCTTAACGGTAATTCTCGCATCTCTGTTGGCATTTTTCAAGTCATAAATCAGCTGAGCCAAGTCCTCAATCGAATAAATATCGTGGTGCGGTGGAGGGGAAATCAAGCCTACACCTGGTGTGGAATGCCTTGTTTTCGCAATCCAAGGATAAACCTTTTCCGCAGGCAAATGCCCGCCCTCGCCGGGTTTTGCTCCCTGCGCCATTTTTATCTGAATTTCCTTTGCGCTTACCAAATAACGACTGGTTACGCCAAAACGCCCTGATGCCACCTGCTTAATCGCAGAACATCGGCTATCCCCATTCGGGTCGGGTGTCAAACGTTCAATGCTTTCTCCGCCTTCCCCGCTGTTGCTTTTGCCGCCGATACGGTTCATGGCAATGGCAAGAGTTTCGTGCGCCTCCTGGCTAATCGAGCCATAACTCATTGCTCCTGTTTTAAAGCGTTTTACAATAGATTCTACGCTTTCAACCTCTTCAATGGGAATGGGGTTTTCTGCAAATTTAAACCCAATTAAGCCCCTCAAGGTTACTTTCGCTTCGTCATTCACGAAACGGGTATATTCTTTAAAAAGGTTATAATCCCCCGTTCTTGTTGCTTCTTGCAAAAGGTGTATGGTCTGAGGATTGTATAAATGCTTTGATTTATTGCTCCTGAATTTATGGCTGCCCACGCTGTCTAAGGTGAGGTCTGTATCCAAGCCCAAGGGATCGAATGCGCTGTTGTGCCATTCATGAAATTCCTTTTGAATGTCATCTAAATCGACACCCTCAATTCTGGTAACGGTATTGGTAAAGTATTTATCCACAACCTTTGAATCAATGCCCACCGCCTCAAAAATTTGTGCGCCTTGGTAAGACTGAATGGTGGAGATACCCATTTTGGAAGCAATTTTTACAATCCCGTGAAGAATGGCAGAATTATAATCGTTCACTGCCGCATAATAATCCTTGTCTAATATATCTTCATCAATCAGATTTGCAATCGTATCCTGTGCTAAGTAGGGATTTACCGCACAAGCACCATAGCCCAACAACGTTGCAAAGTGATGGACCTCTCTTGGCTCCGCCGTTTCCAAAACCAGCGCAATGCTTGTTTTCTTTTTGGTTTTCACCAAATATTTGCTGACAGCAGATACCGCCAATAACGACGGAATGGAAACATGGTTTTCATCCACATCACGGTCGGAAAGGATGATGATATTCGCCCCATCTCTGTACGCCCGATCCACCTCAACAAATAGGCGGTCAATGGCTCTTTCCAACTGTGTATTTTTATAGTAGGTAATGGGGAGCACTGCAACCTTAAATCCCTCAATATCCATTTCCTTGATTTTCAGCAAATCTGTATTTGTAAGGATTGGATTGTTTACACGAATAACCTTACAGTTTTCAGGTTTTTCCTCCAAAAGGTTCCCTGCTCCGCCAATATAAACCGTTGTACTTGTTACAATTTCTTCACGAATTGCATCAATGGGAGGGTTTGTAACCTGTGCAAACATTTGCTTAAAGTAATTAAACAATGGCTTTTTCGTTTCGGAAAGAACAGCCAATGGCGTATCCGTACCCATGGAAGCAATTGCCTCCTCGCCGGTTTTTGCCATTGGCAACACAGCAGTCATTACTTCCTCATAAGTATAACCAAAGGTTCTTTGCAGTCTGGTTAACTCCTCTTTTGAATATTGATGTGTTTTCTTATTTGGAATCGTAATATCCTTCAAGTGAACAAGATTTTTATCAATCCATTCGCCATAAGGCTGTCGTGTTGCGTATTGCTCCTTTAAATCATCATCCGCAATAATTGTACCCTTTGTTGTATCAACAAGAAGCATTTTACCGGGACGCAAACGGTCTTTTTTTATAATTTTTTCTACCGGAATATCCAAAACGCCTACCTCTGAGGAAAGAATTAATCTGTCATCATCAGTAATATAGTATCTGGAAGGTCTTAAGCCGTTTCTATCCAAAACCGCACCCAATACTTCACCATCGGAAAAGAGGATGGAAGCAGGGCCGTCCCAAGGCTCCAGCATAGTTGCATAATATTGGTAGAAATCCTTTTTCGCGCGACTAATATTTTTATTATTGCTCCAAGGCTCTGGAATGGTAACCATAACTGCCAAAGGCAAATCCATACCGCTCATTACAAGAAATTCCAACGTATTATCCAGCATGGCACTGTCAGAACCGGACTGATTGATAATGGGCAGAACTTTGTGCATTTCTCCTTTGAAAACATCTGCCGCCATGGTTTCCTCACGGGCAAGCATCAAGTCTGAATTGCCTCGAATGGTGTTAATTTCTCCATTATGAAGAATATAACGGTTCGGATGCGCTCTGTCCCAGCTTGGCGTTGTATTGGTGCTGAAACGAGAATGCACCATACCGATGGCAGATTCATAGTCCCTATCCTGTAAATCCTTAAAAAATAATCTCAGCTGATTTACCAAAAACATTCCCTTATAAACAATCGTCCGACTGGATAAGGAAACCACATAGGAATTATCATTGCTTTGTTCAAAAACACGCCTTGCAACATATACCATTCGTTCAAAATGCAGTCCCTTTTCTGTTTCAGGCTTTCTTTTGATAAAGCATTGTAAGATATAAGGCATACAATCCAAGGCTTGCTTGCCTAAAATAGAGGCGTTGGTAGGAACCTCTCGCCAACCAATGAACTCCAAATTTTCTTTTTCCACAATGATTTCAAACATTTTTTTTGCACGGTTTCTCTCTAGCTCCCCTTGGGGCAAGAAAAACATACCGACCGCATAATCGCCCTCTTCGCCGATTTCAAAGCCTAGCTTTTTCGCCTCTTTCGTGAAAAATTTATGAGAAATCTGTAAAAGAATGCCGACACCGTCACCGGTTTTTCCCTCTCCATCCTTTCCTGCTCTGTGTTCAAGGTTTTCTACAATCTTTAATGCATCCTCCACGGTCTGGTGGCTTTTGATTCCCTTGATATTTACAATGGCACCGATACCGCAATTATCATGCTCAAAGCTTGGATCGTACAAGCCTTCTGGTTCGTTATGCTGCTGAAACAAATTCTTGTTCATACCCATCATCCTTTCAATGTTTTGCTGCTGAATGCTGCTCTATCCTTATCATCCTTCAAATTCTTCAAACCCTTCAACCGCTGTTTTCGTTTTGTTATTTTTCTTGAAAAAGAATATAAAAAAACAACCCATTTTTGATTTTAGAGAAAAAAAAAAGCCCTTAAACAGACAAACAACGCCTACTGTTTAAGAACTCCTTTGATCTTGGGGACAATTATAATCTATTTCCGTCATGAATGCAATGCTCGAAAGCAGCAGTGAAAAATGCACTTTGCGAAAATGTATCTAATTTGAACATTAGTTACCATTGAACACGGCGCACATCATAAATTTATTAGCTATAATCATTAAAAAAACGAACTGTTATTTATTAAATATATGAATAATTACATACTGACTGAAAAAAAACGATTGATAATTTTATTTTAGTTCCATTGCAGGCGGACAAATGTTTTTAATTTATGCACAGAAAAACCTTATTCTTGAACCTGATTATGGCCTAATTTCTGTGGGGAAAAAAATAACGCCACCCTTTTTCATTCAGGCAGCGTGTTTTTCAATTATTTTCTTCTTCGATGATGTGTTATTTTACGTTCTTAGCGTCGCTCCAAACATGATCCAATCCATAAAAATCTCTCTGCTCTTTATTAAACAAATGCACCAAAAGACTCCCAAAATCCAATAAAATCCATGTAGCTCCACTATATCCTTCCGAATGGTGCAGCCTTATGTTTTCTTGGTGAAGCTTGCGAACAATTTCATCCGCCATTGCTCTTAAATGATTTACATTGTTACCGCTTGCAATCACAAAGCATTCCGCAATATTGGATAATCCCTTTAAATCTAAAACCCGAATATCCTGACCTAACTTATCCTCCAATGCCTCCTGGGCAATCTTTGCCGCTTCCAATGCATTCATATAGTTCCTCCTTAACAGTCTTTGTAATATTCTAATGCTTCCATCGAAAAAGGGTGCAGCTCACGTCCTCTTGCTTTTACATATTGAATCGTTTGCTCTAAAATATACTTCATTGCCATATCTAAGTCTAAGTATGCCAATCTTCTGGCTTCTTCAAGCCCCTCAAACGGTTCTCTGTTTGGCTCAATATAGTCTGCAATATAAATAATCTTCTCCAGCAAAGACATATTTGCCCTACCTGTCGTGTGATAACGAATTGCTTCCAAAATTTCTTCATCCGCAACCAAATACTCTCTTCTTGCAACCTCTGCGCCTAAAAAGGGATGAATCAAATCAGGAACCTTCTTCATATAATCATCCACAGGAACCTTGTATTCCTTACAAAAACGATCCCTCATTTCAGGTGGAAAATCCTTTGCGCAATCATGCAATAAGCCTGCTACCTGTACCTTTTGTTTGTCGCTTTGCGAACCATATATTTCAGTCAAGCGTTCCGCCTCATCGACAACCCCCATGGTATGAATATATCTTTTAATCGACAATGCAGACTGTAATTTTTCCTGCATGATGTCCAAATTCAACATAAATTTCACCTCATCCTTTTCCTCGTCCTGATACAAACAAAATTTATGGATATAATCCTCCACCGCCTGAGGTAACAAGTATTTAATGGGCACCCCTCTTTTTGCACGATCTCTGATGTCTGAAGAAGAAATCGCCAATGCAGGCACCTCCATAAAATGGATACGGCTGGTAAATTTCTCTCTTATCTCACGAATATCACCAAACAATCGATCTCTATCATATCCTGGTCTGGTTACCGCAACAAAATCACACAGGGACAAAAGCCGCTCGGGCTCTTTCCAGTGCATAATCTGATGAATGGCATCCGCCCCCGTGATAAAATATAGTCTTACATCTGGGCGGCATAATTTTTTTAATGCTTCAATGGTATCAATCGTATAGGTCGCACCTGGACGGTCAATTTCAATGCGGGATACTTCAAAATTTTCATTGCGCATGGTTGCCAACACAGTCATCAAATATCGATGCTCATTGTGGGTTACCTGCTGCTTCACCTTATGAACAGGTCTGCCTGTGGGAATAAATATGACCTTGTCCACATTAAAACGATGGCGCACAGCTTCCGCCGTCACCAAATGACCATTATGGATGGGGTCGAAAGTTCCGCCCATAATGGCTATGCTCTTGCAATTTTTATAACCAGCTATCTCATTTCGCATAGAAACGCCTCTTTATCTTTTTTTGTCCAACAGCTTTAAATCGCCCAGCTTTTGCAATCCCAACCCGTAATCCCCAGCTGTTTTTCTGGCTGCCTGCCAAAGCAACCATAAACCCTCTAATATGGCTTTTTTTGTTTCCTCATCCTCATCCTTCAATGTTTGTAGGGAGCGATACACATTTTTAGGCGATAAATCAAGCACTCCCAGCTCATCCGTATAATTTGTAGAAAGCAGCTCAAACAAAGCATCAACAAATTTTTCTCTTTTTTGCTGAGATAAGCTATTTAGCCAGCTTTTTAGTGTTTTGTCCCAAAATTTGCTTTCTTTGGAAACATCCTCTAAACGAACAAAGTCTGCCCCCAAAATCTCCCAAGAGTAAGGATCATGTTGTAGCAAACCCTTCTCTGCGCTTCTAACAACCGTATATCCCCCTTGGTGACTCAGCAGCATCCCAATCACAGCCGATTGGGGAACGAAAGAGTGCACCTTGGGAATAATGTCATTGTACCCTTGAAAACGGAGCATTCCTTCTTGAAAACCCGGGCCGTCATAATTATAAACACATAGAATCCGATCCTGCGTTTTTCTTGGGCATACCGCCGCTGCAAAAACAGCTAGATTTCCGCCCTTCGAATGTCCCCCCATACGGATGGCTCCAGATAAGTTTTGCGCTGCATATAACAGATATATCGCCGCCATAATTTGTGCAGGGACAAAGTCCAAAAAACTCATGTTAAAATCTTCTTTCCAGCCGACCAATGTCATATCTGTTCCTCTGTATGCAACAAAAAAAGTACCATCTCCCAAAAGAATGGTAACCGCAGAAAACTGTGCTTCCTTCTCTGCATCAACATGGTCAACGTATAAGCAAACCTCCATATTTTGAAACCGCCGGCTTTTCCCCACAAGCTGCAATAATGCAACATCCTGTGGATCACGCACACGAAGCTTTTCCGCAGGCAAAGCCTTTACTTTTTTTGCCAACTCCTCAATGCGCACAGGTGCAGACTCATACTGCTTTAAAACCTCTGTGAAATAGTGATAGGATAAGCATGATAAAATGAGTCCATCCACATCCTCAAACGGCGATTGCTCTAACGTCAAATCTCCCCGCCAAAGCAGATAATCAAACACATTCGTCATGAAACCCTCTCCCCTAAATATTATTTTTTTACTTTAGGCAACTCGATCACAGGTTTTGTTTTAGACTGACGGAACAACACAAACTTATTGCCAATAATCTGAACAATATCCGCCCCTGTTCTGCTGGCAAGCATTTCCGCCGCCTCTGCCGCCGACAGCATATTATTATCCAGGACGCTGACTTTAATCAATTCTCTGGCTTCCAATGCACTATGCACCGTATCTCTCAGCTCAGGTGTTACACCGTTTTTCCCAACCTGAAAAATTGCATCAATTCCGTTTGCCATAGAACGCAAATATGATCTTTGTTTACTTGTCAACATAATATCCTCCGATTTTTTATTAAAACATCTCTCAATAATCCCTAACATTATAGCACGCAAACCCTGACTTTGCAATCGTCCCGCCGAATAAGCCCAATTCCAGCAAATTTTAGCTTCGACTGTTTTTTTCAGAAAAAGATTGTTCCTTCAACTCTTTGATGATAAAATGTAAGGGAATGCACAAAAAAGAAGAAACATACAATACTGCCTTCGTGTAAGCTTAACATACTGCATCCATCATCAATTGCAGTATATACAATACTATTTGTATTCTTTGCTGAAAATAATACAATAATTGAAAATAAACTACTCATTTTAATACCGTAGAGATAGGAGGAAAGCATATGGATTTTCAAATCGGTTCACGGCTTAAAGAACTGCGCAACAAAAAAAAATTGAGTATTGCAGAGCTTTCTAAAGCTTCTGATGTAAGTACCGGCTTAATCAGCCAAATTGAACGTGATTTGGTAGTTCCCTCTGTGGTCAGCCTTTGGCGTTTAGCCAGTGCTTTGGACACAAATATCAATTATTTTTTTGAAGACACGCAAAAGGAGGATAGTATTCTCATCCGTCGAGGTGACCATAAAATCATTGTAACGCATCGAAATAACAGCTTTTATAAGCTTTTATCTCCCACTCATTCCGGTCATTTATTGGATATGACGGAGGTTCGTTTAGAAGGCGGATGTACCTATGAAAAAGAAACCCTTTGCCACGAGGGCGAAGAATGCGGTTACGTTTTAAAAGGCGTCTTGACAGTTCACTTAAACGGAAACGAATATGTGCTCTATAAAGGTGACAGCATTTATTTCAGTAGTTCTCTCCCCCATAAATATATCAATAACACCAACGAAGAATGTATTTCCATTTGGGCAATGACGCCCCGTTTTTTTTAATCCGCTCACGCTGCAAATTTTGCAGCGTTTTTTTAATTACTATATTATAATACTTATTTCTCCAAATAATACCTTCTACTGCCAATACTGACGTTGCGAATTTGAAACCGTAGATTTTCAAACGTCATTATGGTATGACGGCAGCGTTTCTCAAAAACACAGAATCACACCCGATGACACATACCGCCTTTATCGGATGCGTTCAAATCCCCTAATATAATCATCGCAACCTTTGAATGCCTTTAAAAAAGCAGACTTTCCTTCTCAAAAAAAACAAGGCATATCGTTAACGCCGATATGCCTTGTTTTCGAAAATCTAGGAAGCCTTTCCATTATTTAACCAATTACTCTACTGATAAGGTTCAACCAATTACCTCCGGAAATCATTTCAAGATCTTTATCCGTAAATCCTGCTGCCCTCATTTTTATAAGCAGTTCAGGAACCTTGGAACAATCCTCCAAACCTATGGTAAAGGAGGTTTCTTGATCACTATAACTCTTCATGGAATCTGTTGATAAAAATTCAAAGAAATCAAAACCAAACCCAAGGTGCTCTACACCGATTTTATCTGCAATGTAGGACGCATGCTTTACCAAGTTATCTACATTCTGATTTTTTAAATCCTGCGATACAAAAAGATTAAAGGAATTCAATCCAACCAAACCCTTTGTATCTCTAATTGCAAATAGCTGTTCATCCGATAAATTTCTTGCCGCAGGCGCCAGTGCCTTTGCGTTCGAATGAGATGCCAGAACAGGGCCTTCTGTCATATCCATGACATCCCAGAAGGAACGCTCATTTAAATGAGAAACATCTACGATCATACGTTTTTTTTGAAGGATCCGAATGGCTTTTTTGCCAAGCTCTGTTACCCCTCTGGTAGGATCGCCCTGAACCCCTGTTGCCAATGGATTTTGCTCGTTCCATGTCAGCATAGCATGACGTGCACCAAAATCATAAAGCATATGTATCTGATCCACATCTTCCCCGATACCGGAAAGACCCTCTATACCAAGTAGAATAAAAAATTTTTCAGCTTTTTGCGCCGCTTCGATTTCGGCAATATTATGAACCAAAACCGCTTCTTTGCACTCTGCCATTTCTTCTTTTGTAGCCTTCAAAATCTGTGCCAATCTTTTCGCTGGTTCTTTGTCGTAAGGCGGGTCAATCCAGATGACGAAACAGCCTCCCTCAATTCCGCCTTTACGCAATCTAGTAAGGTGGTGATTCTTAAATACCTGCGTTTCCCCAAGCAGGCGCTTGATGGTAACATCTATAAAGATGTCAGAATGTCCGTCAAAAATCATATTACTCCTCTTTCCGTCTCTTTAAATAATCTCTTATGCTTATGCGCCTAACATTTGTCCGATGAAAGTACCGAAGTATGTGCCAATGACATAGCCCAATGTACCAACCAGCATGATAGGTCCAACCAATTTAACCCAACCTTTGGAGATTGCCATAGCTGCCGCTGTTGTAGGGCCGCCAATGTTTGCATTGGATGCAAGAATAATATCTTCCAGATTGTATTTGAACAACTTCCCAAAAATAAAGCAGAACAACATATTGCCGACAACCATGATTAAGCAGAATGCAAACAACCAAGGTGCATTATTGATGATTTGGCCAATGGATGCAGGAACGCCGATAACAAACAAGAATAAATAGATCAAGTATGTACCTATTTCCTGAGAACCCGCTGTTTTTTCCACATGCTTTGAGCCAAGGGTTGCAACCGCCATCGCAATGGTGGTCATAATCAAATATTTGTTGCCTAATAAACCATTTATCATTTCTAGCCCTTTGTTACCTACAGGGATAACCGCACCAAAAAGTTTTGCAATTTCAACAGAAACCCAAACAATAATTGCACTCAGGGCAAAGTCTACAGCAATGTCTCTCAGGGAAATAGGTTTTCTTTCCCAATAAGCAGCAGCCTGTGTTTTTGCAGCTTCATCAACGCCAACACTTTCAACCTCATCCAGATGTGGATGCTTGAAAGCCTTGCGGAAAAAGCTAATGCTTGGAATTGCAATTAATACAAAAAAGTAACAAGCCATCAAAAGGTTATCCGCTACCGTTGTAGCTGCAACAGTTGCGCCAGGAATCTCAAAGGAACCTGCTAAAGCAGCAAAGTTTACGCCACCACCGATGTAGGAGCCTGTCATCATTGCCGCAACAGCCGCCGCATCAGGAACACTGTTTTTCAATAAATGGAAAGCCAGCATGGCGGATACCGTAGTACCAATAGAGCCGATTAAGAAAATAACCAGCAATTTTCCAGATTCCTTCCAGATTTTGCGGATATCACACTGCAGCAGCAGCAGAGGGATCGCCAGAGGTACCACATACCCCCAAATAACGTCGTCAAACCAAGGGGCATTTGTAGGAATAATGTTTAAATTTGTTAATATCAAAGCTCCTGCCAGCGCAATAATTGCACCAGAGACTTTTGATGCCCATGCCCATGTCTGTTCTGCGTAAATAGAAAACGCAACCCAGCCACAAGTAATGGCCATGAGTGCCCACGTATTGTCAGCACTAATCCATGTTGTACTAGTCATAATATCTCCTCCTTCTAAATAGAAAAAAATAAGTAAAATTCCATGTTCGCACCCTAGCTGCCGCTGAACCAAAATGCTAACGCAGGACCTGTGAAGAATTTTCAATATCTTGAATTAATTCAATATATTGAATTCTTGTTCATAATGTTAGCACGCTTTTGTTTTCTTGTCAATCACTCAAAAAATGAAAGCATTCTACTGCAATTATACTTTTTTCAGTATAACTTAATGCACATTCACAATTATTATTGAGTTTCAATCCAAAACAGCTATCAAAATATCACAAAAAACTCCAAAAAAAATCAATGTACTTTTTTCTATTCCCTGAATATTGTTTGTTCTTTTTTAAATACAAAAGGCCATGCCTTAAAGACATGACCTTCAACATATGAAACTTATTATGCTTTTTTTTCCTCTTCTGGCAGGCCGGCACAAATAAATCCGGTTGACGCATCCACTGAAATCAAAGCATCATTGGGAATAAAATCCACAACCTTTGCATTGCAAATGATAACAGGAATATCCAATGCTCTCCCCGCAATTTCTGCGTGACAATCGTCACTATGATCCATGGGACCTACGATAATGGCAGAAGCCTTTTGGATATAAGGCATAAAATCGTTATCTGTCGCTGTTGCAACCAAAATATCCCCTTTTTGAAAGCTACGCTCCATATCCTCACGCATTTTTATCACTCTGGCTCTGCCGCTCGCTTTTTTTGTTCCGACACCAATCCCTTTGCAAAGTACATCACCAACAATATCAACCCGAAGGGTATTTGTTGCACCGCTTACACCAAGGGGCATACCCAATGCCAAAACAACCGTATCTCCGTTTTTCACAAGTCCACTTGCCTGTATAATGTCCATGCCTGTATCAAAAACCTTACCCTGCAATAATGTTTCTTTATGCAGCATTGGCTTACAGCCCCATACCAAATTGAGCTGACGCCAAACCCGATCCGTCATGGTTGCTGCTACAATGGGGCAAACAGGCCTATGCTTGGATATCATCCTAGCTGTAAAGCCGGATTGGGTAATGGTGCAAATACAAGCGGTATTTAATTCGGCGGCCGTTGAACACGCAGCAAAGCTGATTGCGTTTGTAATATTTGTCGTTACCCCGTCAAGCTGTCTAGTTAACATTTTATTATAATTGATACTGCTTTCCGTTTTTTCCGCAATACGAGCCATGGTTGCAACAGCCTCAAGCGGATAATTTCCCGCCGCAGTTTCTCCCGAAAGCATAATGGAATCACTGCCGTCAAAAATTGCATTTGCAACATCGTTCGCCTCTGCTCTTGTCGGTCTTGGACTATTCACCATGCTCTCCAACATTTGTGTTGCCGTAATAACTGGCTTGCTGCGCAGATTGGCTTTTGCTATCAGCTGCTTCTGAACCAAAGGTACCTCTTCCGGGGGAATTTCCACGCCCAAGTCACCTCTGGCAACCATGATTCCGTCGGAAACCTCTAATATTTCGTCAATATGATCTACGCCTTCTTGGTTTTCAATCTTCGCAATAATATGGATCCCATCGCCGCCGTTTTCCTCTAACACCTTTCTGATTCTTGTTACATCAGAAGCACAACGAATAAAGGAGGCGGCTACAATATCAAACCCATTGGCAATGCCAAACTGCAAATCCTCAATATCCTTTTGTGTTAAAGCAGGTAAATTAATTTTAATCCCCGGCAGATTAACCCCTTTTCTTGAGCCAACCTTTCCGCCGTTTACAACCACGCAATGAACCTCAGGGCCTGCAATTCGCTCTACCTTAAGCTCGATTAATCCATCATCAATTAATACACGGGAGCCAATTTGCAAATCCTTGGGCAAATCCAAATAGGTTACAGATACCTTCTCCTTTGTGCCCTCAATATCTTCGGTGGTTAACGTAAATTTATCTCCCTCTTCCAATACGATTTTTCCCTCGGCAAAGGTTTTAATTCGTATTTCGGGGCCTTTTGTATCCAAAATCAAGGGGATTGGCACACCCAATTCCTCTCTTGCTTGTTTCAATTTTTTTATCATTTCCCCATGTGATTCATAGTTTCCATGTGAAAAGTTCACACGAGCCGCGTCCAAACCATTTTGAATTAATTTTTTCATTATTTCAATACTGTCTGTTGCCGGGCCCAGTGTGCAAACAATTTTTGTCCTGCGCATTGCAGTACCTCCTCTTTTTGCTGTTCTTTCTATTGTAAAAAAATTAAAATTCCTAAGGCAATACCGCATAATTCTGCGTGCCCAGATGTGCAGTCAGATTTTTCGTTAGACAAAACAAAAAGCACAACGAATACTGGATATATTGGTGAGCATTTTTGTACAGGCTGACGGAAAAGATGCAAACAGATGGGTATGCAAAGCATTCGCTGGGAATTGTGGGATGTTGCCCAAATTAAGTAAACCTTTGAAAAGTCCATCCCTTATTTATCGTAAAATAATTTCTTATATTTATTCATAACGGACGGTATTTTCAACATCTTGTAAGCTGGCACAGTTTGCACTGCACCTGCTTACCTTTCGTAAGTCCGTTATATTGCAAGAATTTTAATTACATTGTAAATATCTTGATCCAAGGTTTTCTCCATCCCAAAAGCTTCCTCAAAATCTAGAACTTCATAGCTTCCTTTATTAAAGCCGACAACCTGATTTTGCTTTCCTTCCATAACCGCTTTTACGGCATGATAGCCCATCATGGAAGCGTGCATACGATCAATCGCTGTAGGACTTCCGCCTCTTTGCAAATGACCAAGAATCGTAGCTCTGGTCTGAATTCCAGTAATTTCTTGAATATCATCTGCTAATTTCTGGGTTCCCCCAACACCTTCGGCAACCACAATCAGATTGTGTCTTTTGCCAATACTTCTATTTTCCAAAATTTGCTGAATCACTTTTTGGCTGTTAATCACGTCCTTTGCTTCGGGGAACATCACATCCTCTGCGCCACCGACCATGCCACACCATACCGCAATATATCCGGCATCACGCCCCATAACCTCAACCACGGAACAGCGTTCGTGAGAGCTTGATGTGTCCCTCAGCTTATTCAATGCATCCATCCCTGTATTAACTGCAGTATCGAAGCCAATGGTATACTCTGTGCTGCTCATATCCAAATCAATGGTTGCAGGGATACCAATACCGTTTACGCCTAACTTTGCCAGCTCCCCCATGCCTCTATATGAGCCGTCACCGCCGATGACAATCAAGGCATCCAATCCCAATATTTTGTAAATTGCAGCCGCTTTTTTAAGCCCTTCCTCTGTCATCATTTCAGGGCAGCGTGCCGTATGCAAAATGGTACCACCCAAATTCATTACATTTGATACGTCTTTGCTGTGCATTTCCTTGATTTCGCCATTAATCAGACCATTGTAGCCCTTGCGAATGCCCGTCACTTCTATGTCATAAAAAATTGCCGTCCTCACGACTGCACGAATCGCCGCATTCATCCCAGGGGCATCCCCCCCGCTGGTTAAAACACCGATTTTATTAATTTTTTTCATTTCCATCGACTGTTCCTCCTATCCCAATCTTTATTCCTTCTCCGATTTTTCTGTGCGAATGACACCAAATTGTGTATAGATTTCAGCCTCGCCTCTTATCTTGATGGCAGAAGTATTCGTCGTAAACTGTGCAATCAAAACTTCTCCCTTGTCAAGCTTTTCCGTATGATGAATTTTGGTAATTTCCCCACGGGTGACACCGATAATGCTTACGCCCTTTTCCAACGCTTTCACGCAGATATATGGAGTATTTTCTATATTTTTTTCATCCATACGTCATGTCCTCCTACTCGTGCTTCGCCGCCACATTGCCTTCTCCCAGCAAAAGCTTCAACTCCTGTTGCAGCTCCGAGGAACAATTAACCCAATATTTTCTTTCTGCCTTCATAATTTCCTTGCTTTTTTCTTGATAGATAAAAACGGGAATATTGCCTTTATGCTGCAATAAAACAGCTGTAATTTGCGGCAAAGGCACCTCTCTTGCATTCTCAATCTTCAGCCATAAGGATGCAGGCTTTTGCTCCGCCTCCAAGGGCAGTATTTGAATTTGCGATGCAATAATCTTGCCTTCCCCATCAGCCGAAATATTTGCACGTCCCTTAATCAGAATAACCGCTTCCTCCTGAAAAAGTTCGAAAAACTGTTGATAAACCTTTGGAAAAACAATAACCTCCATCGTTCCTTGAAAATCTTCCAAGGTAAGAAACGCCATTTTATCATTGTTTCTTGTATATTTTACAGAAACGACTGCAATCATACCGCCAACAATCACCTTTGTATCTTCCGCAACCTGTTGTCGGTTTTCACCCTCCTCAACAGGCAAAAAATCAATACTTCTGTGGCTGATCTTCCGTCTAAGCCTATCCTCGTATTCCGCCAAAGGATGACCACTTACGTAAATGCCCAAAACCTCTTTTTCCATTGCAAGCTTATCTCGTGGCTCAAATTCCGCCACATTAGGCAAATCATCGCAAGGCTTATAGCTTTCCTCGCCTAAATCCATATCAAACAAATTCATTTGCCCTACAATATTATTCTTTCTAGCCTGCCCTATTCCATCCAAAATACTTTTATAAACCGCCATATACTGGCTTCTGGCACCGCCCAAAGAATCCATCGCACCGCCTTTAATTAAGCTTTCAAAACAACGCTTATTGATTTCTCCTGCTTCCATTCGACTGCAAAAATCTGTCATGGACTGAAATAATCCACTTTTTTCACGCTCTGCCACTAAAGCACTGACTACGCCACGTCCCACATTTTTAATTGCGGCAAGCCCAAAACGTATTTTTCCGTCGGAAACCGAAAAATGTTCATACCCTTCATTCAGATCAGGCGGCAGTAATGCTATCCCCATTTTCTTGCATTCTTCAATATAGCTTGAAACCTTACTTGCATTATCCATAACACTTGTCATCAAAGCCGCCATAAACTCCACAGGATAATGTGCTTTTAACCATGCCGTTTGATATCCAACAACCGCATAGCAGGCAGCATGGCTTTTGTTAAAGGCATACTTTGCAAAATCCGTCATTTCATCAAATATTTTTTCTGCCGCTTCCGCTGAAATGCCGTTCTTTACACAGCCAGGAACATCTTCCCCAACGCCGTAAACGAAATTTTTTCTCTCCTCAGCCATAACCGCTGCTTTTTTCTTACTCATCGCACGGCGCACAAGGTCGCTTCGACCAAGGCTGTAGCCCGCCAAATCTCGCACAATTTGCATAACCTGTTCTTGATATACAATGCAGCCATAGGTGTTGTCCAAAATTGGCACAAGGCTTTCATGAATATACTGTATGTTTTCAGGGTTATTCTTCCCCTTGATATATTTTGGAATAAAATCCATGGGGCCTGGGCGATATAAGGAAATCCCGGCAATCAAATCCTCCAGCCGTTTTGGCTGAAGCTCACGCATAAATTGCTTCATGCCTGAGCTTTCCAGCTGAAAAACACCCTCTGTTTTCCCCTGACTAATCAGCTGATACACCTCTGCGTCATCATCGGGAATTGTATCAATATCTATTTTAATCCCATGGATACGCTCCACCTCTTGCACAGCATTTTGTATGACTGTTAGGGTACGCAGTCCAAGAAAGTCCATCTTCAAAATACCAAGCTCCTCTAAGAGCGTCATAGTATATTGTGTATTAATCTGACCATCATTTGCACTTAACGGTACATATTCCATGACAGGCTCTTTGCAGATGACAACGCCTGCCGCATGGGTGGAGGAATGCCTTGGCAGCCCTTCCAAACGCATCGAAGTGTCAATCAGACGATGGGTATCCTCCTCTGCTTCATATGCCTTTTGCAAATCGGGGTTCATCGTTAAAGCTTTTTTTATAGTAATCCCCAATTCCGTCGGAATCATTTTTGAAATACGGTCAACGTCAGCATAAGGCATCGCTAAAGCTCGCCCAACGTCCTTAATTGCCGCCCTCGCAGCCAAGGTACCAAAGGTTATAATTTGGGCAACATGATCCTCACCATACTTGCGAATCACATAATCTATGACCTCTTGGCGACGCTCGTAGCAAAAATCTATATCAATATCAGGCATACTGACACGCTCTGGGTTTAAAAATCGTTCAAAAATCAGGTCGTATTTTAAAGGCTCAATGGTGGTGATGGATAAGCAATAGGAAACCATGCTTCCTGCCGCCGAACCACGCCCCGGTCCAACAATAATTCCGTTGTCCTTCGCATATTTTATAAAATCCCAGACAATGAGAAAATAATCCACATATCCCATATTTTCAATGGTGGAAAGCTCGTATTCCAGACGGTCTTTCCATTCCTTTTTATCTTGAGGATATTTTTCCCGAAAACCCGCCTCACAAACCTCTCTTAAATATTGCTGCGCCGTTTTCCCATCAGGCACATCAAACCTCGGCAGCTTTAATTCATGAAAACGGAAGGAAACATTGCATCTTTGTGCGATTTTTACGGTATTTTCCAATGCCTCAGGTGCATAAGAAAATAAATCATACATCTCCTCAGGGCTTTTCAGATAAAACTGTCCACCTTCATAGCGCATTCTATCCTCATCCAAAACTGTTTTTGCCGTTTGAATACATAGTAAAATATCATGAGGCTCTGCATCCTCTTTATATATATAGTGGCTGTCGTTGGTGGCAATCAAAGGAATACCCGTTTCCTGGCTCATACGAACCAAAGCCATATTGACCTGTTTTTGCTCCCGCATACCATGATCCTGAAGCTCCAAAAAGAAATTTCCCTCGCCAAAAATATCCAAATACTCCAATGCCGCTTCCTTCGCAATTTCGTAGGAAGCAGTCAAAATTTTTCTGGAGATCTCTCCCGCCAAGCAAGCGCTGGAGGCAATAATTCCTTTATGATGCTTTCGCAAAAGCTCCCTATCCACACGTGGCTTATAGTAAAACCCGTCAATAAAGCCATAGGACACCAATTTTATCAAATTTTGATACCCTTCATTATTTTCAGCCAAAAGAACAAGGTGATAGTTTCCTCCGTTTTTGCTATCCTTAGTCAGGCGTGATTGCGGTGCTACATAAACCTCACAGCCAATAATGGGCTTCACCCCTGCCTCAAGCGCAGCCTTATAAAATTCTATGGCGCCATACATCGCACCATGGTCCGTGATGGCGATACTTTCCATTCCCAATTCCTTCGTCCGCTGAACCAGCTCTTTTATCTTTGCCGAACCATCCAAAAGACTGTACTCCGTATGAACGTGCAGGTGCGCAAAGGGCTTTGTTTGATTGAAATTTTCTGTAAAATCCATTTTGCACCTCCTAAAATTTTCTTTCTAAATTTTCGTTTTATTATACCATATTTTCCTTCTATAAAAAAGATAAATTAATTTTAGTCCCAATGGGACAAAATCGTGCCCATATATTTGAATTTAGATAAACATAGCAAAAGCCTTAGGACTAGTATTTCTCAAAACAATCATTTTCGCCGTTTGATTTGCAATTTCTTTTTTTACAAATAATGTTGATTAATCTTAATTTATACCGAGCTAACATTCATTTTCACAATTTCATTAATAAATTCTTTATCCTTATCTCAAACAAAGCCAGTAAAAACAAACATTTTAAAAAATGTCTGGAAAAACACTGCAAATATCCTTAAAAAAACAACGTACCATTTTATAGTACGCTGTTTTCCAAATCAAATTATTCGTATCGCAAAGCCTCTACAGGATCTTTCTTTGCTGCTTTTTTTGCAGGGTATAGACCAAAACCCAAACCAACCATGGCTGAAAATGCAACCGCAATTAATACAACTGACGGCTTCACAACAACCCCAACGCCCACGATCATTCCGCCAATGGCAACAACGGAAATGCCTAATAATGTTCCAATAAGTCCGCCAGCCGCAGAAATTGCGGCGGCTTCAATTAAAAATTGAATCATAATATCTCCGGTTCTTGCGCCGAGTGCTTTTCGTATCCCGATTTCTCTCGTTCTTTCTGTCACGGATACCAGCATGATATTCATAATTCCAATACCGCCTACTACCAGAGAAATGGCAGCAATGGCACCAACCACGGCCGAAAGGGAGGCAAGCATGGAATCTATAGAAGACATTTCTTGCTGCGCCGAATTGCATATAATATTCTCTAGGTCTTGATTTTTCATTCTGGCAATATAGGCCACAACTCTGCTTTGCAACTGTGTCATATCCTGATCCTCTGCCATACAAAAATATAATGACCATTGATACTCGTTTTCGCTCAACAGAATACTTTCGGGAACAAATGCATCGGCAACAGAGCCGCCGTTCATCAATTTCATCAGTGCCGAATCCGTATTCTGAAATACCCCGATCACCAAAAGTTCTTCGGCTTGGTTCTGTATGGTGGTTTTTATTGTTTTTCCGACAACATTTTCCTGTCCAAAAATATTTACCGCCGTTGTACTATCCAAAACCACAAAATTTTTCTTTTCTAAAATATCCTTATCATTCAACATACGCCCATACATGATTTTGGGATCCTTCATCTCCGTAGGATTTTCTGCCAATCCCGTCAAAGAAACAGTTTCCGTTTTCCTGCCCGCTTTTACATCAGCCCTCGTAGAGCTTCGAAAGCCGACATAAGTAAGCTCTCCACCCATTGCTTCCTTTAACTGATCGGCATCTTCTTTTGTAAACAAATTACTATCTGTATAAACGTCATCAGGTGACATAATATATACACCCGCCAATCCTGTTCCAAAATTTTCATACTCACCAGCAACTACGCTACGCATGGTATCCCCCAAAGATACAATGGCAATAACCGAACTGATACCGATAATCATACCCAGCATGGTTAAAAAAGAACGCATTTTGTTGGCACGAATAGAGAACATGGCTAATTTTAGATTTTCGAATATCACCCTTCCTTCACCACCTTTTCATCGCTTACAATCTGTCCGTCTTGAAAGCGAATGATGCGCTTAGTACATTGCGCAATATCCTCTTCATGGGTAACAACAATGACCGTTGCCCCCTCTTCATTCAGCTTCGTAAAAAAATCCATAATTTCATGGGAGGAATGGCTATCCAAGTTGCCGGTTGGTTCATCAGCAAGTATAATGGCAGGGTCATTCGCCAAAGCCCTTGCGATTGCAACCCTTTGCTTTTGGCCGCCTGAAAGCTCATTTGGCATATGATGTACTCTTTCCCCCAACCCAACCTTCTCAAGCAAATTGTTTGCCTTTATTTTTCGTTCTTCCGCCTTCATTCCCCCATATATCATAGGGATTTCCACATTTTTTAAAGCTGAAGTACGGGGAATTAGCTGAAATGCCTGAAAAACAAAGCCTATTTTCTTGTTTCTGATTCTGGAAAGGTCATTCTCGCCCTGATCCACAATTGGAATACCATCCAATAGATAGGTTCCCTGAAACTGTCTGTCCATACAACCTAAAATGTTCATTAACGTAGATTTTCCCGATCCCGACTGCCCCATAATTGCCACATATTCTCCCTCCATTATGGAAACAGAAACATTTTGCAAGGCGTGTACCTGAATGGCGCCGGTATCGTAAACCTTATTGAGCTCTTCAATTTTAATAATTTCTTTCATTACGCACCTCCTACTGAGGAATGACGGTCATGCCTTCCGTCAAAGCAAGGTTGGGATTGAGCACAATCTGCTGCCCCTCGGTCAATTCACCCTCTTGTACTTCAATCAACAGATCTGTTTCCAAACCAATTGTTACAGGTACAATACGAATGGTATTATCTTCCTTCACAACATAAACTACGGTTGATCCATCCTCCAATTCACTGACCGCCTCATAAGGAACTGTTAATACCTGCTCCGCCTGTGCAATATGAATGGTGGCTTTTGCGGTAATGCCTGCAATCAGCTTTTCATGTGTGCCAACTATTTCTATGTAAACAGGAATAACCCTTTCTGTTGAGCTATCACTCTTACTTTCACCGGTTGGAGAAATGCGTGTTACCACACCCTCAACACTTTCTTCATTTAAAATATCCGCAGTAATATCTGCCTTTTGGCCTATTTTAATCTTTGCAATATCTGTTTCGTTTACCAAAACCTTCATTTGAAGCTTATCAATATTTTCAATGACAAACATCGGCTTATCATCTTCCGTATCATCGGCAAAACGGCCAACTTTTGTATTGACACGGGTAACGGTGCCATCAATCATACTGCAAATTTTGCAATCCTCCAAGGTTTTTGCTTCAATGCTCACCTTATGGTTCGTATTGTCCATGGTCTGTCTTTCCGAATCCGACAAAATTGCAACTCCATTCTTTGACGGAATATTGTCCAGCTTTCTTTTTGCATCATCCACTTCACTTTGACTGGCCGCACCAATCTCTAACATTTCTTTTAAATCATCATAATCCTTTTTCGCTTCATCATATTCTGTCTGTCTATCCTCCAGCAGCTCATTGTGCTGCATTTGCAATAAGGTTTGCTCACCTTTGCTCAAACTCAACTGCTCCGTAAGGTCAGAACTGTCCAAAACAGCCAATAGCTGTCCCTTTTTCACCTTATCCCCCTCTTTGACCAATAGCTGCTTTACTTCATAATGCAGCTTTGATACAACCTCCGTGCTTTCCGTTCCTTCTAAAACTGCTTTTAATTTTAATACCTCTTCCACATTTTGTTTTTCTACAAAAGAAGTACTTACCATTGTTCCCTCAGGTGTCTTATCTCCTCCTAAAACAACCTTCGCACCAACAGCCACAACAATTAAACCTGCAACGGCTAATAAAATTTTCTTTTTCTTCGATAACGCCATATAATTGCCTCCTTGGATTTTTCATATGTTTCTATTATAAGAGTCAAATTCTAAGAAGTCTGTTAATATTTCTTAATATTCTTTTAATTTAAAAATTTTTCCAATTCAGCGCAAATTCCGCAACATTTTCCCACATTAAGCACTTCCTATTTAACAAAACCTACTTCTTCATTTTTCTTTTAAAAAAGGCGAGAAGCAACGCTTCCCGCCTAAAATTAAGTCTTATTTAGAAATTACTGATTAGCCAATCTCTTGTAGCTGTCCAGTCTTTCTTTTGCATTTCTTTCAGATTCTGCAAAGAGATCTTCTGCAACTTCAGGGAATGTTCTCTGCAAAGAGCTGTAACGAACTTCGCTTACCAAGAAATCTCTGAAGCTTGTTGTAGGATCCTTGGAATCCAATGTGAACGGATTCTTTCCTTCTTCTTTCAAAGTAGGGTTGAATCTGTACATATGCCAGTAGCCAGCATCAACAGCACGCTTGATTTCGTCCTGCGCACCGCTCATACCACCCTTCATACCATGGTTGATACAAGGAGCGTAAGCAATAATCAAGGAAGGACCGTCATACTTTTCAGCTTCCATCATAGCCTTTACTACCTGATTCTTGTCAGCGCCCATAGCTACCTGCGCAACATATACATAACCATAGCTCATAGCCATCATACCAAGGTCTTTTTTTCTAATTCTCTTACCAGAAGCCGCAAACTGCGCAACAGCACCAACTGGTGTAGATTTAGAAGCCTGACCGCCTGTATTGGAGTAAACTTCTGTATCAAATACAAAAACATTTACGTCTTCGCCGGAAGCCAATACATGATCCAAACCGCCGTAACCGATATCATATGCCCAGCCGTCGCCACCAAAGATCCACTGAGATTTTTTAACCAGCTGATCCTGATTTTCAAGAACATGAGCGATAGCATTCTTAGCTTCTGCATCTGCGCCACTATAAGCCTTCAATGCTTCAACCACAGCGTCGGAAGCTGCTCTGGATTTATCGCCATCTTTCATGGTTGCAATCCATTCATCAACTACGCCTGTAAAGGAAGCATCAACAGATTTCAAAGTTTCAAGTCTATCCTTGATGCCTTCTCTCATCTGTTTTACAGCTGTTGACATACCCAAACCATACTCTGCGTTGTCTTCAAACAGAGAGTTTGCCCAAGCAGGACCACGGCCGTCTTTATTTGTTGTGTAAGGCATAGAAGGTGCGGAACCACCCCAGATAGAGGAGCAACCTGTTGCATTTGCAACATACATTCTATCACCAAACAACTGTGTTATCAATTTTGCATAAGGTGTTTCACCACAACCTGCACAAGCACCGGAGAACTCAAGCAGAGGTTCTTCAAACTGGCTGCCTTTTACGGTTGCTTTGTTCATAGGGTTAGCCTTATGAGCAACTTCTTCTATAGCAAAATCCCAGTTAGCTACTTCAACTTCCTGGCTAGCCAAAGGCTTCATAACCAGAGCTTTTTTAGGAGCAGGGCAAACTACAGCACAGCTGCTGCAACCCAAACAATCCAAAGGAGAAACCTGAATTCTAAATTTCAAATCGCCAAAGCCTACGCCCTTAGCTGCAACAGCCTTAAAGCCTTCAGGAGCCTTAGCCAATTCTGCATCAGATACCAATACAGGTCTGATTGTAGCATGAGGACATACAAATGCACACTGGTTACACTGGATACAGTTTTCAGGAATCCACTCAGGAATGTCAACTGCAACGCCACGTTTCTCGTAAGCAGCAGTACCGCAAGGGAAAGTACCGTCTTCTCTACCGGAGAATGCGGAAACAGGCAGTTTATCGCCTTCCTGTGCGTTCATAGGCTCAACAACATTTTTAACGAATTCTGTTGCTTTTCTTTCTGCCTTAACTTCTGTATCAACAGAGTTAGCCCAATCAGCAGGGATTTCAACCTTCACAATGCCTTCTACGCCCTTATCAACAGCTGCGTAGTTCATGTTCAAGATGGTATCACCCTTCTTGCCGTAGGACTTTTTAATTGCTGCTTTCATGTATTCTACAGCCTGATCAATAGGAATGATGTTTGCAAGCTTGAAGAATGCAGACTGAAGAACAGTGTTGATTCTGTTACCCAAGCCGATTTCTGCTGCAATTGCTGTACCATCAATGATGTAGAATTTAGCATTCTTTTCTGCCAACTGCTTCTTCAAGTTTGCAGGAAGTTTTTCGCCCAATTCAGCAGGTGTCCAGTTGGTGTTCAACAGGAATGTGCCGCCTTCATTCAATTCGCAAACCATATCGTACAGATTAACATATTCCTGCTTATGGCAAGCAATGAAATCAGCTGTCTTAACCAAATATGTGGAACGAATAGGCTTCTTGCCGAAACGTAAGTGAGATTGTGTAATACCGCCGGATTTCTTGGAGTCATAGCTGAAGTAAGCCTGAGCGTACATATCTGTATGGTCACCAATAATCTTAATGGAGTTCTTGTTTGCGCCTACTGTACCGTCTGCGCCCAGACCCCAGAATTTACAGCTGATTGTGCCATCACCTTCGGTAACGCTGAGTTCCTTGCCAACTTCTAAGGAAAGGCCGGTTACGTCATCGATGATACCGATTGTGAAGTGGTTCTTAGGTTTATCCAGTGTCAGGTTCGCATATACAGCAATAAACTGTGCAGGAGTAACATCCTTGGAGCCTAAGCCATAACGTCCGCCAACAACAACGGGAGCCTGATCAGCTTCAAACATTGCTGTACAAACATCCATGTACAAAGGTTCGCCCTGAGAGCCGGGTTCCTTTGTTCTGTCCAAAACAGCAATTTTCTTAACTGTCTTAGGAAGAACCTCCAACATTTTTGCAGCAACGAAAGGTCTGAACAGGTGAACTTTAACCATACCAATTTTTTCGCCTTTTGCTGTTAAGTAGTCAATGGTTTCTTCGATTGCTTCACAAGCAGAACCCATAGCAATGATAACTCTGTCAGCATCGGGAGCACCATAATAATTGAACAGCTTATAATCTCTGCCTGTAATTCTGTTGATTTCGCCCAAATATTCTTCTACTACTGCTGGAAGAGCATCGTAGTATTTATTTGCAGCTTCACGAGCCTGGAAATAAATATCAGGGTTCTGTGCTGTACCTCTGATTACGGGGTGTTCAGGGTTCAAAGCATTTCTCTTGAATGTGTTTACCGCATCCATATCAACGATTTTAGCCAGTTCATCATAATCCACACATTCAATTTTCTGAATTTCGTGGCTGGTTCTAAAACCATCAAAGAAGTGAAGGAAAGGCACTCTGCCTTTGATTGCGGATAAATGTGCAACGCAACCCAAATCCATAACTTCCTGAACGCTGTTGGATGCCAACATTGCAAAACCAGTCTGACGGCAAGCCATAACGTCGGAATGATCACCGAAAATGGACAATGCCTGTGCTGCCAATGCACGTGCTGTTACGTGGAATACACCGGGAAGCAATTCGCCGGAAATCTTGTACATATTGGGAATCATTAACAGCAGACCCTGAGATGCAGTGTATGTTGTTGTCAACGCACCTGCGGCCAAAGAGCCATGAACAGTACCGGAAGCGCCCGCTTCGGACTGCATTCCTACAACCTTTACAGTCTGACCAAAAAGATTCTTTTTGCCATTTGCTGCCCAATCGTCCGTTTTTTCAGCCATTGGGGAAGATGGAGTGATGGGGAAAATTCCTGCTACTTCTGTAAACGCATAGGAAGCGTATGCAGCAGCCTCATTACCGTCCATTGTTTTCATTACTTTAGACATTCGTACTTCCTCCTTACAAATTTAGATTATTGTCTGTTTTTTGTCAGGGAAAACTTGTTTGCCGTTCTCAAACTAGTTCCCTCCGCCTTTCAAGAATGGCAGAGATTTATCACAGTCTTTGTCAGACAATTGTCAATCTTGCCTTTCCAGAAAACGGTTGTTTTTTTACTCGTTCATTATACAATCAAACCTTTATCTTTTCAACTATTAAAATAATTTTCAGCGTTATGTTTCTAACAAAAGGTTTTTTGTTGTCTTTGCTTAATACATTCTACCAAAAAAAACTATATTTATGCAACATTTTAAAAAAGTGCAGAATTTCAACCTTTTCAATGTCTGACAAGAAGCTTCCAAGAGCAACTATTGTCGCAAATGCGGTGTCACGAGTACCTCAGTTTGATAATGTAATATCAATGATTATTTTTTATTTTTTTTCTTAAAGATTTTTTTATCTGTTTGCATTCACAAAATATTTTTTTGAATTTTAATTAGAATGTTTGCATTTTATTTTAAGGGGTGTTTTATGAATTTTGTTTTAATATTCCCTAACAAAAATCAACAAATGTAAATCAATGTAAAATTCCTAAAATTCACACCGCTCTTCAACTCCCTCCGATTTCTTTTTCAAAAAACTATTTGTGTAAAGAAACTTCGAAAACGGTTTTAAGTGTTAATTATATTGCTCCAAAAAATAGGTTTTCATACTTTGCATTCCATTCTCCACCCAATAAAGCTCCATCTGAAGGTAATAAAATAGTCATTGGTTCCTCTTTGGTTACATCAAAAATAGCCAGTTCTTTACGTTGCGTAATATAGAAAGGAGTCTTATCTGTTAAATTTCCCCGTTCTTTCAGTTCCCTCATTCCATTTTGTGTCAACATATCAGAAAGATTTACGCTCTTTTGTTCTCTCAAATCAATGTTAATTGCTTTGTAAAAGGATTGCGACCCTTTTGTCCCCTTACAGCAAAGAGAAAGAAAATCCCCGCTTACAAACCCTTTTTCCAGTTGGAGGCAAAATTCACCTTCTCCTTCATCAAGCATAAATTCATCTGCGAAAGCTTGCATTTCCATACTGATTTCTTTGTTCAGCCCTTTTTCATAGCTTGCATCATTTAAGTTCATAATAACAGGAATTTCCAGACTGTATTTCTTCTCTGCATTTTCTCCTATTAAAAAATCAGACATAACAATGGGTATAGAATTTCCTTTCGACTTTAAAGAAATTTGTTTTTTTGTGCTGTCCCATTGCACTTCCGTTGAAAAAAAATCAGAAAGAACAGACGTCTCAGCATAAATACATCCATTAATGGTCTGCGGTTCAGCGCAAAGCGTAATATGATACCCATTCATTTCTGCGCTGGTGCTGCCTGCCGCAAGCATTAGTTTTTTGCCTCTGAATTCAATGACTACGTTTTTCGATTCCTTCTGCCAAATCACAGTTCCCCCCAAACCTTTGGCTACATTTCGCACCGGCAAAAGCAAAATATCCTCATCATCATAATATAATGGAATATTCCCCCCCTCGTCATAAGTTTGCTTTTCTTCTTCAGGTATAACCTCTTGCTTGGGATTAGAAACCTCCATTTCAATCTCCCTTGCCTCGGTCAGCCTCATAGAAAGAGCAATCGCCCCGCATAGCATCGCAGCCGAAACACATACGATTACCGCTGTTTTTTTCAGAATCATGATTCCCCTCATTTCCTTTTACAAAAGATAAAGCCTCTGTTGAAGCTACAATTATTTTTCAGACTGAATACATTCACTTTGCCAAGGAAGTTATTTCACTTGATTAACCCTGTTGTACCAATATTGCCAAACAAAGGCCCCAAGCATATTTATCAGATGAATGAAAAGTTCCCGTCGGTATTGCCTCCCCCAAAAACGGGTAAAAGCTCTGTCCGAAACTGTATCCTTGCCTTCTTCTTCCATACTATACACAGTCACAATATTTAACGTTACACTAACAACTACATTATAAGGCTATTCTCCTTCCCCTGCATGACACGGAGTACCCCAATACAGGGACATAATAGAGCAATCATCACAAAAAATTTCTTCTGCATCTATTCTCCCTTCCAAAAAATCCACAAAATAAAAATTGCCATACTTGGCTTATTATATTGCTTTTTAGGATAAAAGAAAAGAAAATTTATTTTTTTTTATGAAAAGGTTTTTTACTGCATATTTATCAAAGAAAATGCACTATAATTACCATGATTTCTTAATATTGTAATATGATTGTCATTTGCCTTTTTAATGAATATATGGTATCATTCTTATGAGATTTCTCAGCAATTCATTGATACAAGGAAAGCGTAGGTTTTTTTATGGCAAAGGGAAACGGTACAAAGCTAATTGCTCAAAATAAAAAAGCGTATCATGAGTACTTTATTGAAGAAGTATTCCAAGCCGGCATTTCTTTGGTAGGTACTGAAGTAAAGAGTCTGCGCGCGGGCAAATGCAGCCTAAAAGAAAGCTTTATTCGAATTGAAAATGAAGAGGCTTTGATTTACAATATGCATATCAGTCCGTATGAACATGGAAATATTTTCAATACAGACCCACTTAGGGTAAGAAGACTTTTGCTTCATAAAAACCAGATACGCAAAATTGCTCAGGAAAGTCAAGTAGCCGGTTATACCATTGTTCCACTTAAGGTATATTTTGATCGCAGTTTGGTTAAAATGGATATTGCTTTAGCAAAAGGGAAAAAACTCTATGATAAGAGGGATACCATTGCGAAGAATGATCAAAAGCGTCAGGCTGAAAAGGACTTTAAAATCCGCAATCTTACCTTGTAATCAAAGAATGACCCTTTTTATTAGGGGGATGTAATGGTTTCGACGGGAGTCTTGAAAATAGGGATAGCCATCCGCAGCCCGGTTAACTGCGTCACCAAGCCGGAAACCTTTAAAAAGAAAAGACAATAATAATTTAGCAATCGCTGCCTAATTGCGGCAGCCGTCGGCCTTTGATCACTCGCTGTCAGAGTAACCGGCGTCAAACAGGCGGGGCACTTTTTCGCTTAAGCTTTGCGGCGTAAAAAGATTTATGAAGCTACCAAAGGATACAGCCTGTCAATCGGCGGTATCTCGAGGGAATCTTAAAAGACTGACTGTGATGGAAGAAGTTCTTATGGATGGGTTTTCGGACAGGGGTTCGATTCCCCTCATCTCCATTTTTTTCCAGGATATTAAGAAAGCTTGGAAACTGGGGAAAACGCTCAAATATCAGCGTTTCGGAGTATTTTAACAAAGTTGTCCTGTGATACAAAAATTTGTTCTATGACATAAAAAATGGCTTAATAAAGCCAAAATATGTCACGAAGTATATCACAAAAACAGCAAAACAACCTCTCTTTTCAGGGGTTGTTTTTTGTTTTATTTAGATTTTAACACCTATCAATATTTAAGAAATAAAAAACATTCTCCATGTGTCAGAAAAATACACAACTATGAAATTAGACTAATTATAAACATGATGCACAGTTCAAAAAAACCGACTTCCACATACTTATATTTAAATCGAAATAATACGACGTTCCTATTTCCTCACTTGCTTGATTCCTTAAAAGCGTTTTGCATACCCGCATCGGCGGCAAAGCTCCTCGCTTGGTTGGCGTGCTGAAAAACCTTTGTAAAGCGCCTGTGCACGTTCGCCGGATAGAATTTGATTAAGCGGCGTTTGAAAAATGTTGCCCAATGCAATATCACCTCGGCTATCAAGACAGCAAGGCACTACAGTTCCATCGCTTAGTACGGCCATCTGGTTACGTAGCCCATGACAGAATATGGGCTGCTCCGTGCGAGGTTCAGCCATGCTCGGCCACGTAAAACGAGCAGCCTTTCCAAGGAAAAGTCGCGGTGCTAGTGTGGTGTTACCGTTTTCACGGATTTTACCCCGTGCCACTTCTTGTGCAGCCTTGTCCAATCCTAAAAGACGGCACAAAGGTGTAAAAATAGCCTCATTATCAATGTCATTTGCACCCAGATTCCACATTCTCAGCTCACAAAAAATCCCTTTACCTGTTGCAGCTGTAACAAACAATGCCACATCTCGTAGATACTCCTCCTTGCAATATGCGCTACCAGGTTCCATGCTGTGCAATGATACGCTTACTTTTCGCAATGCAGGTGCACTCAGCAGTACTTTCTGTGTTTTCGCAAGCAGCGTCCCGTTTGTGGTAATATTTACAATCATGCCGAAGTGATGTGCCACAGCCAAAAGTTCTTCCAATTGCGGATGTACCAGAGGCTCTCCCAGTACGTGCAGATAAATGTGGTTCGTATAAGGCTTTGCTTGCTGAATTATATGTGAGAACTCGTCAGTACTCATAAACCGTGGTACACGAACGTTGCCAATGCAAAAACTGCACGACAGATTACACACATTCGTGATTTCAATGTAGATACGAGAAATTTTTTTCATAAGGTTTGCTCACTTTCGTTGCTCTTGTGCAGACAAAATACGTTTTTTGTAGTATCTTCGGACTTTTTAAAAGAAAGGCTGAGTTTTCAAAGCGCCAAACTTATCGCTAGAATATAAAGAGAACGGCAGTAAACATTGTTTTTGCTGTATCTCTATGGTAACTAAAAGGGGTTCCCTGATATTATTATAATTAAATAAAATTTATTTACAATTCTATAATTATTCCAGTTAATGCATATAACGAGCTCCAAAATATTACCCTAGACTTGTCTGCAAATAAACAAACTGCAAACTCATCAAGCAATCACTATTTCCAGGTATGCTCATTTTGCGGTGTTATGTTTAATTTTGTAATATGATTTTACGATAAACATTATAATAAAAGAGATAATAAATCCATCAAGTAAAAATCCAAAAGGATTTACGGACATTGATGTAAATGGATTTATTCCAATCACACTATCATAAATAGATATAAATGGAATTGGAAAACCTATTTTATACTCAAAATCATCTATGACTTTAAAAGGTAAAAGATAAGATAAAAAAATCTCTATCCAAAGAGCTAAATTAAATATTCTCCAGTTAATCTTTTTCATACTAACACCTCACTAAATTATGGATAATGTGCATTTTGGTACCACGTAATATTCTAAGCATTAAACGGAGTTCAAGAAAATCATACGAAGAATTACACGAATACAAGTAGCCTTTTGTAGCTTCTTACAGCTCAGGAAATTTAAAACAATCAAATCAACTAACGCAGTGCCATCCATAACATCTATGTATTCTCACTTGCGGACTTGCATACATTCTCATCTACCGATGCGCTTGTAATAAATTATCCCTCATAATCTTCGTATTCTTTCTGTGCGAGAAGATCGATGATTTGCTGGATACCTTGCTTTCGAGAATATCCATTATGATGCTTTACCATGCACGCTCATGCTGCCACCTGCATACAATAGTGTGGAGGTGGAGACCATGATAAAAACACACTATGATCGGGAAAGAGCTGTATCCTATGCGCACAAATGGGCATATGGACGAAATCCACAATACTACAATTTTGACCGCCTAGGAGGAGACTGCACAAATTTTGCCTCGCAGGTGTTGTATGCCGGTTCAGGGGTTATGAATCCCAAACCAACCTTCGGCTGGTATTATCACAGCCTGAATAACCGTGCGCCAGCGTGGACTGGTGTTGAATTCTTGCATAAATTCCTTGTGAAGAACCTGGAAATTGGCCCTGTTGCGGTAGAGGCAGATCTTTCTCAGGTAGAACCGGGGGATATTATCCAGCTTTCTTTCGACGGAATGGTGTTTAGCCATTCGCCTACGATTGTCTCCGTTGGAGCGGCTCCCTCTCCCTCTAATATCCTCGTCGCCGCACACACATTCGACGCTGACAATCGCCCACTGAATACTTATCAGTATGTAAGCATTCGCTATTTGCACATTACACATGTGAACACTTGGTAAGTCTGCTCAAGTGGCATGGCGTCCTGCATTAGTGACTGCCTACGCATTTTTACACAGCAAGTGAAACGATACCGCTCAAAATGAGCTCACAAGCCCTGATGTCTAGTTAAACATTAGGGCTTTTTTTATGGATAATTGGCAGTTTGCCAGCATGGCTGCGCTAAAGCTTATAAACAAAATGCGAAATTTATATTCTAAGCTTTGATTGAAGTTTATTATTTAGAAGAAGCTGAGACAACTTGAATGACGGAGTATTCATTTACTCTCTATAAAAAAACTTTCCGAGAAAAAAAGCAAAGAGTATTAATAAATATGAAACAGAAACATATACAATAACAAGAATCATATCTGTACCAATATTCATAATGTATTTCAATCCGTATAATGCCCCAGCAATAAAAAATATCGACGGAATACCTATAAATAAGATTTTAGTCAAATACCCTAAAACAAATAACAGTAATCCAATACCCCAAAACAAACTGCAGAAAATCAAATATTTACTGTTATTTCTACACCCATTATATAAACTGTAAGAAAACCAAGTAAAAACACATAATCCTGAAAAAAAAGCTTGAAAAGGGGTAGGCATATACCCCTTAGAAAAAGCAGTAAAATTAATAATTGATGAAATGATTAGGATCCCTATCTGCAAAAAAATAGCGCTTTTTCTCAATTCCATATTCCCCCCCTGCTAATTCACAGGAACGCTACTTGTACCTAAAGTTAAGTATCTCACTTGTGATCTAGGTGCAACAGCGGTTCCGCTATGATGTTCCCTTCCCACGTAAAAACTTTTGTTATGCTCATCCTAATTTCTTATTATGGTACAACTGCGTATCTCTCAAACCGGTTCCGCTGTCTAAACATAACGTGAACCTAATTACCAATTTCAAAACTTCAAATATTAAATTCCAATCCAGTTTATCCATAACAATATTTTAATTATTATACTGCATTCTTCAAAAAATTTCCACAAATACAAAAAAATGCTACAATTCGTGTTTATTCACATTAATTGTAACATTTTCGTATTACGTTATTCTATATTTTACCTGAAACAAAAATTTAGTAGTTTACCTCAAAAATTTTTTTCTCCTTGGCCCCCAGAAAACCAACATTTAATACCAGAAGTTCCTGATGACTAATTCCTTATATTTACTTCCCTATTCTCTCCTCCCCATTCTTAAATTATCAGGCCGCACCACTTCTTCAATGACAAAATCCATATAAAGCTCCCTGATATATTCATCATTATAGGATAAAATAAATTTTCCTTTGATGCCCTTTAATGTATCTCTCAACAATATGTGCATTTCTCCATTTAAAACATCCTCCCCCGTATCATAATAGTTTTCCGTATTATGGTACGGGGATTCCCCAATAAAAGAGGGTTCCCCTCAATCCTGGGCAGGAATCAGCTTGGCAAAGCTTTTATTCTCAATCAATATACCCTCCAAGCGTTTCTTCACCTGCTTCAAAATGTCCAAATCCACCGCTTTCCTTTCGTTTCATCCAAAAGTACACACCGTTGCGCCATAGGAAAGTTTTATCAAATACAAATATGCAATGATTGTTTATACATTCTTCTCGTCTGCTACACAGCTCTGAATCACCTCTTCATTTTCCTTGTTGTAATCCTCTTCCTTTTTATCCACAATAAGCTTGTTATAATGGTGCTTAGAAGCAAGGTTTACAGGGTCGCACCCGCCATAGCCCAGAGAATGTAGGCTTTTAATGTCAAGGCTTGGGGTTAAGTCTGTGACAATGCAGTTGACTTCTGCTGGTGATGTCATGACGACAACAGCTATCGGCTTCTTTTCCCCCCATTCTAGGGCTAGCCGAAACTTGTGTTTCCCGTCCTTCGCTAGGTGCATTTACTTCCGATGGTTGCTTTTTCTGTCATTGTCATGGTAAGCCTTCCTTTAATACATAGGGTTGGTAATGTTCCTTTTTATAACATTAGTTTATAGGGGGGTTGTTGCGAGTTAAATCCAGTTATAGTGTGAAAAAATATATCGTATGTCCATATTAGGCCTAGCTTCGAATACTGTATTGAAATCCTTTCATCCTGTAATATAGAGTGCCTTTCCGTGACTTTTCGCCTATTGAGGACTCATTTAAAAAATAGTAATGACGATTACCCTTTTTTTTGTTATAATAAATATTATTTTATAGGAGTGACTAACATGATACCCGAATTTCAAGAATTAGTGAAAAATGCAAAACTTACAAAAAAAGAACGGGTTATTGCAGATTTTGTATTGGCAAATTTTAAAGATGCGTGTTTTATCACTTCAACAGCTCTGGCAAATGCCCTTGAAACGAGCCATTCTTCTGTCATCCGCTATAGTCGAGCGCTTGGTTTCTCCGGTTACTCCGATTACCAGCAAGCAATCCGAAAATTATATAACGATTATATTGCTTCTCTTGGTGAAGCTATGAATATTCCAACTTTTAAATTAGCCCAGACAGCTGATTTACTGCCTCAACGCTCTATAATGGATGATATCTCTATGCTTACACAGGAAAATATTCAATCTGCTATTTTAAACAATTCTGATGAGCTTTTTGCAGCAGCAAGTGAAAAAATCATCCAATCTAAAACAAAATATATTGTGGGAAACAGAGGTTGCCATTCCATAGCATCATTTTTTTCTATTATTTTGAAAGATACCCTGCCACACGTTTTTGCAGAACCTTCTGGAAGTTGTAATACCTTTGATTTTTTAAGTGATATAGGGAAAAATGACTGTTTAATTGTCATAAGCTATGCCAGGTATTCGGAACTTAGTCGCCTTGCTGCCGAATTGGCGTATAAAAAAGGAGCCGCCGTCATCGTCCTTACGGACACCCCCACAGCGCCTCTTGCACAATATGCGAATTTTCTTTTCACTAACTCAGTTAATTCTATCAGCTTTTTTAATTCTATGATTCCATCCATGTATACCGCAGAAGTGTTGGCAACATATGTTTGCAAAAAAATTGGTAAAAAGAATGAAGATAAGCTTCGGCTTATTGATGAATACACATCGAAATTAAAGCTCTATTAAATTTATTTTTCTGCCTATAAAAAACTGCACTTCATATTGAAGTGCAGTTTTTTTAATATTTTATATAACTTTAGGAGGGTTCAAAGCTTGCTTTTAACATTCTAAGGAAGCGCTGATTGAAAGGAGTGTGTACAGACGGTCGAGAGAATTTTCGTTTCGCAAGGAAAAAATGCAGTAATTGCAACGCAATTGCGAGGCCTTTTGACGCCGCCCAAGTAGGAAATTTACCAAGCAGTGAGATGTGCACACGCAATGAATCAGCGTTTCCCGAAAGAAACACGTTATTAATTATTTTCAAATACGTCCTTATCCAATTTTCCAAGTGAACTAGCAACTACAGCAGTACCTGTCAAATCACTTACATTGTTTAATACAGTATGTGCAGGGTCAATGGTAGGCCAAATGGCAGCTAAAATTGGTATTAAGCTTAAAGGCATTCCAAGGGTTTCCAACAATACTGTTGACATTACAATACCCGCACCTTTTACTCCTGCAGCACCAACTGATAAAATAATTCCCAAGAACACGAATTGAATGATTCTTGAGGCAGTAATATCAAACCCATAGAGGTTCGATGCAAAAATACAACATAAACCAACAAATAATGCAAATCCATTCATGCCACAAGTATTTCCCAGCGGAAGCGTAAACCCATAAATATTTTCAGGAATACCCAGCCTTCTTTCTGCAATTTTAATGGATACAGGAAGTGTTGCTGCGGAAGATGTTGTCGTAACAGCTACCAACATCGGTTCCGTAATTTTCTTTAAAAATTTAATGGGACTTAATTTCGCAAGACCTTTAATAATAACTGGATATAGAATAAATAATATCAATAATGCACAAATGTTATCCGTAACCACAAAAGTGACAACTTCCTTCATTGTTGCACCACTAACGGTATTTACCATCGTTGCCATTAAGGATGCAATACCAAATGGAGAAAATGCCATTACATATTCTGTTATTTTCAACATTGTTTCACTACCTTGATCTATAACAGTGATAAGGCTTTTCACTTTCTCGCCTAATGAAAGTAATGCAACCCCCAAGAAAATTGCAAATACTATGATTTGAAGCATATTGGCATTGGACATTGCACTGACTACATTATCAGGCACCCAAGAAACCACGTTATCAATAAAGCTATAAGAAACACTTTCAACCTGTTCGGCAGTATTTAAAAACTCTGTTGTGCCCGTGCCAGGCTTAACAATTAAGCCTGCAATTACTCCCACAGAGGCAGATAATCCTGAAGTTGCAAGAATGTATAATACAAATCGAAGCCCAACGGTACGAAGTTGTTTTACATCTCCCATTTTACAAACACCACTTGTGATGCTGAAAAACACCAAAGGTACAATCAGCATTTTTAATAGACGAAGGAAAACACTTCCGATTGGTGAAATAACCTCAGCTGCTTTTGGAGAAATAAATCCGATTGCCAAACCAATTGCAATACCTATTAATATCTTTTTACCTAATGACATTTTTTTAAGACTGTTCATAAGTAATCCCCCCGTTCAATTTATCTTTTAAATTTATCAGCAATGTTTTTTGTTATTCTTAAAAATTGATCAATATCCTCTTCTCCTTGACAATGCATAGGGGATACACGAATGGCACCCTCTAAGCCCAAAGCTTCAACGATACGTTTTGAGTATACACTTGTGTTGATACGTTCATACACCGTAATACCACGCTTTTGATACTCCGCTACACACTCTGTAAAACCAATGCCATCAATTCCAATCGCAGCGATTAAATCACGATTCGTAATATCTTGGGTATCAACATAGACGTGTACTCCCTCAATCTGCCTAAGACCAGGAACTTCTTCTGTTCCATCTAGCATACGGCTTAGCAATGCTCTTTCTTGTAAATGAATACGGTGCATACCAGCTTGAAATAATTCTCTCTTGTCACCAGTTTTCCCGGCATCCTTACCAATTTCACAAACATATTGTATTACTTCCATCATTGCATCAAAATTCCCTGGGGTTGAAGTACCGAGTTCCCATACATTCTGACTTTTGGCAAGCAATTTATGATGCTTCATTGCAGCAACTCTTTCAGATACATAAGCAAATCCACAGCCTCTTACACCAAAAAATTTGTATGGTGCAAAATTCATAACATCCACACCCAATGCCTCTACGTCCATGATCGCATGAGGCGCATGCTGTACTGCATCGCTTATGATATAGATATTGGGATTGATTTCTTTGGCTCTTCTTGCAATCTCCGCAATATCCATAATGTTTCCAGATATATTGGATGCTGCCATAATACTTAAAGCACAGGTATTCTTATCTACATATTTCATTACTTCGTCCGCATCAATACCACCTGTTACTTTATTTGCAGGTACAACTCGAAAATCACGTCCTGTTTTATCACAATAATACTGCATTGCATCATAAGCCGATGGATGCTCTATTGCAGAAGTAACTGCATTCGTTCCCTCTTTCACATTTTCTAAAATTGTTCCGATCGCCTGAAACATGGTTTGCGAAGCTGTTAATTCTGTGATTAATGCACCACTTTTAGCTCCAAATACAATTTTTAATATTTCATTCGTCCCTTCTTCCACCAATCCTTTTAAATATAAGGAACGTTCATGGATTCTCTCTGGACAGTCAGGAAACATTTCTGCCGCACATTTCGCTTCTACTGCTTTTTTTAATCTTAAAGAACCCCCAGAGTTGTCTAAAAATATTCTTTTTCCGTGGTCTGGGTCTGCATCAGCATAAAAAAACTTTTCTTTCAAACTTTCTTGGTATGATTTTTCAAATAAAATTCCTTTTTCTTGATTCATTTTTCTTCTCCTTTATTAAACAATATGAATAACCGTAATCTCTGTTGTACACCCTCCCTTTTTAAATTCTATCCTACATGATATTTCGTAAAATCAGTTGCCGCTTCTGAAATACATATACATGATTATGTTTCAGCGTAATCAAAGAAATATCGAACCCTTTCTTTGCCCAAAAGCATAACAAACCTGTGTTATTAGTAATAATTACTGCTGAACTACCACGATAAAAATATGTATTTTACAAATCACCTGATTTTATATTTCCCTTTTATTCTTGTTCATAAATGTTCATTTATAAAATAAAAGGTTCTAAAATATTTATATCACATATGAGAATTTATTTCAATGTACAAAAAGAACAAAATTATTCTTATTATTTTATCAAAGAATATTTTTGTTCTTTTTTGAACATTTCTGAAGATTTTCCTGCATTATTTAGTACCATATAAGTGTAAGTGTTAGAGCATATCATTAGTGCTTGAACATTTGCGCTTATTTTAATTTATAATAAGGGAGTAATTGGTCTG
>RZZU01000056.1 GCA_009929735.1 Clostridia bacterium | reverse complement strand
TTTCACCCATTGGTGTAAGCCTGCGTCTGCCATCCCGGATTTTCTGCACTACCTCAAACACAGGTTTCTCAATAATCGCTTCGTGGGTATTCTCGAAAATCATCCACTCTGACGGGTCATTCTTTATCTGCTTCTTCTGCTTATAGGACTTGCGATAGGTTTTGAAGTTTACCGTATGTCCTAAATACTCCTGCCTTGAAAGGATATGAACTATTGTGCTGCCTCGCCAGATATAATCATCGTCATGGCCTCTGTTGTCTGGAATATTAATTCCGTTTGCCTTGGCGTGAGCTGTTGGATTCATTATCTTCCTTTTGCTGAATTCTTTAGCTATTTGTGTAGGGCCGTAACCTTGCATACACAGGCGAAATGCCTCTTTAACTACTTTGGCAGCTTCTTCATCAACAATCCAATGGGTCTTGTCTTCCGGATCTTTAATGTAGCCGTAAGGTGGATTGGTGCAGAGTGGCTTGCCGGATTGTCCTTTTGATTTAAAGACGGAGCGGATTTTCTTGCTCGTGTCCTTGGCATACCATTCGTTGATGATGTTAAGGAACGGTGTAAAATCGCTGTCCTGTTGATTGGCACTGTCCACATTGTTGTTTATGGCAATGAAGCGAATGTCGGAGCCGGGGAAAAGCACTTCGGTGTAATAGCCGACTTTGAGGTAGTCTCTACCGAGGCGACTCATGTCCTTAACAATAATGGTGCTGATATTGCCTTCTTCCACTTGGGATAAAAGGCGCTGCCAATCCGGGCGATCAAAGTTTGTGCCGCTGTATCCATCGTCCACAAAGAATTCTGTGTTTGTAAAGCTGTTGTCATCTGCGTATTTCTGTAGAATTGTTTTCTGGTTTTTAATGCTGTTGCTGTCACCTTGCGACTCGTCATCACGAGAGAGCCGGCAATAGAGCGCGGTGATTTTATCGATGTTCTTCACAGTAATATTTGACTGTCTATTATTCATGTTTTCCTCCTTTCCGACAGTCTTCAAGCGGTAGTCTATATTCCCGTACTACTGTGAAGAAGTCAAGTTGTTTAGGGCTAAGAAGCCTTCATTTCAAGGCTTTTAGTGTCATTCAGTATCATGCGTTTCAGCTTGTCATAAGCAGTCTCTTTGGCAACGCTGCTGACTGCCGATTCTATAATGTAGAGCGTGTCACCGATTGCTTTTTCGGTGATGCTCACAGTATTTTCGCTCATTGGGATTCCTCCTTTCGATATGGCGTAACGAAACGTTACTCCCTTTATAGTTTTTAAACCGGTAGGGGGTGGTCTAATCTCCACAGCTTTTCATTTCGGACAGCGGCGTGGGGCTTCGTGTTAAAAAACGCAGATTCAAACAGGGTATTAAAGCCACAACCGAGATAAACTGCACATAATTAGGGCAAATGTGTTGTAAATTTTATCTTGAAAAGTACATATTTCTATGAGAAAAAGGCACAGCAGATGATTCCACTGTGCCTTTCCCAATAGATCTTTTAGCCGAGGGCTTCAGTAATTTGAATAACCTTTACTGCCTCAAGTCGGATAAGTTTTCCGTCAAGGAACTCATAGGCCAAATATCCAAGCTGGTCAAGGGCAGCAAATTTCTCGGTAAGTGTGCGGACACCGATGGGCCTTCTGCCGATTACCCAGTAATAGCTGAAATCACCGAAGGCGAGGGGCTTTGAACCGGACTCTGCATCTGGCATAAACTCTGATATAATGACCTTCTTACCAAGAATAGCATCTTCGCTGTCACGCCAGAGGTGGTTTCCTACACTATCCTTAAGAGTACGCAGTGCAAGTGCAGTTACATCGTTCATCAGCCATACTGCATTTTTCCGGTACTCTGGCTTGACAGAGAAGTATAAGCCGATAACATCGTCATAGGTTATTTCATCGATTGTCGCAGCAACTTCCGCTCCGCCAGTGGCATTCAATATACCTGTGGGCATTTCAGATCCATTGCCGTTGATAAAGGCATTATCCTCGGCTCTACCGAAGTTCTTGGCAAAGCGTTTGATAAGATAATTCTCAATATTGAAGCTGGTATCATGGATGAAGGCTTCGTCCATCTTTACCAAAGCGGCCAGTTTCCAACTGTCTACAGTATTGACGGTGAAATCTTCGATACCTTCGTAAATGGGGATGGCATCATTTTCTGCTACCCACTCAGCAAGGTCGTTACTGTCTTTGGCGAAAATACGGTAGCCAGAGCCGTAAGCCTTTATGACTGTCCCAATACTACGGAATAAGCTTTCTTTTTCAAGAGCGGTCATATACTTGTTATCCGATGAATTTGGCATTGCATAAAGACCGGTTCCAGTGTTGTAGCCTTTGGAGAGTTCATCGAAACTACTGTCATGGCCGCGCATGGCGTTCCAGAAGTGCTTATCATATTCTGGCGAGCCGGTATAAGGTAATCTTTCAGTGTAAGTGCTCATCATTTTCTCCTCCTTATTTCTTGTCACAAACAGGGCATCTGTATAGGCCCAGTTCGTTAAAACTGAGTGGTCTGGCGATTTGCTTAAGCATACCGCTTTGGCAATTTGGGCAATGGATATCATAGGCGAATGCCATTTCCATATTGTGATCCTGCTTTGCGTGGAGACGATAATATTTGTGCAGTTTTCCATGCTCGTCTTCAACAATGGAATCTGATAGGAATAAATCACACAAGCTTTCTGCATATTCATCAGAGTAGTATGAGTGTTGCGGGTGAAGGAGTGTTCCTTCCTTGTTCATTTTTGTAAGTGGATAGTTTGCCATTTTAAATTCCTCCTTAATTATTTTTGTTTAGCTCATTTTTGAGCAAAAGCTATATCAACTGTCTAAGTAAAGATTCCTGCGTTCATTTCATGCTGTTTTCCTCCCTTTATAAAGATGTGTATTGAGAATTTTGGTAGCAGTAGTAGCAGTACTGGTAGCAGAACTTTTCGGAACTGCTACTGCAGAAAAGCGAGGTATATCAAGGCTTGTAGGCTGTTTGGTAGCAGAAGTAGCAGTAGAGGGCGTGTTGATATTCACACTCCGCAGAATCTTTGTATTCTTTAATTCTTCCTTACAAACATTTTTGAAATTATGCTGAGAAGTTGAAAGAACTGCTACAACTGCTACCGATAGCGCTGAAAGCCTTGCGCTGTGGGCGTTTGGCGTGGTAGCAGTTGTGATTTTTACTGCTACCGGCACTGCTACTACTGCTACCATTTTTATAAAAACTCAGTTCCGTCATAGCCATATTCCCTTGAAAACTGCTCTTTTGCTTCACTTGTGAGCGAATAATCCTTATAGTAGGTATTACCGTTCTGCCGGGTGGTGATGGCTGTAAAGTCCGCTCTGAGGTGTGAAGCGAGAGTTTCCCTAAATTCCTTTGCCGTTTTTGCAAAACCGTTATTGTTTTCCCGGCACCAGCCTTGATAAACTTTGAAGATGCGGCCTGTAGTGCAGTGCTTGTTGATTTTCCCATCTGGCCATTCGCACATACACTCCTCAAAGAAAGAGATCACTGTGTTGTTCTCCGCCATATATTTTTCTCTCGCAAGGCTTACGCTGTCCGGCTCGGAGAACCTGTAGCCATTGGCGATGACTGTCTGCAGGGCCTTGACCGCTTTGTAGACGATTCCATCACGCTCGGCATACATTTTGTCGAGGAGTGTTTTGTCTTGCTTCTCTTTCGGAATCACGTTAGGACAGCGAACTACCATAATGCGGTCATAGACCCACTTGCCATCATCTCCGCCAAACTTGGGTAGTCTGTTCATGCAAAACCAGAGCAATCCGTTATATGTGAACTCAAAGGCTTGTTGTCCTTTAAACTCAGCAAAAAGGCTATCCCCACCGATTGTTTTCTTAAAGATTTTCATTTCAACTACGGCGAGAAAACTCATATCTGAGCTACCGGCAAGGCGCGTATTGTAAATTGCACCAGTACCAAATCTGGATTCAATTTCCCTCAGATCAATGCCGATAAAGTTCCCTTTGCCAAGCAAACGCTCTACAAGACTCTTTAGCTGAGATTTGCCAGTGTCACCATCACCTACAAGGAAGAGCGCCTTTTTCATTCGCCATCCCTTGACGTTCGAGATGCATACTCCGATAAACTCAAGAAGCAGTTGCTCGATGGCTTTATCACCATTGGTGAGGGTGTGCATATATCTGTCAAACATTGGTGTCGGTGTTTCTCTGCCTGTCCAGCTACAGGGTATTTGTATCGTGGAGAGGATATCTGGGGAGTGTGGAACAAGGGTGGCATTGCTTTCGGTTATGCGGAGCAAACCATTGCTGAAGTTGATTAAGTCCTCATTGGCGTTTAGATCATCCTGGCTGACATAGTTAAGATCAGTAGTGATTTGATTGAATGCCTCGGCAACTTTACCCATAGATACAAGTTCTTCGTCATATCCGGCTATGTAGCCCTTCATGACACCTCTCAGCATATCCGGGGCATACAGCCGATAATAACCGTCTTCATATACATAGATGAGGAGAGCCTGTTTGCCATTGTCGCGGACGAGGATATAATGCAGATGATCTCGCGTCCACTTTGCCAGTAGTGGCGGGAACACATATGGTGCTCCTTTTTCATCAAATTTTATAAAGTACGGGTGCTCCATCCGAGAACGGTGAAAGACTCCATGGCAGGCTTCGATTCCGATATTGATTGTGGCCTCTCGGTAATCGTCACGCTCCCACTTGTCGCGGTACAGCGCGGAATCCCGAAATACAGCATCAATAGCATCAGGATCGGGGCCAGTACGGAAAGCGATAATAGCGCAGAGTGCTGCATCCGCTTCTGACTGTGAACCGTAGTCGCTGAAATCGCCTTCGTCATACAGCTTTTTGAATTTCTCTCCGTTTTTCTGCTTACGCAGATTGCAGACAATGTCGAAGTCGGTACGATCCCCGTCACGCTTGGCACTGTACTTGGTTTTTTCCTTGCGGCGCATATTTTTATCAAGTGTCGTAAGGACTGCTGCAGTACATTCACGCAGGGGCTTATCCTCAATGATATTGCCAGTATAGGCGGCGAAGCGATTTGTGATGCCACCGATATACAGTTCCAAATCGTTATTTGGATTCTTCATATAGAACTGCCGATCAAGTTTTATTTTTCCATCTTTGTCAGTGTAGGTAGGGATTCGGGTAAAATCACACTTGCCATATTGATGTATCCCTTTGCCGCTGACCGAGTATTCAGCATAAGAATCATGCCTTGCTAAAATCGACTGCACAAGCGGATCTGAGAGCGCTTTATGGTCGATATCTATGAAGTAATAGCCTATCGGTATTTTGAAACCGACACCCGCGGCAACGGAATTATGCTCCTTTGCTTTTACTGCCTCATTGTATGTGACCCATGTATGAGACCATTTATCATCAGTTCCCGTTGGGCCGCCTCCAGCCGCAAAAGGTTTCTTTGTCGGTTTGCCATTTTGAGCTGTTGCCCATCGCCACAGCATCCATATCTTCATATCCATCAGTTCCTTCATTGCACTCGCCATCTCGTTCACCTCCTCTCCGTAAAATTTGAGTGTTCATTATCTGTGAGCCGAGTTTTTGAGCAGCCATTCCTTATAGGCATCAACCGGAATTAATATCCTCGTACCAATTCGTATGGTGGGGAATCCCGGCGATTTTACAAGTTCATAGGCTTTCGGTAGGCTAATGCCCATCTGTGCCGATAGCTCCTGCACACTCATGGTCGTTTTTTCCATTTGTTCTTTCCTCCTTATCTTGATAGTTGTTTTGGTTTCTACATCCACCCTTCGCTACCGTTCCTAAGGCAGCCACCTGTTCGTGGTCTCCTCGTATTCTTTTGCAGTAGAGGCGCTCCGGCTTTCACCATCGTGGCGGCGGCACTACTAAAGTATTTCTTGCGGGTGGACTATTCAGTTGTCAAGGAACTCTGAAACAAGGGGTTTTACAATTTGCTCTTGTTTTCAATGCCATTTTATAATAGAATGTAATCGAAGTATAATTCTCAACGCTTACACATACAATTACATTCAAAGGGTGGATATTATGAAACAATTACCGGTAATAAATCTCAGTTTTGTCGAGATTGGTGGAGTTGGTGAAATGGTATACAGGGCTGTGC
>RZZU01000118.1 GCA_009929735.1 Clostridia bacterium | reverse complement strand
TAACAATGTATAGGCTTGTTCCTTTATTTGAAATGCGTTTAATTGAAATTGATTCACAGGGCGAATATAAAGTTATTAAGTCATTTAAAAATATGAAAGCAAATAATAAAGACATAGTTATGGCGAAAGCATATTATAATTCACGTACACGTAAAGGAGAATAATTATCTTTATTTTAACAGACGATACAATTAGAAGTATTGTACTAATTCAGCAAGCTCATAAAAGGGCAAATAACAACTTTAATGATATTATGGCACAATTATATCAACAAGAGTTTAAAACGCAAGAGAAGGAAAAATATGAGCATATAAGGCAAGCTAAGGAGAAAGCAATTGAAGAACAACGAATTAGTGAAGAAAATAAACGAAGAGTTGAAGCTGAAAAACAAGCCGAATCTGACAGAATCTCAAGAGAACATGATAAGACAACTGAACAACCTGACACCGAAAGGACGCAAGAAGTTAGCGATGAAAATGAAAATGAGGGAGGTGTACCAAACACAACAACTAGTGACACTATTGGAAGTGATTGGTCTAGTGTAAGCCCAGAAATAGCTGCGAGTTATATGTCAAGCAAGACAGGAGTAAGTGCTGGTAAATGGCTTGATGTTATTTATAAGGAGTCGAGTGGAAACCCTTATGTTACTAATCCGATTGGATGTTATGGGCTTCTTCAAATTAACCAAAATTCACATGGAAATGTTTCTGGGATGACACCACAAGAATATTTGGACAAAGCAGTAAGTATATATCAAGGTTCAGGAGGTTCGGCTTGGACGACTTGGTAAAAAATAAAAACAAAATAAATTAATTAAAAATAGAAAGTAGGTATATCCTCTTTAAAATATGCTCAATTACAAAAGAAAACCACCAATTAAGGTGGTCTTTTTTTATTCTATGGTTTAGTTGCGTTTGGTCCAAATTCAGCGTCTAGTTCCACTTGTAACATGGTATCTTTAGGCAAATTAAGTTTACCCCATTTGTTTTGATAGTTTTCTAACATGCGTGTAGAGCGTACATAGCGTACTGAGACTCCATTAGATACATAGTAGCGTTTTGTGTCTGTACAATAAATAAGATACATTTCGATTTCCTTTTCGTTTTGTTTGCTTTCAGTTTTCCCTGTAAGGCGTTTGTTTAGTTCTG
>RZZU01000117.1 GCA_009929735.1 Clostridia bacterium | reverse complement strand
CTTGTTATACTATCTGGTAATTCAAGTTCTGTTAACTGTTGAAGTTCTGCTATTGCTGTTTCGATATCGATTAATAACCTATTATCAAAAGTATTATCATCTTCTTCATGTTCAATGTCTACTTTAGTCTTAACGTATTCGATTATTGTCATATAATCACCATAATGTGGTATCGCCAGGATGTCTATCGACAATTCCTACCGATTCATTACTTTTGTAATGAATTGCCATATGGGTGTCGTGAGAACACGTTATAAGATTATCGGGGTTCAATAGAATATCTTCGTTCCAATCCTCAATGTCAATTTCCTCAATAGGAATAATATGATGGACATAAACGGCTCCTTCTATTTTAACACCGGGTACTCCTAAATCGTATCCGCCATCTCTAGCTATAACATCATCTCTGAGTTTACGCCAAATTGGATTGTGATAAAATGGGTTAGAAAATCGTCTTGGCGACTGGTATCCCTTTTTAGCAAGAGACAGATAATTCAGGCGATCTCCGAAATTAGAATGTTCAAGAGCGCCTGAGTAACTAATATCAAGATCGTCTTTAATCATTCTAGCCCTCCAAATGTACAGATGGTTGATAGCCACGGATAGCGTTAATGACTTCTTCGCTATCACCCTTACCTTTAACGTCCGTTTCAATGAGATCAACCTTAGAGTTGTTTAGTTTATTGCGTGTTCGCAAATTTTCTAAAGCAAGCTCATTCTCGATGGTGCCGGCTTTCAACAACACATTAAGCGTTGAAGGAGCTATGTTACCTTCAAGAAGTTGTTTTTCGGCCAAGTCAAAAGCTTTCGCAGTAAGCTGTTGCATGCGACCTTCGGGCGTTAAAGCTCGTTTTACATCATCCGTTTGAGACTTTTTCTTGCTCATAATTAGTTTGATGCATTACACGAACCGCGTCTTCAACATAGTCTGTTGCTTGATCTACAGTTAGTGGAATGGAAATTTCATTTGCAAAGTCTACAAGCTTACGAATAGCGATAGTTTGCTTATTCTGACTTTCGATGTCAAGATTATCAATAGCCGATACGATAATAGCGGCACGGTCTGCGATTGTAATAACCTGACGACTGTTAGTTTTAACACCGATGTATTTAACACCAGAGATTACTAACGGACCAAATGTTACAATGATTGTAACAA
>RZZU01000116.1 GCA_009929735.1 Clostridia bacterium | reverse complement strand
TGCTCGAAAAGACACAAACAATCAATCGCTAGAAGAAAAAAGTTTTAGAGTTCGGAGCACTCACGCTTTAGGTAGTTCAGCAATTGGTGCATGGTTTGAATTCTGTTTATGTTTAAGTCCTAAAATGGGAAAGAATAGCAAATATTCAATTTTAACTGTTGAGGCACGCAATTACGCTTATGACAAAGAGGTATGTCTTGGCTATGTAGGGGAACAATTTCAAATTATAGACCCCACAGGAAACAAACCGAAAGAGATACTAGAAGAAGAACAAAAAGAGGGGGAAGAATACGAGGAAACAAAAAATGACGCAGAAAGTCTTTTAACAGCTTTGCAACAAAATGGAAAACTAAAAGAAATCAACGATTAATCGCTTTGTATTTGACATTGCGGTTTTTCTTTTGTATAATTAAGTCATCAAGTTAAGAGAGGTAACAAAAAATGAAAATTGCACTTGAAACACTTAATAAAGTAGTCCTAAGACTTCAACAAAAAGAACCAGTAACAGATATTGAAAAGGATATGCTTATAGGGCTATTAAATAGCGTTTATAGCTATTATAAACAAATGGAAGATATTTCTATGCTTGGTGTCTTAATCGTTCTCTATGAGCGTTTAACAGGCATTAAAGCAGACAAAAAAGAAGAAGTAACACGCTTCATTGAAAACTTTAGTGCAAAAGCTCTTGTTAAGTTATTAAATAGCCTAGAAGAAAAAGGGAAACGCCAAAAAGAAAGCAAAGTAGGCGACATATTTATCAATGAAACAAGAATGTACTACAAAGTAGTAGCGAACAAAATCAAAGAAAGAGGTATCAAATAATGGCAATTGAAAAAGTAGTATATTATTATGATGACGGAACTAAGAGAGAATATCCACCACGATTAACAGACCTAGAACAATTAGAGGAGTTCAGAAAGTCAAAAGCCGATGTCACAGAAGTTTACGACTTCATGCAAGAACATCTAAGCAAGTTTGAAGCTAAGTTATCACTGTGTTTTAAATATATGGTTGACAATCTAGGCATGGAGGAACAACAAGCGAACAACACATTAGAATTTTGGTGTGATGAATGGGGAGTTCAAAACGTTCATTTTATCGCAGAGGGTGGAACGTGCCAAGCGTGTGGCAAACAATGCAATGCTAAAAAATTGTTCTG
>RZZU01000001.1 GCA_009929735.1 Clostridia bacterium | reverse complement strand
CCCCATCAAACAAATTCCTTCCCCTACTTACTACTTCAACCTTTTCGACACTTTTCAATCCTCCCCAATATTCGCTAATATTGGCATTGATCTCGCTTGTGGCCTTGTTTTCAAAAGGTGTGCCTGTGGTGGGGATTGCAAATACACCGACATTGCCATCAACTTCTATAACTTTACCGTTTGCGGTGGCAGCATCTGCAAATTGACCGTACAGAATTACTCTGATATTGCCGCTAAAGGTAGATGCATCAGCTATTGCATAAATGTCGTACCACGTGCCAACGATAGGATCTTGAATTTTCTGTACAAAAGAACCTCCCGTTGTGCCCTTTATCTGTACTGCCAAAAATGCTGTTCCTGCATAAGCAGTATTTAACCTACACCGCCCTTTGATAAAATATTTTCCGTTGACGATTATTCTTGCTTCTGTCTTACCCGCCTGTGGAAAAGCCGACAATCCGTTGCCAGTAATCGTTAATATCTTGTTTGCAGCAGAGATACTTGCCGAATCAGCAGTCCACCCAGTAGTACCTTGCGCAAAATCTCCATTTACCAATACCTGTTGCATCGTGTTCCCGCTTGCTGTAAACTCCGCCACACCGCTGTAGCTATCCGTCACAGTTGCGATTTGCGACAATGCGGTGAGGGTGGTGGTGGAGAAATCGGGGGCGTTGACTGCGTTTATTGCCGCCTGTGCATCTGCTAGGGCTTGGGTGGCTTTAGCATCAATGCCGTTGGCTGTACTTAGTGCTTGTGTAGCCTTGGCGTCAATTCCGTTTGCAACCGAAAGCGCAGAATCTACCGTGTCAACCGCCGATTGTGCCAGCAGGACAACCTGTTCCCCCTCAGTCGGCGTGGGCACATTCACAGTATCACCATTCAACGCCCCCGAACCAATAACGGGGATCCCGTGCATTTTCTCCGTTGTTAATCGGCTATATGGTTCATCAATCACACCCACAACTGAAACGCAAAGCGTTCCCAGCGTCAAGCACTCTGACGGTATTTCAACTGTATTTTCTGTTAAAATCAGCGTTTTACTAATATCCCCTATGGAAAATATTGCTTTTTTTATGTAATTCTCCCACTCCTGCGTAAAGCTGAATGTAGCAGTGACAACATTCACGCTGTTGGCTACAATTCTTGTAAACGTTGAATATTTTATTTTTTGTCCACCTACCGAAAAACTAATGTTTTGAATTGCCATTAAAATCCACCTCCAGAAAGCAAATATCCAATAACTGCCCCTGTGATAACTGTAATAGCTGTACTAACCACGCTTTCCCACCGCTTTGCAGGCTTCTCGGCAAGGCATTTCACGTCAGCCTTAATTTCACCAACGTCTTTTTTTATATAGCTCTGCTCTGTTTCCATCTTGGTAAAGGCATTCGTAAGCTGTTCCAAATTGCCCTGCCGTTCTTCCACCTTGTCCAATCGGTGTTTGTTGCTCTTGCTTCGTGCATCTACCTCTACAATTTTCTCTGCCATTTCGTCTTGTGTCATTCTATCGCCCCCTTATGTTGCTAAGTTTCCATTTGCATCAATAATTGTATTCCATGTACCGTTTACCCCTGTGCTACTGAATTGTAAGCCACCAGTTCCCCAACGAAACAATTTAGTTGTCAGCGTGTAATCAGCATTATCCATGCAGATATATAGGGTATTGCTTGTTATGGTAATATTACCGCTGATAAGGTTTAATATCTGTTTGACTTCGGTGGATGCGCCCAAGGCAGTGGCAAGGCTCTTTTCTCCGCTTGTAACAGAGGTTGTCAGGTCGGCAACAAAATCGCCTAATTCTACCTCGTTGTACCGTTCTAATAGGCAATCCCACGCATAGGAAATAACCTTTGCTTTCTTGCTGAAATTCATTTTGCCGTTGGTGACCGTCACTACATCGCCCAAAAATACTTCTTCTAAGATGGCATAATTCGCATATTCAACCGTCTTGGAAAGCATTTGAAAGTCAACCTTGATATTTACCTTCGGCAAATCTGCGCCGCCATCAAGCAAAGTTTGTGCGGCATATTCTAACTGTTCAATAGTAGCTAACTGGCTGTCCTCCATAACGTAAATCTTCGGGTGGGCATAATTGCTGATATATGGACTATCAACATAACTGCCCTGTAAGCCATCTTTGCCGATAGGCAGGATCCTCGTTGCAACATCTGAAATATCTTCTGTGATTTCCAACCCTACAAGGTTTTTACCATACCGAATGGCAACGCCCCTATCTGATCCGATTGAGGTTTTCATGGTTACGGAAAAACCATCCCTTAGAATTTCGCCACCAAACGCCTTGATAAAACTGGTTGCATCATCGCCACTATCCAACAACGCTGTAACAGGGTTCGCCTTGTCTGCTGTGACCGTGCCCGTGCCTGTAATTGTTGTTGATAGTGTAAATGGTACGGTATAAGCCAATGCCGACGTAATGGCATCTAAAGCGGCTTGCGGCGTTCCTGTTGCATTTACGGATAAGCAAACATTATCCAGCAAATCATAGAAAATATGACGGGCATTTACCTTGATTCCATCTAATGATGGGTTCACATAATAAATGCGAAATGGCTGTTTTCCGCTTGGCGTGGATGCAAAAATAATTCTCTCTTTCTCAATTTTCTCCCACTTCCCCCGCTCATCATAGGGATGTTCCAGCTCCAGTTCATACAGTCCGTTTAATTCCTCCGTTACACAACAAAGGCTCGGAAGCAACGCCCCCAAGCCTAAAGAATCAAACCTTATACTGTTTTTTTCATGTATGGTAATCATTTATACCACATCCTCCCATGCGCCGTTATTGTACCGTTTGCCCAGCAATGATACATCATAGGTTTCCAACAATATCATATTGTCGGCGGTAACAACTCCCGATAACTGAGAAATACCAATGCAAATACTACCTTCGTCAATCTGTGCATAATAAAACATTATATCCCTCCTTTAGTTAAATTCGATTACTTGCCACGAAGCGTAGGATTCTACATTTGGATTTGATGGTTTTAAGGTAAATCCTGTAGAGCTAAGCCCATAAGGAAGATACACGCCGCCGTCTATGACAACGAAGCTTTTTGATACATTTACTGCAGAAATAGTAACCGCTACGCCTGTCAACGAAACCAAGCCTGTTGTCCCTCTTTGGATGCTTTTAATGCTAGATAACCCCCCCACATACGTTTTTATCTCATTTGCCTTTGTTGTTGTATGTGCGTTTACGTTTGTCTTGATGTTCTCTTTCGCTACGTCAATATTGCCAAACACCGTACCGATTGCCGTATCGGAGGATGTGCCGATTTTATCGCTAACCGCACCCACCGCCGTTTCCGCTGATTCAGCCGATACCTTCGCCGCATCGGTGGATACTTGCAATCCGTCAAACCCCTCTAGGACTTCATGCATCAAATCAAGCGAACCTTGAATGTTCTGAAATAAAGTAACCAATACCCCAAACTCATTTGTGCTTTCTACCGCATTATCACTCCGCAGCATCTCCAACACGGCTATCGTAAAAATCTGCGTTGATAAAATCTGCGTTGTACCATTCCAAATTGATATTTCAGCTTGCAAGCTGCCTGCAACGGCTAGGGTTTGGCTAGTCAATTCAAATTGACACCGCCCTGCCGTGGCATCGGTAACCTCTCCCTCTGTGAACACCTCTGTGCTGTCGGATTTTTTAAAAAAAATTTTCACACCGTGCCCTGTTAAATTGATAGGTACGCCATTGCTGTATAACGAAACATCTAAAAAACGGCTTGCAGTATCGTTCTGCTTTGCCGTTACAATGTTATTTATTTTTTGGTTCACATCAATCAATAATCTGTTGTAGGTTTGTGCCATTTATAACCACCTCCATTTCGGTTCTATTCCCACTTTTGTTACATTCCCCGCCCAACTGATACTGTTTTCCTTCACTTCAAATCGTGGGAATTCCATAGCCAAAAAGGAATTGTTTTTGTTTACTGTATCCTTATAAACTTCCTGTAGCTCGCTATTGATTGTGACATAGCCATCAATTCCAGTCAGGGAATAATTCATGTCATTAATTTTAAGTGTTACGTCACCGGTCCCATAAATCGTGATTGTCGGTTCGCTGTAAATCGTACCTTGGTTGTAGATAGTTGTGCCTGTTGTAAGGCTCATTTCTTCATCTGCATGGTCTACGGAATGCTTGAACGGAAATACCTTTAATTGCACCAAAAAGGAGTTATACAAATAAATCACATCTGAAATGGAAATCGCATTGCTTATCCTTGCCCGATACACCTTATCTGGCTCGGTGGAAAGAATCAAATCTCCGCTCCCATCCAGCCACGCCGCAACCTCCCCTAGCTGTTCCGTTCCCCTCATACCACATTCTATGGAAAGGGTATACCCCTCATAGCATCCCTCATCTATGGTTAAAACGCCATTTCGCCCTGGAATCGTAATTTCCTCCTCCCTGCGCTGGGGTTTCACGATGTCAGGCATAGCGGCAATCAAAATCCCCATATCCTTGCTGTTTGTTCCTTTAAAAATAAAATAAGGCTCCAGAATTATGCACCTCCCGTTGCCGATACTTTTTGCTTGCGGTAAAACTCTGCCTCCTGCAATAGGCTTGCAACTGAGCCTTTGCCGTCGTTTACCATTTTTTCAATTTTCAATACAAAATCGCCACCATTATATACGGAGCTGTTCCAAATGCTTGAGGTGTTTTTCTGCAAAACGCTTTGCGCCGCCTCGCTTTGCGCCCGCCCTATGTCTGTTATCATGCGGTCGGCATAGCTTTCCATTTCCTGTGGATCATAGGCATCCTTCATGCCTTTTATAATTCCCTGCGTGAGCGGCTTTCCCACTTCCCTTGCCGCTCTTTTTGATGGGCTTGCCGTTTCTGTGGTGCGCTTTAACTCCGCAATAATGGCATCCGCAATGCTTTTCGCTGTTGCAACAGCATCGCCTCTTTGGCTTTCCATTCCTGTAATAATACCATTTACAGCATTCACGCCTACATTGGCGCATTCTTCTGGAATGTTTGCCAAAGCTGCGTCAAGCTCCTCTGTAAAATTCTTATCCAAGGTCTCCAGTTCATCCGCATAAAATTTCTCTGCAATGGTTTTTGCAGCTTCTTGTTTCAGTGTCCAAGCCTCGTTATACCGCTCGAACGTTGCATCACTTTTAGAGAGCAGTTCTTCTGCAAAATCCGTACCATCCACAACGCCCATATCAATGATTTCGTTTAACAATCCGTCCGAAACACCTTTTTCTTGGAGTCTTTCAAGAACCTTTTCGTACCGTTCCAAGGCTTCTGTCTGTTTGTCAATATTTTCAAGCTGAATATCGCCATCATCGTCCCTTGCGAATAACTCACCAAAATCAGAAAGCTTCTCCTGCATCCTGTCACGCTGTTCTATGATTTCGTCGTACTGCTTTTGTGCTTCTTCTGTAATGTCCTCTATCCTTGCCGCCACCAGCTTATAGGCCTCATCCGTACCATTTTTAAGTGCCTCCTTATAAACTGCCATCAACTCTTTGGCTGCTTTTCTGTATGCCGGGGCCGCTTTTTTATTTGCCGCAGTAAAGGCTTCCACATTGCTGTCAATCTGCCATTCCATGCTTGAAATAGCCGTTGAAGCTTGTGCGTCCAATCCTTCTTTCATGTACTTTAAGTAAAGCGATCCTAATTCCTTATAGGACGATGCCCTCGCCTTTGCCTTTTGAAGAGAAGTATCTGAAATGGACGCTACCGCTTTTTCCAATCTACTCATGGATTTTTCAACCTCAAAAGTGCTTTGATTGATGCCGTTTTTCGCTGCATCCCCTAATCCCAAGGCTTGCTCTGTTATTTTTTCCAATCCCTTGGTAACGGACGCTGCAAATAAAGAAAACTTGTTTGCCGAGCCTGTTACGGATGATGATACCGCCTTTGCACTTAGGTTGGCCAGATTTTTCATATCGGAGACACCCTTCTCAAAGCCGCTTTCATCTATTTTGATTCCAAATGTCAAATATCCGTCATAATTGTATGCCACATATCTCTCCCCTTTCCAAACTGCATTAGAGAAGTGCATAATAGAAAATTAAAAATGTGTATTTCACCCTCACCCATCATTTCCAAAATGAAAAATTTAACAATAAAAATTTTTCTTTTTTATCAAAACATATTGCCTCATATAAAGTTTCGCTCAAGCCTTTTCAAAACTGCACCGTCCAAGACAGGGCGGCCGCAAACTTGCAACTTTTGCGGAGCAAAAGTGTTTGACCCGCTTGCAGGGTTCGGGACAGAGCCCCCAAAACTTAGTCCCGTGCACCTGCCTAAAACTGAATTATAATAGCCCAGTTAAATTGCCCCCTGACAAAAGCGCATTTTCAATGGCGGCAAGCTTTTCTTCCTCTCCCTTTGATGATGGAAGCCGATATAATGCTTTCATCCTGCGGTAAAACTCCTTTTGTTCCTTTCCCATGCTTTCGGGAATCTCCATAGCACGATAGCCCATGATTTTACAAAACCCAGTATCCTCTCCAAGTCCTTGAAACAAAGCCCGAAACTTCCACCAATGAAGCTGGCAGACTTCCGTTAAATCAATACCGTATTGCTCCAAAAAAGCACTGTAAATATAACCCGCATCCTGTTGAAAGGAATAAATACGCTCCCGCTTTCTGCGTTTTTCCTTCCCCGCGGGAATTTTTTCATCCTCACCTAAGCGATAAAACCATTGAATTCCCTCCAATGCCTTTTTCCAATTTCGAGGAATTTCAGGGTAAAATAGCCGTAAAGCAAGAAGGGGCTTTTCAGCCCCTTTCACTTCCTCATCCAGCATCAATAATTCATATAATATCCCTACCCGAAAATCCCAACGAATTGGATATTCCTTTTCGTCAATGCATAGCTTTTGTGGCAGTGGATCAATCAAAAGGTTCATAGCCCTTCAATCCTTTCCACATCATAGGGGGACTTTATTTTCATAACATCAATATATTTCTCTACCAAAAAAGTATAAATATCCCTGTGTAGTACAATCGTATCATCCTCTTGAAAAATAGCTGCGGCCTCATTGGGGCAGTCCAAAATCTCCTCGATTGCTCTTTTTAACGTCGCCTTTTCTTCGTTTGCCATTTCGACAAAACGTTCCGCCTGCTCGAAATCACCTCTATCTTTTTTCTCAATTGCTTTAAGTTCCTCGTGAACCCTTCTTAAGATAAAGGCAGTGGCGTCCCTGCCAAAATCCACAGTATACCATTGTCCTAAAATACAAATCTCCCGACTGGTTTCTCTCTTTAGAAAAGTGCTCATAAAAATCCCCCTTTGCCTTCAAAAATTATACAGTTACTGTAAAAGTCTTTGTTGTCGTATGAAAGGTGCCATAAACAGGGTCACCCACACCATGCAGCGTACCCGTTACCTTCACCGTTTCGCCGCCTGCACCTGTAATCGCCGTCACCGCAGCAGCAACCTTAAATTTTCTAGCTTTAAAGGTGTTTTCCAACGTTCCGTCAGGCTGAAAAAGCTCCACACGAACATATTCCAGCTCAGCGTCAGCCCCTGTTTTTTGATTGCGCCCAATCGTATACAGTGCCATAACCGCTTCCTCCGAAGCAATCAAATCCGTATCAAAGGGAAACTGCGTCTGATAATTTTTAATCTGACTTGTCTGCGCCTTTTGATGAATATATGTTTTACCGTCGGTCTGTGCATTCGGATTTTCATCTAAGGTGTTAAACCCCACGCCCATCAGGGCAAAGCTTGGTGTACTGGTATTGCTGATATTTAAATAATCTGCAATTTGATGTCTTATCACTGTTTCATTTGTCATTTTCTTCTTCTCCCTTCTCAAAATAAGTCAAACGGCATTGTATCTGGTACCTTGCCATATTCTCTCTTGCATCAATCACATAGCCCTCGCTCTCCGCCTCTATACGCAAAGCTTGACGCCCATTTTCTAAAGATGGCAGTTCTTTTTTTTTGCTTTTCTCTTTTAACCAAGCCGCAAAGTTTTCGTAAAATCCGCTGTTTGCAAGGTTTGTGTCCACATCCGCTCCATATTCCTCCACACTCCCAAATGTAAAGACAAACTGGCAAAGGGCACTCCCATCAATATAAGCCTTTACGTTTTTTTTGGCAGGAACAGCGTCAATGCTATATTCCGTGGGGCAAATCCCAAGGTAATCCACATGAATTACCCCATCCTTTAAAAAAGGGCAAGCAAAAAGGAACTCCCGCATTTGCTCGGTTAGACTTTTATCTCCCATTGATTTTTCCCGCCCCCTTCAAAATTTCCTCTGCATATTGCGCCTTCATGCGCAAAAACCAGTAAGCCCCTCGCATCGGTGCGCCTTTAAATTGTATCGAATGCTGGGTGAGGATTTTTTCCTCACCACTCCTTGCCCAAGGCGAACCGGTGCTTGGACTAATCATCACTTTCCCGTAATACAAAAATTTTGCGTACGGCACGGCATACACAATTTCTCCGTTTTTGGCATGAACACTGCTTTGTAAGGCTCCTGTGTCAAGGGGCGTAAATGGAGCCATCCGGCGAAGTACCTCTTGGTCAATATACCGCTGTATTCTGCCATCTGCGCCTAAACCTTGCTTTTTTTTCAGTCCCTCCAAATTTTCAAAACCCACTGAAAAGCTCATTTTGCCACCACCTCCCAGTGCTGTAGGCCCTTGCTGCCATAATTAAAGGTGTTGACAGATAAAATAGTAAGGCTTTTTCCCGAGGAAATCCCCCGCATAATTTTATCCTCGGGACGCAAGGTAAAATACGTCGTAGGATCTTCCTCAAATTCCTCAGAATCACCAAATCTTCGGGTGGATTCCGCTAAAAAAGGTATAAAAATATGCACCTCATTTTCCTCATAAAGCCCCTCCTGGGCAAGCCTTGCCCCCATTGCGTCCTGCCAAAAAACCCCTTCAATTACCGTTGGCTGTAAAATATACTTTCGATAAATCGGGTCATAAAATCTGTTAAATATAGTACATATTTCAATTGCATTCATGCCCTACACCCCCAAATATAAAAGCCCCGTATGTAATAGGAAGCGGCAAACAGCAATTGAAAGGCGTTCCTCCTCGTTTGGGGTATTGGTAACCCCAGCGGCATAATTTCTCGTCATTTTCCCAATGCTTTCCGCCACAACACCGCCCCCCTCCTCGTTGATTTTCAGTGCCTCCGCCACGGCACAGCAAGCCTTTTTCAACAAATCCTGCTCTTCGGAATAAGCAGCTGCCCTTCCAAGGGTAACCATGTCAATGTACTCCGTTGCCCGTTTTGAAAAGCGATCAAAATCAGCTAGGGGGATGGCATCCCCCCCGTAGCTGTCCTTATAAAATTCATAGGTCGCATAAGCCATTGCCTATATCCCCTTTCTTACGCTTTGCCTTCTGGCTGTTCGGCAGTTTCCTGCTTTTCCTCTCCCTGCTCCTTTTTCAGCAAATCAAGTTCTTTTTTCAGCACCTTATTTTCCTCAATCGCCTTCTTTTTTTCCTTGCGAAGCTTCTCCATTTCAGCCTGCACGCCCATGCTGTCCTCATGAAACGAAGTGGACTCCGTGTTTGCTTGTTCGTACTTTGTGCCCATTCCAATTGTTTTTGCCATAATCGAAAGCCTCCTTATGCCTTGTGGGAAAGATAAATTCCTGCCACCTTATTTTTATAAACATCAACGATACCGTATTTGCGGTATTTTACAATATAGCTGTCCGCATCAGGGTTCCCCGCAGGGTCAATCACATCACCAACAGCGTGCTTGTCAAACTTAATCACAGCGCCTTTATGTACAATCATAAAGTTAATGTCCTTGCCGTCTGCAGCTTTTTTGTAATGCCCCAATTCTTCTCCGGCGGTTTTGCCGTCCAAAAGGTCAACCGCTGTATAAAAACGGCTCTGTGGTACCTTGCGAACCACCTCAAAGCTGGTTAAAACCTCTTTAGACTTTGTGGTATCCAAAGCCATCACGCTGTTTAAAAGAGCATGGGTTGCGTATAAAATTCTACCTTCCTCTGGCACCTCATCCTCGTCCATCTTGCTTTTTGCCGCCATCAAGGCCTCCAAAAACGCTTCTGCCGTAGCATAGGTTGCCGCAGCTGCAACAGAAATCCCGGCTGTACCCGCTAAAGTTGCAAAGGTAAAGGCATCCGCTTCAGGTGCAACCTTTTCTCTTTGCAGCGTTGCCCCTGCCATGTGAAATGCAACTTGGAAAGTTTCGGCGTCGTCCATGGTATCAATGGAAAGCTTGGTTCCTCTGTCATAGTTAAATGTGGCTGTTTTCCAAACCACATCAACGGAGCCGTTGGTATAGCCGCTGTTTCTGTCATAGTTGCCTAAGCCGGAAACGCTGATTTGGGGGTATAAAATTTCGTTGCCATTTCCACCCGCCTTCATCATATTGCTGTCGCTGATTAAATCCGCCGTTACGGAAGTGCTCTTGTATACCTCGTCAATCAAATTTGTGTAGTTTTTTGCCAATGCAATGCTGTTTGCCATAATTTTTTCTCTCCTCTCAATTCTTCAAAGATAATCCCATCAATGCTCTCATTTTATTTTCTTCCGCCTTGGTCACACTCACACGACCCATGCCAAGCATTTCAACTGGTCTGTTGGGGTTCAGAAAATAATTTTTATCTTTGGTCAATTCGTCCAAAATTTCCTTGTCCTCTTTGCCTTTGTTAACCTCCATGGAAACAGCCGACTTAAACTCGGCAAAAACCGCCTTTTCCGTCAGCTCATCCCGCCATTTGTTTTCGCCAACAGCCTGTTCAAAGCGTTTTTTCAAGTAAGCCTCTTGCGTTGCTTCCTTTTCCTTACGGAGTGCCTCTTCCTTATCCATAGCAATCCTTCGCTCCAGCTCCTCCAGTCTTTGCTGAAAGTCACCTTCCTTACCAGTGCCATCTTGAAGCTGTAAAAGCTGTGCCTCCAAGCTTTTTTTGGTGCTGTTTAACGCATTAAAATCCCCTCTTGCAACAAAATTTTTGCCAATTCCTTCGGTGATTTTCTTTTCCAATTCCTGTGCATTTTCCAATTCCTTCAAAATTTCTTTTAACCATTCCATGTTTTCTTCTCCTTTCAATTCTCCCATTTTTGTATGATCAGTGCAGACTCTATCCTTTTTATTCGGCCAGTCCCGATGTTGAGCCACCTATTTTATCCCCAGGCAAGGGTAGTTTTCAATTTTATCGCCTTTTCAGGCAATCAAAAAAGACCTGTTTAACGTCTAGTGCCCAAAGACAAAAAGGTCAAGGTCAAGGTCAAGACCTTGGGGACGCTGTCCCCAAACCCCTGCAAGGGACGTAGTCCCTTGACCCTTTTTTTGAAAACCTACGGTTTTCATTGCTCTATATTTTGAGGGGGCAACGCCCTATAAAAGTTTTGATTGAACTTTTTCAAAAGTTCATAGGGTTTGGGGCAAAGCTCCAAGGTCTTTCTCTCGAACAACACCCTACACAGGTTTCGATTGAACTTTTTCAAAAGTTCATAGGGTTTGGGGCAAAGCTCCAAGGTCTTTCTCTAAAACGTCCCATTCCAAGGGTCCTGCATTTCCCCGATCCCTTCCAAAACCCTCTGCGCTTCGTCCGCTGTTTCGTTTGGATTCAGCCATTGCCGTAACTCTACCTTGTTTTTTATGCCTAACGATAAGGCATCCTTAAGCTGTCCCCATGATTCACTGCTGCTTTCAATCATCTCGTAGGACCAGTCAAAGCGAACGCCGTATTCCCCCATGGTTGCCAAATTATAATAATTTGCCAAAACATCGCAGGCATAGAGATAATCCCGCACCCCTTTCTCTACAATAACACGAATATCTCCTGTCATTGCATAGGTGTCATAAAGTCCCGCCTTAATTTCCGTAGCCGTTGCGCCTCTCGTTTCAGGGGCCGTTAAAATCCCCTTACTGGTACCCACGCTTTTTTCCAAAAGCCCAAATAAATATTGGAGCCGCTCATAATAACTGCTGTGGCGAATTTCAGGACTGAATACCTCAATCATATCCCCGTTTTCTTTGCCATGGGCAGCAAAAAACACCTTGCTTGGCATACGATATTTCCCCGTTTTGGAATCCTTTTGAAACATCCGCTCATCGGCAAAAATTCTCACCTCTTTGAGCTTGTACTCGTCCCGAATCTGCTCAAAGCAATCAAAAATCTCTTTGATTAAGCCATCGCAGCCATAGGTAATCGGCACCCCGTAATCATCGCAGAATCTGCGGTTATCCACTGGAGATTGAAAATAAGCAAATAAAACCCGATCCACGCTTGCAATGGCCCTATCCTCAATTTCCGCCCATTGTTCAAGGAAAGCATCGTTGCCCCATTGATCCGTCACCTTGTTTGTGATGAAAAGGTTGTCATCAATTACCCGATAGTCCACCCACCTATAATACTGCTTTTCCCCCTGCTCTACACTGTCCGCCAAAACCGTTGCTCTGGTAATGCGGTTGCCTTGCTTTTCATGGATAACCATACGTTCTTGGGATAAAATGTCAAATTGCACCTTGCCAAGCCTGACATATGGCACAAGAATACAGCCTCCCGTCCCCAGCATACGAGAAACAACCTGCTTCATCCGTCCCCAAATATCCCCTAAACATTGGTCAAGAAAAGCCGCTCTGCCGTTGTTTCCAGCAACGTCTGCACTGCTTTCGCTAATCGCAAGCGTAGAAAGCTTGTTTGCAAAAATAGCGGTAAGGTTCATTTCCTCCGTTGCCTCATATTTCTGGGCAAACCCCATATTTTCAGACCATTGCTCTCCTGTTGTGTTTGTTTTAGTCACGCCAAAAATTCTTAAAATATATTCCCAAACTGTTCTAAGCATCATAATTCCCCACCAATCTGTAAATATTGTATTCAAAACTATACTCATCAGCATCCAGAATATCTATATCACTGCTGCCGTTATCCAACCGCTTGTCCGTCAACACCTGACTGTCCCAAACCGCCGTTTGAAGCCCCCTCACAAGGTCCTCGCATTCCCCCGTAACAATGTGGTATCGCTCCCCGCCCATAAGCAAAAGCGTACAGCGAATTCTGTCATTAATCGGGCGTTTGATACTGTTGTAAATGGGATATGTCGTATGCTGGCGATAGCTGTTGATCATGGTCTGCTCTGCGCTGTCGCAGTAAATGCCATTGGGATAGCCGTAGTCTTGAATCACCCCTTCCACAAAATCAATCAGTTCCTTTTCCAAAGCATGAAAGCCCATGCCTGTTGCCTGAATACTCCTTGCCCGTAGCTTGTACATCTGATTGTCGAAGGAAATCCCCGTAGCCACAAAGGCATGGTTCGATTTGTTCCCTCCAAAGTCGTGCCCAATGCCGATATAATCGAACCGCTTTGGCAAATCCTCCTTGGCAATCATAAATCTTTCAGGCTTGTCGGCAAAGTCCTTGTAAATCAACCCCTCCGCCAAAGCCCATTTCCCTAATATGTATCGGTCGTACAAAACTGTACCCTTGTATTCTTTTTTCAAGTTTTCCACAAACTCCATACTCAAAAATGGATTGTCGTCCAAGATATAGTTTTGCAAATAAATATCCGCATCGCTTAGTAAAAACTTGTAAAACCAGTGGTTCGGACTTTCCGGATTACAGGTTCCATCAAAACAGCTGTAAGGCTTGTCCAGTCGGCTTTTCAGCATATGAAAAACCCCCTCGTGCCACGTCACCACCTCGTCCCCGTAGCAATATTTGATGCTCGCACCTCGAATACGATCCACCTGATTTTCCTTGTCCGCTCCCAAACAGTAACACTTTTCACCAAAAAGCATTGCTGTGTTGTCTGCCCGAATATCGGATACTAGTGCCGGTGTAAAAATTTTCTGCAACGGCTCTATAATATTTCTTTGCAGTGTTCCCTTCGTGTTTCCTAGAATCACTACAAGCCCTTCTTTCCCCCGAACAGCCCGAATTCTTCGAGGAATCATATAATAATCCAAATATGTCTTGCCTGATCTTGTCGCCCCCGATTTGATGTTCCAGCGGCAGTTGGCATTATTCCAATATTCCTTTTGTTTACTGCTTAGCCGCATTGCTTATCCCCTCCAAAATACCGTCTAGCTTTTCATAAATTTGCAAATCAAAATCCTCTCTTGATTTATCTGCCCACCCCTGAAAATTATTGGTCAGCGTAAATTTGGCCCCTTGCAATCCATCCTTGTCATAAAGACGTTCCTCTGTATACCCTTCAAGCATAAGTCTTGCCCGTGCAACGACCTCTGCAAATTTGCCTTTGTAGTTGAGAAAGTCCTGTCTGGACAAAAATCTAAGGGCGCAAGCAAGTCCTGCAACCGTAGGAGGTCTTACACCAATCATCGTCGGCTCCCCATTTTTTTGATAGACCACACTCCCATATTCATCCCGCAACACCTCTCCCCTGCATTTTTTAAAATACTCTTGCGTCAATTCTTCCACTTCCTCCCTATTTTCATAATGGGGCAAGCCTTTCCCATTGTATTTCGGCATAAAACCACCACCTTTCTTCCCCAATGACTGTCTGGAAAGTTCCCCTTGCTTACTAATCTTTTTTGCGAAAACTCCATAAAAAAAGACATCCCCTTGAGGATGTCTTTTTCGTTTATCTTTTTGTATTTGGTCCCATTCCTTCTTTTATAGAGTTATGGGTTCCGTTTTGATTTTGCACCTTTTGAGATTTGCTCTCGTTGTTAAATTTGTTTTTACTGCTTTGCTCCTGCTCTTGTTTTCGTGTTTTATCCATAAAATCACCTCAGTCAAAGTCTTTGCCGCCAATATAACGGCAGAAAGAAATTCTTTGTACCAAAACATAAAACATCATTTTGCTGTGTTTCTTAATTAATTCTTCCTGCTTTTTCATGCCCATGCTTTGCTTTTCCTTGAATTTCAGGAACGGGAGGCGCATCGTTTTTTGGAAACTTTGCTTTGTGGTTGCTTTCTGTTCCGTGGGGTTCTTCAGGGTTTGGTCGTCTCATGCCTGCTTTAGCCATTTTTTTCACCTCAACAATAGTTTCCCGAAAAATCTGACGACTATGCTGGAAAAGAATCCCTGAAACTTTTATCCCTTGTGCTTATCTTTCCACGCTATCACTGTATCACATATGTTTGTCCCTTTTGTCCAATTTTCTAAAAAATTACAAATTTTTCTGATTACAGTTTCCTATTTTTTTCTTTTTGGGCAGCGGCAAATCCTCTGCAATCTGGCGCACAACCTCAGCCAAAAAATCCCTGTCATCTATATTTTCAATGATATAGGATGGCTTTGCCCCTTCATATGCACACCCTATAGGAAACTCCATTAAATTTTTCTGCGCAGAGGACGTATTTTTTAAAAACAGCTGATCATCACACACTAACCCAATTACCTTGTCGTCGCAATATAAGCAATAATCCCCCATCATCTTACGATAGCGAATATTTCCCGCCGCTTCCATTTGCTCTGCAATATATTGAACCAATCCTTCATCTGATGCCATAATTGCCCTCCTTCTTAGCTCATATCCTTTGTATCCTCAAATTTCTTCAATTGTCGTACTATCATAAAAGCTTATCACTTGCCAACAAAAAAAACAACTGCCTTTCGGCAGTCGAATTTGGGAGTGGGAATCAGGTTATACAACCCTTCCCCGAAATAAACCAATAAAAGAGGGACTTTTATCAGCTTATTATGGAAACATATATCTAAAAAATGTTTCGTCATAGTCATGAGCCTATTATACACAATAAAAGTCCAAAAGGAACGTAAATAAAGTGTTAAGGTTTTTTCCAAAACATGGTTATACATTTCACTTTTCTTCCGCACCTCAGCGGTAAATCCTTTCTTAAGGATTTACAAAAAGCATCAAGGCAATACCCCATCATTCTGCGTGCCCAGCTGTGCAGTATTGCCTTAATAAACTAAAAAAAGCTCTTCAAAAGTCATGCACAATTGAAAAGCTTCTCATTCGTTTTTCACAGTTCCTTCTGCATTTTTGTTGCTAAATTTGCTTGCGACTTTCCTCACTCATAGATAAACGTTTTGTTAAATAAGTCCCATACCACGCAATATGTAAATAAAAAAGAATAACGTAAATGCTGAAAACACCATAGAATATATCAAAAAATCTCCTGCCAATTCATAATCAGCATCAAACTGTATTGCCATTTGATAGTTAGTAATTGCGGTCGGTGCTGAAAGGAAAATAAATACGGGAATCAAGTCTGTTCCTCTTAATCCAAGCAAGTATACCGCAGGAAATAAAAAAATAATTGGTAAAAGCACTAATTTAGTTGTTAACCCAACCACCAGTTCTTTCAAATTTCTCTTTGCGGAGCGAAATTCAAATTGTCCCCCCAAGAAAAGAAAAGCCAACGGCGTTGCGGTTTTTGCAATATCATTGCCCGCAGTGTGCAAAAAAGCGGGCATAGGCAGCTTTAAAATATAAAAAAACAACCCAAAAATAACGCCCCAAATAATCGGATTTTTCAGCGCATTGATGAAAGCCTTCTTTGTGCTGGCTTTTTCTCCTGTATCCGAAAAAGCAGAGTACACAAATACCCCTAACGTATTCAATATCGGCAGTGTTGCCGCCATAATAGAAGTAGCCATTGCCACGCTTTGTGCGCCCCCTAAGCTTTTTGAAAAAGGCAGTCCGTATAGCATGAAATTCCCACGATACATACATTGTATCATGACGCCGATTTTTCGCCGATCCTTAACAAATTTTGGAATCAACGGGGTTAATATTGCCACAGAAATGAAAATCACACCAATACAAAATATAATTATTTTAATATAAGTAAAATCAATGCTTGTAGCATCATAAAGATTAAAAAATACCAGCAAAGGAAATAGGATGTTAAAACAAAGCGCATTCCCTTTTGAAACAAAATCTTCTGATAAAACACCTCTGCGTTTTAGCACATAGCCTAAAATTACAATACTAAAGGAGGGTGCAACTGCATTAAAAGCAAATATAAGATTTCCCACCCACATAACCCTTCTTTCTATATTAAAAGGAGATGTTTTGACCGCTTTGATTCCAGATTAAAACCTTTTCTCCCTCTTGTGCGTATTTTTCCGCATCTCGTTGCGCCATTTTAAAGTACATAAATCGGTCATCCTCGGGTGATGGCAAGTGATAAATAATAATTTCTTTCGCCTTTATAATATCTCGCAAAATTTTTCTTCCCTTGGGGTGATTATAGAAAATAGGCGTAACAAAAGCAATGTCCGCAGTAAAATCTATCTCCTTGGCAAAATCCTCTTCATAATAATCAACGTCGGATAAAAATGCAAGCCTTACCCCATCCAAATCCAATCGAAAGCATTGGTTGGGTACATCGTAATATTTTTTATCCACATGCCTTGTGGTAAACATCTTCAGTTTGATTCCCTGTTCCAATAAAGCTTCATTATTTTTGTCAAACTTTATAATCTTGTCTGCAAATCCCGCTTCAGCAGTAGCCAATCCCATGGTATCATCAATAGGCGGAAAGCAAATCCCCTTCACTTGGTTTGCCGTCATGTAATCCATAAAATACGGTGAATAATAATGGTCGTAATGAGAATGAGAAAACAATAAATACGCTACATTCGCCAATTCACCCTTGCCCTTTTTCATTAATTCCCATGCCCATGCAGGCAAATCCGTAAAATTCCTTCCCAAATCCTTATACAGCCCATCTAATAATATTTTAACGCCCTTATGAAACACGAACACACCGGCGTTAGATACCAATACAGCATAACTTTTTTGCTCCATAAACACGCTCCAATTTTTTTTGAATACCCTAAAAATAAAGGCGGCTAAAATGCCTCCTTAGACTGTCAAAAAACCATAGCATTGCCCAAACCAACTTGCTTTTTGAAAAAAACAAGCTCATAAACTTTTATGCGGTTATCAATGGGTCAAGTCTGCAATGGCAAAATAGTACCCTTTGTCAAAAGGGCAACCTTGCCAAGCAAGGCAGTGACCCGAAGCCCTTATGGATGCTTTAGGGCAACCCCTCAAAGATTTTAACCTAATCATACCATAAAGGCGGCTAAAAAAGCCGCCTTTAAGTTTTTATACTCTGGAACATTTTCAACTTCTGCAAAATCCCTCATGTAAGGTTGGCTAAATTTTTTTAAAACCAACTAGCTTTCCAACCAAAGCTTTTGTAGGTTTTTGAAAGCTGATACTCCCTCATTTTATTTCTGCTTAGGTGCAAAAACAAAAACTTCCAAATCTTCGTCGTAGCCTCTGCCCATTTCAATGCCATCCACTTCAGCAATGATAACATCAACTGTCATAAGCACCATGTTTCCTTCAATCACGTGACCACCGTGACTATTCCCGTATTGATCAGTTAAACCATAGTGAACGTGCAGTAATGTTTCGCCCTTATCATCATGGCAAATCATACCAGATAAGTTTATTAATTCAATTGCGCCCCTCAAAATGATGGGTTCGCTATAGCCATAGCCGGCCTTTTTATCCTTCAATGGTACAGGGTTAAAGAACTGTGCACCATTTAAGCTGCCAATACCGCTCAAAATAACACCGTCTTTGATGCCATACTCCTTACAGATTTTTTCAAGCCCCACAAGCACGTCCTCACCGGGGCTCATTCTTGCAGCAACAATTCTTTTGATATTGCCCTGTGCAGATGAAATCATAATTTTGCTCCTTTCGGACCTTCGTCCTTCTCAAAAAAACATCATCAATATGCACCACAAACCATTTCTTTTGTATTTTAGAAACTTTAGTGGTCTCTCTTTTCGCAAAAATCCCTTTGCGCAATAGACTCCTGTTTGGAATTTCAAATACAAAGGGATTTTTTTCAGGAACAAGTCTGTTCCCTGCGTTCCCTTCATTCCTATATTTTATTTTACTTCAACACCCATGTCCTGCTCGAACATCTTTACGAGAGCGCACTGATCTTCATTAATCAACCCCGCCTCGTCCATTCTGTTCATGTAATGCAAAACAAGGGCAGACATAGGAATTTCCACGCCCATATCCTCAGCAAGTTTTGCTGCATTTTTCATATCCTTCTGATGCACTGCAATTCTTGCGCTTGCCGAAAAATCTCTGCTGATTATTTTGGGCACCTTAATATCCATAACCGCATTTTGCGCAAAGCCATCCTTGATTGCATGAAACAATACTTCAGGGTCTAAGCCTGCCTTTACGGCAAATGCATACGCTTCGGAAACAGCGATCAGATTACAGCCAACAATCATATTGTTTGCTAACTTTGCAACATCTCCGCAGCCGGAAGAACCCATGTAGGTTACTCTGTTTCCAACACAGGCAATCAGTTCTTCAACCTCGTCAAATACTTCCTTGTCGCCGCCGCACATTACAACCAGCGTGCCTGCAACAGCCCCTGTTTCTCCGCCGCTGACAGGCGAGTCAATCAAAGACATCCCCGCCGCTTTCACCTCAGGATAAAGCTTACGGATAACGCCGGGGAAGGTGGAACTGAAGTCAATAATGATAGTGCCTTTTTTGCCCTGCGCAATAATCTCATATACTGTACTTTCAACCAATTCATTTTTGGGCAGACATAAGAAAATAATCTCACAATTTTCGTATACTTCCTTTGCTTGTGCCGTTGCATTACCGCCAACCTCCGCAAATTTCACTCTGGAAGCTTCAACTACGTCAAACCCAATCATAGGGCAACCGCTTTTCTTCAAAATATTCGTGGCCATGGGAAGACCCATGATACCCATTCCAATAAAACCAACCTTCTTCATTGAGGTTCCTCCTAATTATTTATTGGGAATATGAATTGCTCTCTTCTCTGCCGCCAATGCCGCTTCTCTTACTGCCTCTGTCACCGTAGGATGTGCATGAATTGTTGCAAAAATATCCTCTACTGTAGCTTCCATACCGATAGCCAAAGCGCATTCCCCAATCAGGTCAGTTGCTCTTGGTCCAAGAATATGAACGCCTAAAACCTCTTTGTATTCATTGCCAATGATAAATTTAATCATGCCAACGCCGCCGTTCATAATCAAAGACTTGCCGTTTGCCATCAACGGGAACTTGCCAACCTTAAAGTCGATTCCCAATTCCTTTGCTTTTTCTTCTGTCAAGCCAACCCCTGCAAATTCGGGATCTGTGTAAACACAAGAAGGGTTTGTTGCGCCGTCATAAACCGCTTCTTCGCCCAATGCGTTTTCTGCGGCAACTTCACCCTGTGCGGACGCAACGTGTGCAAGCATAACCTTGCCCAAGCAGTCACCGATTGCATATACGTTTGCAACGCTTGTTTCCATTTTGTCATTTGAAGTGATACGGCCTCTGTCGTGCGCAATGCCAACTGCATCCAAATTCAATGCTTCTGTATCTGTTCTTCTGCCGACAGCAACCAATACTTTTTCTGCTGTAAAAACTTCAACTTTTCCGCCAACCTCTACGTTCACCCTTGTTACTGCGCCCGCTTCCACAGATTGTACCTTTGCATCAGTCATAATCTTGATGCCTCTAGCCTCCATCATTTTGCGAAGCTGTGCTGTCAATTCGCCGTCCATCATGGGCAAAAGCTTGCTCATTGCTTCCACTACAGTCACTTCTGTACCAAAACGGGAATAAGCTGTTGCCAATTCGATACCGATTACACCGCCGCCGATTACCAATAGGCTCTTAGGCACTGTTTCAAAGGAAAGCGCACCTGTGGAGTCCACACAATTTGCATTTTCCTTTACACCCGGAATAGGGGGAACCGCAGGAACAGAACCAGCTGCAATAATAATCTTATCAAAAGTCAGGTTCTCTTTTGAACCGTCTTTTTTCGTAACAGTCAAAGTATCCTTGGATAAGAAGGAAGCGACGCCGTCAATTACCTTGATTTTGTTCGCCTTCATCAAGCCGCTTACGCCGCTAACCAATTGATGGGTAACTGCGCTTTTTTTCGCCTGTACCTTGTTCCAATCAATGCCTTTTACTTCCACATTGATACCTATTTCAGCCATTTCCTGTGCCTCAGCCAAAGCTTCTGCGGCGTGCAAAAGAACCTTTGTAGGAATACAGCCAACATTCAAGCAAGTTCCGCCCAGTTTGTTCTTTTCAATGAGTGTTACCTCGCCGCCCAGCTGTGCCGCACGAATTGCCGCAACATAACCGCCGGGGCCGCCGCCAATGACAGCTACCGTTGTTTTTCCTTCCTTTTTTGGTGCAGGAGCCGCCTGCGATGCAGGAGCCACAGTTGGTGCGGAACCCGTGCCGCCAACTGCTTCGCCCGCCTGTCCGATATATGCCAAAATACCCTTTACAGGTACATCTTTCCCTTCCTGTTCAACAATTTTGATCAGTGTACCTTCTGCTTCACTGGCTACTTCACTGGTCAGCTTGTCCGTAGTGATTTCCACAAGAATATCACCAACTTTTACGGTATCGCCCTCTTTCTTGATCCACTTGGAAACAGTACCCTCCTCCATGGTCAAGCCAAGCTGAGGCATTTTTACCTCTACTGCCATTTGAATTCCTCCTAATCTTTCTCGTACAAACCTGTACATACCTTTTTTGTTTCTTTGCAAAAAGGCTTTTCTTAGTCAAAAGCACGAAAAGCCCCCCTAGGCAGAACCTGCAACAAGGAGGACTCCCCAACAGACGAGTGCTTTATAGAGATTTAAGATAATAAAAATACTACACCCATAGCATTTTGCGTTCAATCACGATAAAGTCGTCTGGCTTTTGTACTTAAGCGAAATGAACCGAAGCCCTTTTCCTTTTATCTTTTGTATTTTTTATCTTTTGTGTTTTTTATCTTTTGTGTTTTTTATCTTATTGATCTTATTGATCTTTTTATCTTTTGTATTTTTTTTACAGCATTTTATCTTTTGTAATCATGTAAAAAAACAGACTATATCAAAAATTACAGTAAAATTTTCATAGGGTTTTCCAAAAGCTCTTTGATTGCCAATTCAAATTTGGCAGCTGTTGCGCCGTCAATCAGTCTATGGTCAAAAGTAAAGGAAATACGCATAAACTGTCTTTTGGAGATATTTCCTTCGTCATCCATAACCAATTCATCCTGTACTGCGCATACACCCAGAATACCGGAATCAGGCTGATTTACAATTGGATCGAAGGTTTCCACGCCAAACATACCCAGGTTGGAAATGGAGAAGGTAGAGCCTTTGTATTCGTCCATGCCAAGCTTGTTTGTTCTTGCTCTTTCAGCCAAATCCTTAGCAGTAGCAGAAATTTCTTCAAGGCTCATTTTGTCAATATCCTTCAAAACAGGAACAATCAAGCCTTCATCTAAAGCAACTGCCATACCAACATTCACGTGTGCACGCTTGATGATTTTATCGCCATCCAAAGAAACAAGGATGTGCTTATTATTTTTCAAAGCTTTTGCAACTGCCTTCAAAATGAAGTCATTTACAGAATATTTTACGCCAAGCTCCACATTAATCTGCTTACGGAATTTCATCAGATTTGTTACGTCAATCTTTACGTTTTGTGTTACGCTAGGGATTTCTCTGCGAGATTGTGCCATACGTTCCGCAACAACTTTTCTCATGCCAGCCAATTTTACAACTTCGTCGCCTTCCATCAAATCAATGGAGCCGGATGCTGCAACAGGTGCAGGTGCCGCTGCGGGTGCTACAACAGGTGCCACAACAGGTGCATTCTGTGCCGCTGCTAAAATATCTTTCTGTACAATACGTCCTGCGGGGCCGGAACCCTTTACGTTTGCATAATCAACACCCATTTTAGTTGCTGTTTTTTTAGCCAAAGGCGAAATGCGAATTCTGCCGTTTGCATTCACAATGGGTGCGGAAGCCGCCGCTGTGGGTGCTGCTGTTACAGGTGCTGCTTGTGCTGTAGGAACTACCGCAGGTGCTGCTGCACCACTCAATGCTTCACCTTTCTCACCAATATATGCTAACAAGCCTTTTACAGGAATGTCTTCCCCTTCCTGTGCAACGATTTTCAACAATATTCCGTCAAATTCGCTTTCCACTTCGCTTGTCAATTTATCTGTAGTAATTTCTACAATAACGTCGCCAACCTTTACTGCGTCGCCTTCTTGCTTTACCCATTTACTTACTGTGCCTTCTTCCATTGTAAGGCCCAATTGAGGCATATTTATTTCAAAAGCCATGACTTTCCCTCCTTTAATTACTTATTTAAAACTTTTTTCACTGCTTTTACAATATCTGCAGGGTGAGGGAAGTTTTCATCCTCCAGTGTAGGGCTGAAAGGTGAAACAATATTCAGACCGCAAACACGTTCTACAGGTGCATCTAATTCATCAAACAATTCTTCTGCAATCTGAGCAGAGATTTCACCTGCGTAGCTGCCTCTCTTCACTTCTTCTGAAAGAACAATTACGTTGTGTGTCTTGCTTACAGACTTTACAATTGCATCCCAATCCAAGGGAACCAAGGTACGAAGGTCAAGCACTTCCACGTTGATACCTTCTTTTGCCAATTCTTCAGCGGCTTCCAAAGCAAAGTATACCTGACGGCTCCATGTGATGACTGTCAAATCCGTACCTTCTCTTTTTATATCAGCAACACCCAAAGGAATTGTGTATTCCCCTTCAGGTAATTCTTCTTTTTTCGCATATAACAGCTTGTGTTCCAGGAACATAACGGGGTCGTCATCACGAACAGCGGATTTCAAAAGACCTTTTGCATCAGCCGCTGTGGAAGGAGCCACTACCTTCAAGCCGGGTGTGTGGCAGAAAATATTTTCCAGGCACTGGGAATGCTGTCCAGCATTTCTTCTCCCTGCACCCATAGGCAGTCTGAGCACCATAGGTACTGTTGTCTGGCCGCCTGTCATATATCTCATCTTTGCTGCCTGGTTCAAAATAGGGTCAGCAGCAACCATAATAAAGTCATCATACATTAATTCTGCTACGGGACGGATGCCTCTCATCGCTGCACCTACCGACATACCGCAGAAACCGGATTCAGAGATTGGTGTATCGTATACTCTGTGTTCACCAAATTCTTTCTGGAACCCAACAGTGATACCAAATACATTACCCATTTTACCCATATCTTCGCCAAGGATGATTACATTTTCATCTCTTGCCATTTCTTCGTGCAAAGCCTCACCAATTGCCTTGCTGATGCTTAATACCTTACTCATCTTATAACACTCCTTTCATTGTCAGAGCTATAAACGTCTGTTGTAGCTTCGGAAGGATCGGGATATTCGGAATTTACAGCAAATTCAAGCGCTGCATCCAATTCTGCCTTTACTTCTTCTTCAACAGCAACCAATTCCTCTTCGGTTGCAACCTTTTCGTCTAACAATCGTGCTCTCATGTTGGGAATACCATCATCCTTATGTGCATTCTCCATATATTCTGAAGGACGATAGTTTGCAGGGTCGCCGCAATAATGTCCCTGATGACGGTATGTCAGGCATTCAACGATGGAAGGGCCATTACCAGCTCTGGCAAAATCAACGGCTTCTTTTGTTGCTTCATACACAGCAACAGGGTCATTGCCGTCTACTGTAGTTCCGGGAATGTTATAAGCTTTTGCACGAACAGCAATTGTATCCGTATTTGTTACGGAGTGAATATTTGTAGAAACGCCATATTGGTTATTTTCGCAAAGGAATACAACAGGAAGCTTCCAAGCAGCGGCCATGTTGACTGCTTCATGGAAGGTACCCTGGTTGGAAGCACTGTCGCCAAAGAAGCAAAGTGTAATATGCTTGTCGCCCCTAACCTTGGATGCCAAAGCAGAACCTGTAGCAATAGGGATACCTGCACCAACAATACCGTTTGCGCCTAAATGATGTAAACCATCAACATCTGCAATGTGCATAGAGCCGCCTTTGCCCTTGCAATAGCCTGTTTTCTTGCCAAATAATTCAGCAAGCATTTTATCTAACTGACCACCTTTTGCAATTGTGTGGCCGTGACCTCTGTGTGTTGTTGCCATATAATCTTCTTTTTCAAGCGCATAGCAAGCACCTGCCGCTACCGCTTCCTGACCAATGCATAGGTGAATATTACCCGCAAGCATACCTTTTGTGAAGCATTCAGCCGCTTTTGTTTCGAAAGCTCTGACACGGATCATCATACGATACAAGTCCACAAGCATTTCTTTTGAATATTTCTTTTTAGCCAATGAAATCACCCTTTTCTTAAGTTTTTAGTAATATATATTATGTTATTTCACATTGCTTTCAATTCCATCATCGCCGCTTGTAACTTGTCATGTCAGTTTCCAATAACCTCTATCACCTGTAATACAAGCAACTGGCGAATGAAATGCCGTATTCTTTTTTACGGCATACTTTATATTTTCTTTCGTTCCTTAAACGCTGATTGTCAGTCGTAACTATTAAAAGTTCATCTTTTGTATTTGTTTTATTATTAAGTGCCGCTGTTGCCAACGGCACCCGCTAATCCAAAATTTGTTAAATTTCTTATTTAACCATTCCCAGCAACTTAGGTAAGAACATAGAAATCTGAGGAATAAATGTTAATACGAACAGAGCCAGGATACCTGCAATGAGGAAAGGAATAATCTTCTTGCAAATATCTGCAACAGGAATTTCCGCCACATTACAACCCACATATAGGTTGATACCAACGGGAGGCGTAATCATACCGATTGCCATGTTTACTGTTAAGAACACACCTGCATGAATCAGGTCTACCCCAATTGCATTCAAAACAGGAACGATGATAGGCAATAAAATGTAAAATGCAGAGTTTGCATCAAGGAAGCAACCTGCAATCAAGAAAATAATATTAATTAACAGTAAGATTATATATCTATTGTCACTTACCGCAAGTACCATCTGAGATAACTGGCTTGCAATCTGGCTCGTTGTCAAAATCCAAGCAAATACAGCCGCTGCCGCAATGATAAACATTACTGTTGCAGAAGATACAGCAGATTCCATAAAAATATTATATAGATCTTTCAATTTAATTTCTCTGTAAATAAAGATACCTACAATCAATCCGTAGATAACTGCGATTCCGGCAGCTTCTGTTGGTGTAAAAATACCTGCATAAATACCGCCCAAGATGATAACAGGTGTCATTAATCCCCAGAAAGCATCCTTAAAAGCAATCAATCTATCCTTGCCGCTCATTTTTGGCTGGGAAATAATATTCTTGTTATTTCTCGAATCCCAAGCAGCAGCCATGTAATAAGCTACCCCTACCAAAATACCGGGGAAAATACCAGCGGTAAATAAAGTCCCCACAGATACGTCAGTACAAGAAGCATAAACTACATATGCAATACTGGGAGGAATAATAATACCGATTGCGCCGGAAGCACTAACCAAAGCAGCTGGCATATTTTTGCCGTAACCAGCTTTTACCATTGCAGGAATCAAAACAGGACCAATCGCTGCAACAGTAGCAGGGCCGGAACCAGAAATTGCTGCAAAGAAGCAAGCAACGATAACAACAACTGCCATTAAACCGCCTTTTCTATGACCTACACAAGCATTTGCAAAGGTAATCAAACGTTTGGAAATACCTGCATATTCCATAATGCTGCCTGCTAAAATAAAGAAAGGAATCGCAAGCAATGTAAACTTTGCCGTACCGGAATATAAAATACCGGGAATAACGGAAAGAGGGAACTGCCCGTAAATTAAGCCTGCTGCGGCCGCTAAACCAAGTGAAACCGCGATGGGTACATTTAAGAACACAAGCAGGAAGAACAAACCAAAAAGAATTAAAGTCATCATACCTGTGTACCTCCTTCGTCCCCTTCATTCCATAATCCTTTTACCTGCAGGAAGCCTGCCTGTAGAATACGAATGATAACAAATGCAGCACCAACAGGCATAGAAAGCCCTTGCACTGCTTGAGGCATTCTCAACACAGGAGTGGTTGAGCCCATAGCAATCTGCCCCTGTACCATTACAATACCAAAGTAAAAAACAAGTATCATAAATATCAAACTGCACATTACACCAAATAAAGCAAACATCGCTTTTGCTTTACCGTGAAATAAGTCAACAATGAAACTCATGCCTAAATGAGCATATCTTTTAAAACCAGCTGCAACGCCCAACATTGTTACCCATACAAATACTGTAACTGTCAACTCTTCTGTAAAAGAGAAGGAACTCGCAAAACAATATCTAAATACAACGTTGAGGAAATTCATGATTGCCATATACGTCATCATAATAATGATAACCGTTTCTTCAAAATAATTAAATATTTTGCCAAGCAATTTCATATTTCTCCACCCTTCTTTCGTTCATTCATTTAATTACACGCCAAATAACATATTTGCTTCTAAAAAAAACAAGTATTGAACTAATAATGAAAATAATACCCTAGTTTTTTAGCGCACAGTTTTCTTTTGTATTTACAAAAATTTCAATTTTCATCTAATTTTTACAGTAAAAAAGAGAAGGCAGGGACAGCGTGTCTACCTGCCCTCTCGACACTACATTTTAATGATCCATCTTCAAAGATCTATTTATTTATTCAAATGTGTAGCCAAAAGCAGCAAATGCTTCATCGCCGAATTCAGCTCTGTATTTTTCGTAAACGGGAGCTACAACGCCCTCCATTTCTTCAATGCCTTCAGCGGATAATTCGTTAACTTCTACGCCGCCGTCCTTGAACTGTTGGATAATTTCAGCATCCATAGCTCTGGATTTTGCTACCTGTGTTGCACATGCTTCAGCACCTGCTGCATCAAAAATAGCCTTGTCTTCATCGCTCAGTTTATTCCAAATGTTACCACTTACGCTCATGATAATAGGATCGTAGCAGTAATTCCAAATTGTCATATATTTCTGTACTTCCTGAATTTTTGCAGATCTAATTGTATCATAAGGGTTTTCCTGACCATCAATTGCACCCTGCTGCAAAGCTGTAAATACTTCGCCGAAAGGCATCTGTGTAGGGTCAGCGCCCAAAGCCTTAAATACATCTACCAATAAAGAAATTGCAGGAACTCTAACCTTCAACATAGCCATATCAGCTGCTGATGTAATTGGACGCTTGTTGTTTGTAAGCTGACGGAAACCATTTTCGCCGATACCAACAACGTGAGCACCTTTTGCTTCAACTGCTTTTTTAACAAATTCAGACCCAGCGGAGCCTTCTGTGAAGAGATATTCATCAACACTGTCATAGCCGTTAGGGAACAACCAAGGCATACTGATTACAGACAATTCAGGTACTACGTTAGAGATAATCATAGAAGAGTGAAGGTCAACGTCTGTTGTACCGTTGAACAACATTTCAACACCCTTTGTCTGATCGCCTGCTGCCAACTGTTCGTTCGCATAAATTGTTACAGTATATCTTCCTTCGGTACGTTCTTCAATTAATTTCTTGAATTCATTTGCCGCAACCATCCATACGCTTGTTTCAGAAGGTGTTACCGCCATTTTCAAGTTAATTGCTTTTACTTCGCCGCCCTCAGTACTTTCGGCCTCACTGCTGCTGCCACCGCCGCAACCTGCAACGCCTAATGCCATAACAGCACACATAATACCCGCTAATAATCTCTTTTTCATTTCATTTACCCTCCTCATTTTTTTTGGATTCGTTTCCAACTTGTCTTTTTTGCTATTTGCTTACCGCCCCTTCCAAAGACAGTAGGCATAGCCCTTTTCTTTTGTTCTTTTTGCGTTGAAAAACCGCAATTCTTTCGCGTATATGCCCATCGACACACACACTCATTTATAAAAAGCCCCGTACTTTGGCAAACACGCCTTTTCCGTTCTCTTTTTATTGAACTCATTCATCCGAACATCCTGCAAGCAAAAAATTAACGTCCATTAAAATACGCCACATGATAATACGTATTATCGCAGAACAAATAATCCTTCGCCCATTTCGGCTTCTTTTCAACCAGATAAGTATATAGCTCTAAATGCTCCTGTGCCAAAACCGACAAAGGCTTATCTGTCAACCGAGTAATTTCTTCCATATAATGAAAGAAAATCTCTTTATAGTTTAACATGGCGTTATAAAGAAAAATATTCTTTGCTGCTTCAATAATTGCCATGTGAAATTCAAAATCATATTTTGTAAAAGCAACTGTATCATTGGTTTTGGCAGCTTCTTGCATTTTATCAACCAAATCCTTAAGAATTGCTTCATCCTCTTGGGTAGCCCTTCTTACAAAAAATTCAATTGCCTTAAACTCTATTGCCTGTCTGAACTCAAAAAATTCTTTGAATTCCTCACTTGTAATATCAGATGACTTTAAGATTTCCGTAGGTTCTTCCTCTGTCATGCCCTGTGCCGGGTTTCTATGTACAAAGGAACCAACCCCCTGCATTGTTACTACAATACTACTCCCTTGCAAATTCTGTAAAGCCGCCCGTATGCTGGTTCTGCTGACACCAAACATACTGCAAAGCTTGCTTTCGGAAGGAAGCTTGTCTCCCACTTTCCACTCCCCACTTGTAATCTGATCCAAAATTTGGTTATAAACCTCGTCACTTAATGATAATCTGCCTTTATAGTAATCCATGATTCTCTCCCCTAATCTGTTTCATGACCCCATTTCGCTTAAAAAACAACACGGAAATTTCTCAGAACGTTTTATCGGAGGTTTTTCTTGCCGGTGTTTAAAATCTATAGTCCTAATACCTGTCTTACACCATGTATTACTTGTACTATAAGTTAACACACAACGCAAAAAAATGCAATTTCCGTTTTGTACAAACTTTCATACAAAAATTTGTATGATTAAACATATAACACGAAATCATTGTGCATTTATATCTAATAAGGCCATGTTTCGCTTGAAAAATTAAATATAATTGTTAGTATTCCACTACAATTAATAAAAAATACACAAAAAAAAGCAATTTACCTTTCCATGTATTTTTATCGTTTCCGTATCTGTTAGCCTCCCATCTTCCTCTGTTTTGTATAAAAAAAACACCCTGATAACATATATTATCAGGATATTTTTAATGATTGTCAATAAATTATTTATAATATTGCACTGCGGATTGAAACAATCTCATATCATACTTACCTTGTACGTTTTGATACAAGTTGTCACCTATTCGTTCAGAGTGCCCCATTTTCCCAATGATACGACCATCAGGAGAAATCAAACCTTCAATTGCACACATAGAACCGTTGGGATTAAATTGAATTTCGTTCGTAGCTTTTCCGCTTTCATCCACATATTGGGTGAGAATTTGGCCATTCTTTGCTAATTCTTTCACCAATTTAGCGTCTGCCAGCAATCTGCCTTCGCCATGGGAAATAGGCACGGTAAAAATTTCACCGGGTTCCACATTCATTAACCATGGTGAGTTGTTGGAGGCAATTCTGGTACGCACCAGCTTAGACTGATGTCGTCCAATTGTATTATAGGAAAGGGTAGGACAGGTTTCATCCGTATCCATAATTTTTCCAAAGGGAACCAACCCCAATTTTATCAAAGCTTGAAACCCATTACAAATGCCGCACATTAAACCATCTTTATCTTCTAACAGTTGTGTTACAGCTTCTTTAATTTGAGGGTTGCGGAAGAAAGCTGTAATAAACTTGCCGGAACCGTCGGGTTCATCACCGCCGGAAAAACCGCCCGGGATAAAAATCATCTGCGCATCCTGAACTTCCTTTGCAAATCTCTGAATAGAATCGGAAATGCCCACGGCAGATAAGTTGTTGATTACAAAAATCTCCGCCTTTGCACCTGCTCTTTCCACAGCTTTTGCCGAATCATACTCACAGTTTGTACCAGGGAATACAGGTATTAACACTTTGGGCTGCGCAAAAGATACTTTTCCGCTGAATTTTTTATCCGTCTTATAGGTAAAGACAGGAGTTTCCTCCGCCTTTGCCGAAATATTGCAAGGATAAACCTTCTCAAGCTTCCCTTCGTAAATATCGACGAAGGCTTCCAACGAAATTTCTTCTTTTTCAAACGCAACCACCTGCTTTTGTATTGTTTCTCCAAGAAGAATACCTGCTTCAATCTCCCCTGTCATTTCCAGCACAAACGCACCGTATTGATACCCAAATACTGCATCCAAGGAAATTCCTTCTGCAAAGGAGAAGCCAATCTCATTGCCCATGCCCATTTTCAAAACAGCTTCGGCCACCCCACCATAGGTTGGTGTATATGCGCTCAAAACCTTTCCTGCTCTCATGTGTTGATTGATTAGATCAAAGTTTGCTTTTAAGCTTTCTGCGGTAGGCAAGCCATTTTCATCATATTCAGGCACTATCAACGCAACCTTATGCCCCGCACCTTTAAACTCAGGTGAAATAATATTGCCGATTTCTTCCGTTGTTACCGCAAAGGATACCAAGGTAGGTGGTACATCAATGTGCTCAAAGCTGCCGCTCATGGAGTCCTTGCCACCAATGGCAGCAATTTCCAAACCTTTTTGTGCCATAAATGCACCCAATAATGCCGCCAAAGGCTTGCCCCAACGCTTACCGTCTTTCATAGGTTTTTCAAAATATTCTTGGAAGGATAAATAAACCTCCTGAAACTTTGCCCCTGTTGCCACAAGCTTTGCCACCGATTCCACAACCGCCAAATATGCACTGTGGTAAGGGCTTGCTTCGGCAATAAAAGGATTGTAGCCCCACGCCATCAAGGAACAGGTCGTAGTATCCTTTTTCTCAACAGAAACCTTGTTTACCATCGCCTGAATGGGCGTTCTCTGGTTTTTCCCACCAAAGGGCATCAATACGGTTCCTGCGCCAATGGTAGAGTCAAAGCGTTCGGAAAGCCCACGCTTTGAGCATACATTTAAGTCCCCTGCCACCGCCAAAAAGCCTTCTTTAAAATCCGTCGGAATTTTCTTTGAAACAGCTTTAGGTGCCGCTGGTGTAATGGCTATGTGCTTTTCTGCCCCGTTAGAGTCCAAAAATTCACGAGAAACATTGACAATATTCTTCCCGTTCCAGTTCATAATCAAGCGAGCCTCTGCCTTTACCTCAGCAACCACGCTTGCCTCCAGATTTTCGCCATATGCCAATTCCTTAAAGCGTTCCACATCCTCAGCCGCAACCACCACAGCCATTCTCTCTTGAGATTCACTGATTGCCAATTCCGTACCATCAAGACCTTCATATTTTTTTGGCACTGCATTTAAGTCAATCACCAAGCCTGCCGCCAATTCACCGATGGCAACGGAAACACCGCCTGCACCAAAGTCATTGCAACGCTTAATCAGCTTCGCCGCTTCTTGGTTGCGGAACAAACGCTGTAATTTTCTTTCCTCAGGGGCATTTCCCTTCTGTACCTCTGCGCCGCAGCTTTCTAAGGATTCCACGGTGTGGGATTTGGATGAGCCTGTTGCACCACCACAGCCGTCACGCCCTGTGCGACCGCCTAACAGAATGATAATATCCCCGTCAATCGGTTGCTCTCTGCGTACATTTTCCGCAGGTGCGGCGCCAATTACTGCGCCGATTTCCATTCTTTTCGCCACATAGCCGGGATGATAAATTTCATCCACCTGACCCGTCGCAAGCCCAATCTGGTTGCCATAGGAGCTGTATCCAGCCGCCGCTGTGGTCACAATTTTACGCTGTGGTAATTTCCCGGGAATTGTTTCAGAAACAGGTACCAAAGGGTCGCCTGCGCCCGTCACACGCATCGCCGCATAAACATAAGAACGTCCCGACAAGGGATCACGTATTGCGCCGCCCACGCAGGTAGCCGCACCACCAAAGGGCTCAATTTCTGTGGGGTGGTTGTGGGTTTCATTTTTAAATAACAACAGCCATTTTTCAGCTTTTCCTTCAACGTTCACATCAATTTTTACTGTACAGGCGTTAATTTCCTCGGATTCATCCAGCTTGTCAAGCTTTCCCTCCTGCTTCAAAAACTTTGCTGCAATGGTACCCATATCCATCAAATTGATGGGTTTTGTACGTCCAATTGCTTCTCTTGTTTTCAAATATTCCTCGTAAGCAGACTGTAGCAGGCTGTCCTCAAATTGAATATCATCAATCGTTGTTAAAAAAGTTGTATGACGACAATGATCAGACCAATACGTATCAATCATTTTGATTTCCGTAATGGTAGGATCTCTGTCCTCCTCCTTAAAATAAGCCTGACAAACCTTAATATCATCCAAATCCATAGCCAAGCCCATCTGCTTTACAAAATCATCCAAGCCTGCCTCATCCAATGCAAGAAACCCATCAACCGTCGCCACCTCTGTGGGAATTTCATACTGCACCGCCAAGGTTTCAAAGGTGTCCATGGTTGCCTCTCTGGCTTCCACAGGGTTAATAACGTACTTTTTAATTGCAAAAATTTCTTCTTCCGTCAGCTTCCCATACAAAAAATAAACCTTAGCCGTACGAACCAAGGGTCTTTCTTTTTTGGAAATAATCTGAATACATTCTGCCGCAGAGTTTGCTCTCTGGTCAAATTGCCCCGGCAAATATTCAACTGCAAAGATAACCGCATTCTCGGCGGGCAATTCTTCGCATAAATTGTCAAGCTGGGGTTCAGAAAAAACAGTGGTTTTGCAATACTCAAATAAATCCTTTTCAATATCTTCCACATCATAGCGGTTGAAAAGGCGTAAACCTGTCAAGCTTTCAATGCCTAGCAAGCTTACAATATCATGGCGCAAAGCATCTGCATCCGCTGTAAGCCCTTGTTTTTTCTCCACATAAATTCTGTAAACCATGCTTACACCTCCGCCGCTAAAGCTTTTTTACCAATATCATTGCGATAATATGCATTCTCGAATTTTACGGTTTTCACGGTTTCATAAGCTTTCGCAATTGCTTCTTCCAGGGAATCAGCCACTTCCGTCACACCCAATACACGTCCGCCGCCTGTTACCAAAACGCCGTCCTTTATTTTTGCCCCTGCAACATAAATCTGATTACTGTTTTCGGGCAAAGTAATGGGGAACCCTGTTTCATATTTTCCGGGATAACCGTTGGATGCCATAATCACACAGCAAGCCGCCTTATCGCCAAATGTTACCTCTGCTTCTGCCAAGGTACCCTTTGCAATATGCTGCATAATGGCTAAGAGGTCGCTTTCCAACAGCGGTAATACAACCTGTGTTTCAGGATCACCAAAACGGCAGTTATATTCAATCGTCTTGGGACCATTTGATGTAAGCATTAAGCCGAAGTATAAACAACCCTTAAAGGTTCTGTCCTCTTGATTCATTGCCTCCATGGTAGGAAGGAAAATGTTTTCCATGCATTCAGCCGCAATTTCATCCGTATAATAAGGGTTTGGTGCAATGGTGCCCATACCACCTGTATTTAAGCCCTGATCCCCGTCTAACGCTCTTTTATGATCCATGGAGGAAACCATAGGAATCATCGTTTTACCATCGGTAAAAGCAAGCACGGAAACCTCAGGGCCTGTGAGAAACTCCTCAATAACAATATGGTCACCGCTGGCACCAAAAATTTTATCCTCCATCATGGAGCGAACCGCAGCCTGCGCCGCTTCTCTTGTTTCCGCAATCACAACACCTTTTCCCAAAGCCAAGCCATCCGCCTTAATTACCGTAGGAATGGGTGCTGTTTCCAAATATTCCAAAGCCTTTGACATATCATCAAAAACTTCATATTGTGCCGTAGGAATGTTGTATTTTTTCATTAGGTTTTTAGAAAAAACCTTGCTTCCTTCCAAAATAGCCGCTCTTTTATTAGGGCCAAAGCATGGAATTCCAACGTTTTCCAACGCATCCACAACTCCTAACACAAGTGGATCATCGGGAGCCACTACTGCAAACTCAATTTTACTTTCCACTGCAAACGCAACAATTTTTTCCACTTCATTTGCCGCAATATCAACACAAACAGCATCTTGGGCAATCCCGCCGTTACCGGGCAGCACAAAAAGTTCAGTTACATTGGAATTTTCTTTGATTTTTTTCACAATGGCATGCTCTCTGCCGCCACCGCCAATTACCATGACCTTCATTTTTCATACCCTCCCGCTTCTTAATGATGGAACAACCGCATTCCTGTAAACGCCATTACCATGTTATATTTGTTACAAGTTTCAATCACATTATCGTCACGGATAGAACCGCCGGGTTCTGCGATATAGGAAACACCGCTTTTTGCCGCTCTTTCAATGTTGTCGCCGAAGGGGAAGAACGCATCGCTGCCCAACGCAACGCCCTTGATTGTAGCAAGGTAAGCTTTCTTTTCTTCTCTTGTCAAGGGTTCAGGCTTTACAGAAAAAATCTGCTGCCAAGCACCCTCCGCCAATACATCCTCATAATCCTCGGAAATATAAATATCAATGGCATTATCTCTGGCAGGACGAGCTATGGAAGGCAGAAAAGGTAAATTTAAAACCTTTTCACATTGACGCAAATGCCAAATATCCGCCTTACTGCCTGCAAGACGGGTGCAGTGAATACGGGACTGCTGACCGGCACCAACGCCAATTGCCTGTCCATCCTTTGCAAAGCAAACGGAGTTGGACTGGGTATATTTCAAAGTAATCAAAGCAATGATTAAATCCATTTTTGCTTCTTCCGACAATTCCTTCTTCTCGGTTATGATATTTTCCAAAAGTGCCTTGTCAATTTTAAAATTGTTTCTGCCCTGTTCAAAGGTAATCCCAAAAACCTGTTTCAGCTCTTTTTCTTCCGGAACAAAATCAGCATCAATTTCCACAACATTATAGGAACCGTTTCTTTTGGCTTTCAAAATTTCCAAAGCCTCCGCAGTATAACCAGGTGCAATGATACCGTCGGAAACCTCTCTTTTGATCATGGTTGCCGTCACTGCATCACAAACGTCGCTTAACGCAATCCAGTCACCATAAGAACACAAACGGTCTGTCCCTCTTGCCTTTGCATATGCCAAAGCAATGGGAGATTCGTCCAATCCCTCAATATCCTCCACAAAGCAAGCCTTTTTTAAATCCGCACGCATAGGAGTCCCTACCGCCGCAGAAGTCGGGCTTACGTGCTTAAAGGAGGCTGCCGCAGGCATACCCAAGGCTTCCTTTAATTCTTTTACCAACTGCCAGCTGTTAAAGGCATCCAAAAAATTGATATAGCCGGGTTTTCCGCTTAAAATTCGGATAGGCAGTTCGCTGCCGTCAGCCATATAAATTCTTGCCGGCTTTTGATTTGGATTACAGCCATATTTTAATTCAAATTCTTTCATGTTTAAAATACCCCCGTCCAAGATAAATTCGTATTTTCTCTTAAAAGAAAAATCCTCAGGGACTCCGTCCCCGAACCCCTACAAGCCTTTAAAAAGGCTTGACCTAAACTTTGCATTGCCCTAAAAATACTTGCGGGGCATAAAAAATCCTTTTCTTTCCCAACAAACTGCAAATAAGGAAAACGTAGTTTTCCTTAATAGGTCAAGGGACTAGTCCCTTGCGGAGGTTTGGAGGCAGTGCCTCCAATGTCTTTATACTTTTAACTCCGCTTGAATTTCTGCATCATGCCATTTTTTGATAATGGGTTGTGCTACCTCTTTTATAAACTCATCTACCTGAGATGCGCTTCTGCCAATATATAAAGCTGGATTCAATTCTGCTTTAATTTCTTCCAATGTCAAGGGGAACGCATCGTCTGCGGCAATTCTTTCAATTAAGTCATTCTTGCCGCCTTCAAGCTTCACCTTCGCGGCTGCAGCGTGAGAGTGAGTGCGCAGTCCTTCGTGTAATTCCTGTCTGTTTCCGCCTTTTTTCACGGATTTCATCATGATGTTTTCCGTTGCCATAAATGGCAGTTTTTCCATCACACGGCGTTCCACAACCTTGTCATAAACAACCAAGCCTGCCGTTACATTCATGTAAATATTCAAAATAGAATCCACCGCCAAGAAAGCCTCTGCGCTGGAAATACGCTTATTTGCAGAATCGTCCAAGGTTCTTTCAAACCACTGGGTACCTGCTGTCAAAGCAGGATTTAAGGAGTCCACAATGACATAACGTGCCAAAGCGGAAATTCTTTCGCTTCTCATAGGGTTTCTCTTGTAAGGCATTGCAGAGGAACCAATCTGATTTTTTTCAAAAGGCTCTTCCATTTCCTCAAAGGATTGTAAAATACGCATATCATTGGAAAATTTATAAGCACTCTGCGCAAAACCGGAAAGTACAGATAAGAAGTAAGCGTCCACCTTACGGGAATAAGTCTGCCCTGAAACAGGAACACAGCCCTTAAAGCCCATATCCGCCGCAATCATTGCTTCCATCCTCTTGATTTTTTCTTCGTCCCCTTCAAACAGCTCCATAAAGCTTGCCTGTGTGCCTGTTGTGCCCTTGGAACCCAATAACAACAGTTCCTCCAAGCGATGCTCCAGCTCATGAATATCCTGACACAATTCATAAATCCAAAGCGTTGCTCTTTTGCCAACTGTTGTCAGCTGTGCAGGCTGAAGATGTGTATATGCCAAGCAGGGAAGGTTTTTATATTCCTCCGCAAACTCAGATAGATTTTTGACTACCTGCGCCGCTTTTTTCAAAATAATATGAGATGCCTCTTTTAAGATAATCACATCCGTGTTATCCCCAACGTAGCAAGAGGTTGCGCCCAAATGGATAATCGGCTCTGCCTTGGGGCATTGCTGTCCATAGGCAAAAACATGGCTCATTACATCATGACGCACAACTTTTTCTCTGGCTTCCGCTACTTCAAAGTTTACATCGTCCTTGAAAGCTTCCAATTCGGCAATTTGCTCGTCTGTAATTTCCAAGCCTAACGTTTTTTCTGCTTTTGCCAAGGCAATCCAAAGCTTGCGCCAAGTACGGAACTTGAAGCCCTCAGAAAAAACAGCCTGCATTTCCTTGCTGGCATATCTTGTCGAAAAAGGGGAAAGATAAATTTCCTTTGTGGTATCCATAGCTCAATCTCCTTATTTGTTTTTATTTATCATACGGTTTTCAATCGTTCCTGTTTGCAAGTCAATATATCTTACATAAAGGGAAATTTTATTTTCTTCATTCAAGTTTTCCCAAATATTGTGAACCAAATCATCAATGTTATCAGGAATTGCGGCTCTTTTGGGTTCGCCTTGGAATGTAGGCAAAGGATTGCCATCGCAAGCATAGGTATGGATAAAATGCCCCAAACCATTTACTGCCGGGTAAGAGAAGGTGTAACGATTGCAAGCACTTCCCTTTGCATCCGCACTTTTTAAAATGCTCAATTTATAGGCAAAATCCCCCGCACCAAAAGTCAGCATACCGCTGATTCTGGGCGTAAAGTTGGGTGCATCGGGTTCAAATGCTCTTGTTTCCAAGCCCTCTTCAAACGTTTTTCCTGCTTTCATATAGTCAAAAATGGTATCCGTCTGATCCCCATTTGTTACAATCAATTGATTCTCAAGCTTTTTGATCGGAGAATAAATAATCAAAGATGGATCCTCCACCTTAGATGCATCAAAGGGCTTAATGATCACTTCTTCGCCGTTTTCGATAAAAATACGGTTGCGGCTGTTTTCGCTGCGTCCCATAATGAAATATGCAATCGCAGCCTTGCTTGCGTCCGCTGTTTTGCCGATGACGATGCCTCTGCCAACATAAGGGTTTTCCTTTACCAAATCCCCCATGGAATTCATTTTATAAATATCCATATCAATTTCCTTTCTGTAACTTTTGGGCTACCATTTCAACAGCCTTGGGCAAAATCACCCATTCCGCCTGTTCCATGACTCTTCTTTGCAACACTTCAGGGGTGTCCCCCGCTAAAATATCCACTGCCTTTTGCAAAATAATTTCGCCGCCATCGGGAATTTCATTTACATAATGCACCGTTGCACCGGTTACCTTCACACCGTATTCCAATGCCGCCTCATGGACATGTAAGCCGTAAAACCCTTTGCCGCAAAAAGAGGGAATCAAGGAAGGATGGATATTCACAATTCTTTTGGAATAAAGCGAGGTAAAACCTTCACTCAATAAAGACATAAAGCCTGCCAAAACAATCATTTCAATTCCGTTTTCGTCCAGAATTTCTTTCATTCTCAGTTCATAGGCCTCTTGAGCGGGAAATTCCTTTCTTTTGACAACAATACTTTTGATACCGTTCATTTCCGCTCTGGTCAATGCATAAGCGCTGTCGTTACTTGCCAAAACCAAAGCAATTTCTCCGCTGGGAATTTCTCCTCTTTTTTCAGCATCTATCAATGCCTGTAAATTGGTGCCGCCGCCGGAAACAAAAACTGCAATTTTTGTTCTTAGCATATTACGACACCTTCCTCGGAAACAACAATTTCACCCATAACATATGCGTCCTCGCCGTTTGCCTTCAAAATCTCCAATGCTTTTTGGGCATCCTCTTTTGCTACAACAACGCTCATGCCAACACCCATGTTAAAGGTATTAAACATATCTCTTTCAGGAATATTACCCTTCGTTGCCATCAAATCAAAAATAGGTAAAATCCGCAATGCACTTTTATCAATCCTCGCCCCAAAACCTTTGGGAATACTTCTGGGAATATTTTCATAGAAACCGCCGCCTGTAATATGGGAAACAGCTTTCACCGTTACCTCGTCAAACAAAGCAAGCATCGGCTTTACATAAATTTTTGTAGGTGTCAGTAAAGTTTCCCCTAATGACTTTCCGCCCAATTCCTCTACAGGTGCTTTCATATCTGTATGTTCCACATCAAACACACGGCGCACCAAGGAAAAACCGTTGGAATGAACGCCGCTGGAGGGCAATGCAAGAAGCACATCCCCCTCTTTGATTGTGTTATTATCAATAATTTTTGCTTTATCCACAACCCCTACAGAAAAACCTGCCAAATCATATTCGTCCTCGGGATAAAAACCGGGCATTTCGGCCGTTTCCCCGCCGATTAAAGCTGCACCGGACTGCACACAGCCTTCCGCAACGCCAGAAACAATAGCCGCAATTTTTTCAGGGAAATTTTTGCCCACCGCAATGTAATCCAAGAAGAATAAAGGCTTTGCACCAACGCAGATAATATCGTTTACACACATGGCAACACAGTCAATGCCAACCGTATCATGCTTGTCCATCAAAAACGCCAATTTCAGCTTTGTACCCACACCGTCCGTACCGCTTACCAAAACAGGCTTTGTTATGCCTGTCATATCCAGTTCAAATAAACCGCCGAAACCGCCAATTGCGGACATCACCCCTGACGTCACTGTCTTTGCGATATGTTTTTTCATCAGCTCAACTGCCTGATAGCCTGCTACAATGTCTACACCTGCCGCTTTATAGCTCTCACTCTGACTTTTCATCTTGTTTTTTTCTCCTCTCGCTGAGCTTGTATTCAAATCTGTTTTTGTCAGACTCTGTTGGTGTTTCTGTTGGATATTTTCCATCAAAGCAGGATGCACAGTAGCCCTCACCGTTGGGGGTGCCAATCAGCATACTCAAATGGTCCAAACCTAAATACCCCAAGCTGTCTACGCCGATAATATCTCTGATTTCCTCAATGGTATGATTGCAGGCAATCAAATTTTCCTGAGAATCCACGTCAGTGCCGTAGAAGCAAGGATAGAGGAAGGGGGGTGCAGAAGAACACATATGCACTTCAGTTGCCCCAGCATCACGCAAAAGCTTTACAATACGAGCCGAGGTTGTCCCTCTTACAATGGAATCATCCACCAATACAACTCTTTTGCCCTTTACAGTCTCCGCAATGACATTTAATTTTATTCTTACCTTATCCTCACGAACCTTCTGCCCGGGAGAAATAAAGGTACGTCCGATGTATTTGTTTTTAATAAAGCCGATACCATAGGGAATGCCAGACTGTCTTGCATAGCCAATTGCGGCATCCAAGCCGGAGTCAGGAACGCCGATTACAACATCCGCCTGCACAGGGTGCTCCATGGCAAGACAAGCACCTGCTTTCACTCTTGCATCATGTACACTTTTGCCTTCCACACGGGAATCGGGTCTGGAGAAGTAAATATATTCAAAAATACAGATTGTAGGCTTTACCTTTCCACAATGCTCCGTAATGGTGCGAATCCCGTCCTGGTCAAAAACAACAATTTCACCGGGACGAATATCCCGAATAAATTTTGCGCCAACCGCATCCAGTGCACAGCTTTCAGATGCAACAATATAGCTGCCGTCCTCTGTAATGCCATAGCACAAAGGTCTGAAGCCGTTTTCATCTCTTGCCGCAACCATTTTGGATGCAGACATAATCACCAAGGAAAAAGCCCCTCTGATACGGTTCATTGCACGGTTTACCGCTTCTTCAATGGAGGGTGCGTTCAATCGTTCTTTCGTAATCATATACGAAATAACTTCCGTATCACTTGTTGTGTGAAAAATAGAGCCTTGCAATTCCAATTCCTGTCTTAATTCAAAAGAATTAACCAGATTACCATTATGAGCCAGGGCCAATTTGCCCTTGATATGGTTTACTACGATAGGCTGGGCATTGGTGCGGTCATTCACACCTGTTGTGCCATAACGAACATGGCCGATTGCCATGTTGCCTTCCCCCAAGGAAGCCATAATCTGAGGGGTAAAAACATCGTTAACCAAGCCCGGATCCTTATGGAAACGAAAAACACCGTCGTCGTTCACTACAATGCCGCAGCTTTCCTGTCCCCTGTGCTGTAAAGCAAACAGTCCGTAATAGGTTGTTGCTGCAACTGTGGCGGTTTCTTTCCCAAAAACACCGAATACACCACATTCCTCATGAATTTCATTCATACACATATTAGCACCTCGTCTATTTGCTCAGTTAATCAGAATTAATCAGCGTTTCCTTAGATTATTCTCCCATCAAACGCTTCAATACTTCCTGATAAGCGTCTTCCACATGACCCAAATCACGGCGGAATCTGTCCTTGTCAAGCTTTTCGCCTGTTACCGTATCCCAGAAACGGCAGGTATCAGGGGAAATTTCGTCTGCCAAAACCAGCTGACCATCAGCTGTTTTACCAAATTCAAGCTTAAAGTCAATCAGCTCAATATTTGCAGCCTTCAAATAATTGCTCAAAATTTCATTAATTTTAAAAGAATATTTTGCAATTAAATCAATATCTTCTTTTGCGGCAAACCCCATTGCTAAAATATGATATTCATTAATCATAGGATCGCCTAATTCGTCATTCTTATAACAGAATTCCAACACTGTGCTTTTCATTTTTGTGCCTTCTTCCAGTCCAAGACGTTTTGCCAAGGAGCCGGCAGCTATATTTCTAACAATTACCTCCAAAGGTACGATAGATACTTTTTTAACCACGGTTTCCCTGTCGGAAAGCTCTTCCACAAAGTGCGTAGGGATTCCGCTTTTTTCCAAAAGCTTCATAAGGTGATTTGTCACACGGTTGTTGATGGCACCCTTGCCCATGATTGTGCCTTTTTTCAGACCATTGAACGCAGTTGCATCATCCTTGTAGGATACGATGCAGCAATTTTCATCGTTGGTTGCATATACCTTTTTTGCCTTGCCTTCATACATCTGAACTGTCTTTTCCATGATACTGAATTCCTCCTAAGAATCATCTTTTTGCCTTTCGGCTTGTTGGGTTAATAAAATATAAAATCAAGAAAAGTCTTGTTGCTTCTTACTTTGATAAGGTGTTTTGTTTCAATAAACAAAATTTTCCGCCTTATTTATTATATTTATCCGCTAACATACGGTCTTTTTCCAATATTTTTTTTGCATTCTCCACTCTTGCGGCATGAAGTTTTTTCGCCAAATCTTCCTCTGTCACCGCTAAAATCTGAATTGCCAGCAATGCCGCATTTTCTGCGCCGTCAATTGCTACTGTTGCCACTGGCATACCGCCGGGCATTTGTACTGTGGAAAGGAGTGCATCCAAGCCGTCCAGCGTTGTCGATTTAATGGGAATGCCAATCACAGGCAAGGTGGTGTTCGCCGCCATTGCGCCTGCCAAATGTGCCGCCTTTCCCGCTGCTGCAATGATTGCGCCAAATCCGTTTTCTCTGGCACTCATGGCAAAGGCTCTTGCTTCTTCGGGCGTTCTGTGAGCGGAATAAACATGAACTTCAAAAGGCACACCGTACTTGTCCAAGGTTGTCAATGCTTTTTCCACAACGGGAAAATCACTGTCACTGCCCATAAGAATCGCTATTTTTTTCATGGATAACCTCCTAATGGTTAAAATTATTTTGTTATATGAACATAAAAAAGGGCATTCCTATTCCTTTAGTCAGAAACAGGACTGCCCAGACGGTCGACAAAAGCAGTATCAAATCCCTGACTTTTCATACATCATCAGGCTCAGTGCAAAATACGCCGCACTTTCCAAACTGCTTACTTTCAAACTTTTTACTCCCCTGTGGTTTCCCACTGATCCGTCAGTTATAAAAAGCCTCTTAAATTGACACCCTAAGTCTAACACATAAAAATTGCTTCTGTCAATTCAGGCAATATGAAAATGCATAAAAATATATTCTTGACACATTAAAAACCATATGCTATACTACTGACAATTTGTAGAGAAATACTTGCCACCCACTAACAAAGGAAAGGAGCTGGATCAATTGAACTACATTTTACCGAATGTTAATGTATTTGTTCAAGGCAAATTTGTCAATTCCAACATATTTATTATGGATGGTCTCATTTCTAAAATTTCCACAACAAAGCCTTCCTATTCTTCTGATATGATTTTTTTTGATATGGAAGGTTGTTTTGTATTTCCCGGTTTTATTGATGTTCACGTACATCTAAGAGAACCGGGCTTTTTTTATAAGGAAACCATCGAAGCAGGCACAAAAGCCGCCGCCCATGGGGGCTATACTGCCGTTTGCACTATGCCAAATCTCTCCCCCACGCCCGATTCAAGGGAAAATCTGGCACTCCAGCTGGAAATAATCAAAAAAAATGCCTGCATTCATGTCCACCCCTATGGCACCATCTCCGTGGGCGAAAATGGGGAGGAATTTGCCGCCTACGATGAAATTGCAGAGGATGTATGCGGTTTCAGCGATGATGGCAAAGGTGTACAAAATGACGATTTCATGCGTTCTGCCATGAAAAAAATCAGTAAATACGGAAAAATTATTGCGGCACATTGTGAAGACAATACCTTGCTTCACGGTGGCTATATCCACGACGGCGAATATGCCGCCCTTCATGGGCATAAGGGCATTTGCTCCGCAAGCGAATGGAAGCAAATAGAACGGGATTTGGCTTTGGTAAAAGAAACAGGCTGTAAATACCACGTTTGCCATGTTTCCACAAAGGAATCCGTTGCCCTCATTCGTAAGGCAAAAGCCGATGGAATAGACGTTACTTGCGAAACAGGGCCACATTACTTGGTTATGAATGATCATATGCTTCAAGAGGACGGTCGGTTCAAAATGAACCCCCCCATTCGCAGCGAAGCCGATAGACTGGCATTAATCGAAGGCATAAAGGATGGCACCATAGATATGATTGCCACCGACCATGCGCCCCACTCCGCCGAAGAAAAATCAAAGGGCCTTGCAGGCAGTATGATGGGCGTTGTTGGCTTAGAAACAGCCTTTCCTGTTTTGTATACCGAATTGGTGCAAACCAAAATCATCACGTTAGAAAAATTAATCGAACTGCTTCATACCAACCCAAGAGAACGATTTGGTATTGGCACACCTCTAGAGGTTGGGCAGCCGGCAGATTTCACTGTATTTGATTTAAACAAAAGGTACACAATAAACCCAGAGGAATTTCTCTCCATGGGAAGAAGTACCCCATTTGCCGGAAAAGAAGTAGCCGCCTGCTGCGAGTTAACCCTTTGCGGCGGTAACATCGCTTATCAAAGAAGATAGGTAACCCTTGCGTATTTTAAACCCCATCTGGTGTTTGAGGATACCTCAAGGTTTTATCACATAAAGAAACATAAATTGAAAAGTTTGATTACCCATTTATTTCAAGGAGGAAATGAAATGCCTAAAAGAACAGATCTCAAAAAAATCCTTATCATCGGCTCAGGCCCCATCGTAATCGGTCAGGCGGCAGAATTTGACTATGCAGGCACACAAGCTTGCTTGGCATTAAAAGAAGAGGGCTACGAAGTTGTTTTGGTAAACTCGAACCCCGCTACCATTATGACCGATACAACCATTGCCGATAAGGTTTATATGGAACCTTTAACATTGGAATATATCGCAAAAATCCTTAGATACGAGCGTCCCGATGCCATTGTCCCCGGCATTGGCGGACAAACTGGCTTAAACTTGGCAATGCAGCTGGAAAAGAAGGGTATCTTAAAGGAGTGTCAGGTTGAGCTTTTAGGTACAAGCTGTGACAGCATCGAAAAAGCGGAGGATAGAGAGCTGTTCAAGGAACTTTGTCAGGAGATCGGCGAGCCGGTTATCCCCTCTATCATCACCTACTCCGTTGATGAAGCTGTCATTGCGGCAGTCAAAATCGGCTATCCCGTTGTTCTTCGCCCTGCGTTCACCTTGGGCGGCACAGGCGGCGGCTTTGCCGAAAATGAAACAGAGCTGAAGGAAATGATGAAAAATGCTCTTTCTCTTTCCCCTACCCATCAGGTCTTGGTAGAAAAAAGCGTAAAGGGCTATAAGGAAATCGAATTTGAAGTAATGCGTGACAAAACCGATCGGGCAATCACTATCTGCGGCATGGAAAACATTGACCCCGTCGGGGTGCATACAGGTGATTCCATCGTGGTTGCACCAATTTTAACCCTGGATGACCACGACTTCAATATGCTTCGTGACAGCGCATTGAAAATCATTCGTGCGTTAAAAATCGAGGGCGGCTGTAACATACAGTTTGCTTTAGACCCTAGCTCTTCCAAGTACTACTTAATTGAGGTAAACCCTCGTGTATCACGCTCCTCCGCTTTGGCATCCAAAGCAAGCGGCTACCCAATTGCAAGGGTTACGGCAAAGATAGCCGTAGGTATGACCTTGGATGAAATTAAAATTGCGAATACTAACGCAAATTACGAACCTGCACTGGATTATATCGTAGCAAAATTCCCACGCTTCGCATTTGATAAGTTTGCCTCTGCAACGAATAAATTAAGCACACAAATGAAAGCAACCGGCGAGGTTATGGGCATCGGTCGTACCATTGAGGAATGTATTTTGAAATCCGTCCGTTCCTTAGAAATCGGTGTTTCCCACCTGTATATGTCAAAATTTGATTGCATATCCAACGAGGAAATGCTGTCCTATATTTCCGAAAGCCCCGATGATAGAATTTATGCCATTGCTCAATTAATCCGCAACGGTGTACCTCTGGATGAAATTTTCAACGCCACCATGATTACAAAATATTTCTTGGAAGTCATGAAAAACATCGTGGATTATGAAAAGGTGCTTGTCGAAAATGTAGGAAATAAAGAAATTTTTGCTGCTGCCAAAAAAATGGGCTTTTCAGATAAAATCATTGCAAAGTTTTGGAATCAGAAGGAAACTGAGATTTACAATCTGCGTAAAGCAATGAACCTGTTCCCCGTTTATAAAATGATTGAAACCAGCGGTACAGGCGGCTACATTCCCTACTTCTACTCTACCTATGAAGAGAAGAATGACTCTATTATCAGCGATAAGAAAAAAATTATCGTTCTTGGCTCTGGCCCCATTCGTATCGGTCAGGGTGTAGAATTTGACTACTCCACCGTGCACGCAGTCACAACCATCAAAGAATTCGGTTATGAAGCTATCATCATCAATAATAATCCAGAAACCGTTTCCACTGATTATACCACCAGTGATAAGCTGTACTTTGAACCCCTTACGGTTGAGGATGTCATGAATATCGTTGAACTGGAAAATCCTTTGGGCGTCATTGCCTCCCTTGGCGGTCAAACAGCCATTAACTTGGCTCAGCCTTTGATGGAACGGGGCGTAAAAATCATTGGAACGGATGTTGCTGCTATCGAAAAGGCTGAAAACAGAGATGCCTTTGAGCATATTTTGAAAGCCTTAAACATCCCTCAGCCACAGGGAAAGGCTGTAACCAATATTGAGGACGGCGTAGCGGTTGCCAACGAAATCGGTTATCCCGTTTTGGTGCGCCCCAGCTACGTTTTGGGCGGACGAGCAATGCAAATTGTTTCCAACGAAAACACGCTGCGTTCCTATTTGAAAACAGCGGTACAAATGAATGTAGAGCAGCCCGTTTTGGTTGATAAATATATTCAGGGTAAGGAATTGGAAATTGATGCGGTTTGCGATGGCTTTGATGTGTTCGTAGGTGGCATTATGGAGCACGTAGAACGCACAGGTGTTCACTCCGGTGACTCTATCAGCGTTTACCCCACCTTCAGCGTATCCCAAAAAGCCAAGGGCAAAATTTTGGAATATACAAAAAAACTGGGGTTAGGCATTGGCATTCAGGGCTTATTCAACATTCAGTTCATTGTGGACAGCCAAGATAACGTATTCGTCATTGAGGTAAACCCAAGATCCTCCAGAACAGTGCCTTTCCTTTCCAAGGCAACAGGCTACTCCCTTGCAGATATTGCAACATTGGTCATCTTGGGCAAAACCTTAAAAGAACAGGGTATTTTCGGCATCTACCCCGAAGAAAGCCCTAGATGGTATGTAAAAGTTCCTGCTTTCTCCTTTGCAAAGCTCAAAGGGATGGATACCTACCTTTCCCCTGAAATGAAATCCACAGGGGAGGCAATCGGTTATGATAATAAGCTCAATAGAGCCTTATACAAAGCCTTGCAGGCATCGGGCATGAATATCCTAAACTATGGCACCGTTTTAGCAACCATTGCCGATAAGGATAAGGAAGAAGCACTTCCACTCATTCGCCGTTTCTACCAACTTGGCTTTAATATTGAAGCGACGGCAGGCACAGCGGAATTTTTGAAGGAGCACGGCATCCGTACTCGTATCAAACGAAAGGTAAATGAAGGCAGTGAAGAAATCTTTGACTCCATTCGCTCAGGTTATGTCAGCTATGTTATTAACACAAGAGATGTAAATTCCGAGGAAGGCATGAACGACGGACAGGAAATTCGCCAATGCGCTGTGGAAAACAACGTAACCATGTTCACCGCCTTGGATACCGTAAGAGTTCTCTTGGATGTTTTGGAAGAAACAACCCTTTGCATCTCCACCATCAACGCCTAAGGAGGGCTTTTCTTGAAACAAACTTACTTCACCATTATAAAAAATGAACCTCTCACAAGCACTGTGTACCGCATGGTGCTTGAGGGGGATACCTCTGCCATCACAAGCGCAGGGCAATTTGTAAATATAAAAATAGACGGTCTGTTTTTGCGCCGCCCCATCTCTGTCTGCGATTATAACGAAAAAACCGTTACCATTTTGTATAAAATCGTGGGCAAAGGTACAGAAGCCATGAAAACAATGGTTCCCCCTTCGCAATTAGACATTTTGACAGGATTGGGCAACGGCTACGACACCACAAAAAGCGGTAAACGCCCCTTGCTCATTGGTGGCGGCGTAGGCGTTCCGCCTATGTACCGCCTAGCCAAAAACCTCCTCGCAGAGGAAAAAGAACCGGTCATTATTTTAGGCTTTAATACAAAGGACGAAGCCTTTTACATCGAAGAATTTGAACAGCTTGGGGCGGAAGTCCTGGTCGCAACAGCAGACGGCAGTCTTGGTAAAAAAGGCTTTGTGACAGATATTGTAAAAGGACTTTCAGATTATACTTATTTTTATACCTGCGGCCCCGAACCGATGCTAAAGGCACTTGCCGACTGTACAACAACTAGTGGTCAACTTAGTTTTGAAGAAAGAATGGGCTGCGGCTTTGGTGCCTGCATGGGCTGTTCATGTGAAACAAAATATGGCAGCAAACGCATTTGCAAGGATGGCCCCGTTTTGGAAAAGGAGGAAATCATATGGTAAATACAAAAGTAACGCTAAGTGGTATTACCTTGGATAACCCCATAATTCCCGCCAGCGGCACCTTCGGCTACGGCTATGAGTTTGCCGAATATTACGATATTAATATGCTGGGTTCCTTCTCCTTTAAAGGTACCACAAAAGAGCCTCGTTTTGGAAATCCCACCCCTCGTATTGCAGAATGCACAGGGGGAATGATTAACTCCGTCGGCTTGCAAAACCCCGGCATAGAAAAGGTTATCAACGAAGAATTGCCGAAAATGAGAAAGGTGTTCCATAAGCCAGTGATTGCAAATATCAGCGGCTTTTCCATAGAAGAATATGCCTATTGCTCAGAAAAAATAGATCAAGAAGACCAAGTCGGCATCATTGAGGTAAACGTAAGCTGTCCAAACGTGCATCATGGTGGAATGAGCTTTGGCACAAGCCCCGAAGCGGCGGCAGAGGTGACAAGAGCCGTAAAAGCAGTCACCACAAAGCCCGTTTATATCAAGCTAAGCCCCAACGTAACGGATATTGCCTCCATCGCAAAAGCTTGCCAAGAAGCAGGCGCAGATGGCATCAGTCTAATCAATACGCTGATGGGTATGCGCATTGACCTGAAAACAGGAAAGCCTGTCATCGCCAATAAAATGGGCGGTTTTTCGGGAAGTGCCATCTTTCCTGTGGCAGTGCGCATGGTTTATCAGGTTTATGAAGCGGTAAAAATCCCCATTATCGGAATGGGCGGTGTGTCCTCCGCCGAGGATGTATTGGAAATGATGCTTGCAGGGGCAACAGCGGTGCAAGTCGGTGCCGCAAATTTGGTTGAACCCTTTGCCTGTAAAAACATAATTGAAAATTTACCCATGGTTATGAAAAAATATGGAATCACAGATTTAAACGACATCATCGGAGGTGCCCATAAATGAGTAAAGATGTAATCATCGCTTGCGATTTTAACAATAAAGCCGAGCTTATGGCTTTTTTGGAAAACTTTAAGGACGAAAGACCCTTCTTAAAAATCGGCATGGAGCTGTTCTACGCAGAAGGCCCTGCCATTGTGAAGGAAATCAAGGCAAGAGGACATAAAATCTTTTTAGATTTAAAACTCCACGACATCCCTAATACGGTAAAAAAGGCAATCTCTGTTTTGTCCGCTTTGGATGTAGATTTGTGCAACGTCCACGCATCTGGCACCATTGCCATGATGGAAGCGGCTTTAGAGGGTTTTACAAAAAAAGATGGCAGTCGTGGCTTGTTAATCGCCGTAACACAGCTTACCTCCACCAGTGAGGAAAGAATGCAGAATGACCTTTTGATTGGCAAAAGCCTTGAGGAAACGGTCCTGCACTACGCAAAAAACACAAAAACTGCTGGCTTGGACGGCATTGTTTGCTCTCCTTGGGAAGCCAACAAAGTCAAAGAGGTCTGCGGAGAAGAATTTCTTACCATTACCCCCGGGGTACGTTTCGCCGATGGGGATGCTGGGGATCAAGTTCGTATCGCAACCCCTGAAAAGGCAAGAGAATTAGGCTCTGACTATATCGTCGTAGGCCGCCCCATTACCCAAGCGGCAGACCCCGTTGCCGCATACAGAAGATGCTTAACAGAATTTTTAGGAGGTAATGCGTAATGAAACATCTGATTGCAAAAGACTTATTATCCATTGGTGCGGTTTTCCTGCGTCCCGAAGACCCCTTTACATGGGCAAGCGGCATCAAAAGTCCCATTTACTGTGACAATCGCTTAACCCTTACCGCACCCGAGGTAAGAACCCATGTGGAAAACGCTTTGGCTGAAACCATCCGCAAGGAATATCCTGCGTGTGAGGTTTTGATGGGCACCAGTACCGCAGGCATTGCCCATGCGGCAATTACCGCCCATATTTTAGGGTTCCCCATGGGTTACGTTCGCTCCGGTGCCAAGGATCATGGACGCAATAACCAAATTGAGGGCAAATTGGAAAAAGGGCAGAAAGTTGTTGTTGTGGAGGACTTGATTTCCACAGGGGGCAGTGTCATTGAGGTTGTAAATGTCCTTCGTGAAGCAGGGGCAGAAGTTCTTGGCGTAGTAAGTATCTTTACTTATGGAATGCAAAAGGGACTGGATCGATTGGCAGAGGCAAAGATAAAAAACATCAGCCTTTCCGATTTTGATGCAGTTACAGAGGTTGCCGCCAAAGAGGGCTATATCAAACAGGAGGATATCAAAAGATTGATCACCTTCCGTAATAACCCAAGCGATGAAAGCTGGAGGGGTGACTTAGCATGAGAAGCCTGATTGACATTGTTGACCTTTCTATCGAAGAAATTAACGGCTTAATTGATACCGCCAATGATATAATTAAATACCCTGCAAAATACAGTGAAAAATGCCATGGCAAAAAGCTTGCCACTCTGTTTTTCGAACCTTCCACAAGAACAAGGCTTAGCTTTGAAGCGGCTATGATGGAATTAGGCGGTAATGTAATTGGTTTTTCCGCCGCAAGCAATAGCTCTGCCTCCAAGGGAGAAAGCGTTTCCGATACTGTTCGTACCGTAAGCTGTTATGCCGATATTATTGCCATGCGCCATCCCAAAGAGGGTGCGCCTATGGTTGCCTCTATGCACGCTTCCGTCCCCATTATTAATGCAGGTGACGGCGGTCATAACCACCCCACCCAAACCTTGACAGACCTTTTAACCATTCAAAGGGAAAAAGGACATTTTGATAGCCTAACCGTGGGGCTTTGCGGCGACTTAAAATTCGGGAGAACCGTGCATTCGCTGATTCACGCTTTATCTCGATATGAAAAAATTCACTTTGTTTTAATCTCCCCAGATGAATTAAAACTGCCCGAATATATCATTAATGACCTTTTAGATAAAAAAGGGATTTCCTATACGGTTACCACCAGCTTAGAAAAGGTGATGCCAACCTTGGATATTCTCTATATGACTCGTGTACAACGGGAACGTTTTTTCAATGAAGCAGACTATATCCGCTTGAAGGACAGCTATATCTTGAATAAAGAAAAGCTGGCCACGGCAAAAGCCGACCTTTGTATCATGCACCCCTTGCCCCGTGTAAATGAAATTTCTGTAGATGTGGATGATGACCCACGTGCCTGCTATTTTAAGCAGGTTCTTTACGGCAAATTTATTCGTATGGCACTGATTTTGAAGCTTTTGGAGGTGGAGTAATATGAATATAGATTCCATTCGTAACGGTATTGTAATTGACCATATCAAAGCTGGGCAAGGCATGGAAATATATCATCTTCTAAATTTAGAAACCTTGGATTGCTCCATTGCTCTGATAAAAAACGCTTGCAGCGGTAAAGTTGGAAAAAAGGACATTATCAAAATAGATTCCGACTTGAACCTCAACCTAGATGTTTTGGGCTATATTAACCCGGAGATTACGATTAACATCATCAAGGACGGCCAGCGGATTCGTAAGTTTCATCCGCAACTGCCCGAACGATTAACCAATGTAATTAAATGCAAAAACCCCCGCTGTATTACCTCTGTGGAGCAGGAAATTGACCATATTTTCAAGCTGACAGACCGTGAAAACAGGATATATCGTTGTGTTTACTGCGAATCGAAAGCAAAGAGCGAAAATATTTAAAAGCTTTTCATAAAAAAAGCAAGTGCCCAATCAGGGTACCTGCTTTTTTATTTCCATCTGTTTATACTGAGAACCCTGCTCCCCTCGAGATAAGTTCCTTCAGCACCTCCAGCACTTCAGGAAATTCTGTAAATCCGTCCCGATCGATAAAATGCTTCCCGCCAGATAACTCAATTAGCCTTGCCTCAAGCTGTTCCGCCATTTTTCTGGTTGCTGCGGTAGGCACAATATCATCATCAACAGCAGTCATTATCACCCTGTCAGGAATTAGGCATTTTAAGGTTTCTACATCAATCGCTTCCTCCATAAATTCACTCAGCCCCTCCTTTTGTATCTCCATCGGATTTTCCTTCATAAATCCAGATACAAGAATTGCCGCTTTTATTTTTATATTCTTTTTCAGAATAAAGTGTAACGCCGTAATACACCCAAGACTATGCCCAATAAAAATGCTGTTTTCGTTTATTTCCTTTGCAGCCTCCTCTAACATTTGCAGCCAAGGCAAAAGATGAGGGTCATTTGTATTCGGCATATCGGGGATAATTAGTGCAATCCCATTCTTTTGCAGCTGATCTTTCAGCCAAGGAAACCAATTCGCCTTGCTGGATGCGGTAAATCCATGTACCAAATAAATAGGGGATGTTCCCATAAAAAAAACCTCTCTTCTCACTACTTCTTAAATTTAATCATATCAAAAGCGTATTGTTAGAGCAATCTTTTTTCCCCTCCTAACCCCACCTGATTCTTTTTCCCCCAGTTCCTGCATAAACTGATAAAAAATTCGAGGGAGCGTTCGTATGCAAAACCCAAATGTAAAATACATAAAAATGCCTAACGGATATTTTTGTCTTTTTTACCGTGAAAACAATACTCTATTCCTGCGCATTTATGCAAACGCAGGCTGGTCTGCCCCACAAATTCTGGCTGACCGCACTGCTTCCGCCTTCTCCGTCTGCCTGCATGGAGAAATTTGCTATGTCCTTTATTCCACAATGGAAGGTACTTTATTTATGACTTCCTCCAAGGATTTTGTAAATTGGGATCATAGACCTATCATGGGCGAAATAGCAAATTCAAGTAAGGCTAAAAAGTTTTTTATGATTCCAAATGAGGACACCTTTCATATGATCTATCACTTGCCAACAGAATCCACAGGGATAGATTCCCTGGTGTACACCGCTTTTCGAAACGGTCAGTGGGAAAAGCCCTATCAAATTGACCGTTTTATGCCCTTTGGTAAAACAATTTTTCTTGCCCGCCGCTTAAGCAAAGAACATATCATTCTGTATTACAGAACCTCCAGAAATACGTGGAGTGCACGAGAAATGCTTCTTTCTCCTTATGCCATGGGCAGTCTTACCCCCATGATTCAAGCAGCATCAAATTTTGTTGATATTTCTATTGTAAATGATACAGAGCGCATTCACATTTTATACATTGTACGAGGGATGTTCCGCACACAAGTTGTTTACCAATATAAACAAACCACTGCCATCAGCACCCCTCGTATTCTTTGGGAGGATGTAAATTGTGATAACTGCCTGATCTTTTTTGAAAATGGAAAGCTTCTTTTAATGTGGACTGTAAATGGGCAGCCCCTGCGCTGTATTTCTGAAACTAATGGTGCCTCTTTTGGTGCTGTGGAACGTTATACCGGCAATTTCCCGTCGCAATGTATCAAGGGCGAATTTGTGGGTGCCGATAGCATAGAGCTAAATGCCACGGAAACCTATGGCGATATATCCAAAGGCTTCACACCCTTCCTTCTTACAGGCAGGGCACCTGAAAGAGCTCCTGTGCAAACTCTTTTTTACGAAAAAGAGAACTCGCCTCAACCATTTCCTTTTCAGCAAGGAGAGTGGTCCCGTTCTTTTCAACAAGAACCACAGCCTCGAAGCAAACCGCCACAAACCGCTGTGCCTGATGTTGATTTTCATAAAAAGCAACTGGAAGAACTAACCGATCTTCTTGCTCAAAGAAGTGATGAAATCGCTTCCGTGAACGCCCGATGGAAAGCGCAGGTTTCCCGTCTGGAAGCTGATCTTGCAGCATTGCGTCAGGAAAATGAAACGCTCAAGCAAGCACAAATCGTGCATCAAGCACAAAAACGCTCTCCTGTACATTTGCAATATGTGCAGCCGCAGCAGGTAAAACAAGCCTTGAAAAAAATTCAAGCTGGGGAGTACGTCGCCCTGCAAGCACAAGAAAATCAACACACAAACGTAACCTTAGCTGTCAATCAAGCAGTTCCGCAGGCAGACATGGAAGAATAACAAAAACGGCATGAACAGTATTTCTGTCATGCCGCTTTTGTTATCCACAAATGACCTCCTCCAATATTCCTGAGATTTCCCCAATCAAATCATTGCAGTTTTCTCTGTTGGCGGAAAGTCTGGTGCAATCAATACAATTCCATCGTTCCTGTACCCTGCAAAACAAAAGTAAGCTTTTTTGTTTTGCCTCATCCGTTGGAAAAAGAATTCCCAAAACCATAACCGCAGCAACCAATGCGCTGCACATTCCACCAACACCAAATCCCGCACTGATTGCGTTGCAGCTGTCCAGCAGTTCCTCAGAAAGAGGAAAATCATATTTTTCTGCCGCCCCCCGCAAAATAGCCCGAGAACAATTTTCTCCCTCAGCACAAAGAGCCATCGCACGTTCCTTCATAAAATCATCCCCTTTGCTTCATAGTATGAAAAAAAGGGACAGTGGTTCAAAATGACAGTACAAAATTTACAAGACCTTAATGAATGCTATGAAAAAAGCAATCTCCTAAGAGATTGCTTTCAACCATAGACAAACCTTGGGCTTTGCCCAAACCCACTTGCTTTTTGAAAAAAGCAAACTCAAAAACTTTTGTTAAAAATCGCATAATTATGCGATTTTAGATGGGTCAAGGATAAAACCTTGTGGATGTTTGAGTTCAAAGCCTTCAAGCTTTGAACCTTTTATGTTCATTCCTGATTCTTTCATCTATTACTCCGCTGTACCATAGCCTTCTGAAGTCAAGCGCACCGCCAAAGGCAAATATTTTCCGCCTTCCCATTTGGGATTTTGACTTTTAATCCACGCATAACACATCAAAACACCAATGAAACCCAAACCAAAAGATACCAAGCTTTCAGGCAAGGGAACCAAAGGGCTTACCACATAATAACCGAAAAACAGACCTATAAAAAACCCAATTAACGGAATTCCGTAGCTAATTAAAACAGCCTTCATAAATGCGTTATCCTGTAATTCCAATTCAACCCAGTCACCCACCTCTGCGTCGCAAAGGTTTTTCGCATCAATATCCATATCCTGCTCCGCAAAGCCGGATAAACAAGCCCTGCATTGTCCGCAAGCCTCCTGACGAACAATATGAACCTTTAACAAGTTTCCACTTTCATTTGTAACCAGACCTTTCATCAGCAAAACCGCCTTTCTATTCTGACCCCAAAATAGGGCTTACTCCAATCTTTACACCTATCATTATATATGATTTACGTTTTTTTTTCAATATGCAGTGTTCTATATTGATGGGAAGGTTTTCTTTTCATTTTTATTACAACCAAAATATATCGTTGTTTCAATAAAATCGCTGTTCCTCAGTTTTTCCCTGTTTCCTGTACATCAGCCAAAAGAAAAATTTCTTTAATAATGCACCTAGGGGTACCGCTACCAAAAGCCCCCAAAATCCAAAAAGCCTGCCAAACACTGCCAGCGAAATCAGTACCAAAACGGGATGCAGCTCGACCTTTTTCCCAACAATCTTCGGTACAATATAAACACTGTCAATTTGCTGTAAAACCAAAATCAGGATAGAGGCGTATAATGCCCGAATCGATTCGCCGCTTAACAAACCTGCCAATACCGCCAAAACAAAGGCCATGATTGCTCCGAAATACGGAATTAAATTTGAAAACCCTGAGATTAGCCCCAAAACAACACCATATGGCAGCCCAACAATCGTAAAAGCAATGGAAAACAGAACCGCCATAATGGCCGCATCCGTCAACTGTCCTCCTAAGTAACCCATGATTACGCAATCCACCTCTTGGGTAAGTCTGCGAATCCGCCTTGTGGTTTTCTCGCCAAAAAAAAGCAAAGATACTTCTCTCCAAAAAGCCAGTATCCTTTCCTTCTCCATCAAAAAATAAAACGCCGCCGTAAGCCCTACAAGAATATCAACCAAGCTGCTTCCAATTTTAGGGATATATCCTGTAATCCCCATTATTCTTTCCTGTACCCAAAGAGTCGCATTCTCTGTCCAAGCAGATAAAATACCCTCAACATTTTGCAAGATTCCAAGTTCTGCAAGCTTTAAGTTCAGCAATACTAAAAGGTCACCCATTTTTTGAACGAAAGCGGATAATTGTTCTGCCAACCCCTCAATGTCTGCTGCGCCCAAGCCCTTTGCCGCCCATCCACCGCCCAAAACCAAAACAATCAATACTGTAATATATGCACCTGCGGTACCTACTTTTCTGTTTTTGATTTTACTTCGTTGTATCGCTGATAAATGCGCTTCATATTTTCTTTGAAAAAAATAGGTTAGCGGCTCCAGTAATATCGAAAAGAAAATCGCTAACAAAAGTGGTGCAAAAACGGCGAGGGTACCCCTCGCCGCCTGAATTATGACATTTTTCGCCTCGGAAAGTTTAAAAAACAACACGCCCACTACGACTAAAACACTCACCGTGAAAATCACGTGAAAGGAAATGACTAAATATTTTTTATTCCAAGGCAACCGCATAACTTCACCATTCCTTTGAAAATTAGTGATTCATTTGCTTTAACACTTCTTTTAAAAACTCCCAAACACGGATTGCCGAAGAAACGGAAAGCCGTTCGTCGGGAGTGTGAACATCATACATCTCGGGTCCAATCGAAACCATATCCAAACCAGAAATTTTCTCTGAAAAAAGTCCGCATTCCAACCCTGCATGAATGGCAGAAATCTCCGCCTCCCTGCCATACGTTTCACGGTAGGTATCCGCAAATAATTTTAACAGCGAAGAATCGGGATTAAACCGCCAACCGGGATAATCATTCACCTCTTCAACCCTTGCGCCGCAAAGTGCTGCAACCGTATGAATTTTTTGACTAATCAGTTCCTTCCTGCTTTCCACAGAGCTTCTGAGCGCATTATCAAAATAGATATGCTCTGCTGTGGTTTTCACAATACCTATGTTGCTGGAGCTTTCTACCAAACCCTTCATTTCCATGCTCATGGTCTGTACCCCATAGGGCAGAAGCAATAAAATATGAATCAGCTTATTTTTTGTGTCCTCCGTCAAAACCTTGAAAACATCTTCCTTCAAAGCCTCCATTGTTATAGTTATAGACGGTTCCGTTGCATTATATTCCTCCTGAAGCTTTTTTTCTATTTTTGCTAAAAGCTCTCTTACCGTTTCTTCCTTTTTTGGAGTAAGCAAAACAATTGCCTCTGCCTCACGGCAAATCGCATTATCCATATTTCCGCCATCCACACTTGCCAATGAAAAATCGGTGTTTTCCTTTAGCATATACAAAATTCTTCCCAGTAAACGATTTGCGTTTGCTCTTTGCAAATGAATGTCCGCACCGGAGTGACCGCCTTTTAACCCACGAACAGAAAGCTGATATGCTTTGTTCCCCAAAGGACTTTCCTTGCGCTCTGCAGGCAGATAAACTCTTGCTCGCCGCCCACCAGCACAACCGGAAAGTAAAACCCCTTCTTCCTCCGTATCCATGTTTAAGAAACGCTTGCCCTCTACATCAAAGGTATCAAAGGCTCTTGCCCCGCCCATACCAATTTCTTCCTCAACCGTAAAAATCGCCTCTATTGGTGGGTGTGCCAATGTATCATCGTCCAATAGCGTCAGCATATAAGCTGCGGCAATTCCATCATCTGCGCCTAAGGTTGTTCCCTTTGCATGAATAAAATTATCCTCAACATATATTGCAATTGGGTCTGATAAAAAATCCACCTCAGTTCCAGCATTTTTCTCACATACCATATCAATATGCCCTTGAAGAATGATGTGAGCAGCCTCCTCATATCCCTTTGAGCCGGCTTTTTTTATGAATACATTATAATGCTCATCCTGACGGCAATATAGCCCTCTTTCCTTTGCAAAAGCAACGATATAATTACTTAAAGCCATTTCATTCTCGCTGCCATGGGGAATTTTGCAAATTTCTTCAAAATAATAAAAAACCTTATCTCCGCCTAGTCCATCTAGTTTGCCCATACTATATTCCTCCCTTCGGCACTGCCTTTTCCATAGTATTCCCACTTTTTCAGGATGTCAATGCCGTTTTGCAGCGTTTTTATCCGTAAAAATAAAAAACCAATGTAAGCGTCAAATAAGTTTGTGTATCATTTTTTACTTCTTCCCATGAGATAGCGTCTGAATCCTTAAGATTCTTAACTGCCTTTTGGTATTAAATCCTTAACTATGGATCATCTAACGAGCACAACTGATAAACGTAATTAAGAAGGTCTTGTTCATTTTGCTGACACTTCACAAAATATTTATCAGCAAACAAGTTCAGGGATACACTGACAGTCTTATTTCTTTCTCATCGCATTTAAAATTGCCAATACCGCCACACCAACATCTGCAAAGACCGCCATCCACATCGTTGCCATACCAACTGCGCTCAATATCAAAACCAAAGCCTTTATGCCCAAAGCAAATACAATATTCTGTTTTACTATGGTTTTTGTGTTTTTTGCAATGCGAATGCCCACCGCCAGTTTTCCAATATCATCATCCATCAGCACAACGTCTGCCGCTTCGATGGCAGCATCAGAGCCAATGCCGCCCATAGCAATCCCCAAATCCGCTCCTGCCAAAACAGGTGCATCATTCATGCCGTCCCCGACAAAAGCCATTTTTCCCGCTTCATCCCTTTGTTTTAATTTCTCCAAAATCCGAAGCTTATCCTCTGGTAAAAGCTCTGCATAAAAATCATCTATGCCCAATTCTTTCGCCATAGCTTCAGCATTTTCCTTGCGGTCACCTGTCAGCATAATCATGGAATGCACTCCTTTATTGCGCAATGCCCTTAAAGCCTCTTTGCAGCCCTCTTTTAAAGTGTCTGCAACCACGATATACCCTTTGTAACTTCCGCCTTTCGCAACATAAACAACGACACCAACGCCCTCATAAGGTCTGCAAGCAATCTTTTCCCGCTCCATCAAGCGTATGTTCCCCAATAACACCTGTTCTCCGTTTAAGCTGTATGAAATGCCGAAGCCGCCTAACTCCTTGTATTCCGATACCGAATTCAACGAAACATCTTTTGTTTTCCGCATCTCCTGAACAATTGCTTCTGCAATGGGATGATTACTGTTTGCTTCTCCCAACGCTGCCAAATACAATAGCTCTTCTTTGTCATTGGCTTTGATTTCCACCACAGAAAACTTCCCCTTGGTTAATGTCCCTGTCTTATCAAAAGCAAGCTGTGTAATATGGGAAAGGGTATCCAAATCCCCACCGCCTTTGACTAAAATACCATTTTTTGATGCTGCCCCAACCCCTGCAAAATAGCTTAGCGGAACAGAAAGCACCAAGGCGCATGGGCAGGATACAACCAAGAAAATCAAAGCACGCCCAAACCACATCTGAAATCCGCCAAAGCCCAACAATGGCGGAAGTACTGCCAACGCCACTGCCAACCCAACCACAGCTGGGGTATATACTCTTGCAAAACGAGTAATAAAGCGTTCTGTTTTGGATTTCTTGCCTGCTGCATTTTCAACCATTTCCAGTATCTTCATTACCGTCGAATCTTTAAATGGTCTGCTCACCTCGATTTTTAAATTTCCGTCCAAATTGATACATCCGCTTAATACATCGTTACCAGGCTCAACCCCTCTTGGCAAAGCCTCTCCTGTCAAAGCCGCTGTATCCAAATGTGCGTGTCCTTCCTTTACCTTTCCATCCAAAGGAATGCGTTCCCCCGCCTTAACCAAAATCAAATCCCCAACGTTTACCGCATCGGGATGCACCCGCTTGATACCGTTTGCCGTAATGACTTCTGCGGAATCGGGTCGTATATCCAACAGTGCCGTAATGGATTTTCTGGATCTGCGTACGGCGTAATCCTGAAATGCCTCGCCAATCTGATAAAACATCATTACAAATACCGCTTCGGGCATCTCGCCTATGGCAATCGCTCCAACGGTCGAAAGTGACATCAAGAAATTTTCATCAAAAATTTGTCCTCTCAAAATGTTTTTCACAGCTCTCAGCAAAACATCATAGCCAAAAATCGCATAAGAAATCAAAAACAAATATAATGCCGCACTGCTTTCACGCAGAAAAACTGCCGCCAAAAACAAAATCCCGCCACATCCAAAACGAATCCAAAGTCTTTTCCCTTCCACTTCTTCCCCATGCTCATGGTGCTCATGATGGTCGTTCTCATGGTCATGCTCATGGTGTTCATGATGGTCGTATCCGTGTTTTTCCGTATGGCAGTGCCCACAAGCACAACCGACGTTTTCCAAGGGTGCATTGTTTTTCAACCCCACCTCAACATCCGGCTCAAATTTATGTACAATTTTCTCTATTTTTTGGAGAACGCTATCCTCTTCTATTCCCTCAGCTATAGAAACCTCCATAGTTTGTTTTACCAAATTCATCTCCACCTGCTGGGTTTCCTTCAGTGCATTGACCGCTGTTTCAATTTTTCCGGCACAATTCGCACAGGTTAAACCTTTTAAATATAGTTTCACGCCATAACGCCCCCTTATCTGTTCATATGCTTATTTGTTCATATATTGTTTAAAAAAACAGGCTGCCAAGAACTACCCTTATAACAGCCCCCTTTTTCATTCCGCATAGCCTCGCTTATGGCGAATATGAGTCATACCTTGCTGCAATATCGTTTGCACATGTTCATCATCTAAAGAATAGAACACAGCCTTTCCCTCTTTCTGATATTTCACCAAATTGTTTTGCCGTAAAACCCGCAATTGATGGCTAATCGCCGATTGGGACATATCCACAGCCTCCGCCAGCTCACTGACATTCTTTTCTCCTGCTAAAAGACTTTGCAATATTCTGATTCTTGTAACATCCCCAAAAACCTTGAAAAATTCTGAAACATCTCGAATAAAATCCTTTTCCAGTTCGTCAGCCATATTCAGTTCCTCTGCCTCCGTGCAACAGTGATCCATTCTTTCACCCCAATCATATGAATAGCTGTTCATATGTTATCATGTTATTTTATCACTGTCAACCGTTATTTCATTTTCTGAAATTCAATTAATTCAATGAATCCTCGAACGGCATGGGGCGCCGTCACATTTTTTAATTTAACCATGCCTATATTTCGTTTTGGTAAGGGCGGCGTAAGGGGAATTTCATATAGCCGTTTCTCCTTCAATGCATCTTCCGTAAATTCTTTGATCACATACGTCAAACCCAAGTTGATTTGCGCAAAGCTAATCAGCAAATCACTGCTGCCCAATTCCAAAATCGGGGTTAAAACCACACCGTTTTCTTCTGCATACCGATCGATATACCTTCTGGAATTGCTCAAATCCTCCAAAAGCAGCAGCGGATACCCAGGTAAATCCTTCAGCTCCAAGCCGACTTGCGACAATCGCCTATATCGTTCGCCACCCACCAGAATATCATGTATTTCAATACAGGGGGTTATCTCCAAATCCCCATCATCAGCAATGGGAAGGTTAATAAAGCATACATCCACACTGCCGTTTTTCAATAATCGCAAGGATTCATAGGTTGTTTTATTGGTTACCTTGATATTGATATCCGGATAAAGCTTATGGTACCTTTCCAAATAGGGCAATAAGAAATTTGCTATGACCGTATCACTGGCGCTAATTTTCAACTCACCCATTTCCATATTTACCATTTGGAAATATTTTTCCTCGGCCGCATGGATTAATCCCAACGCCTGTTCCAGATAAGTATATAAGAGCTTTCCTTCCGCCGTAGGATATACCCCCTTTGCCGTCCGCACCAAAAGAGGGCTTCCCATCCGATCCTCCAATTGACGAATAGACATACTGACTGCCGGCTGTGAAATATATAATTCTCTTGCGGCGGCAGACATATTCCCTGTGCGTACCACAGCGCAAAAAATGCGGTATAAATCCAACGAAACATCAACCTTCAAGCACAACACCCCTTTCTTCTTTTCTCATCCTTAAAAAACAAAGGACGTGCAAACGTATAAAACACCCTTATTTTCATTGTGCGTGCGAAATAAACTATACCATAATAAAAATTACAGCACTTAACATAATCCACAACGATAAACCCGCCAAAAAAAGGCTTCAGAAAGGCTTTATCGTCCTTCATTAAGTCAAAAATCCCAAAAGCATAAGAAAAGGCTAAATAATCTATGTCAAGAAGTAAACGTTCCAATATACTCTATTCCTTCGTTAAACAAAGCTATCTCGATTCCTTCTTATACAAAATATTCATCTTCTGCTCTTCTTTCATACAGCTCTTCTAATTCCTCTTTATGGTAAATAAAACCGGGATCATCAAAATGCTTGGCTCCTACGGGACACTTTTTGATGCAAGCACAGCATTTGATACAAATTCCTGCAATCACGCTTGGATCCTCCTTGGAAATAGAGCCCATTGGACAGACCTCTGCGCAAATGCCGCAATTGCAGCATTCGGGCCCTGTTTTAGGCTTCACCTTGCGTATGTCAATGGCACCCTCATGCCTGTCCCTAGGCGTAAAATATGGACGGATAGGCTCCTCTCCCTTCACAAATACAGGGCCGTCATACTCCCATCCGCTGTTTACCTTCTCGGCTATTTTTTCGCCAAACGCTGTCAGCTGTGCAATATCCTCCGCATCCGGCCTGCCTGCGCCAAGCTTTCGGGAAAAAGAATGCTCGCTGACAAATGCACCGCCCGCAATGGTTTGAAAGCCTTTGTCTTCCATAATGTTTCTTAATTCAATCAGCGCATCGTCATAATTTCTGTTACCAAAAGAAACCACAGGCACCCCAATTGCACCCGCCCCCCTGATTTTATCATTTAAGTATGATAGCAAAAGATTAGGCACTCGCCCTGCGATCACAGGGGTTCCTAAAACCACAAGGTCGCCCTCGCCAAATACCACTTCATTCTCTCTATTTTGAGGCAAAGTAAAACCAAAGGAACAGTATTGTGTATGTAATGCCTTTGCAACTGTTTGTGCAACTGTCGCTGTTACTTTCTCCGTACCGCCTGTGGGGCTGAAAAAAACTGCCCAAACCTTATTTATTTTCATCATCAACGGATGCTTTGTTTGGCATCCTGCCTCCCTTCCAATCCTTCTTCTTCCATGATACTCTATGCCAATTTATTTTTCAACAAAGAAAAAGAGGAACTCCAAAATCATTTTATGATAATGGAACTCCTCTTGAAAATTACTTAATGAAATTTTTCAAGGTTTTTGTATACCTCATCCACATACTCAACCTTTTGTGCCGCAATCATTTCTGCAAATCTGGCATCGCTGTATTCGGCCTGTTTCTGATTTGCAAAAGCAGTTTCTGTCATTGTCTTAACTTCACTGTCCTCAGGCAAGGTAATCTTATTTACCTTCACAACAAAGTATACCCCATCCATCTCAATCGGCTCCAAAATTTGACCAACTTCGGGGATTTCTTCCAAGCCAAAAGAGGATACAAACTGTGCCTTGTATAAAGACATTGCGCCGCCCTTTCCCTCTTCCTTTGCAGCATCATCAATATCGTATTCTGCAAACAGGCTCTGGAAATCCTCGCCGCTTTTCGCCTTTTGAACTACCTCATTCGCTTTGTCCAAATTATCCAAAACAATGGTGTCTATATCCAGCGTAGTATAATCGTCCTTCATCTGGGCTTTGTTTTCTTCATAGTATTTTGCCTTTTCTGTTTCATCAACCTCACACTCGGCTGCTAAGGCTTGGTATACAAGAGAGTACATATAAGAACCTTCCATAAACGGCGTAAGCTTTGCAGCATCAATCCCCATTTTTGCAATATCTTCAGCAGGCACACTGGAAACAAACTGCTCCGATGTTGTCGCAGCCTCTTCCTTTTGTTCCTCCGTCAAAGTCATCTTGTTCTCTGCGGCATATTTGATTGCGGCTTTCACGCTTTGCAGTGTGTTCAGTGTACGTTCCGCCACCAACTCATCAGCAGTTTGTCCGTCAAAATCCATTGTCCAAATATCATCGCCACCAACTGTGGTAAAGTTTTTTGTCGTTGTGTACAAATATACCATGTACTCTGATTTCATGATCTCTTCGCCATCAATTTTCATGACAACTTCGTCCTTAAAATTGCTGCTGGCCGTGTCACCCGTGCTGGTGCCGCAAGCACTAAGAGTCATCATGCCGGCAGTCAGCAGGCAAAGAAGTCCTTTTTTCTTCATTTTTATCCCTCTTTCTTTTCGCTTGTTTGATTAGATTTTTATTAGGTTTCTCTTTATTTTGTATCTAGCTATTTCTTTCGGCAAAATGCCAACCTTTGCAAAACAATAACCTGCTTTTGTTAAAAATGTATTCCTTACAAAAGGATGCAGTCCTGAAGCTTTCAAAAAATATCTAATGCTTGTATTATACACATTTTTTCTGCAAATGACTATCCTTTCATTTCGTTTAATAAGAATTTAATTTCTTCTAAAACCTTATTTCCCTTTTCTTCGGACAACTTCACCGTTAAATAGGGGTTTGCCCCAGCGGTAAATAAATATTTCCCCCGTCCTTCAGCAATGATTTTCATCAGCTTCGTAGGATCTGTCTTTGAATCAGCCCCAAATTCAAGCAAAATATTTCCACGTTTTTGCACGATAGAGGAAATGCCCAAATTTCTCGCTTCACCTTTCAACAGCACAATTTCCAATAGTGTCTGTACGCTTTTAGGCAAATCACCATAGCGGTCTTCCATTTCTTCTTGAATATCAAAATATTCCTCCTGCCTGCGAACGTTGGCAATCTTCTTATATAATTCCATGCGTTGCTCCTGATTTTTGATGTAAAAATCCGGGATAAATGCGCTGATGTTCAAATCTACGGTTGTTTCAAAAACTGCCTCTTTCGGTGCCTCTCCTTTGAGCTGCTGCACTTCCTCCTCCAATAAACGGCAGTACATATCATACCCTACCGATTCCATATGCCCATGCTGCTCTGCGCCTAAAAGGTTTCCTGCACCACGAATTTCCAAATCCCTCATTGCAATTTTAAACCCTGAGCCAAACTCTGTAAACTCACGAATGGTCTGCAAACGCTTTTCTGCCACCTCACGAAGCATTTTATCCCGCCGATACAGCAAATAGGCATACGCAATGCGGTTGCTGCGCCCCACTCGTCCTCTGAGCTGATAGAGCTGTGCCAATCCCATTCGGTCAGCATCCTGAATGATAATCGTATTGGCGTTAGAAATATCCATGCCCGTTTCTATAATTGTCGTACACACCAAAACGTCTGTTTCTCCGCTAATAAAGTCCTCCATAATGCTTTCCAGCTCACGCTCAGACATTTGCCCGTGCGCAAAGGCAATATTCGCCTCGGGTATCATTTTCTGAAGGCGAAACGCCTCTTCACTGATGGACTCCACACGGTTATATAAATAATAAACCTGACCGCCCCTTGCCACCTCACGATGAATTGCCTCCCGCACAAATTCCAGATTATTCTCCATAACATAGGTTTGAATGGGATGCCTTTCCAACGGTGGCTCCTCCAGCAGACTCATATTTCTTATCCCCGAAAGGCTCATATGCAAGGTACGGGGAATGGGCGTTGCCGATAACGTTAATACGTCCACATTTTCCCGCAGACGCTTTAGCTTTTCTTTGTGAGAAACACCAAATCTCTGTTCCTCATCCACAATAATCAATCCCAAATCCTTAAACACCACATCCTTGGATAAAATACGGTGGGTTCCGATGACAATATCAGCATACCCTCTTTCCATATTTTTCAAACTTTCCTTTTGCTGCTTTGGCGTTCTAAAACGGGAAAGCAATTCTATTGTTACAGGATAGCCCGACATACGCTGTATCAGGGTATTGTAATGCTGTTGCGCTAAAATGGTTGTTGGCACAAGAAACGCCACCTGCTTCCCATCCTGCACAGCTTTAAATGCAGCACGAATGGCAACCTCTGTTTTGCCATAGCCAACATCTCCGCAAATCAAACGATCCATCACCTTGCCGCTCTCCATGTCCTGCTTGACATCTTCAATGGCATTCAGCTGATCCTCCGTTTCCTCATAAGGAAAGGCTTCTTCGAACTCCCTTTGCCAAACTGTATCCGGATTATAAGGATACCCCTTTGCCGCCGCCCGCTTTGCATACAGGGCAACCAAATCCTCCGCCAATATTTTAATGGCGGCACGAGTTTTTGCCTTTGCCTTTGCCCAGTCTTGACCGCCCAGCTTGTTTAGTCTGGGTGCTGTACCGCCGCTGCCGATATACTTTTGAACAAGATCCATTTGATTGACGGGTACAAAAAGATTTCCGCCATCACGGTAAGAAATCTTCATGTAATCCTTCTGAATTCCCTCAACCGAGATTTTTTCCAAACCACCAAAGACGCCGATTCCGTGGTTATCATGTACCACAAAATCCCCAACCTTTAAATCCGTAAAGCTTTCAATGGCGGCGCCATTCTTTCTCTTCTTCTTCTTTTGTTTTTTCTCACCACCGCCAAATAGCTCACTGTCAGAAAAAACCGCAAGATTAATATAGTCATAGCTAAACCCCTTAGATAAGCTGCCCTTTGCAACCCAAACCACACCTTTTGGCATAGGCGAATCCAGATTTTCCATATAAACCGCAGGGATGCCCATATCCGAAAGCTCCTTTGCCATACGCTGTGCTCTTGAGCCGGTTCCGCCTAAAATTAAGGTTCGATACTCATTTTTCTTCAAATACTGCAATTCTTCGCAAAACAAGTCAACCCTTTTGCTGAAAGAAGGCGTGGAACGCACAGCAAAATTCACCTTTACCTTCGGCGCAAACTCTGCGGTTTTTTGACTTAAGCCCGCCAGTAAAATCTGCCCGAATTTGTCTGCCTGCCGTAAAATGTCCGTAAAATCAAACAATAGCTTTGCCTGTCCGGGCAATAAATAGCCTTGTGCAATACGCCCCTTCACGCTCTCCCCATATTCCGTCATAACTGCCGCCATATGCTCCCGAATACGCTCAGGCTCATCAAAGCAAAGCAAAGTATCAGCAGGGATATAGTCCAACAGACTGACGGTATCCTCATAAAAGTAGGGGATATATGACCCAACATTGGAAAGGTTTTTTTCAAGCCGCAAACGCTCCGCATCCTCACCGATGTTTTCCTTTAACCGTTCCGCTTCCTCCACCAAACCTTTTTTCGTCATATTTTGCAGAGATTTTGCAAATTCTTTGCTGATTTTATTCGCCGCCTGCTCCGCCATGCCTTCCTCATAAACCAACTCCCGCATAGGGAAAATATGGGCCTCCTCCAGCTTTTCAACAGAACGCTGGCTTGTAGCATCTATGGAACGAATGGAGTCTATTTCATCATCCCATAGCTCTATTCTCACCGCATCCTCAGCGGTTAAGGAAAAAATATCAAGAATTCCTCCACGCAAAGCAAACTGACCTGCACTCTCCACCAGCTCCGCACGCTCATACCCCAAGCAAATCAATTGCTTTGTCAGTTTATTAATATCAACAATATCCCCAACCTTCAAGGTCAAAATAAATTTTGAAAAGCTCTCTTTTTGGGGATACCTGTCTAAAAGTGCCTCTGCAGAAGCTACGATAATCGGTCGCTCCCCTGACAGCAGTCTTTCCAATACGGCAAACCTCTGCCTGTTCATCTCCATACTATGGACATCAGCACTGTAAAACAAAATATCCTTTGCAGGATAATAAATCGGATTTTTGTAAAAAAACGAAATGTCCTCCAACAGCTGCCTTGCCCGCAATTCGCTGTAGGTTAAAATCAACAGCGGTTTTTGAGAATGTTCTTTGATTGCATAAAGCAAATGCGATTTTTCCACGTCAATGACCCCTGATGCAAACACAGGGGTATGATTTTTGTCTATCGCTTCCAGTACATTTTGATAGCCTTCCAGCTCCAACAAAGGCTCAGTCAGTGCTTTCATTTTTCCACCTCGCCTTGAGGCTCCTTTTCTTGCTTAGCCTCAGCCGTTTTTTGAATGCTTACTTTTTGGGGTGCTTTCGGCTTTTGATTGATCCGATTCATCGCATCCATAATCCCATGGGACAAAATCAGCTCTGCCGCTTGCATGGCCTTATCCGCCCCCTGCTCTATCATTGGCAAATCATCCTTATCAAACCTTGCCAAAACATAATCCGCCAAATCCCATCCGTTTGGTTTTTCGCCGATACCCACTTTAATACGCCAAAACTCGTCGGTGCCCATTTGTGCAATGATATTACGAATCCCATTATGCCCACCGTGGCTGCCTTTTTCCCGAATACGCACGCCACTGACAGGCAAGCTTGTATCATCATATATTACAACAAAATGATCCTGCGCAATCTTGTAAAAATTCACAATTTCCCGAATGCTTTCTCCGCTCAAGTTCATAAAGGTTTGCGGCTTCACCAGAAGAACTCTTTTGCCTTGGATCATCCCGTCGCCTATTAACGCTTTATGTTTAAACTTATCAATCTTTATATTATATTTCTTTGCAAGACGATCTAATACATCAAAACCAATATTATGCTTTGATCCTTCGTATTTAGGCCCGGGATTACCCAATCCGGCAATCACAAAAAAATCCTGCCCTTTTTCGTTATTTTTCATTTTATCAAAAAGTCCCATTTTTTCCTCCCGCAGCCAAATCTTTTTACACCATGCGCCTAGACACAGATAAAAGCCCTAATTTTTTAGAATTAGAGCTGTAAATCATCTTTTCTTATATTTATTATTGCAAAAAAAATCATCTAAAAACATCAATATCAACTTTTTGCATAAATAAATATAAAAACATTATACTTTTTAGAATATTTTCTCATTATACCATAGTCATATTCGCAAAAACAATCCTTTTCCTGAAAAAGTAAACTGCATCACTCTCTGCCTTTTGAAAAGAATCTTGGCCTATGAAACACAATTTCCAATCCTTTTGCCTTTGCATATCACTGCCTTTGCTTCTTTTTTTGTATCAAAAAAGCGGACACATCTGCGCCCGCTTTAAAATCAAAATGTTTAATTACTTTACTTCGTTAACCAATTCTGCGCCTGCCAAGAAAGCCTTAGCATTGCCGCAAGTTACTTCTGCCATAGAAGTCAAAGCTTCCTCTGTCAAGAATGCCAAGTGACCGGAAAGAACAACCTTTTCGCTAGCCAGCAATCTGGACAATGTAGGATCTTTTTCTGCTTTATTGGTTCTGTCTTCAAAGAAATATTCATGCTCAACTTCGCAAACGTCCATACCAACGCCACGGAATTTACCAGCTTCTACTGCATCAGCCAAAGCTTCGGAATCAACCAAACCACCACGTGCAACGTTTACCAAAAGAACGCCGTCTTTCATTTTAGCGATTGCTTCTGCATTAATCATATGGCGTGTTGCAGGCATCAGAGGGCAGTGAAGAGAAATAACGTCTGCACGAGCATAAAGCTCATCCAATGTAACATATTCCAAACCAAGGTTAGGGTTAGGGAATGCATCATAAGCAACAATCTTCATGCCGAAGCCTTTTAAAATATTAATCATGCACTGACCGATTTTGCCGGTACCAATAACACCAGCTGTTCTGCCAACCAAAGCAACACCGTCCAAGCCAGCAATGTCAAAGTTGAATTTTGTGGATCTTTCATAAGCCAAGTGAGATTTTCTGTTTACAGCCATTAACAAAGCTGCGCCTTGTTCAGCAACAGATTCAGGAGAGTATGCGGGTACTCTGAGTACAGGCAAACCGCATTCCTTTGCAACTGCCAAATCAACACTGTCAAAACCAGCACAACGCAGTAATAAAACCTTAATACCCAAATCCTTCAATTCACGAATAGCTTCTGCAGGAACTTCGTCATTTACGAAGGAACAAGTAGCATCATGACCTGCTGCCAAATGAGCAGTTGCAGCTGTCAGTCTTTCGTTGAAGAAAGTAACTTCATAGCCATATTTTTCAGCCACAGGGCTAAAAGAGTCTTTCCAGTAAGACTTGGTGTCAAAAAAAGCGATTTTCATATCAAAACTCCTCCTAAAATTATGTAATAATGGTAAAATTAGTTGGGAAACAAACAGCGTTTTCTCGTCAAAAACAGAGAACCCATCATGTTTGTTTTACTTTTAACAATATAATCTATTTATCCTAGTTTGTCAACCAACATTTGATAAAATTGTAAGTTTTGACTAATACAAGTCTGACTTCCTCTCATAAAATAATGAGAAAAACGCATTTCGCCCGTCACTTTTTTGGTGAAAAGCATATTTTCCTTCTAATATTACTAATTTACTATAAAAACTAGCAAAATAGTCCAAGCAAACTGCAAAAAATCATTTGTATATTTTTCAACATTGCAAAAGCTCCTGTTTCTTCAAAGCAGAAAAAACAGGAGCTTTCTTTCTTATGGTGTATCTTCCAGCGAAGATTAGTCAAATAACTGAGAAATCGAGCTGCCTTCATGGATACATGCCATTGCACTTGCAAAAAGATCCGCTACCGTTATGGCAACAATCTTTTCCATCTTCTTTTCTTCTGGCAAATTAATGGTATCAAGAACCAGCAATTCGTTAATTGCAGAATCCTGAATGCGTTTGATTGCAGGACCGCTTAATACGGCGTGCGTACAGCAAGCATCCACCTCAATCGCGCCTCTTTCCTTCAGCGCATTTGCAGCATTTGTAATTGTGCCTGCGGTATCAATCATATCGTCAACCAAAATGACTTTTTTACCCTTAACCTCACCAATAATGTTCATAATTTCGCTGACATTTGCCTTTGGTCTGCGTTTATCAATAATTGCAAGAGGAATATTCAAGCTTTCTGCAAACTTTCTTGTTCTTGTTACACTGCCCAAATCGGGGGAAACAGCAACAAAATTTTGTAAGTCGTCGCCGTATTTATTAACATAATAGCTTGTCAGCAACGGACTTCCCACCAGGTTATCTACAGGGATATCAAAGAAGCCTTGAATCTGCGCACAATGCAAATCCATTGTCAATACACGGTTTGCACCTGCTGATGTTAAAATGTTTGCTACTAATTTTGCACTGATAGGATCTCTCGCTCTTGCCTTACGATCCTGTCTTGCATAGCCGTAATATGGCATTACAGCAGTAATTCTTGCTGCAGAAGCACGCTTCATCGCATCAATCATAATCAGCAATTCCATTAAATTGTCATTTACAGGTTCTGAGGTAGACTGAATAATGTAAACATCCGCACCACGAATTGTTTCGTTGATTTTAACGGAAATTTCACCATCACTGAATTTTTCAACTTCTGCATTTCCCAGTGTCATACCCATTTTTTTTGCGATTTCCTCTGCCAAAGTGCGGTTGGAATTGCACGCAAAAATCTTGATGTTGCCACCACTAGAATTAATCATTTCAATATCCCCCTAATAATCTTTTGCATTTTATGGTCTGTGGCTGAACGCAGCCCGCCATTTATATGTTACACCTATTGGGTACCAATTTCAACTAAATTCCGCCGTATTTCTTCATTTTTATGATTCTTTTTCTATTTTCTTCTTTTTCCAGCCTGTAATCACTTGTTGTCTTGCTCTTGCAATGGCAAGCACGCCCTCGGGAACATCTCTAGTAATTGTGGAACCTGCGGCAATATATGCACCCGCCTTTACAGTAACAGGCGCAACCAAATTTACATTGCACCCTACAAAAACATGATCCTCAACAACGGTGCGGTGCTTCTTTTGCCCATCATAATTTACCATAATGCTGCCACATCCAAAGTTTACCTTCTCGCCTGCATCGGTATCGCCGATATAAGCCAAATGCGGTATTTTTGTTCCGTTGCCCACGGTTGAATTCTTAACCTCAACAAAATCTCCGATTTTAACATTGCTGCCAATCTTACAGTTGGGGCGAATATAAGCGAATGGCCCTACCGTTGTATTGTTCCCAATTTCTGATTCTATACCTGTAGAGCTTTGGAACGCCACACCATTTCCGATACGCATATCCGTCAAGCGAGAATTTGGTCCAATTTTGCAGTCCTCACCAATTTCAGTATTTCCTTCCAGCACACACCCCGGCAAAATCACCGTATCCATCCCGATTTTCACATCTGCGCCAATGTAAGTATTTTGCGGATCCTCAAGTGTCACACCGTTTTCCATATGACGGCGGTTAATCCGTGCCTTCATAATGTTTGCAGCCTCCGCCAATTGCACACGAGAGTTGACGCCGAAAAATTCCTTTTCATCCTCCGCAGTCACGGCACCAACTTTGCCGCCGCCTTTTAATATCAGCTCCAAGCAATCTGGTAAGTAATATTCCCCCTGCACATTGCAGTTATCCAATTTCGCCAAAGATGCAATCAAATCAGCACCTTTAAAAATATAAATTCCCGTATTAATCTCTTTTATGCAACGTTCTTCCTCAGAAGCATCCTTATGCTCCACGATTTTCATAAATTTTCCATCTGCATCACGAATAATGCGTCCATACCCTGCAGGATTTTCAACAGCGGCGGAAACAACCGTTGCCCCAAAATTTTCCTGGCGATGCTTTTCAACCAGCTTTTGCAGTGTATCTCCTTGAATCAACGGCGTATCTCCATAAAGAATTAAAATATCCATATCGCCATCAATAAAATCACCCGCCATCATTACGGCGTGTCCTGTGCCTTTTTGTTCCGCCTGCAATGCAAAGCTTACCCCATCTTTTTTAATGGCGGCTTTTACCTCGTCTGCCTTATGCCCCACAACGACGCAAACCTCCTGTGCGCCGCAGCCTTTTGCGGTATCTATTACATAATCTATCATCGTTTTATTCAAAATTTCATGCAGCACCTTTGGCTTTTTAGATTTCATCCGGGTGCCTTCTCCTGCCGCCAAAATAACAGCCTTCAAGTTTTCCATAGTATTCTCCTTTCACACGGCTTCTGTCCATAAATCGCACACAACCTTGGATATTTTCTCATTTTTAACACAAAAATTCAATATACGCTTTTACTAAAAAACCGCTTTGTTTCTCAAAAAAGACAGTGAAACATCATAGAAAACAGGCAAGGAAAAGCAGGCGTAGCCTTGCTTCGCCTGCTTTTTCCAATTTAAAGTCTTGTCCCTTTTTTCAAGATGGCTAATTCGTGAACAGATTTTCCAATCACCTGCTGTCCGTCGGAAAGCACAACCTCTTTATCCAAAATTGCATTTTCCACCACACAGTTTTTCCCAATTCTGCAGCCTTCCATCACAATAGAATTTTTTACAACCGAACCCTCTCCCGTATAAACCTTACGGAAAATAACGGAATGCTCAACCTTGCCGTTAAATATTGTGCCGCTGCCTGCGATACAATCCCGCACATCCGCATCTTTATTGTATTTTGCGGGTGGCTCATCCTTTGCCTTGGTTTCTAAATAGGGATACTCATTTATAAAAGCGTCCCGGACCTCTTTCTTCAAAAAGTCCATATTTACATTGTAATATGCACTAATGCCAGTGCTTAAGGTGTTCCAATATCCTTTGAATTCGTACCCATAGATTTTCAATTCCTCACGTTTTGCAATCAAAATGTCCTTGACGAGGTCATATTTGCCCTGCGGTACAATCTCATTCAAAATATCAATTAAAAGCGTTCTTGAGATAACGTATGTCCCCAAGGATGCCTTGTTCGTCTTTGGCTGCTCAGGCTTTTCCTGAAAATCAAGCAAACGCCCTGTTTCATCCATCTCCATGATACCAAAATTATTTAATTCCTTCCGATTCAGCTCTTGATAAGCAATGGTAATATCCGCATTCTTTTCCTTGTGGCTCCGAACCAATTTGCGATAATCCATTTTGTAAATGGAATCGCCGCTGGTTATGACCACATATTCCTCGTAGCTTCTCAAAAGATACGTCATGTTTTGGTAAATAGAATCCGCAGTACCCCGAAACCAATTAGAATCGGTGCTCGTGATAAAGGGCGTAAAAACAAACAATCCACCTTGCTTTCTGCCAAAATCCCACCACTTTGAAGAGGTCAAATGATCTCGCAGAGAACGGGAATTATACTGTGTTAGCACCGCAACCTTCCCAATATTGCTGTTTGACATATTGCTTAATGTAAAATCTATGGCACGATAGGTGCTGCCTATGGGCAATGCCGCCGCCGCTCTATGGTCGGTAAGAACACCGAGCCGTCCCTCATTGTTACCGCCTGCTAATATGATACCAATGGCTTTCATACTCATTTCCCCTCCCGCACTACGGATTTGCCGCTTTCCAACTTACCGTCTGCATAATCCTCCGCCTTTGTAGAGCCGTAGATTACGCAGTTTTTCCCCACTGATATGCCATCGGGCACCTTCGTGTGGCAGCCAAGTACAGTAATGCCTGAATTATAAATATTGGGCTTCCTTTCATTTGGCACGCTTTCGCCGACACCCATATGCACATCGTTGCCAACGACACAATCCTCATCCACAATGCAACGCTCCAGCACCGCATTATCCCCAATCACGGTGTTCCCCATAATAATGGAGTCCCGAACGACTGCGCCCTTGCCAACGACAACGTGCGAACCCAAAATAGAATGATATACCTCTCCGTAAATTTCACTGCCGTCCGTCACTAAAGATTCCTTCACGACCGCATCGGGTGCAGTATAGGTTGGAGGCTGATGGTCTGCGTTGGTATAAATTTTCCAGAAATCCTCATATAAATTAAACTCAGGCAGGGCCTTAATCAATTCCATGTTGGATTCCCAATAGGATTCAATTGTCCCTACGTCCTTCCAGTACCCCCTAAAGCGATAGGCAAACATTGTTTGTCCCTCGTCCAGCATTTTGGGAATAATGTGCATACCAAAATCGCTGTCAGGATGCAGCTCTCTATCCTCAACCAATGCTTCTCTCAATCTGCTCCAAGTAAAAATATATATGCCCATGGAAGCCAAATTGCTTTTGGGATTTTCGGGTTTTTCCTCAAACTCATAAATCCTGTCGTCATCCTTTGTATTCATAATACCGAAACGGCTTGCCTCATCAAAAGGCACCTCCAAAACAGCAATCGTTGCCGCCGCACCCTTTTCCTTATGGTAAGACAGCATTTTGGAATAATCCATTTTATAGATATGATCCCCCGAGAGGATAAGTACATATTCCGGATTGTTGCTGTCAATATAGTCGATATTCTGGTAAATTGCATTGGCAGTACCCATAAACCATTCGCCGGCATCGCCGCCCTTTACATGGGGTGCCAAAATGGTGACACCACCGTTTTTCTTATCCAAATCCCATGGGATACCAATCCCAATGTGCTGATTCAGGCGTAATGGCTGATACTGGGTCAACACCCCCACCGTATCTACCCCTGAATTGATACAGTTGCTCAGTGGAAAATCAATAATTCTAAATTTTCCGCCATAGGCAACTGCTGGCTTTGCTACCTTGCGAGTCAAAACACCCAGACGGCTTCCCTGCCCCCCTGCTAAAAGCATTGCAATCATTTCTTTTTTACGCATTTGTATCTACCCCCTGCTTTTATTTGTCCAAAGTAATCTTTACAAAAACAAATATGTAATATTATAAGTTCATAATATTATGCCATGAAGCAAATTCCCAATCCCAATCCCATTCATATTGCTTTTTCTCTCTGCTGTCCAATACTCTCTTAGTCAGAACCTCCTGTATCCGTCGACACAAATACAGTTTTCCCTTGCAAATCATTTTTAAAATATAGTTTTTTAGCCATCGGCAAAACGGAGCTTGCACCATCTATGCAAAATTTTCATTTTACCAGCCAATTATTACTATATTTATTTAATTATACCATATAAAGCCTGCAAAAAAAACAGGTATTTCCCCTTTCATTTCTACGTTTTTTTTACTTCCTCACCCTTTTCATAGAAAAAATAATCTTTTCTGGATTATTTCCATTATTTTAGTATAAAATAAATATAGAAATTCTTGTTAATCATTGCCTTTCCTTTTTTAGTATACTATAATGGAAAGCAAAATTATGTTAGAAATATTAACGATTCATAGAATGATAGAGGCGGTAAAATATGACAACTATGTTTAAAGATTCAGATCATATTTATTTTATTGGTATTGGCGGCATTAGTATGTCCGGTCTGGCAGAAATCTTAGCCAGCCGTGGCTGCAAGGTTTCCGGCACCGATATTCGAGAAACACCCGTAACAAACCATTTGCAGTCCATCGGCATTCAGATCAACTTTGGTCATCATGCCGAAAACATCACGGATGATGTAACGCACGTTGTTTTTACAGCTGCAATCCACGATGGCAACCCCGAGCTTGCGGCGGCAAAAGCAAAAAATCTTTTAATTATGGATCGGGCACAGCTTTTGGGGCAAATCATGGAAGAGTATGCCAGCTCTATTGCAGTTTCAGGAACCCATGGTAAAACAACAACAACCTCAATGGTTTCCGAAATTCTTTTGGCGGCTGAAAAGGATCCTACCATCACTGTTGGGGGCATTCTTCCAACCATCGGCAGTAATTTAAAAATTGGGCATTCGCCTTATTTTGTGGCAGAAGCCTGTGAGTATTTTAATAGCTTTTTGCGTTTAACCCCCTTGGCTGGTGTTATCCTGAATGTCGAAAGTGACCACTTGGACTTTTTTGGCTCCTTGGAGAATATTTATCATTCCTTCCATGATTTTGCAAAGCGTATTCCTGAAAACGGTGTTTTGATTATCAACAAAGAAATTGACAATATCTCTGAGCTATTAAAGGATTTGGCGTGTACCGTTGAAACCTTTTCTTTGACCGAGGATGCAAACTGGATGGTACAAAATATCATTCATCATGAATATGGCAAAAATACCTTTGATGTATACCTCAATCATGAAAAAAAGGCAACCATTCATCTAAACGTTCCGGGGGATCATAATATTTCCAATGCTTTGGCGGCAATTGCCACTGCAAGCTTTTTCGGAATCTCCCCTGAAAGCTGGGTAAAGGGGCTTGCCCATTTTTCGGGAACAAACCGCCGTTTCCAGCGAAAAGGGGAAAAGAACGGTGTGCTTGTCATTGATGATTATGCGCATCATCCAACGGAAATTCGGGCGACCTTAGCCGCCGCAAAGAATGTAAAGCACAACACCACATGGTGTGTATTCCAGCCGCATACCTACTCTCGCACAAAATTTTTATTTGAAGATTTTGGCAATGCCTTTTTCAATGCAGACGAAGTTATCATTGCTGATATTTACGCCGCAAGAGAAACCGATGATGGCACAGTAAGTGCCGCTCAATTGGCGGAACGTATTGCAAAAACAGGAAAATCCGCGCGTTATGTCGGAAACTTTGATGAAATTTTATCCTACCTGCAAGCTCACTGTCAAACGGGGGATTTACTCCTTACTGTGGGTGCTGGGGATGTGTATAAAATAGGGGAATCTTTCCTTGCTGACTAACACTTGATTGTTAAAATCCCATGAAAACGCAAAAATAGCGGCAAAACAATTTTGTTTTGCCGCTCCAGACTGAAGACAAACCTTGGGCGTTGCCCAAACCCACTCGCTTTTTGAAAAAAGCGAGACCAAAAACTTTCATTAAACCCGCATAGATATGCGGATTTAGAAGGGTTAAGGGTAAAACCCTTATAGGTGTTTGAGGGCAAAGCCCTCAAGGTTTTGACTTTGTCTACAAGCTGAGCCGCAAAACAATTTTTTGTTTTGCGGCTCTTTTTTTGCTTATTTATGATAAGGCTCTTTGCGGTTTATTTTCTCCGCACGATAAATTTGTTCTAATAAAATAACACGCATCATTTGATGCGGAAATGTCATAGGAGAAAAGCTTAACCAAAAATCAGCCCGCTTCATTACCTCTTCGGACAACCCCAAGGAACCGCCAATGATAAAAACCATGTGGCTGACGCCCCGCACCGCCTTTTCCGCCATAAAATCCGCCAAGGCCTCCGAGGAAAGGCTCCTGCCTTCTATGGCTAACGCCACCGCAAAAGCGTCCTCCTTGACTGCCTTTAATATGCGCAGCCCTTCTTTTTGACGAACCTCAGCCTCTTGCGCAAGGCTCATGGTTTCGGGTGCTTTCTCATCGGGCAGTTCCACAATTTCCAGCTTTAAATACCGCCCAAGGCGTTTGCTGTATTCCTCAACTGCCCCTCGCCAATATGCTTCCTTCAGCTTTCCGACACATATAATCGTAACCTTCATTTTCCCACCTATAGCTCAACCTTGATTCCTGTATTATGACGATAAGCCATATCCATTTTAAAATGCTTGCCCACCTGAATGCGGTTTTTCTGTAAAATTTTTTCCACCGTATCAAAAGCCAAATGCGGTTCGTTATTTTCCTGACTTAAATGTCCCAAAAAAACGTGTTTCATCTTTCCATCGACAGCGGAAGAAAGCAGTTGCCCTGCTGTTTTATTGGATAGATGTCCCATATCGCTTAGAATACGCTTTTTCAGATGCCAAGGATAGCTTCCATTTTGCACCATTTCTTCATCATGGTTTGCTTCCAATAATAAAATTTCACTTTCCGCAATGCTCTCTCTGATTTCATCTGTAATATGCCCAATATCCGTAGCAAGCGTAATCTTTTTTTCCCCTGCAAAAACATTGTATCCAACAGGCTCCGCCGCATCATGGGGAATGTGAAAAGGTCTTATACAAATATCATTCATTATGCAATTTTCTCCTGCATAAACAAAGCGCTTGTTCCCCGGAGAAATCTTTCCCAAAGTATCCTCCATTGCTGTCCATGTTTCGCAGGTAGCATAAATGGGGACATTAAATCTTCTTGAAAAAATTCCTGCGCCTTTAATATGATCTAAATGCTCATGGGTAATAAATAATCCATCTATGTCATATCCCGTTAGCCGCAGCTGTGCCAGTCCCTCCTGAATTTTCTTTCCGCTGACTCCAGCATCGATTAAAATTCGGGTATGCTTTGTACCGATATAGGTGCTATTCCCACTGCTTCCGCTAGCAAGGGTGCAAAATTCAACAGCCAAAAAAACGCCCCCATCCCATTTATATATTACAGAAAGCAGGGTTGCCCCTGCTCAGACTGTAGACAAAGTCATTTTTATACAACGGAAGGGTTTGGGAAACAAAGAGTTTCCCAAATAGAATCCGCAAAATGCGCTTTGCCCCTCCGAGGAAAACAAGTAGTTTCAAGACCTTCTGGTCGTAGGAACTCATCTGCTTGTCCTCTGTATCATTAAAAAAAGCTTGAAGGAGCTAAGCTTTTTCAAAGGGTGCCGACTTTGTCGACACCCTACGCAGGGCTTCCCCTCTTTGAAAAATCTTTATTACTCGGCAATACGCTGAATATCTGCGCCTAAGGAGCTAAACTTCATTTCAACGTCTTCGTAGCCCCTGTCAATATAGCGTACACCTTCAATTTCCGTGGTTCCCTCTGCTGCCAATGCCGCTAAAATCATAGCCGCACCTGCCCGCAAATCGGTTGCTTCTACACTTGCCCCCTGATAATGCGGAATTCCTTCTATTTTGGCAATCCTTCCGTTAATATCTACACAGGCACCCAGCTTTCGTAATTCATCAACGTATTGGTACCTATTGTCCCAAACATTTTCCGTAATTACACTGCTTCCATTGCAAATACTCAAAAGTGCCGCCATTTGGGGCTGTAAATCTGTAGGGAAGCCCGGATAGCTCATCGTCTTTACGTTTACACCACGCAAAGGTTTGTTTGCCATCACACGGATGGAATCATCCCCTTCTTCCATCTTAACATTCATTTCTTCCAGCTTTGCCGTCAAAGAATCCATATGCTTGGGGATAATATTTTTGATCAAAACATCTCCGCCAGTAATTGCCGCCGCAATCATATATGTACCGGCTTCAATCTGATCGGGAATTATGGCATACTGTGCTCCTTTGAGCTTTTCCACGCCGAGAATACGAATAACATCCGTTCCGGCGCCTTTGATATTTGCGCCCATCATATTCAAATAATTGGCAGTATCAACAACATGAGGCTCTTTCGCCGCATTTTCAATCGTCGTAACACCTTCCGCCATCGTAGCTGCCAGCATAATATTAATGGTTGCGCCTACGCTGACCTGATCCATATAAATGGAGGTTCCAACCAATCTATCCGCATAAGCCCTAACAACGCCGCACTCTTCCTCTATCGTTGCCCCTAATGCACGAAAGCCTTTCAAATGCAAATCAATGGGACGTTGGCCAAAGTTACAGCCACCGGGCATTGCCACCTCTGCCTTTTTATAACGAGCCAGAAGTGCGCCCAAAAAATAATAGGATGCTCGGATTTTTTGTACCTCCTCAAAGGTAGCACAAAAATCCATGCCCTCCGAACAATCAATTTCAATGGTATGTTTATCTCTGTGTATGCATTTGCCCCCCAATTTTTCAATCGTATGGCAAATACAGCTGACATCCTCAATATTGGGTAAGTTTTCCAAAACACTTTTGCCGCCTGCCATTATCGCCGCAGGCAATACCGCTACTGCTGCATTTTTCGCTCCGCTGATCATTACTTCGCCCACAAGACGTTTTCTGCCTTTTACAAGCAATTTTTCCATTAAACGTTCATCCTTCCAAAGAATTGCCAAAGGATACACCCTTTGTACACGAAAGCCGGGCTTGTCTTTCTTTTTTTGTTCGAACCAAACATACTCTATTCGTTGTCGCCCTAACCAATCGAATTATAACATGAAAAAGCGGCTGTGGAAAGCCTTTTTTCCCTCAAGACAGTAGAATAAAAGATTTTATATTACATATAAGCCGCCCTTATTCTACAGCACAAAAAGAGGGGATATCCCCTCTTATGATGTTAACAGTTATTTTACATCTTTTTTTACAATTTGGCAAGTGTATGCATTTACCAAATAAGGCTCACTTTCCTCCATTAGATAAATGCGATAACACGGCTCCAAAAACAATCCTGTCCCCTCCACGGCAGAGCCTTGTTCCATCAGGTCGTATCCCAATTCCAACTTCTGTATTGCCGCATCCTCGTCACTGTTGCGTTCATTCCATTCCCTCATAAAGGTGAGCAAAGCTTCATCCGTCATGCAAATGTCCTTTTTTTCCGCACTCATTCCGGTTATTTTGCAATATGTAAAGTCAAATTGGTAAATTCCTCCGTCAGATACAAAAAAAGAAAAATGATTGGAAAAAATAATTTCGTCATTGAATACTGAGCAAAAGTCAATCCGCCAGCCGTCCTCTTCCTCAAAAGCATAGCATAGGTCAAAATTTCCAAAAGTAGGCTTCATTTGCTCCATCTTATGCTCCGCCATTTTTTGCGCATCCGCCTTGCTCAAAGCCTGTAAGCCTTTTTCTATGGTACTGTCGGTAAAAGTCCCCTGATCGCCCTCAAGGGTAAGCGTTTTTGTTTCCGTTTTATAGACTGTTTTGGTGCCTAAAGAAACTCTGGTTTTCTCTCCATCAAAAATTACGGACTCCAAATCCTCCTTGGCATACGTAGGAACTTGTGCCTCCAAACGGCACATTGGCTGCGCATCTATTTTTAAATCTGTATACATTGTTATTCCATTTTGAGATAGCACCTCAAAAATCGCCTTTTCCTGGGCGGCAGTCATGCTATTATCATGACTTTGTTGTATATTCAACCCAGCCAATACTATATTTATAATAAGCAGCAAAATAATCATAAAGCGTTTTGCGCCTGCCCATTCCATGACCTGCCTCCTTTCCTGTTTCATAAACCTTTTTTAAATTCCTTTTTTTACTATAGGTGATTACTCATTTATTCCAAAAAATCCGAATTTGTTTCTGTTACAAACAAATAGTCATATAGCGTGACAAACCACTTTAAACCTATCTCCCCTGTCAAATCAACATAATAACCCAAGGAAATATTTTTTACATCGGTAATAACCTTTTCCTCCACTGTTGTCTGATACGTTTTATTGGCTTCATCCAATGCGTCAATAAATTGAACATTCAGCTTCAAATCTTTCTTCCCTGTAGCTTCATAATTCACCACATACCGCTGATATTTTTTGACTCTTTGATTACGCACAGTGACCTCTATGGCATGCTTGCTCCCAATTTTATCTTGCAGTGCTGCCGAAAGATTAACGGGCAAATCATCTACTGCATAGTCAAAATAATAAATCGTTTCATTGCTCTTTTTTTCAATATCCGCCAGAAATATATCCGTAGACAGCGATGTATCATTTTCCATAAAATTGCAGCTGATTTGATACCCCTCCAATAAGCCGGTATTATTGCTATCATTCCCATAGGCTTCATAACTATAATACTCTAACATTCGGGTTTCCGGAAAATACTTGACTACTGTTTGGCTGTCACTGAAAATAAAGTCACCGCCCTCATCCTTTGTACTCCAGTCCACAGAAAAGTTTTTAAAAAAGCCTTTTACCGTATTTTCCATATCAACACGGCTCACCGCACCATCTTTTTCAAAGGAGGGATCCTCCCGCAATGCACTATAATAATAGGGTAACTCTGCCCATTGCGGCAAAAATAAATTTCGCCAAAGAACAGAGGCTCCTGTTTTCTGCCCTGTGGAAATGTAAGTCATTCCCTCCGCATCCGTCACAAGCGTCTCATAAAACGCCGCTGCAGATTGGCTTTTTATCGTAGTAAAGCATACACTTTCATCTGTTTTGGAATTTACAAAATACGCCTTGCTCTCTTCTCCAGGGCGTCTGGAGGGCATGATTGTAATATAATCAAACGTGCTCATTTTCTCGTTATTTTTCAAGCGTTTATATTGGCTTAAATATTCGTCTGAGGATACCATAAAATCATACTGCATGACGATGCAACGGTTCCCAAGAATTTCCTTCCAGTTGGCTGTAACAAATTCCGTCTGCGTATCCTTATCCGCTAAGATTTCATTTAAAACGCCGTTTGCCTCCTGCAAAAGGGTGCTTGTCCCTGTTTGATCGGGATAGTATACAGAAAAAGTACCTTCCCCTTCTCCTATGGCATAACGAGTTGCCAGTAGAACGTTTCCATCTGCCTGTTTGCTTGTCAGGGATTCTCCGTCCATCATGACATAAAAAAAGTTATGACTTGATGTTCCCTCAAGCCATAACTCTCCTGTTTGAAAAACCGCAGCTATGACCAAAGCAACAATGACAAAATTCGTGATTTTGTATAATTTCATTTGATCCCACCGCTTTTTCTATAAATTTTATTTGTTCCTTTGCATGAATCCGGGTAAAGCCATCATGTTTTTCAATTCTTCCTTCACTCTTTGCGGCATCCTCTTGATTTCAAAGTTATACGACGCCTCATCATAGTCCTCGCCGTTAACAATTATTTCAATATAATTGGTTCCCAATTCCAGAGGGAGTACCATACTGAAAATGCCTAAAGACCCTACGGTCAGCTCTGTGTTGTAATCCTCAAACAAAACACCGTCTGCATCCTTGCGGCAAACTGTTACAGAAATATCTGCAAAGGGCAGAGTTTCGCCATAAATCATACGAGAATCATCAAAGGTTGCTTCCGGACATTCTTGGTCAAAACTTAACCCACTGGTAATTGAAATCGGCGCAGGGTTATCTATTTCTTCAGCAAAGGCGCAAACGGGCGAAAAAGATAACAATAGCGCAATGATAAATACTGCAAAACCCTTGTTTCTCTGTTTCATTCCCGACACCTCCAATCCGTTGTATTGTAATCGTTCTTAATATATATATACGATATTATACAACGGAAATATTACATTCATGTTACAGTGGCCTTACAGTTTTATAACAACTTTTTCCACCACAAACGAAGCGGCTTTCCTTTGCAGCAAAAGGCTGTTATACTTCTTTGCATTCGGGTAATGGAAGCTCCTTGGGGAACCACATGGTCATGGTTGTACCCTTTCCATACTCGCTTTCCGCCGTAAGTCTTCCTCGATGGCTTTCCATAATTTCCTTCGCTATCGCAAGCCCAAGGCCTGTGCCGCCCATCGCACGGCTTCTGGCTTTATCCACACGGTAAAAACGTTCAAAAATACGGGGTAAATCCTCTCTTGCAATGCCCATGCCTGTATCTTTTACGCAAATTTTATAATACGTATCGTCCTCTGTAATATAAATTTTGATTGAGGCCTGTTCCAGACTGTATTTCATCGCATTTGTAACGATATTATTCACAACCTGCCCTACCCGATCTCTATCCCCGTGTACGACTACCATTTCCCGATATGGCTCAAAGGTCAAGTCTTGTCGCTTTGCCTCCGCATGAATTTTATTCTGCTTTACAGTCAGGGATAGGAATTCATTCATTTCAATTTCTGCCATATCCAAATGCACCTGTTTATTATCAAATCGGGACAGCTGCAGCAAATCACGTACTAAAAACGCCATTCGGTCAGCCTCGCTATCAATAATACCCAAAAATTCCATGGCAATTTCCTTATCCTCCATTGCACCATCCATAAGGGTTTCCGTGTAGCTTTTTACAGTTGTCAGCGGCGTTCTAAGCTCATGGGATACATTCGCAACAAACTCCTTGCGCATATCATCCAGCTTTTTCTGTTCCGTAATATCCTGTAATACAACAACCAAACCCTCGATTTGCCCGGCAGCATTGTAATATGGTGTAAAGGTTGCATTGATAAACTGCTTGCCCACAGGGAAGGTCACTTTTTTAGAGGGTTCATTCCCCATATCCAAATATACACCAGAGTTTATATCATACGTTCGAATAAAATCGGAAAAATCCATCTCAATCTTATCTACCCCAAGCATTTCGGTTGCGGCAGTATTTGCAAGCATTAGTTCTCCGTCTTTCTTAAATGAAATCACACCGTCACTCATATTATGAAGCAGGATTTCCAAACGATTTTTTTCCTGATAAATTTCAGACATATTTTTGGTTAATTCTGATGCCATGTAATTAAAGCTGCTGGTCAACTGCCCGATTTCATCCACGCTTCGCACCTTTAAGCTTTGCTCAAAATTCCCCTCAGCCATATTTTTTGCACCCTTTGTCAGTGCCAAAATAGGGCCCGTAAGCGTTTGCGCAAACACATACCCCATAATAACAGCCAAAAGCAGGGAGATGGCAACGGCGATAATAATGGTTTTTGTCGTCTGGTCAAGGCTTGTGCGCATATCACCCGCGTCCAAACGGGTATAGATGATGTAATTCACTTCCTCATCCGTCCCTTTAATGGAAGCGGCATAGCTCATCCATTCTTTTAATAGAGCAAAGGAATCCGTACTCTTTTTTCCCGAAGAAAAGGAAGACGTCCCGTTCATGGCGGCAACAATCGCCTGATCCGTATAAAGCGGATAAGGCTCCTTCAATACAGTGGTAGACGCAATGGTATTGCCGTTGGCATCCAAAATATTGCCCTGTATCCCGACCGCATTGGGAACCGTTCGCAGAAGCGTTTCCTGAAAATTCTCCGTATCACCATCCTCTATGACCTGTTCATAAATCTTTTCTGCATATGATTCCAGCTGTCCTCTGGATTTTTCAACCTCAATATTCCTAAGACTCAACAAAATATAGGAACCGCTGACTATCATTACAATCAGCACCAGCCCAAGATACATGATGATTAACTTCCATTTAATACTTCGCAAAGGCCCCAACCTCGTCTTCCTTAGCAATCAAAATAATAGCCCACGCCTCTTTTGGTTAAAATATACTCAGGTTTTCCCGGATCATCCTCCAGCTTTTCCCGCAAACGGCGCACCGTAACATCTACCGTACGAACATCGCCAAAATATTCATAGCCCCAAACTTTTTCCAATAGAATTTCTCTGGAAAAAACCTGACTCTTTTGCTGAGTCAGAAATTTTAAAAGCTCAAACTCACGCAGCGTCAGCTCAAGAACCCGTCCATCCTTACGAACCTCATATCTTTCCAAATTCACGTTCAGCCTGCCAAATATGCAGCCATCCGCTTCCCCTGCGGCGGCTTCCTCCTGCACAATCTGGCGGCGCAAATTCGCCTTAACCCTTGCCATTAGCTCTCTTACCCCGAAAGGCTTTGTCACATAATCATCCGCACCCAATTCCAGTCCCAAAACCTTATCTACCTCTTCTGCACGAGCCGTAAGCATAATAATGGGAGTGTTTTTCTTTTCACGTATCTTTTTGCAAGCCTCATAGCCGTCCATTTTGGGCATCATAATATCCAGCAATATCAAATCCGGATTTTCCTCCATCACAAGCTTTACGCCCTCTGCACCATCAGCAGCTTTCAAAATTGTATAGCCTTCTTTTTTTAAGTTAAACGCTATAATATCTACAATGTTTTTTTCATCATCTACAATCAGAATTTTCTTATCCATTCTTTGTCCCCCATAGCATAGGTCAGAATATACTTATTATTTTTATTATACAAAACATTTTATAAAAAGTACAGTTTTCACAGTTTATTTCTCTATATTACAATTTAACACAAAAACTTTTGAAAATATGTACTTATTTTGTATTGCCATCAATTCCCTTCCTGTTTTGTGATTGTCAGCAAACCCGCAAAAGTAATCAACAAAAATTGGGTTCTCAACGTTCTTGACCTATCTTCTTTTTTTCCGCTTCATATTCCTTCAGCAAATTTAACAAGGTACGCACATCAATTGGCTTGGGAATATGCGCCGTCATACCCGCCGCCATTGTTTCGGCAATGTCTGTGGAAAAGGCATTGGCAGTCATGGCTATAATCGGTATGCTTTTTGCGTCGCTTCGTTTCATTTTGCGAATTATTTTCGTCGCCTCATAGCCATTCATAATCGGCATTTGTATATCCATGAGTATCGCAAGGTATGTATCCTCTTTCGCTTGGCAAAAAAACTCTGTACACTCCTGCCCATTTCTCACTACATCAACAGTAATTCCACACATTTCTAAAAGCGTTTTAACAATTTCCACATTCATTTCGTTATCCTCAGCCAATAAAACTTTGACATTTTTAAGCTGCCCTAAAGGGTTTCTCTCATTTCTAACTTCCCCTTCTTGTGCTTGCGCTTCCTCTTTATCTGTGGACAATAGAATATTTTCTGTTTTTCTTCTTAAGGGAAGCTCCACTCGAAAAACGGTTCCCTTTCCAACTTCACTCTCAACAAAGATTTGTCCGCCTAGAAGCCTTGCTAAATTTTGAGAAATTGCCAACCCCAAACCCGTTCCACCCGATTCCAAACCGCCTTCGCCTTGTTCAAAGGGCGTAAAAATCTTTTCCAAAAAGTTCTTATCTATCCCTATTCCATTATCCCTCACTTGCATTTGCAGTAAAATCCCACCTTGACCGTAATTTTTCACTGCAACGGTTAATGAAATCTTTCCTTTTGGCGGTGTGTATTTAAACGCATTGCTTAGCAAATTGATTAGAATTTGATTGATTCTAAGCGAATCACCTTCAAAAATCCCATCTATTTCGCCCTTTAACTGCACAAAAAATTCGTGTTCTTTTAATTGTCCCTGCATATAACCATAAACAACCGACTCATGCAGCAATTCGTGAATATCAAATTCTTTTATGGTAAGGGGCATTTTCCCGCTTTCAATTTTGCTCATATCCAAAATATTGTTAATCAGCGAAAGTAGATATTTTGAAGAAGAATTAATTTTATACAAGCAGTCCGCTACCTTTTCTTTATGCTCCAAATTGACCTCTGCAATGGTCACCATGCCCATAATCGCATTCATAGGTGTTCTGATATCGTGGGACATACGAGATAAAAAGTCGCTCTTTGCTGCGTTTGCCTGCTCTGCCAGCCTAAGCGCATCTTTTATTGCATTCTGCTGCTGTTCCTCTCTTGATTTCTGATCATCTATATCCTTAAAATAAACCATGACACACAGCTCATCTGTATCCTCTTCCATAAGCTGTATCTGAATACGGCACCAACGATAGACATTCCTGCCATTTAGCACAGGGATTTCCAGCACGAGTTCTTTATTCCCCTTTTCGTATTCTTTCAGAAAAAAAGCGGGAGAAAACGCTTCTCTTGCCGTTTCCTGATACTCGGGGTGAACTAAATCAAAGCAGCCTGTTTCCAAAAAGCTGTAGAGTGTATCATCTCGAGAAACCAACGGGGCATACTCTTTGGAATCCTTCCAAATATAGACTCCCTTGCTTTTCAAATTTACTTCCAAAATAAAATCATATAACTGGTTAACCGCCTGAAGAAATCTTTGATTTGACATTCTGGTTTTCTTCTGTTCAAACTGCAATTTTTCTTCCGCACGCAGCTGTTCCTTTTTCACCACATCAATGGAACGAAGTGTTCCTACAACCTTCTTAACCTTTCCACTCTCTCCATCCTCAAAAATAGGGTTCCCTTGGCAAAAAAACCATTCCTTCTGCTTTCGCTTTTCTACATAAATCTCTATTTCTTCCCCAGTGCTTTCGCCACGCAGTATTTTTTCCATCAATCTGGCACCTTCGGCAGAAAAAATAGAGGACTTATGTAAATTTTTAACAAAATTCAGTATTCTTTTGGTTTCCTGATCCCCTCTTCGGGTATTGTGATATACAAAAAAATCCTCCTTAACATAATATTCGAAAATGCCAACCGCCATATCTACTACCGCCAAACGGTATCGTTCTCTTTCCTGCATTAATTGCAGCTGTGACTCTTTAACCACAGTAATGTCAAGCAAAATCAATAAATATACCGGTTGTCCCAGTTGATGTCCAACTATTTTCCCCTCGCACTGAACCCAAATAAGCTTCCCCTTCTTGTTGCGTACACGGCACTCAAAGGAAATAGGCTGTTCCTGTTTGCCCTTATCTCTGATTTTGGATACTACAAATGGTCTGTCCTCCTCCAAAACGTTATCCCCGACCTGATAACTCTCATCTGTTTCCCCGAAAAAATCATAAAACGTTTTGCTGGCTTCCAAAAAAGAAATTTCCTCTCCAACCGCTATTTTCAAAACATACCCAGGCAGACTGTTAAAAAGTGCCTCCTGCTCCAATAAAAGCTGTTGGGCAATCCCTTTTTCAGCTCCAATCTCTCGCCATAGCATGACCGCCGTAACATCAGAGCTTTCTGGGTTTTTTGGGAACAGCACACTGCCTCTGATCCAGCGATAAATCCCTTCTTCGTTCTGAAACAAGTAATCACGGCTGATTCTTTGCTTCCCCTCATAATAAGCCTGCAACAAGTGCTCTCTGCAATAAATCTCCTTCATTGCTGCATCGTGCAGCGGATGTATGCGCTTATTTATATATCCCGCCATTTCATCATAGCTTGTCCCATGAAAAAAAATATTGCTGTCGAAACAGTCGGGCAGCAAATTTACATATACATTTTGCGTTAAATCAACTATGCAGCTGTGGGTATATCCTTCTGATAGACTCATATCCATGTTTTCCGAAACGTCCGAATTGATTGCAGCATCTTCTCCCTCTAAAATGGGCGCAATCACAACAGCGAATGCAGGGATATGTTCTTTTCCCCATTCTATATCCATTACCGTCATCTTCAAAACTTTCTTTTTCGTATCGTCATAAAAAGTTCTTGAATAATATCCGTCTTTCTTTATATGCTCCGCTGCACAATAAAACCATTGGTTCTCCCACAATTCATGTAGCCTTGTGCATCGTTCCTTTCCCTCTTGCTTTACTGCCACATCATGGCAAAATAATATCTCATGTGTATCCTGGCGCATTACAAATACTGCGGTTTCCCCCAAGGCTTTCAATATTCGTTCATAGTCTTCATTTTGCATGGAAATCATTCAGGATACGCTCCTCTCATTTACACAAACCTTCTTTCCCTACTCCATAAGTATAATTTCTTATTGCTTTCGTTGTCAATATAAGTCGAACGCATTCATAGAATCCCTTCATATTCTTACGCATCGTGAACGGTTCTTATCGCATCTTCCCCCGCAGTAACCCCTCCATTTTTTCTTCCATTCTTCTCATCAAGCTTTTGAAAGCAAGAAAGGGTGCCGACTTTGTCGGCACCCTCAATCCCTTTGATTTAATAACTTCTTTCATCCTCTTTCACTCGAAACGCCGCTTGCTCTAAAGAATGGGCTTTACTCAAGCTGTTGGAGCGTACAGCCTCCAAATTCTTGTTAGCACCTGCAAGCATCAGCTTAATCCGATTCAGCTGATTGATCTCACTTGCCCCCGGATCATAGTCAATGGCAACCACATTAGACAAAGGATACTGCTTCCGCAATTCCTTGATTACCCCTTTGCCCACAACATGGTTCGGTAGGCAGCCAAAGGGCTGTGTACAAACAATATTTGCAACGCCGCTATGTATCAGCTCTATCATTTCGGCAGTTAAGAACCAGCCTTCTCCAGTTTGATTGCAAAGAGAAACCACCTTTTCCGCATATTTGCCCAACTCCCGAATATCTTGGGGAGAATCAAAACGGCGGCTCTTTTTCAGTGCATTCACCATAGGTTTTTGATACATCTCAATCACTTTTGCCACCATATCAGCGATGATTCTGCTTTTTGCAGAGCCGCCCAGATATTTTTCCTTGTGTGTTGCATTATAGCAGCAATATAGACCAAAGGTCAGCAAATCAGGCACAACCGCCTCTGCGCCCTCTCTTTCCAGAAGGTTCACCAAATCGTTATTTGCAGTCGGATGAAACTTGACCAAAATTTCCCCTACCACACCTACTCTTGGCTTTTCTATGTCAAGCAATGCAAGCTCGTCAAACTCTCGGATAATTCCATGAATGTTTTCCGCAAAGGTATAAAAATTTCCCTTTGCAACGTCCTTTTTCACTTTTTCATTCCATTTTTCATAAAGCGCATTCGCAGAGCCTTTTACCTTTTCATAGGGACGTGTCCGATACAGCACACGCATAAATACATCGCCATATACCAATGCCTGCAATGCCTTATTCATCAATCCCAGACTGATTTTAAATCCAGGATTTTTTTCCAGCCCCACAGGGTTTATGGAAATAACTGGTATGTTTGGCATTCCTGCATTTTCCAATGCCTTACGAATAAAAGCAATATAGTTGGTTGCCCTACAGCCGCCGCCTGTTTGTGAAATCAAAAGAGCGGTTCGGTTTAAATCATATTTCCCCGAAAATAAGCCGTTCATCAGCTGCCCAATGGCAATCAAGGCGGGATAGCAGGCATCATTATTTACGTATTTCAGCCCCGTATCAATGGCACTCCTGTCCATGGCCTCCATTACTTCTAATTGATAGCCGCAGGCACAAATTGCAGGCTGCAAAATATTGAAATGAATGGGTGACATCTGCGGACAAAGGATGGTATATTTTTTCCGCATTTCCTTTGTAAACAGCACCCTATGTAAGCCTGCATCCCCTTCCTTTAAGGTAACGCCTTTTTCTCGTCTGTCCTCCATTGCCGCAATTAAGGAGCGAATACGGATGCGTGCTGCACCAAGGTTGTTTACCTCGTCAATCTTTAGCACAGTATAAATTTTTCCCGAAGCCGTTAATATTGACTTTACCTCATCCGTTGTCACAGCGTCCAATCCACATCCAAAGGAGTTCAGCTGAACATATTCCAGGTTTTCTTGCGTCGTAACAAATGCAGCCGCTTCATACAGTCTGGAATGGTATGTCCATTGATCTCTTACTACAGTAGGCCGCTTCGCCATGCCAAGATGGGCAACGCTGTCCTCCGTCAAAACGGCAATACGGTATCCTGCAATCAACTCGGGAATGCCATGGTTAATTTCCGGATCCACATGGTAAGGACGTCCGCCAAGAACAATCCCTATCATGTTGTTTTCTTTGATATAACGTAGGGTTTCCTCGCCCTTTTCATGTATATCCCGACGGAATTCGGACCATTCATTCCAGCCACAGTAAACCGCTTCCCTAATTTCCTTTTGCGTACAGCCCAAAGGTTCAAACTCCTCCGTCATGCGTTTCAAAACGGTTTCTATTTTATCCATCGCAAGGAAAGGATTCATAAAACGAATATCCTTTTCCTGCAATTCCTCCACATTGTTTTTGATATTCTCGTTGTAAGAGGCCACAATGGGGCAGTTGTAATTGTTGTCTGCCGCAATGCTATCCCTACGTTCATAGACAACGCCGGGATAAAAAATGATGTCCACGTTCTGCTCCAGCAAATACATGATATGCCCATGCACCAGCTTGGCTGGATAGCAGACAGATTCACTCGGGATGGATTCCATGCCCTTTTCAAAAATCCCCTTTGTGGAATTTGGGGAAAGCACCACACGATACCCCAGTTTTGTAAAGAAAGTGTGCCAAAAAGGATAATCCTCCCACATATTCAATACCCGAGGAATGCCTACCGTGCCACGCTTTGCCTCCTCTGCCGATAGAGGCTTATAATCAAACAGTCTGTGTTGTTTGTATTCGTAAAGGTTGGGTGCAGGATTTTCAATTTTTTCCTTTCCCAAGCCTCTTTCACAGCGGTTTCCTGTAATAAAGCGTCTGCCGCCGTTAAACATATTGATTGTCAAAAGGCAATGATTGGTACAACCTTGGCATCTTGCCATGTTCGACTGCACTTCAAGGGCATTCATTTCCTCACGGCTGATCAAACTCGTTTGATAGCCCTCTGCATATTTATCTCTTGCAATCAGTCCTGCACCAAAAGCTCCCATAATACCCGCAATATCAGGCCGCACAGCCTGTCTGCCGCTAATCAGCTCAAAGCTTTTTAAAACTGCGTCGTTGTAAAAAGTTCCACCCTGCACCACCATGGATTTTCCCATGGACTGAGGGTCTGCAATTTTAATTACCTTTAACAGTGCATTTTTAATAACAGAGTATGCCAACCCCGCAGAAATATCCGATACATCGGCACCCTCCTTTTGCGCTTGCTTTACACGAGAATTCATAAACACCGTACAACGGGAACCCAAATCAATTGGATGCTTGGCGAAAAGAGCAATTTTCGCAAAATCAGCCACCTTATAATTTAAGGATTTCGCAAAGGTTTCAATAAAAGAACCGCACCCCGAGGAGCAAGCCTCGTTTAGCAAAATGCTGTCAATCACATTGTCTTTAATGCGGATACATTTCATATCCTGCCCGCCGATATCCAAAATAAAATCCACATCAGGGCGGAAAAACTGTGCCGCTTTATAGTGGGCAACCGTTTCAATATACCCCAAATCCACCATCAAAGCCTCTTTTAAAAGCCCCTCGCCATACCCCGTTACACAGGAGTTTCTTATCACAACATCCTCAGGCATCAAATCATACATTTCGTTCAGACTTTTAGTTACCACACCCAAAAGATTTCCTTCGTTGCCCGCATAGAAAGAATACAACAGGCTTCCATCCTCCCCAACCAAAGCAATCTTTGCAGTTGTGGAACCTGCATCAATGCCCAAAAATGCATCTCCATGATAAGTGGAAATTGCAGTTCTTCTTACCTTGTTACGGTCGTGTCTGTCTTTAAAAACCTGATATTCCTTTTCGTTATGAAACAAAGGCTCCATGCGTCCAACTTCGGCCGCCAATTCCCCTTTTTCCATTAATTTTTTCAAAATAGCATTGAAACTAAAATTTGCTTCTCCTTTGTTAGAAACAGCCGTGCCGTAAGCAGCAAACAAATGCGAATTTTCAGGAATAATTGCTGTTTCCCCTGTCAGCTTCAGGGTTTCGATAAATCTTTCCCTAAGCTCCGAAAGAAAATGGAGCGGTCCTCCCAAAAACGCAACGTGCCCACGAATCGGCTTTCCACAAGCAAGCCCAGCAATGGTCTGATTTACCACTGCTTGAAAAATAGATGCCGCCAAATCCTGTCGCTTTGCCCCCTCATTAATTAGGGGTTGTATATCCGTTTTGGCAAAAACACCGCAGCGTGAAGCAATGGGATAAATGACCGTATGTCCTTTTGCCAATTCATTTAAGCCCGTTGCATCAGTTTGCAGAAGGCTTGCCATCTGGTCAATAAAAGAACCCGTTCCGCCAGCGCAGACGCCATTCATTCTCTGCTCAACATTGCCGCCGTCAAAATAAATAATTTTTGCGTCCTCTCCGCCAAGCTCAATGGCAACATCCGTTAAGGGTGCCGTTGTCTCAAGGGCTTTTGCTGTGGCAACAACCTCCTGAATAAATTCCACCCCTATGCTCTTCGCCAGTGAAACGCCGCCGCTTCCTGTAATCATAACAGAAAAATCGGCTTCCCCAAGTGCTTCCCTTGCCTCCTGTATCATATTCATTACAGTTTTTTTGATTTCCGAAAAATGCCTGCGATAGCAGCAAAATACCATTTCCATTTCTTGGTTGACCAAAACAACCTTGACGGTTGTAGAGCCAATATCTATGCCCATTTTGTATGTATTGCCCAAGCTTCCATCATGATACTTCACTTGCAACCCCCTCCTCAATATACTTCTGCTATCAATCTTTTCAGCTGATAGACTTCCATATACCCCTATCTATATAAACCATCATTCGGTATTTATTATCTTTAGCATTCCATTCGTTGTTTCACAATACAGATTACAATTCCATGCTTTACCTCATTCATTTCTTTCCACGCTTCTGATTATGAAATGCTTCTTAGAAATAAATCCATTTTGATCCCATTTTTAACGTTATCAATTTATTTCATAAAAATTCTCCATTATTTGACTTCACAAAATTTCAGTAATGACTATACATAATTTCATTATATGCGCAATTCTATCAATTTCAATATTTCTAGCCGCTAAAATCCCGTTAAAGTTTTCTTCAGCTCATTTTTAGCCATTGTTTTCGCAAATAAAAAGGCTATTTCCATAGAACGGAAATAACCTTTTTTTTACTCCAAAACCTTAATTTCTTCAATCTTTTCTATCTGATGTGCAATAATTTGATTATGCGTACGAATACAAATAAGATTTACTTGATTGATTCCAACCAATTCTCCCTCAATAATCTTCTTTTGCATTGTAATAATCTTGACACGCATACCTCTGGTAAACTCTTTTCCATGAAACGTAAGGTTTTGTATTGGAAACAGTTCCTTGCATTTTTCATAAACATCAGGCATATCCATATTTTTTACGGTAAAGCCGAGTTCCTGCTCCTGCTTTCCAAATACCCTTTGTAAAAATCGTATCAGAGAAAAAATAATAAATGCAATACACGCTGCAAGCAGTATATCCCGCCAGCTTAGCGTCAAAAATCCGTTGAACATCCTCAAAAGCCCCTTTCCTGCTATCTATTTTGTTCCATAGAGAAATTTATTCATTCGTCTTATATTCTTTATAAATATCCCGTTTTGAAACGCCTCTGTCTTTTGCGGTTTGCTTCATAGCGTCCTTTTCGTTTAAGCCCTGCTTTAAATACCTTTCAATATGCTCCTGCACAGAAATTTCTTCCCAACTCGCTTGGGCTTCTTTTCTTTGTGCTTCTAATGAAAGCCCCTCTATCACCAAAACAAATTCGCCCTTTGGCGGTTTTTCTGTAAAATAAAGTCTTTGCTGTCCGATGATTTCACGCCGTACCTCTTCAAACTTTTTGGTTAATTCCCGAATGACAGCACTTTCACGTTCAGCACCGAATACCCCTTCCAGCTCTTCCAAGGTATCCAGTAAGCGATGGGGTGCTTCGTAAAAAATCATGGTACGATGCTCTCTTTCCAAGGTTTTCAAAATAAGACGCTTTTCTTTCTTGTCCGACGGCAAAAAACCTTCAAACACAAACCTTCTGGTGTCCAAGCCCGAAAGCACCAAGGCAACCACCGCCGCCGAGGCTCCTGGCGCAACGGTTACGGGGACCTCAGCCTCATAGCAAAGCTTCACTAAGTCCGCCCCCGGGTCAGAAATGCCCGGCATCCCTGCATCAGTCACCAAGGCAATGTTTTCTCCAGCCAAAAGCTTTTCAATCAAAAATGGACCCTTCCCTGCTTTGTTATGCTCATGGTAGCTTGTCATCGGTGTTTTTATCTCATACCGATTCAAAAGCTTCAGTGTATTTCTTGTATCCTCCGCCGCAATCACATCAACGCTTTCCAAGAGCTTTAATGTTCTAAGGGTAATATCTTCTAAATTACCAATGGGCGTTGCGCATAGATATAATGTTCCTGCCATATTTTGTATCATGCCTGCCCTTCTCCATAATAAATATCATAAGCTTCTTGGGTATATTTCCCCGCTTCACTGTAAATAATCAACGGCGGCTCCACCTTAATCATCGGGTTTGCGCCCTTTATTCCTTCCACCAGCACCATCGTAGGTGCCTTGTCTTGAAAAGAATGAATGAAGCGCAATCTTTTCGGCTCCAGCTTATACTGACGCATCAGCACAATAATATCCGTCAGCCGATGTGGGCGATGAATCATATAAAATCTTCCGCCCCATTGCAAAACCTTATCCGCAGCCGCCACCACATCTTCTAGGGAGCAAAGCACCTCATGCCTTGCAATTGCTTTTGCACTATAGGAATTCACAAGTCCTCCGCCCTCATTCATATAAGGTGGATTGGAGGTCACTACGTCAAACGTTTGACCGGCAAAAAGCTGTGCAGCCTCTTTTATATCACCAAGCCGAATTGAAATTTTCCCCTCCAATTCATTCAAGGCTACGCTTCTTTTGGCCATCTCAACGCTTTCTTCTTGTATTTCCAGTCCTGTAAAATATGCTCCCTTCGTCCTTGCCGCAAGCAAAATCGGAACAATGCCCGTACCTGTCCCCAGATCCAAAACACGTTCGTCCTTTTTTACTCTGGCAAAGCTGCTGAGCAGCACCGCATCCACACCAAAACAAAAGCGCTTGGGATCCTGAATAATTTTAAACCCATTACGATGCAAATCATCTACTCGTTCAAACTCGTTAATTTTAATATCAGTCCTCATATGCCTTTAATTCCTCAGGAATAAATTCTTTCTTCTTTTTCTTTGATTTGATTACTTTAATTTCATCCGCATGGAAAAAAGCAATGGTTGGGGGATCGTTGTCCGTCTTTCTGACAGCCGCTTTTATTTGCTGAAGCAATACATTGGTGGAAAGAATTTCACCCGTACCTTCGGGTGTGGAAATAATATCCCCAACCTTGGGCATTTTGCTGTTCAGCTCCTCGTAAACTTCCTCCTCGTATTTCAGGCAGCACATCAAACGCCCGCAAATACCGCTGATTTTTGTAGGGTTCAGCGAAAGACTCTGTTCCTTTGCCATTTTAATGGATACAGGCTGAAAATCCCCTAAAAAAGTTGCACAGCATAATGTTCTTCCACAAATACCAATACCATTGAGCATTTTCGCCTCATCACGCACACCAATCTGACGCAGTTCGATACGGGTACGGAAATCCGCCGCCAGCTCCTTTACCAGCTCTCTAAAATCAACCCTCCCATCGGAGGTAAAATAGAAAATAAGCTTGTTGCGGTCAAAGGTCATCTCCACGTCAACCAGCTTCATATCCAAGCCTATATGGGCAATGTGCCCCAAGCAAATTTGAAAAGCCTCAGCTTCCCTTTTTTCGTTATTTTCCACAGTACGGGCATCATCCTTTGTTGCCTTGCGCAGCACCTTCTTCAACGGAGGCACAATGGTTTCCTCTGCCACAAAGGTGTTTTCCTTAATTACCTGTCCATATTCCACGCCACGTGCAGTTTCCACAATGGCATCATCTTCTTTGCTCAGCTTTAATCCATCGGGATCAAAGTAATACATTTTCCCTGCTTTTTTAAATCGAATTCCTACCACTTCAATCATTGGTTTCCATTCTCCTTTAACTCCATCAGCATAACCTCCATAGTCAGCCGAAAATTTGCGTTTTGTATGAGTCGCTCTTTTGCCTTTGTCACAGCTGCCGCCTTTTTTGCCAATACTTCCGCCGGTTCCGTTGCAGCTGCATAAATCAATTCTTTTTTATCCTTCTGTATAATAAAGTGTTCGTCCCTTAAGGACTTTGCCGCCAGTAAATCTCGATACCATAACCCAATAATATCTAAAAAACGGGAATCATTTTTGAAAATTTCCCATTCCTTCGCCAAAAGCAATGCCTCTGACAAACGCATCGCAGAAAGGCGGCTCATTTGCGCCAAAATATCCTCCCGCATCTGCCGAAAGGCCTCATCTTCAATCAATTCCAATGCGTGACCGATTCTTCCCTGTCCGTAAGCCGCAAAAAATGCAGCTTCTTCCTTGGCTGCCAAGCCTTTTTGTATTAAATACATACGGATTTCTTCCTCTGTAAGAGGGCTGATTTTCAGCGTAACCGTTCTGGAAAGAATTGTGGGTAAAAAAGCATCCGAATTCTCTGCCAGCAGCAAAAAAACAGCATATGCAGGCGGTTCTTCCAAGGTTTTCAGCAAAGCGTTCTGCGCCTGTACCGTCATCGTATGGGCTTGATGAAGAATATATATTTTTTTATCATAATGATAGGGCTTTATATCCACCGTTTCCAATATCTGCCTACGAATTTCATCCACCCCGAGCGTTTTTTTTTGCGATGTCACATGAATCACATCGGGATGGTTACCGCTGCCAAACACCCGACAGCTATCGCAAATTCCGCAGGGTTCCTCCTGCTGTGAGGTACACAAAAGATATTTCGCAAAGGTTTTCGCAATCATCCGTTTGCCTGCGCCTGCGCCCCCTATGAATAAATAGGCATGGGAGGTCTTTTGATTTTTCACCGCCATACGCAGATGCAAAAGCAGACGCTGATTGCCCCAAATTTCCTCAAAGGTATACAAAGCGTCCCCTCCTTTCACAAAGGATATTCACCATGTGCAAAATGCAAGGTCTTGGGACTCTGTCCCGAAACTTTACTAGCAAAAATATATATTTTTGCACAGACTGTAGACAAAGCCTTTTGAAACAGGGGATCGGCTTTCGAAACAGTAGTTATTTCTTTTTCCATTGGGAAAAGGCCGCTTTTCCGCCTCAAATAAACCGACTCTCTACACCTTCGGTGCCTGGTCAGTGGTTTATGAACATGAAGAAGAACACGAATGAAATCGAATCCGTAGGATAAGCTTTGTCCACTTTTTCAAAAGCAGTGCGTGTGAGTGAAACGCACAGTCTTATCTATCTATTTTACACTTCTACAAAATAATATCCCTGTTTATAAAAAACGATTCTTTTTCGTTTAAAACTTTCTGAACTGCTCAACATCCACCACAAACACCGTCGCACCGCCAATTTTTACCTCAATGGGTGCCAAAATAAAGCCGTGCATTGCGCCGCAAGAAGATGGTAAGGTTGCATATTGTGTACGGGCTTTGCTGTTTTCTTCAATAATGCCCATAACCTCTTCAACCTTTTCTTCTTCTACACCAGTTAAGAGAGTCGTATTTCCGGCACGCAAAAAACCGCCCTTTGTTGCCAGTCTTGTCACCTGAAAGCTTGCTTTGTTGAGGTTGGAAATAACCTCGCCAGCGTCTTCATCCTGAATAATGGCAATAATAAGCTTCATAGAAACCCCTCCCGTCATATTTAAAACGATTTCAACTCGTCCTGAGCCTGTGCTCCCATCAAATACATTTTGTAATCACCCGCCGCCAAAAAAGGCGAGAAGTTACCGTAGTACATTAAAAACCAAATAACCTATCCAAACCCGCCTGTATTTGTGCAAAAACAGCATCAATATCCTGTGTTGCATCAATACGGCAGATACGTTGCCCTTGTAAATCACACAGGGTTTTGTAACCATTATAAACTCTTTGGTGAAACTCCTGCTTTTCCATCTCCAGCCGATCCATTGTGTGGTTTTCTTCGGCTTTTTTTCTGGCTATTCCCACATCTGGTGGAAGCTCCAGAAAAAAAGTAATATCAGGTGAAATTCCACCTGTTGCAATGAAGTTCACCTCAGCCACAACCTCCCCAAGCTCACGTCCGAAGCCCTGATAGGCAATACTGGAATCGGTAAAGCGATCCGTCAGTACACTTCTTCCCTGTGCTAAATTAGGTAGTATAAACTCCTCCAAATGCTGCGCTCTCGCAGCAGCATACAAAAGCATTTCCGTTTTGGCTTTCATTGCTTGATTGGAGGGATCCAGAAGCAGTTCCCGAATTTTTTCAGAAATCACAGTACCCCCTGGTTCTCGTGTCAGGAGGATTTCTTGGTTCATTTTTTTCAAATATGCTTCTATTTTTTTAATTTGTGTGGATTTACCGCTGCCATCGCTGCCCTCCACTGAAATAAAGAATCCCCTCATTGGTCACCTCAAAAACATTATCAATAAAATTTCAGCCAAAAACGGCGTTATTTGTTCATAAAAATAAATTTTCTCTGCTTTCTTAAAAAGGTTCCCCTGCTCTTAAAAGAGTGCTGAAAAACCGAAAAACTCAACGACTGAATTTTATTTTTTTATTATACCACAAATCCTAATTTGTGCATATTTTTTTATAGACACAAGCGAGCGTAAAATTAAAAGACTGTCGACAAATCCGACCCCTGGAAAAAAGCTCAGCCAGTCAGAACAGTTTTTCAGAAAAACAAAAAAGGAACGTCCGCCCTTTTTCAGTCATCCGCCCCTTTGCTGTATCTCTTTTCGTCACTTTTGGTATTTTTTTATGATACGAATATCTTCGCCAAAAAATTTCATTTGCTCAAATTCACCGAAAAATCTTGAGGTTACACGGTCGGAATATTGGCTCATCAGCTCCGTCGGCCCTAAGTTTGTAGAAATCACAACCGCCTTTTTCGCAAGCTTTCTGTCGTTTATGATACGAAAAAGCTCCGAAGCCGTAAAAATTGTGGAAAACTCCGTCCCTAAGTCATCAATAATCAAAAGCTCGGCCTCCAACAGCTCCTGATCCCACTCTTTGGCTTCTTCCTCGTCGTCATCCCTGTGAAATCTTTGTTCCTCCAGCTTTCTAAACAATTGCCCTGCGGTAAGGTATAAAACCGTATGCCCTTTTTCCAATAAATCCTTCGCAATACAGTTGCAAAGAAACGTTTTGCCTAAGCCTGTTCCGCCATAAATCAGCAGGTTCGCACCGTTGCCGAAATCCTCAACAAATCCCAACGCCCTGCGGTAAAGCTTTTCCGCATTGCCTTTTGCAGAAATCCCTTCTTCCTTGGACTGCACTGCGCTGTACATAGAAAAATCAAAATTATCGAAATTTTCAACCTGAATCATATCACGCACATTAGACTGATCATAAAGCTTATCCATCAGCCGTCTTTTCAGGCAAATGCACTTCTCGGTACCATTATAACCAGTATCCTGACATTTGGGACAGGTATATTCTATTTCAAGCATCTCAGGCGACATATGATGAGCGGCTAAAATCTCCCCACGCTCACACTCCAAAATCTTTTGCCCTTCCTTGAGTTGCTCCATAATGTCCTTGGTGTCTATCGTGCCTTGCAAAACCATTCGGGCGGTTTTCGTTCCCAAAAGTGACATTTCCCGCTCAATTTCCGCCAAACGGGGCAGCCTTCCAAAGATCATAGCCTTTCTTTCACGCAATTCCGAGGCTTTTTCTGTGCGCAAGCTATCGTATTCCCGTAATATCTCACGAAAAATCTGTGTTCTTGTTGCCAAAGCTCCCGCCTCCTCTTACCATTTATCTCGCTCTTCTCGCTGAAGCTTTTCCAATTTTTCAAAATCCCATTGCCTTTGCGGATAATTGATAAATCTGTTTTGCTTCGGCTGAGCCGTCACAACCTTCTGTTCACTGACGCTGCGTACTTCCTTTTTCGCTGCAAATGCACGATCCAGGGTTTCTATATCAGCAGTCGTTTTCACGCCTGCGCTTTTCCATTTTTTCAAAATGCTGTCGGCATAGGCAAAGCTCACCTTTCCCGTTTGCATTACGGTTCTTTCGCAAGCCATTTTAATCACATCAATAGACAGCTCATATTCCCTCAGCCATTTTTTCATATAGGCTTCTTCGCCATCCACAGGCATTCTTCCGCTCTGCCCAAAGGCACGCAAAATTGTATGATAGCCCGTTTTTCTCATTTCTATGTATTGCGCCGCCTTTTCAACGGTATTAATTCCTTCCTCCGCCCAAGACATCGCAACCTTTTCCACATAACGCATCCCTTTAAAGCCATCGGAAACGCAGTAAGAAAGCAAAACTTCAATAACCTCCAGCGGAAAGCCAAGCCAGTCATAAAGACCAAAAATCATACTAATATCCTGCTGTGTCAAGGGCTTGCCCAATTTTCGCTGTGCAGTCTGTAACAAAGCCTTCATATCCTCGTGCTTCATATATTCAGACAGCTCTGCCATACCATACTCGGGTCTTTGTTCAATAAAAATACGTGCTTGCGTAGGTTCACTGACCTTTGGTGTTTCCCGCTCCTGCCAATATTGCCACGCACGAATCACATCACTTTCCAGCACCTTCAATCTTTGTGCTATTTTAGCCGCATCCGCACCCTCCAAGGCTTTTGTCATCAGATAGATAGAAACATACAGCGGTGGTGCCAACGGTAGTTCTTTTTCGATAAATTCATTTGAGATGCAAATTTCCTTTGCCATATGTATCCCCCTTTCCATCCTGACATTTTCGTACCTTTAAGTATACCATAGCTCGTCTGATAAGAAAAGACCGCCATCGACGAAATGCGTCTTTAGGCAGCCTTTTTTTTACTTATTCTTGTGCTTCACATGAACATTAAAATAATAAATAATAAAGCTTAACAAAATTACCGTCAGCAATACCACAACAATCACTCCGGAATCTTTAAAGGAAATAAAGATTGCCAAGCACCCCAAGCAAAGGCTAATGGCATATAAAATCAGCACCGCCTGCTTTTGCGAAAACCCACGGTCAATCAGACGGTGGTGCAAATGCCCCCGATCGGGCTGCATAATTGGCTGATGCTTCGCCATTCTGCGCAGCATAGCAAAAATGGTATCAAATACCGGCAAGCCTAGACAAAGTACACTAACGCTGACCGCCAAAAGCGCATACCCTTTAAATACCCCAAGAATACTGGTAACCGCCAACACAAAACCAAGGAAGGTGGAACCTGTATCCCCCATAAAAATTTCCGCGGGGTTAAAATTTCTGGGCAGAAAGCCAAGGCAAGCACCTGCAAGGGCAGCCGTTAAAACCACCGCCGTATTGCTACCGGTCATGATGCAAAGCACCATTAAGCTCAAAGCAGCAATGGAGGAAACTCCTGCCGCCAACCCGTCTAAACCGTCAATCAAATTTACCGCATTGGTTACGCCCACAATCCATATCAAGGTAATGGGGATGCTGAACTTTTGCAAAGCCGCAGTTACAGGCCACAGCACCACGTGTATTCGGGTTCCAGAAAAAATTACAATGAGCGCAGCTATAATCTGCACGCAGAATTTCAGCTTCGCAGGGAGATTTTTCACATCATCCAGCACACCTAATGTGGCAATTAACAGCGCACCAATAAAAAAGCCGATAAACTGCTTTGTACTCATACCTCTGTCAAAAAAGAATACCATTAAAACCGTAACAGAAAAGCCCAATACAATGGCGATACCGCCCATTCTGGGCATGGGTTTTTTGTGAACCCCCCTATCCTTTGGATAGTCGATTGCTCCGCTTTTTATGGAAATCCATTTTGCAAGGGGAGTTGTTACCAGCGTAATCGCAAATGCACTGGCGAAAGCCGCTATATATAATAACCAATTATGCTGCATCCAAAAATCCTCTCCTAACAGTTGGGAGAAACTCCCTATAAAGGAACATGGGGAAGCAAGCGTATTCCGCCGTATATGCATCCCGACCGAATCCCTTTCATGCGTATCCGCCACCGAAAAGGGCCGCCAAATATCAAAGTCCCCTTATTTTTCGTATTATTTTGTGCCGAATATTCTGTCGCCTGCGTCCCCTAAGCCGGGAACAATATAGCCATGATCGTTTAATTTGCCGTCATAAGCCGCCGCATAAATATCAACATCGGGGTGAGATTTCTGAATTCTATTCACGCCATCAGGTGCAGCAAGAATACAAAGCATAATAATATTCTTTACGCCTTTTTCCTTCAAAAAGCCAATTGCTGCTTCCGCAGTTCCGCCTGTTGCAAGCATGGGGTCTGTTAAGAAAACGGTTCTCTCCTCTACATCGCAGGGAAGCTTACAGTAATATTCTACAGGATTTAAGGTTTCAGGGTCACGATATAACCCGATATGTCCGATTTTCGCATTGGGCATCAAATTCAAAAGACCATCTGTCATACCGATTCCGGCTCTCAAAATAGGTACAATTGCAAGCTTCGTGTCCATCACACGGCACTGCGCCATCGCCACAGGCGTTTCTACTTCAACATCTGTCAATGGCAAATCTCTGGTTGCTTCGTAGCACAAAAGCATTGCTACCTCTCCGATAATTTCACGAAACTCCTTTGAACCGGTTTCTTTGTTTCTCAGCATGGCCATTTTGTTCTGAATCATGGGGTGTTCAGATACGAACAGTTTACTCATTTCCGTTCCTTCTTTCTTGTCAGTCTTCGATTTGATTAATTCTTCTTATATGACGTTCATCATTGGAAAACGGCGTTTCCAAAAAAGCCTTCACAATTTCCAATGCCAAGCCGGGGCCTGTAACACGGGCACCCATCGCAAGAATGTTAGCATCATTATGTTCCCTTGTTGCTTTTGCAGAAAAAACATCTCCGCAAAGAGCCGCACGAATTCCCTTTACCTTGTTTGCCGCAATGGAAATCCCAATTCCAGTTCCGCAAATCAAAATTCCTTTTTCACACTCGCCCTCCACAATGGCATGGGCAACCAACTTTGCAAACTTCGGATAATCCACGGATTCTTCAGAAAAAGTACCAAAGTTTTTAAAGGGAATGTTTTTTTCTTCCAAATATTTTATCACTTCTGCCATCAACGGTAAACCGCCATGGTCACAGCCTAAAGCTAACATAATGTTTTCTCCTTACTCTGTTTTTTTCTGCTTATTCTGCATCAATTTGAGTATATCCTGCCGCCTTATTCAAGCGGTTCATAATTGCCAAGCCTTCGCCTTTTTCCGAAAACACCTCGGAATAAACCGTATCCACCCCAAGATAATCAAACTTGCGTAAGTGTTTAAATAGGTTTGCGCCGATTTCCTCGGGCTTATTCTTGTTTCCCAAAGATAAGACCACATCAGCCTGGTATTGTGCCTTTGTTCCGTCCGTCGCCATCACGCCTGTTTTTTTGCCCTGCGCACCATCGGCAGCGCATAATTCATTGATCTTACGTATCACAGCTTGCGAATCTCCTCTTACCAAGGTAACCTTTGCCACAGGCGAATAGTGTGTATACTTCATACCGGGAGCTTTTGGGCGCAAATCATCAGAAGGCTTGGATAAAATCGCAGGATCAATCAAAACCCGCTCCACCACAGCCTCCATCATTTCCTTCGTAATTGCACCGGGGCGCAAAATAATAGGAACCTCTCCCGATACGTCAACAATGGTGGATTCCAAGCCCCATTCAGCCGCACCGCCGTCAACAATCATATCAATCTTGCCAGATAAATCAAATTCCACATGAGATGCCCTTGTAGGGCTTGGCTTTCCAGAAGAATTTGCGCTAGGCCCCGCAATCGGCAGGCCCGATGCACGAATCATCGCCATCGCCACAGGATGAGAGGGGAAGCGTACCGCCACCGTATCCAAGCCGCCTGTTGTGGTCAAAGGTACAATGTCAGACTTCGGAAAAATCATGGTAAGCGGCCCTGGCCAAAAGGCATCCATCAGCTTTTGCGCCGCAGGCGGTATTTCCCGCACAATGGGACGCAACTCACTGATTTGGGAAATATGCAAAATCAAGGGGTTGTCCGAAGGACGCCCCTTGGCAATATAAATTTTTTTACAAGCCTCGCTATCCAGCCCGTTTCCACCCAAACCGTATACCGTTTCCGTCGGAAATGCTACAAGCCCGCCTTCTTTTAAAACACGTGCTGCTTCTTCAATAAGCTCGGGTTCGGGGGTTTTTGTGCTGATTTTAATAAGCTTTGTTTCCATTTTTACAGGTTTGCTCCGCAGCATTTTTTATATTTCTTGCCGCTGCCGCAAGGACAAGGATCGTTGCGTCCGATTTTCTCTCCTTTAATTACAGTGCGTGAATTTTTCTGCTCCAGCATCATTCTCTTACGAGTTTCCGCATCAAAAACCCCATCCCATTGAGCTAAGCTATAAAGATGTTCTGCTTTATACTCAATCATCTTTTTATACAACTTCTCAAAATCAATCCGAAGAGAAATTTGAGACTCCTCTGTTAAGCTTTCCATTTCAAATTTTTCGGGTAAAACCTCGTTAATCCCATCCACAAAGGCTACAATTTGCTCTGTAGTCATGTGAAAGCGTTCTGCCAGCTCCGCCACAGTACCTTCTAAGGTTTTCACTTTTTCCCCGATAATATATTCATAGATTCGCTGTTCCTTGGGCAAATATTCATCCCACACCGCATCCACACTTTTGCCTTCTTGTGAAAAAGCCTTTTCCATCCAGCTTTCATATAAACTCATTTCTTATCTCTCCTTTATTTTCACATCTTATCAAGAAATACTCCTTCGAGATATTCAAACATACACTGTTCTAAAAACAATATATTAAATTTCTTCTTTCATTCCATATTCATGATGAAGAAAGCTTTGATCTCTAATGAAAGCATTCGTTTTGTTGCAGATTTCTCCACTCTTTGCAATAATAATATAATTCTTGCCCGATTGCAACAAAAAATCTTAATTCCACGAATAAACCGCAAAATAGGGAGCCGATTTGATCGACCCCCTGTTTTTGTTTTTATACAATCATACGCTGAAGCTGTACTTCTTCTCTTGCCACTACGTGCAGCCTGACTTCTTCGGGAATGACTTCAAGAATGCGATCGCACTCGCTAAGTGCCTTTTCATTCTCTTCCTGCCCCGACTCACCCATAACCACACGGGTTATCTCTTCCTTCTCAACGAAACTGCCAATGCACCTTGCCACATCCATATCGCATTGAACATGAATACACGCACCCAATCTGCTGCCGTAATCTATCAGCTCCTGCAACCGCTTTAAGGTATGCCTTCCATCAAAAACACTGTTTCCCTTTTGTATATGTAAAATATGTAATTCTCCATCATTTGCCAGTGCAATTGAAAAGCCGTAATCAATTAATCGTAAGGCATTCCTTTGTGCGGTAGCCAGTACCAATATCTTTTCTTTTTTTTCTGTTATCATTTTGGAACTCCTCCTTATAGTATAGAGTATTTCCCCTTTTCTTGTTTCATTCTACCAGAAAAATCTTAGAAAACGGCGAGAATTTATTTAATTTTTTCTTACAATTCGATCAGTTTGTTTTCAAAGCCTCACCAATAAAATCTCTAAACAAAGGATGTGGTCTGTTTGGTCTCGACTTAAATTCGGGATGGAATTGTACTCCCACAAACCAGCGGTTATTGTGATTTTCCACCATTTCTACCAATCTTCCGTCGGGGGAAAGCCCTGTAATGCTAAGCCCAGCCTGTGTGAAAGCCTCACGATAAGCATTGTTAAACTCAAAACGGTGGCGGTGTCTTTCCCAAATAACCCCTTCCCCGTAAGCTTTTTTCGCAAAGGTATCTTCCCCAATATGGCATTCATAAGCACCCAAACGCATGGTACCGCCCAAATTTTTAATGTCCTTTTGATCGGGCATCCAATGAATGACGGGGTAGTCTGTCTTTTCATCCACCTCTGTGGTATCGGCAGTTTTCCAGCCCAAAACATTTCTTGCAAATTCAATCACTGCGCATTGCATTCCCAAACAAATGCCGAAAAAGGGAATGTCTTTTTCTCTTGCGTAGCGAATTGCCTCCATCTTCCCCGAAAGTCCTCTGATCCCAAAACCGCCGGGAACCAAAATCCCCTGGCAAGAGCCAAGAATCTCGTCTGCATTTTCCGCTGTCAAGTCCTCCGCATCAATCCAATGGATATTTACCTTTGCCTGATGAAAAATACCACCATGGTGCAATGCCTCGGCAACGGAAAGATATGCGTCTTGTAATTCCACATACTTCCCTACCAATGCAATGGAAACCTCCTGCTTCGGATGACGCTCTTTCTCCAGCATCTCCATCCAGTCATCCAGCTGCATTGTCTTTTCTTCCAGACCAAGCTTCCGACAGACAATTTTTCCCAAGCCTTCCTTCATCAGCATCAGTGGCAACTCATAAAGACTGTCAGCATCCAGATTTTCAATAATGCAATCTTCATCCACATTGCAAAAAAGTGCCAGTTTATCCTTCATTTCCACGCTGATGGAGCGTTCTGTACGGCAAACAATAATATCGGGCTGAATCCCGATAGAAAGAAGCTCTTTCACAGAATGCTGTGTAGGTTTCGTTTTCATTTCCTTTCCTTTGGATAAATAAGGAATTAGGGTAACATGAATATACACGCAATTTTCTCGTCCCAATTCTCTGCCAACCTGACGAATTGCTTCCAAAAACGGCGTACTTTCCATATCGCCCACAGTACCGCCGATTTCAGTAATAACCACATCGGCATCCTCTCCGGCAGCATAAACACGTCCTTTAATCTCATTTGTAATGTGAGGTATCATCTGAACCGTTGCCCCTAAGTATTCTCCCCGTCTTTCCTTTTGCAGAACAGACCAGTAAATTTTTCCCGTGGTAACATTGTTTGTCACCTTCAAATTTTCATCAATAAATCGCTCATAATGCCCTAAATCCAAATCTGTTTCTCCGCCGTCCTCGGTAACAAATACCTCGCCATGCTGATAAGGGCTCATTGTCCCCGGATCCACATTGATGTAAGGATCAAATTTTTGTATCCGTACACGATACCCCATTGATTTTAACAGTCTGCCCAAAGATGCCGCCGTAATACCCTTACCTAAACCCGAAACCACTCCGCCTGTTACAAACACATATTTTGTTCCCATTGTCTCTCTCCTTCTTTTGTATCGCTTCTTTTCGCCGCACAACATTCGAAAATCCCTTTTCAGAAAATTCCTAATGTCCTAAACACTGTTAATCATATAAATCTATATTAACTGCCACTTTTTTTAATGTGGTCAAAATCACCTATAACTTTTTCACAAAAAAAGAAATGTGCAGTCATTGTCAAATTGATTGCATTCCTATTTTTTTCAATAAAAAGAGAGACTGCAAGCCCGGTTTTATCCCTCCTTGCAGTCTCCATTGACTCCAACTATTATTCTGTTGCACTGCCCGCATCTAAAGACTGAGCCTCGTCGCTGTCGCCTTCTTTAATTTCAACAGCAGGCAATCCATTCTCATAGGAAAAAACCGCAGTTGTATTATCTTTTATTACAACACCTTGCCATATTTCCTCTGTTCCATCCAAAAATTTCATTTCAACCTGCCAGCCATCCTCTGCCTTTGGCAACTCGCCGCTTAAGGATACAGGCATTTCGTAATTTTGCTTCCAAACCTCTTCTTGAAGCAGATTTTCAGACCACTCATCCTCCTCAGAAGGACGTATTCTTAAAATCCCGACATCCTCTCCCGTTTGGTTTGCAAAATCAACGCTAACGCTTTCCCCTGCCTTTACAGGCTCTTGTTCTGCATCGCTGCAAGCAGTCAAGCCGAGAACCATACCGAACAACATCGCTCCAAGCCACAATTTCTTTTTCATCGCTTCTTCTCCCTGCGCAAACCTATTTAATTTTGTGACTCATAGTTAACAATTTCAACACTTTCTATCACAATATCCTTCAAGGGCTTATTGTTTTTGGCATCTACCTCAGCCGCAGCAATTTTATCCACCACGTCCATGCCCTCAAATACCTGCCCAAATATAGTATAAGGCTTTCCGAAAATATATTCAAGCTCAATACTGCCACCATGCTCTGTATAATAATTCAAAACATCCTCAGGGAACAGTTTGTCTAAGGTGTAAAATTCTTCCCCAATGGTAATGCCCAATTCTTCATTGCTATCTCTGGTTTCCCGAATGGTGTTGATGCCCTGCTCTGTCACCTCTTTGTTTTGTACAATAAAAAACTGACTGCCATTGGTATTTGCGCCTTTGTTTGCCATCGCCAATGTCCCACGGTAAAAATGCAGTTTCGGAGAAATTTCGTCCTCGAAATCTTCACCCCAGCAGCTTTCACCGCCAGTGCCCGTTCCCGTAGGATCGCCGCCTTGAATCATAAACCCTTCCATGACACGATGAAAAATTACATCTTTATAGTAGCCAGACTTTGCCAGTGTTTTAAAATTTTCCACTGCCTTCGGTGCCTCTTCTGGATAAAATTGCAGCTTGATTACCCCTTCTGATGTGGTAATTACCGCAATTTCATCTCCGTCCTTGGGCAACTGCGCCTGTAAAATGGTACTTGTCTCTTCTAAATTGCTTCCGCTTGCTTCCTTTGCAGTACAACCTGTTGCAAAAAGCATTAACGCTGCCGCACAAACGAACGCAGCATATTTTTTCATGGCGTATCCTCCTCGTTATTCCGTTACGATTGATTCCGCAAATCACATTTTAGCATTTTATATTTTTTCTTGACACGTGTCAATTTAATTTTCTTAATTCTTTATTAAAACTTTCGAATTTGAGCCAAAATGCCCTGCGTGCCATCGGATAATCCGCTTTTTTCCATTTTTTGAACGTATTTTGCCCGATTTTCATAAAGGGTATTGATATTTTCAAGCAAAGACTTCGCCGTCATTTCTTCCTCTGGCAGCACACGGGCAAAGCCCTGCTTGGCAAAAGAGGCTGCATTTAAAATTTGATCCCCACGGCTTGCATTTTTGGAAAGCGGAATCAGCAAGTGCGGTTTTTTAAGTGCCAAAAATTCGCAAATAGAGTTGCTCCCTGCACGGGAAACAATGAAATCGGTGGCTGCAAATAAGTCCGCCAAGCCTGCGGAAACATATTCAAACTGTTTATATCCTTTTTGATGTAAAAGGTCCTTTGCCAAATTGCCTTTTCCGCAAAGGTGAATGATGTCAAACTTTTGCAAAAGCTGAGGCAATTCTGCCCTTAAACATTGATTCAGCTTGACTGCCCCCAGGGAGCCGCCCATCATCAAAAGAATCGGCTTTGTCCCGTCAAATCCGCACTTCTCAAGTCCTTTTTCTTTTTTCCCCTCAAATAATTCCTTGCGAATGGGCGAGCCTGTATGCACGCCTTTTTTCTTTGAAATATGCTGCAAGGTTTCGGGAAACGTTGTACAAATTACTTTTGCCCAAGGCATAGCAATTTTATTGGCTAAACCCGGTGTAATATCCGATTCATGTATAATAACAGGCACTCCGTTTGCCTTTGCAGCTAAAACAACAGGCACCGCAACAAAGCCGCCCTTTGAAAAAACCAGATCAGGCTTAATTTCTTTGATTTGCTTCTTTGCCTCAGCTATCCCCTGAATCACCCGCAGCATATCGCTGAAATTATCTTTTGAAAGGTAACGGCGCAGTTTCCCCGTCGGAATACTGTAATATGGAATACCCTCTGCTTCAATAAGGGTTCGTTCAATCCCTTTTTCAGAACCTATATAAATAACTTCCCATCCATCCTCTTTTAAAAACGGAAGCAATGCTAAATTTGGCGTTACGTGCCCCGCCGTGCCACCGCCTGTTAAAACGATTTTTTTCATGGTTTCCCCACCTTTATTCCGCTTAATTTTTCTTTTCTTATAGCTTATCAGAAATCCTTTTTTGTATCCACACTTATTTTATGCTCTTTCAGGCAAGAAAACAAACTTTTTCGCATAAGATGATATAAAAAAGAAAAGGAGCCTGACCAATGTATCCATATAACAGAAAATCACAGCCAAATATTACAACTCTGGAAATAAAAGAAAAAGCAGCTGAACCTTCAAAGCCACCGCAAATGGTCGACTTGGCAGAAGATCGCCACCTAATGGAAATTTTGTACATGGCACAGCAAGAAAGTGCCGACATGGCAGAACGCTATGCTTTCCTTATGACAGATCCAAACATGGCAGCATCCGCCAATATATTGAAGGCAATGTATTTGGATGAATTAAAACATATCAATCAGCTGAAGGAAACCACTTACCTTATAACAGGCAAAAGAGAAGATACGATGCCAACAGGCAGAGCCCCCGAAACCTCCGGGCAGGAGCTCCTGGAGGACACCCTGCTTTTGGAAATGGATAATGGTGATTTTTACCGAACCTTATACTTGACCATGCCCACACAGGAATTAAGAGATATTTTGTTTGAAATTTCCTCAGACAAAATGAGCCACAGCAATGCCCTTGTCTATTTATTTTCAAAATATTATGCAGGATAATACTGTGCAAGGCTGTCCCTTCGTGCTATACTGAAAAGAAAAACCGAGAGGAAGGACTGCCATGAGCGACTGTATTTTTTGCAAAATCATAAACGGAGAGATTCCGTCTGCCACCATATATGAGGACGAGGAATTTAAAGCAATTTTGGACAGATTTCCCGCAAACGAAGGTCATGTTTTAATACTGCCTAAGCAGCACTCTGCGAATATTTTTGATATTGATCCCCAGCAGGCAGGACGTCTGTTTGTTCTTGCGACAAAAATTGCAAGAGAAATGAAAAACATCTTAGGCTTTGAACATTTGAACGTCATGCAAAACAACGGGACAGTTGCCGGTCAAACAGTATTCCATTTTCATCTGCATCTGATTCCCCGTTATGAGAACGACGGCATTACCATTGCCTATCATCCAATGGATTTAACGGATGCACAAATAGAGGATATGCGCAAAAAATTAGAGATGTCTTAAGCATTTCTTTGGAAGCAAAACTCACAAATCGGGACTATGGGCAAAAGAATCGTTTTTTACCCATAGTCCCAATTTGGAAAAGGAATGTTTTCAAAATTTTTTCTCTAAGGAAGCTCTGATTTAACGCAATTATTCAGTGTTTTCCTAAAAACAGTTTTTTAAAGGCTATATTTTTTCTGCAATTTAGGACATTTCTTTCAGGAATGTCCTTTTTGTTTTTGGGCACCCTAACAAAGAGGTGTTGCTTCATGGACAAAACAGATTACAGTGTTTTGATTATTTTTCTTTTTTTATACACATTCATCATTGTTTGCAGTCAATGCCCCTTCATTAATACCGTAAGATTTCTTGTGATTTGCCTTTGCCTAATCCCTGCACTGCGCTATGGCGTTCCAATGGCAGCACTTTTCACGATACTTAGCGACAGTATTTTGCTTTTTACACCCCATGAAAAAATCGGGGTTTTTTGCTTCTGCCTTGTTCAGTTGTTTTATATCTTCTTTTTTCTTAACAAGAAGCCGCCTCTTTCAATTTTTTTCTTCAGTCTGTATTTCCTGATTTTCCCGCTTTTCGTATTAGGTGCAATCTATGCCCTTCTTTTTTTTCTTCACTTCTACATTGCTTTCTCTCTTTGGAAACAAAAAAAGGCAAAGCCCTTTTTCGAGCTGTACCTTTTGGGTCTTTTTCTTTTCGTTTGCTGCGATACTTTGGTCGCAATCGGGCACTTCACTGCGCCGCAGCCTCTCCTTATTTGGATGTTTTATGCGCCCTCGCAGCTGCTCTTGGCATTTACCCCCAAAGCGTTGCCACCTCTGCTAAAACCGCTTGTTCCTTATCCGTAATAAAGGTCAAAACCTCTCTGCCCTGGTCCGTCATTTTTATATAGGTTTTTATCCCAATTTCAGCCCCTCGGACGCACTCCTTGCGATAAACAATACGGACATCCACTAGCTGCATCTTGTCGTAAATTTCATCAGGCACATCGTCCATTGCCCACTCTAAATATTTTACATTGTTTGCGTGACCGTTGGTATCCATATCCCTTCTGGTAATTTCAAGGGAGCGAATGACGGCAGCCACACCTTCCCCTTCCTTTGGCATCAAAAACTTCTCCCCGGGAATTGCCGAATCCTGCCCAGAATGATAGCGCAATACCATCTCCTCAGAAATATTTGTAGGCTTGCGCTTTTCCAAATCCATAAAAATCCAACGTGAAATTCCTTTGAGTATCACTTCATTCTTCTCATCCAAAACAGAAAAGCACCTGATTGCCTGCATTCTGCGGCATTTTTCACACCATGTTTGAATGGTAATGGTTTCTCCCAGCTTTGGCATTCTCCCTACCTCCAAATGCCAGTTTAAAACAGCCCATCCTGCTTGCTTTTGTGTCAAATATTCCACCGAATATCCTAAGACATCCGAATGATTAATCGCTGCCTCCTGTAAATCGGAAAGTAATGCAGCCGGAGTCATAAGCCTATTGCCATCCACCTGAAAATAAGATATTTTCCGACTTTCTTCATAACCTGCCTGTACCATTTCAACTTCCTCCGTTCCTTAAAGCATGGGCGAAATCAACCTCGCCACAGCTTCCTTTACCTTAAACCACCGTTTTCTTCTATAATACCAATCCTTGGTAATTTCAATACAGCTTTCCAGATCCCGCATAAAATCCGCCTCCAAAGATTTGGTTAACGCAGCATCAAACATAAAGGCATTCACCTCAAAATTCAAATCAAAGCTTCGTACATCCATGTTTGCAGTGCCAACAGATGCAACCAAGCTATCAATACATAAGGTTTTCGCATGGATAAACCCTTTTTCATATTGATAACAGCGTACGCCCGCCTCCAGCAGCTCCCCCAGATAGGACATACTTGCCCAATAAACAAAAATATGGTCAGGGTTGCCAGGAATAATAATACGCACATCAATCCCCGATAAAGCCGCAACACGCAAACCCTCAAAAATACCGTCATCGGGAACAAAATAAGGTGTTGTCAGATAAATATGCTCTTCTGCCTCATTAATCATTTTAAAATAGCCATTACGAATATTTTTCCATTGTGTGTCAGGCCCACTGGATACAATTTGCGTTTCTACGCCTTCCCATTGCTCTCTTACGGGAAAATACCGCTCCTCAAGGGCAACTATCCCGTTTTTTGCGGTAAAATTCCAATCCATAATAAAACGGATTTGCATCTGATCCACCGCATCCCCTTCAAAGCGAAGGTGCGTATCCCTCCATGCGCCATATCGTTTCACAATACCTAAATATTCATCCCCCACATTAAAACCGCCGATATACCCCACCTTACCGTCAATAATACAAAGTTTCCTATGGTTTCGGTAATTTAACCGCACGAAAAAAGGCGGTAAAAAGGCGGCTGTATAGCCCCCCGCCTCATGCAGCTGGTAGAAAAAATCTTTGGGCAGCGAGGAATTCCCCATGCCATCATAAAGAAGACGTACCTCTACCCCTTCTTTCGCTTTTTTTGTCAATTCTTCCAGCAATCTCCTGCCAAGCTTGTCCCCACGCCAAATATAGTATTCCAAATGAATAAATTCTTTGGCTTTTCGGATGTCACGAACCAAGGCTTCAAATTTGTCTTTGCCTGCGCTGAATACAGTCACCCTGTTGTTAAACGTCATCCAGTTGCCGGAATTCAAGTGCAAATAAGCCAAATCCGTTAAATACTCAGCCTCAACCAAACGCCCACGGTTTTCTATCAAAGCCTTCTGCCGTTGTATTTTTTCTATGGAATGACGATCGTGAAACAAGTATTTAAAATAGACCTTTTGATCATATGCTTCCTTTTCATAAAACATTTTTTCCTGCTTGCCGTTTTTTCCAAAAATCAAATAGCTTAGAAAGCCAAAAATAGGTATAAAAAACAACACCAGCAACCACGCCCATGTGCTGGCAGGATTTCTGCGTTCAAAAAAAACCACAAGACCGGCTAAAAGCACATTGATTACTAAGATCAGCAACAGCAGATAAGCCATTACCGTGAGAACCTGTGAACTCATATAGTTTCTCCCCTCTTATGCACCAAGTTTCTTGTAGTATACTATATTTTTCCAACTATATGCAAGGCATAGCCGCAGTAAAAAAAGTGAATTTTTCTTTTTTCCTACTTCCCTAATAACAAAAACAATGTTAGAATAGAAAAAGTATGAAATGCATATACGCAATGTTTTGCTTTGCGTAAAATTAAGGAGGAACGATTTGTGGATTTGAATTATTCAGATGTATTGATTATTATTATTGTGGTATTAGCCATTATTCTTGGTGTTTTATACTATTTTAACAAAGTTAGTATGCGTAAAATGGTACAAGCACAAGACTTTATAGACAATAACCGCACAACCGTACAAATTTTTGTGATCGATAAAAAGCAGGAAAAACCTTCTACTTCTAATTTACCAAAAGCTGTGTTCGAGCAAATGCCAAAAACCACAAAAATGCGTAAAGCCAATCTGGTTCGGGCAAAAATTGGGCCTCAAATTACAACGCTGATTTGTGATAAGCCCGTTTACAATGTACTGCCGCTGAAAAAAAGCATCAAAGTTGATTTGGCAGGGATGTATATTGTTGGCATTACTGGCATGAAGCTGGAGAATAAAAAGAAAAAGACACTTACAGAAAAAATGTCGCTGAATTTAAACAGTAAACTTTCAAAAAAATAATAATCTTTCATTCAAAAACCTCTTTGCAGCCGCAACAGAGGTTTTTTATTTCACACCATTCAAAAGGATTCTCAAGTCCGTTGAAATCCTATGTATGCATAGCTATTCTTTCGCCTAACCGTTTTTTCAAGCAAGTCAATTCATAAACTTATTTCAAATATGAAAAAAACCGATGAAACCAAGTTAAACTCAGATTTTACATCGGTTTTGTGTCCCATCGCTCTCTTTGGTTTCGGTTTTGCTGCGAAGAATACCCGTTCAAACAGAATTCTGTGATATGTACAGGTGTAACTGCTTCCTTTTAACGGTTCAGCCACCAAGCGCCAAAGTTTAAATATGCCGCAAAGCAAAGCCATAGAATATACGGCACTTGCAGCTTTGCCGCCAACGGTGAAATACTGCCAAATTTCTTTGTCATTGCCAAAACCAGAACCAATAGCATGAGCAACCACACAAGCGCAAAGAATCTCCACTCAAGGGTAAAGAAAAAGAAGCTCCAGCAGAAGTTAAACACAAGCTGGATAAAAAACAGCATCATTGCCCCTTTTTTCTGATTGCTGTCAGAGCAGTATACAATGCCTGCGCCAATGCCCATCAGAATATAAAGAATGGTCCATGCCACAGGAAAAACCCATGCCGGAGGGGAGAGCGGCGGTTGATTCAATGCCTGATACTGGCTCATTGCCTCCATATTAAAAAAACCTGATAAAGCCCCTACCCCTAGCGACAATAAAACAAAAAACAAAATAGCTGCTTTTTTATTGCACATTGTCCTTCCCCCTTTTGCTGCAAAATATTCCTTTCTTCATTTTATTATATACATATTGAAAAAATACATTCAGCAAAGTTGATTTTATTGTTATTCCCCTTGAAACTCAAAGAAAGCCGCTCGTAAATATCGCCGTTTTTTTGACAATAAACTTTTAAAAATAAAATTTCCCCTGCGCTACACAAACTCGTAAAAGTCAGGAGGGTTCCTTGAGGTCCAGTAACCTCTGAACTGCAAATTAAGTCAAAATGCCAAAGGCTTTTTACGCCTCCCTTTTGTATGCTAAAATCCTTTCCATCAATGCCGCTTTCTCCGCCTGATTCTGGAATGTAGCTTCTGCGGAATATAAAAGCATTTGAAGGATGTCCTCCTCCGAAAAGCCCATGTCGTGAATGCAATGCTCATATTCTTTGTCTAGGTTTAAATCAAATAATGTCATGTTATCCGTGTTGATGGTGACACGCAGTCCCAAATCGAACATTTTTTTTGCATAATGCGCACCGTAACCGCTTGTGCTTTGACAGCATACATTGCTGGTTGGGCAAATTTCAAAGGTTGTACCCTCTCGCTTCGCTCTTTCACATAATGCCGCATCCTCATAAATATGATGTCCATGCCCCACCCTTTTTGCCCCAAAGTTTAACGCATCCGCAACGGTTTCGGGGCCTTGGCTGTCCCCTGCATGGCAGGTAAAAGGAACCTTTTCCTCCCTTGCCAAATCAAAAATAGGCACAAAATTAGAAAGAGGCACAATCCCCTCTGCGCCGGCTAAATCAAGGGCAACAACGCCTTTGCCCAAATATTCCTTCGTCAAACGTACGGTTTCTAAATTTTCCTCCATATTCACAGTTTCCCCGCCGATGCTCATGGCGCACAAAATAATGCCAATACCAATTTCCCTATGCGCCTGCAAGCCTGCCTCTCTGCCGGCTAAAACCGCATCAATAGCGTCCTTTTGGGTAAGTCCCTTTCTTGTGTGCAGCTGCGGTGCAAAACGAATTTCTGCATAAGCAACACCCTCTTTTGCCAGCCATCCGATTAACTCCTCAGTTACTCTTTTTAAAGCGTCCTGATCCTGCAAAATTTGAACGGGTATCTCAAATCTTTCCAAGCACTCATTCACATCCCTGCAATCCTTCGGAACCATAATCAGGGGAAGAAAACTTTTCAAATCCTCGGCAGGCACTGCAATCCCCTGTTTTTGAACCAATTCCCATGCAGTTTCGGGCAAAATAGAGCCGTCCAGATGCAAGTGCAAATCTATTTTCGGCAAATCAAATTTTCCCATGCTGAAATCCTCCTTTGCTTCTATCCATTATGCATATCATAACCGAAGCCTTCGCTTTTTGTCAAAAAAAGAGTTAAAAAACCCCTTTCATTAGACACTGATTTTGTCTAACAAAAGGGGTTCGCTCCAAATAAAAACAGGAGCTTATCATTTTTTATTTTTTACCATGAAACAGCTTTTTCGTCTGATACTTCGGCTCACAGGTCAAATTCACACCAAGCTTCTGGAACACATTTTCATCCACATTCGAAAGAATGACAGAAGAATGCACCTCTGCACATTTTAATTTCTCCAGCTGCTGCAATGCCAAGCTCGCCTGTTCATCCGTTGTCGCACTGATGCAAAGCGCAATCAACACTTCGTCGGTATGCAAACGGGGATTATTGTTTCCAAGGTTATTTACCTTGAGCTTCTGTATTGGCTCAATCACTGTTGGAGAAATCAGCTTTGCCTCCTTGGGGATGCCCGCCAATTTCTTCAATGCGTTCAAAAGCATGGCGGAAGATGCACCCAACAAGGGTGTCGTTTTTCCTGTCACGATCGTGCCATCCGGCAGTTCAATCGCCGCACCCGGAGCATTGGTTTCCTCTGCTTTTTCCATTGCCGCTCCAACCACAGGGCGATCCGCCACAGAAACACCAACCTGCTTCATTAATAATTCCAGTCTGAAAATAACATCCTCATCCATATTGCCTTTTCTATGGTCACAAAGGGCTTTATAGTATCTGCGGATAATTTCGTTACAGGATGCCTCACGTACCGCTTCATCGTCTATGATACAATTTCCAACCATATTTACACCCATATCCGTAGGGGACTTATAAGGAGATTCTCCGTAAATCTGCTCAAACATTGCATTTAAAACAGGGAAAACCTCAACATCTCTGTTATAGTTAACCGTTGTTTCTCCATAAGCCTCCAAATGGAAGGGATCAATCATATTTACATCGTTTAAATCCGCCGTAGCCGCTTCATACGCCACATTCACAGGATGGCGCAGGGGCACATTCCAAATCGGGAAGGTTTCAAACTTAGCATAGCCCGCCTTTACCCCTCTTTTGTGTTCATGGTACAGCTGAGAAAGGCAGGTTGCCATTTTTCCGCTGCCTGGGCCGGGTGCTGTTATGACAACCAAAGAACGCTCTGTTTCAATATAATCATTTTTTCCGTATCCCTCATCGCTTACAATCAGCGAAATGTTGGAGGGGTAGCCGGCAATGGGATAATGCTTGTATACCTTAAGTCCCAAAGACTCCAGCTTCTTTTCATAAGCAATCGCCGCCGCCTGTCCATTAAACTGGGCTAAAACAACACTGCCTACATATAAGCCGTATCCTCGAAAAGCGTCAATCAATCGCAATACATCCATGTCGTAGGTGATTCCCAAATCACCACGCACCTTGTTTTTTTCAATATCTGCCGCATTGATTACAATGATAATCTCCGCATCATCCTTGAGCTGCAGCAGCATATTTACCTTGCTGTCCGGCTTAAAGCCTGGAAGTACACGGGAGGCATGGTAATCGTCAAACAATTTTCCGCCAAACTCCAAATACAGCTTTCCGCCAAATTGCCCGATTCGCTCTTTGATTCGTTCCGACTGCATTTTTAGATATTTTTCATTATCAAATCCTATACGTATCATTGTTTAATTCCCCCGAAATTCTCATCCTTTTTTTACACTACGGTATTAGATTATACTATTTTTTTTTAAATAATACAAATGTAAATTCATAATCCGACAAAAATCTTAGTCGTTACCACTCATAAATAATTTCATCCTGCTCACAGACAGCATTTACGATTTTTTTGTACCTCATTGCAGCTTTGATTCCATGCGTTATCATGCAAAAGCAAACCATCCTGCAAAAAAATTTATTTTGTTGTGCATTAATTTTACGTAGAAATCCTGATTGCTGTATTATGCGCAATTTTTTTTATTTCACATCATCTGCATAAAAAAATGCCTTTAGGCTCCTCCAAAAAGCATTTTAAATTTTTATTCTGTTACGGAAAGGCAAAATATCTCCACTTTTTTTGCGCCACTGCGATATAAAGCACGACTGCATTCATTTAAAGTTGCCCCTGTCGTTAAAATATCATCCACCAAAAGAATGCACTTGTCTGGACAATCTTGAGAGAGAAAAACGTTCTTTATATTCTCATGTCGTTCCCTGGCAGAAAGCTTGCTTTGCGCAATGGTGGCTTTGGTTCTGCTAAGAATATCCTCTTGATAAGGAATACCTGTGTTTTCACTGATACTTTTACAAAGAATATCAGCCTGATTAAAGCCCCGTTCCTTTTCTTTCCTTCTGTGCAAAGGAACCGCTGTCATAAAATCAATTTCCTCTATCCAATCCTGATGATATGAAAGGAGGAACGCAGCCATAAGTCGACCAAAGATAGCTCCATCCCCCTTCGAACCGTCAAACTTAAACCGTGCAATCCCCTCACGCAGCACATCATAGTCAAAAGCCGATATCCCTCGCTCAAAGACAGGTTTTTTTTCCAAACAGCTATGGCAAACTTCTCCATGCTGCAATTCTCTGCCGCAGAATCCACACCGATTTCCTGTTAAAAACGGAATTTTTGAGGCACAGCCCGTACAAATCCCCTTCTCCCATTCCTCCATGGGCAACAGCTCACCGCATAACACGCAATATGGAGGATACAACACCTTTAAAACCCCTTGCATGAAGTTTTTCACGTCTGTTCCTCCTGCTCAAACATAAAATCATATAAATTGCGTATGCGTTCGGCCAACGCTGTATAACGCCCAATCTCCCGATTGTTTGCAATCATGCCGTTTACCGTTTCCCGCAGACCCACAAGCACCACCAGCTTCTTTGCTCTTGTTACAGCAGTATACAGCAAATTTCTGGTCATCAGCATGGGTGGTCCGCTGTAAATGGGCAAAATGACAACAGGGTATTCACTGCCCTGTGATTTGTGAATGGTGATGGCATATGCAAGCTCCAGCTCTTCCAACTGGGTAAAATCGTAATCAACAAGCTTTCCGTCGTCGAATAAAACCTGTAATATTTCATTCTCCTCATCAATTTTTGCAATGCGCCCTGCATCACCGTTATAAACCCCCAGCCCCTCATCCGTACGCTTCCCTTGGCAATTATAGCAACGCCACACAATATTATAATTGTTTTTCATCTGCATCACCTTATCGCCTTCTCGAAACGTTGTCTGGCGAAATTGCTTTTCCTTCTTTTTATGTGAGGAGGGATTCAAGGTTTGCTGCAATACCTGATTTAAACTTTGCACCCCAAGCATACCTTTGCGCATGGGCGTTAGTATCTGCATATCCGCCAAACCATCCTGCCCTGTAAACTTCGGCAAACGGCTTTTCACCAAGTCCTGCACGGTTGCCAAAACCTCCTGCCCGTATGCCCGACGCATAAAAAAGAAGTCCGTACCGTCCTCGTTCAGAACAGGCTCCTCGCCCTCATTGATTCGGTGGGCATTCATAATAATTGCACTTTCCTGCGCCTGTCGAAACACATGACGCAAACGTACTACACGCAAACGTTCACTGCGAATCATATCCTTTAGAACATTCCCTGCCCCAACAGAAGGGAGCTGATCCATATCCCCTACAAATATAACCGCCGTTCCATTTGCAATCGCCCGCAATAAAGCGTGCATCAAGTGCAAATCCACCATAGAGGTTTCATCTATAATAATCACATCCGCTTCGATGGGGTCATCCTCGTTTTTATCAAAAACCTGCCGACGGTTATCATCACTGAGAAAGGTGGTGCCCAATAACCGATGAATGGTTTTTGCCTCAACACCCGTTGCCTCTGTCATCCGCTTGGCGGCACGGCCTGTGGGTGCGGCAAGCAGCACTTCCTTCTCCTCCTTTGCCAATAAGCGAAGAATGGTATTTATGGTCGTTGTTTTCCCTGTACCCGGGCCGCCCGTAATAATCAAAACGCCGCCGCTCATTGCTTCCATAACCGCCTGACGCTGTTCCGCAGCCAAAAGCACCCCTGTTTCCTCTTCTGCCTGGTGAATTTGCCGCTCCAAAATGTCCAAGCCCTCCCCTTGGGAATCCATGGAAAAACTCATGGATAATTCAAGCAAACGCTTTGCCACAGCCATTTCCGCATAGTAATAAAAATTCAGGTAAACCGCCTCGATACCCTCCATTTTCTCCTGCCAAATTTGGCTTTCCACCTGCAATTCTCTGATGGCATTTTCCACCGATAAGGGATGCAGCTGTAAAAGCTCAACCGCCTCCGCAATCAGCTTCTCCTTTGGCAAAAAGCAATCTCCATTCACTGCACCTTGATTTAAAACGTACTTCACGGCGGCTTTGATGCGATTGGGGTCATCCTCTGCAATCCCTGCATTTGCCGCCATTTTATCCGCCATTTTAAAACCGATTCCAAAAATATCATCGGCCAAACGATAGGGATTTGTCTTTACAATTTCAAAGGTTCTGCCCTTATATTTTTTATAAATTCGCATGGTATAAGCAGGTGAAACCTCAAAGCTTTGCAAAAACATCATAACCTTGCGCAATTCATGCTGTTCCAGAAAAATCTCAGAAATCCGCTGTGCTTTTTCGTGGGTGATGCCCTTTATTTCAGTCAGCAAATCGGGTTTTTCCTCAATTACATAAAAAGCGGCATCCCCAAAGCGTTCCACTATTTTTTTTGACGTTTTCGGCCCCAGTCCCCTGATTAAACCCGACGACAAATACTTTTCCATACCACTTTGAGAGGTGGGCATAAATTTTTCATAAAATTGAACCTGTAATTGCTTTCCATAAGCAGGATGGTTGCTCCAATTCCCACGCACTTCAAGGCTTTCTCCCGTATGAATCATAGGAACAATCCCCACACAGGTGATTTCCTCCTCCTGCACAAGAATGGTAAAAACCGTATATCCGTTTTCTTTATTTTGAAAAATAATATCTCCAATCTCGCCTTTTAGAATAATCTCCTCCAAGCACACCCCTCCTTTCCTTGAAAAATATAAGTTCTCGAAAATGCAAGTTCTCGAGCCTCTGTCCCAAACCCTGCAAGTTTGCAGCCGCCCTGTCTTGGGCGGTGCAGTTTTGAAAAGGCTTGACCTAAACCTTATATTTGCAAAAATATACATTTTTGCTGAAACTAGCAGAAAGTATATTCTTTTAACGTTTTTTGCTTTGGGTTACGTTATTTAAAATATTAAAACATTAAAATAAAAGCTTACAGTTTTTTAATAATCGTTCTTATTATTGCAAAAGTCTGATTTAAAAAAACGATATAAATTTTTTTAAGTATAACACAGCAAGCGCAAAAAGGGAACTTCCGTTCTTACATTTTTCCAAAAAAAGGTGCCGAATATCTCGACACCTTTCGTTGATTTTATAAAACTCAAAAATTAAAATTTATCTTTAAATACATCAACCTTATCCACTTCTTCCCAAGGAAGTTCTAGATCTGTACGTCCAAAATGTCCGTAAGCTGCAATTTGCTTATAAATAGGTCTTCTTAAATCGAAGTTTTTAATGATTGCTGCGGGACGCAAGTCGAAGTTTTTCTGAACAATTTCTGTAATTTCTTCATCAGAAATTTTACCTGTGCCGTAGGTATTCACAAGAATAGATACAGGCTTTGCTACGCCGATGGCATATGCCAGCTGAACTTCACATTTGTTTGCAATACCGCTGGCAACGATATTTTTTGCAACGTGTCTTGCCGCATAGCAAGCAGAACGGTCTACCTTTGTGGGGTCCTTGCCGCTGAATGCACCGCCGCCATGTGCTGCATAACCGCCATAGGTGTCAACGATAATTTTTCTGCCAGTCAAGCCGCTGTCGCCCATCGGTCCGCCGATTACAAAACGCCCTGTCGGATTGATATAATATTTTGTATTTTCATCTAAAAGCTCTGCAGGGATTACTTTTTTAATGACGTGTTCAATAATATCCGCACGAATCTGTTCGTTTGTTGCGTCAGGATCGTGCTGAGTTGATAATACAACGGTATCCACTCTTGCAGGCTTATCATCGATATATTCCACCGTTACCTGAGATTTGCCATCGGGACGCAGATAATCAATCGTACCGTTCTTTCTTACCTCCGTCAATCTTCTTGTCAATTTATGTGCCAAGGAAATTGGCAAAGGCATCAATTCTTCTGTTTCATCGCAGGCAAAACCGAACATCATGCCCTGATCCCCTGCACCGGTATCAAATTCACTATCATCTTCGCCTGTTTTTTGTTCCAACGCCTTGTCAACACCCATTGCAATATCAGGGGACTGACCATGGATGGATGTGATTACAGCACAAGTTTCGCTGTCAAAGCCAAATTTTGCACGGTTATAGCCAATTTCATTTAATGTTTCCCGTACAATTTTTTCAATATCCACATACGCATTGGTGGTAATTTCACCCATTACAAAAATAACGCCTGTTGTAGTTGCTGTTTCGCAGGCAACCCTTGCATTGGGATCCTTCGCTAACAGCGTGTCTAAAACGCCATCGGAAATCTGATCACAAATTTTATCGGGATGCCCTTCTGTAACAGATTCGGATGTAAATAATCTTCTACTCATTTCTTTTCCCTCCTGTAATAAAAAAATTTTTATGTGAATAGAGCGCAGGGAGAGATGTTTCACGATACTGCCAAATCCTTAAAAGAATTTGGCAAAAGCCACAAACCTTATCGATTCATTATTGGCATAAAAAAAACCCCAAACAGGGTTTAAAATATACATTCTCATCTTCCGTTTGAACCAAACGGGGGAATTGGCACCGATGCGTCGTAACGCCGGTTGCCGGGTGTCATAGGGCCCTGTCCCTCAACCACTCTTGATAAGTTCTCTATTCACTTTTGTGGTTGCATTATATCATTCTTTCAATGATGCGTCAATATTATTCCGACAAAATTTTTCAATCATGTCTATACCTTTTTTTGCAAATAAGGGGTTAGCTCGTTTTGCCAAGCCTTCGTTAAGCGTTCTAAATTCCATGCGGCATTGGCAGGGCTGCTAGAGGGTAAAGGAATCATCGGAATGCCTGTATTTTTTTGCTGATGCTTTTGATACAGCCGAAATGCAGTGCCGCCGTTCCCAAAAATAGGAATGTTGCCGGTCACTTTCAGTATTTCACTAAAATCAGCAGGCACCACCTTACGTATTGAGCTGTCACTGCTACCTTGTATCTCACAGCTTTCAATCACATCATAAACTGCAATGCCCTTTGACAGTAAAAATTTCGTTTTCTCGTCAATGCTTTGCGGCACTTCCGCCCCCGTTATCTCTGCCAGCACACGCCAAAAACGATTTTGCGGATGCCCATAATAAAAATGATTCTCTCTGGATTTCACCGACGGTGCCGTTCCAAGAATCAGCACTTTGCTGTTCTCATTGTAAATCGGCAAAAAACTGTGCGTTACCCGTTCCCATGCAAGTTCTTTCATAAGTATCCTCCAGATTTTATGTCAACGTCTTTTTCCATTCCCGAAGCCATGCCTTATCCGCAGGAGGAACACGAAAAGACTCACAAGCCTTTTGCACAAATTTCGCCTTTACCACATAGGATAATTGACTCTCCCCTAAATATTGCCGAACCATTTCGGCATTTTTCACCCAAACAGTTGCCAATAACCATGCCTGCGCCATTTGTACATAATAAAAATCAGAAGCCACACTGTCCGTCAACTGCAAAACCTCCTGCAAATATGGCTCTTTCAAATAATGATTCAGCAAAATAATAAGCCCAACCCTTACAACCCAAGGATTTTCAGCTTTGCAATATCCCTTTGTATGTTCAAACAATGCCTCTTGATTTTGCGCCGCAATCTTTTTTAATGATCCGCAAAAAACATCACAATGCGCCCAGTTTTCCACAAATTCATAAGCATATGTATCACAATAGCCCGAGAAAGTCTGAAATTCCATAGGCAACGCTGCCGCCACTAAGCCATATAATAACCGTTCTTCATAGGTATCTTTCCCGCAGGTTTCAAAAAAATCCATTCCTGCCTGTTTTGCAAGCTCTTTTGCTTTTTGACGCAAAATCGGTGTACGTATTCCAATGACCGGCAAGGAAGAGCATAACAGCTTTTTATGAAATAAACGATAGGCTTCATCCTGCTGCTTGGTCATCTCCTCCATGAAACATTTGTAATCCAAGGCTGTCCATCTGATCACCTTCATAAAACCATCCTTTCTTTTCTATAGAAAGAACAAGCGGCTCTCTTGTGGGAGAAAGCCGCTTGTTCTTAAGGGTCGTCATTGCCATATAACGAAAACATTTTGGGGGGCGTTTTCGCCATATTCGGTAGGCAACAACAAGAAGAGATGAAAAGTTTGATTCAAAATAGTTTGACGTTAGGAGAACGCATCAAACTACAGAAGCAAGCAAAGTTATATTTTGCCAAAACTGGCAAACGATTTAAAAAAGGCGTCAAAACATATTATTGTGCTGCGACGCCCTTGTCGTAATCCTGTAATTATATTGCATCATTTTTTTGCTCTTGTCAATGAAAAATTATTTAATTTCCGCTTAAATTTATTTTTTTTACAAAAATTGGTTATGATAAATAAAATCATTGTCAATTGCCATTTTTTTTGTTACCATAATAAAAAATAGCTTAGGGGGAGATTGATTTGAAAGTCCAGGAATCAATGGAAGATTATCTAGAAACAATTTATGTGTTGGAGAAACAGACAGGCTATGTGCGCTCCATTGATATTGCTACCGCCCTAGGTTTTAGTAAGCCCAGCATTAGCAATGCTATGAAAAAACTGAAAACAAATGGCTACATTGAAATGGAAGAGCGTGGCTGTATCAAGCTAACCGAAAAAGGAAAAGCGCTTGCTATGGGTACCTTTGAGCGTCATTGTGTTATTTCTGAAATTCTGATGGGTTTCGGCGTTTCAAAGGAAGCCGCTTTAGAGGATGCGTGCCGTATAGAGCACGTAATCAGCGAAGAAACCTTCACAGGCATGAAAAATTTCATAAAATTGAACCGAACAAAATAAACCGTTTCACTTGGATAATCCATGAAAGAATACTGAAATGGTTTCTTTTAACGCCCAAAAACCAGAGAAATGCAACTATTTTAATTTAAAGCAAACCCACACTTGAATTATATGCTTTGTTGTGTTAAAATATTTCCATTAGTTAGTCTTGGCTAACATTTGCAAATCATCAAGGAGGCGTATCATGCCGTTACTATTAGCCGAAATTGGTGTTCCATATACCATCGTGCGCATTGCAGGGAAAGAAAAAGAGCGACATCATCTGGAGAGCTTGGGGCTTGTTCCAGATACTGTTGTGACTGTTGTATCCAAATTTAACAACTATATTCTTCTCAGTGTAAAAGGTTCTCGTATCGGAATCGGTGAAGAACTAGTCAAAAAAGTAATTTTGAAATGAGGTTTTTCATGAAAAATAAACGCATTATATTTTTATTTTATGTGAATGCTGCGATTATTGCCCTCATATGTGCCGTTCAACTCTATGTTTTAATAGAAAACGCTGTATTGTCAAAGCAGAATAAGGCTTCACGATGGTATACCATTTCCTATTCCAGCCATGTCACGGTACTGATCCTTGCATTGACGGCAATTACCATTTTCTTTTTTCAGTTAGGAGTGAACCGTATGCTAAAGCGACATGCCTATACCGACATCACCGGAATTATGAATAAACATGCCTGCTTAGAGGAGATGAGCATATTGGACTGCCGTGACAGCACCTTAAATATCGGACTTACCATGTTTGATTTAAACAATCTGAAAAAAGTCAATGATTTCTACGGTCACGAAAAGGGCGATATGCTCATTCAGCAATTTGTTGCACTTCTGCGTCAGAGTGCCGAAAAAAAATTCTTTCTGGGACGCTTCGGCGGTGATGAATTTATTGTTATCATTCAAAACTGTACGGAGAAAATAATGGAAACATTTCTGGAACGCATCCATACAGCAGTTGAAGCCAGTAATAAGCTTGTCGATATACAAATAAGCTATGCCCAAGGGTATGCAATCAGCACCAGAGAACGCTATTATCTGATGGACGAACTGCTTCAGGAAGCGGATAAACGAATGTACGAAAACAAAAGAATGATGAAATCACGTAGTAAATTAAAGCTAAATCAAATCAGCAAAGTGCTTGGTATGGATCGATTGGGTAATTCCAAGCGAGATTCCCTTACAGGTATGCTGAGTTATGATGCCTTTTTAGTCGCTGTTGAAAAAGTGCTGCGGATTTATAAAAAAAGCTCCCGCCTAGCTCTCGTTTGCTCAGGCATTAATCATTTTAGGTATCTGAATGATTTATACGGTCATAAGGAAGGCGATAATATCCTGAAGCTGTTTGCCGAAGAATTGGGCAAGCAGTCCTTTTGCTTATGCTCTTGCAGACTTTATTCCGATAATTTCGCTTTTCTGGCGGATATGTCGCAGTTTAGTGAGGCGCAGGCAGCGGAAGTTATCCGCAATTGGAATACGCAATTTTCAACATTGATAGATCAAATGTATACAGGCAGTCGTTTTATATTAAAAAGCGGAATTTATCTTATTGCGAATTGGAATGAGCCCGTAGAAGCAATGCTGAAAAATGCGGATTGTGCCCGAAAATCCTCCACCCCGCCTTACAATAATATTGTTGTGTTTTCTGATGCGCTGCACCAGTCCATGAAGAAACGCTCTGACATTATTAATTCTTTTCACGCCGCATTGGCAAACCACGAATTCCATATTTTCATTCAGCCAAAGATCTTGCATTCAGATAAGCAAATTTGTAGTGCAGAGGCTCTCATACGCTGGAAGAAGGGGGATGGAACGTATCTCTCTCCAGATGCGTTTGTGCCTATTCTCGAGGAAACAGGAGATATTGTGGAGATGGATTTTTATGTATATGAGCAGGTGTTCTGCTATCTTTATCATCATCAGCTTTCGGGCAAAGTCGCAGTTCCTCTTTCTGTAAATGTATCCCGCATACATCTTTACACGATGGATCGGTTTTTGGATAAAATTCGAATGCTGCAAGAACGATACCCAATTCCTGTATCTCTTATTACCTTTGAATTGACAGAAAGTGCGTATATTCAAGAAATTGATTCCGCCGAGCAGTTTATCCATCAGTTGCATAAAATGGGCTATCGGGTATCTCTGGATGACTTTGGCAGTGGTTATTCCTCTTTACAAGCATTGTATCCTATGATTTTTGATGAAATCAAATTTGACCGTGCTTTTTTGAAAACTGATATTAGTCAAAAAGAAGCAAATTTGCTGCTTCAATTGATAAAATTAGTAAAAAGCCTGAACACAGCCGTGGTTTGCGAAGGTGTAGAAACAGCCGAAAATGTAGCTTTATTAGAGCACTCAGAGTGTGATGTTTTTCAAGGATATTTCTATCATAAACCCTTTCCCTTAGAAGAATTGGAATCGGTATATCTGTCGCAATTCTCGGTTGCCGGCTAATTAGCATACTTTTTGCACTTTTCATAAATGTTTTTGGTCTTGCTTTTTGACAATCTAAAAAAACTTTATCAGCTTTTCAACGTTTCCACTTTATATGCTTGGCATAAACAAAGCCCCATGGTCTGATTTTCTCAGGCAATGGGGCTTTCTCTGTATTCCCTTCACTTAAAAATAAGGTCGCTGCTGCTTTTGAAAACTAAAGTCAAAGTGGTCGAAACCATCCACAATTTTGAAACAAATTTCTGCTCTAACCATTTCTCAACGACGTTTACCAGCTCTGCTGATTCAATAAGATACTATTGAAAATATGCGTATCCATAAATCTTTCCGCCTTCCAGCTGTGCCCCATGCTTGTACTGCGCAAGTTCAGAAACCGTCACCAGCTGATACCCCTGTTTCAATAAATAAGGCACGAGCCGTTCCGTTGCCTCTGCACTGGTTTCATATATCCCGTGCATTAAAATTACCTTTCCATCCAAATCTCCTTCGCTGCGAATGACACGCATGATTGCATCGGGGTCTTTGCTTTTCCAGTCCAGTGTATCCACCGACCACGTTACCATTGCCAATGGCATATGTGCCTTTACAAAATCATTGCAGTTCCCGTAAGGAGGACGAAATATAGTTGGCTCAAAACCCACCGCATTTTGAAAGGCTTCCGCCGTCAGCTTCACATCATCGGCAATTGCCTCCGCAGAAAGGACATTGAAATTTTTGTGGGAATAAGAGTGACTTCCCACCTCACAACCTAATGCCACCTCTCTTTTCACCGTTTGGGGATATGCCTCAACAAGCCTGCCAACATCAAAAAACGTAGCAACAGCGTTGTTTTTTTCCAAAGCATCCAAAATTCGTTCCGTATAAACAGGTCTTGGCCCATCATCAAAGGTTAGTGCAACCATCGGCTTTTCAGGGTCAATTTCCCGCTCCACTTTTTCCCCCGGTGTAATGGGCTGAGCCACCTCTTCCTCAACCACAGGCGGTGCTTCTACTCCAACGCCGTTTAATAATCCCGCCAGCTCACTGTAAGGAATTAACAGTTCCACCCTCCCTAGGCTTCCTGGAAATATGTCATAGCGGTCAAAATAAAATATAACTCCCTCGCTATTTAAAGCAAAGCGGTCAAAGCGTCCACCCTCAGGTGCCAAAGTGATATGATAGTCCCCAAAAATTTTATCCTTATATGGCTCATGCTCCGTAAAAAATTGAATGGCATATTTCGAAGCAGCTTCCAAAAATCCCTCTTTGCGCAAATCATTTTCGGTAATACGCTGCCCCGTATTGGTATCAAAATGGAAAATATGTACCCGCTCAACTGGTAAAACACCCTGTCCCAGCTCTTGTGTTTCATAAAACACAATACAAATTTTATCCTCACTCACGATGTAACTGTCATAATCCAAATATAAGATTTTATCACAATCTTTTTGTGTTAACCTTGCTTTGGCTTTTTCATCCTTTATATCATACTTCTGCGTAAAATCTGTCCTAAGCCCTTGCACAAAATCCACAATTTGTTTGTTGATTGCCTCGTTGGACATCTGCGGATACGTCAAAACATATGCAAGCGGTGCGTCATATTCTATGATTGATTCCTTCTCACCAATCAGCTGTGCTCTATTTGTTTCCACAGGCTGCAGCAGCCCAGTTTGGAGCATCAACGGCTCGGCCGCCGCAACGGTACTGGCTTGAGCACAGCCGCTAATGCCCAGTGCGGCCACCAATGCCAAAAGGCAAATTCTCCATTTTCTTCTCTTCATCCTATTTCTCCTATCTAAAATCTATGTTGAGCAAGGGCGAACAAACTGCGCTTTGCCCTTGTCTTTTTTCTGTATTGAATTGCATCTTTTTTGTATTCCTTTAATTCCTTTTATCATATCATAATTTTTTAAGGAGTTATTGAAGATTTTATTAAATATTGTAACATTTCGCTGACGTTTTTTACCATTTTATGCTAATAGTTATTGTATCTCTGCGCTTAATATGCTACACTTTCAAAGGAAAATCTAAGGAAGCGCTATTTTAATGGAGTGTACACGGAATGAAACAGCGTTCCCCTAAAAAAGGAGTATCGTTTATGTTAGAAAAAGCAATGATTCTTGCGGCAAAGGCTCATATGGGTCATCTGGACAAAGGAGGGAACCCCTATATTTTACATCCCGTGCGTGTTATGCTTGGCTGTAAAACAATAGAGGAAAAAATTGTGGCTATGCTGCACGATACCTTGGAGGACAGCGACTTAACCGCAGATGATCTTATCATAGAGGGCTTTCCAAAGGTAATTGTGGATGCCGTCGTATGTCTTACCAGAAAAACAGATCAGGATTACATGGAGTATGTGCACAAGGTTGCAAAAAATCCTTTGGCAACTGCAGTAAAACTTTCTGATTTGGCAGACAATATGGATTTAAACCGCCTGCCAGGCTTGACACCAAGAGATTTCCAAAGACTGGAGAGATATTTGCGTGCCAAGCAGTTCTTGGAAAATGTGCAACAAAACATTCTTTGATTTTTGCATATATCATAAAACGTAAAAAACTTCCCATTTCGGAAGTTTTTTTATTATAAAAATAGCTTTTGCTGAAAAATTATTTCTGTTCTCCTTCCTTGATATGCTTATATGGGAATGCTTCAAAATAAATAAATTCCAGCTTTCCTCTGGTAGATTACGCCTATACCCTCCTAAAAATCTCTGTTTTTTACAGCATAACGACAATTTGATTCATTATTTTTGATTTTTCGTTGCAAGAGGAAAAAGAGAATGCTATAATTTTTCAGGTACTAAAATCTATTTATTGGTTTCTTGCCAATAAATTTTTTTTGGGGTTTTGCACCAAAAGTCATTATCTCATTATTTATTACATTACTACAATTTAAGGAGGTTATTGTTTTGGAAAACCATAAAATCATTCAAGTGGATGAAAAGGTTCCGCTTTCACTTCTCGCGCCCCTGTCACTACAGCATATGTTTGCCATGTTTGGTGCAACGGTGCTGGTTCCTTTCCTTTTTGGTATCAACTCGGCCGTCGTTCTTTTTATGAATGGCTTCGGCACACTGCTTTTTATTTTTATTACAAAAGGAAAAGCACCCGCTTATTTAGGTTCAAGCTTTGCATTCCTGGCTCCCGGACTTTTGATTATTCAACAGTTTGGTTTCGCCTATGCATTAGGTGGTTTCGTTGCTGTTGGCTTCTGTGGCTGCATTGTTGCCGCAATTATAGGCAAGTTTGGTTCAGATTGGATTAATATAATTCTTCCCCCTGCGGCAATGGGCCCCGTGGTTGCCTTAATTGGCTTAGAGCTGGCAAGTACAGCTGCAAATACCGGCGGTCTTTTGGCGGAAGGCGGCCCCTCAAGTGCAAATATTATCGTGTTTTTAGTAACCCTGGGTATTGCTGTTTTTGGTTCTGTATTGTTCCGCAAGTTCTTTGCAGTTATTCCCATTCTAATCGCCGTTGTTTGCGGCTATATCGTTTCTTATTTTGTTGGTCTGGTAGATTTTGGTGCTGTTTCAGCAGCAAACTGGTTCTCGCTTCCCAATTTCTCCACTCCCAAGTTCAGCACAGAGGCAATCATAATCATGCTTCCTGCCCTGTTGGTTATCATTTCTGAACACATCGGTCATCAGATTGTTACAAGTAAAATTATTGGTCATGACTTATTGAAGGATCCCGGTCTGCACCGTTCTTTGTTTGCCGACAACTTTTCAACGATGTTATCAGGCTTTATTGGTTCCGTACCAACCACAACCTACGGCGAAAACATTGGCGTTATGGCAATCACAAAGGTGTATAGCGTTCGAGTGATTGCGGGTGCGGCGATTCTTTCCATTATCTGCTCCTTCATTGGTAAGCTGACTGTATTAATCGGTACAATTCCAGGTGCTGTAATCGGCGGAATTTCCTTCCTGCTTTACGGTATGATCGGCACCTCCGGCTTGCGTATTCTGGTTGATTCAAAGGTTGACTTTAGTAAATCCAGAAATATGGCTTTAACTTCAGTTATTTTTGTAGTCGGTCTTTCCGGAATTTCCATCAACCTTGGAAATATTCCTTTAAGAGGTATGTCCCTTGCGGCTTTGGTTGCTATGTGCTTAAGCTTACTTTTCTATATTTTTGAAAAACTTGGTATCATGAACGATAGATAATATTTTTGTTTTTGAATAAAAAAAACAGGCTGATTTCTAAATACTGAAATTCGCCTGTTTTATTTTTTTCTATATGATACGGTAATCGGTTTTATCATTGCATTACACTTTCTTATTTACTTTTCCCGAAACTTGGTCAATCTCAATACGGCATATCCCTGTATGCTTCAGCCTTGGCTGAATATAATCAAGATGTCCCTCCAGCAAATCAGGGCTATACCGTTTGCAAATCAGCTGCAATGCCAACAGCTTCTCCGCCTCGTCCTCTATCATTTTTGCAGTTCCTTCAACCACGGCACTTTCAAATCGAACGGTATATGCCTCCTGTTCAACCTCCGCTTTGCTGACAAAGCTCATGCTGACCTTAGCGTTTTCCATGATATTTTCAAGTTTTCGTCCCACCAACGCACAATGAAAATAAATGATGTTTTCGTATAAAACATGGCTGACTGCAACTGCATAGGGAACGGCGTCTAAGCCGGCTGTGCACAGCATCCCATACTCGCTTTTCTCAATAATTTCTCTTGCTTTTTCTTCCGAAACCAATCGATCTTTGCGGCGCATCTCTTTTTTCATAAAATCCCTCCTTTTTTCCATATCTTAACATAATTTTTATGAAAGTAAAACTGATTTTCTCTAAACTTTCGTACAAACTAGCAATAGTAGCCACCGGAATTCCGGTTGACACCCTCTGCAAAAAAGAATACACTGATTATAGTTACATAAAACTAACTGAATGGAGGTAAAAAATGAAAGAAAAATTCAACGTGACCGGAATGAGCTGCTCCGCCTGCTCAGCCCATGTGGAAAAAAGCGTTGGCAAGCTTGAAGGTGTACAGTCTGTAAACGTAAATTTATTACAGAACACGATGGCTGTCACATTTGAACCTGCTGTTATAGATCATACCGCAATCATCCAAGCAGTAAAAAATAGCGGTTATGGTGCTTCTCTTACCGAAGCACAAAAAGAGGCTCCCGTGCCAAGAAATATTGCGGCAGAGGAAATGAAGGAAATGAGGTTTCGACTAATTTCCTCCTTCTGTTTTCTAATCCCCCTGCTTTATATTTCCATGGGGCATATGCTGGGCGCACCCTTGCCCAATATTCTCCTTGGGGAGGAAAACACCCTCATTTTTGCATTGGTACAATTATTTTTAACCCTTCCCGTGCTGTATATCAACAAAAAATTTTTTGTTGTTGGGTTTCAGGCACTGTGGCATCGTTCCCCAAATATGGACTCCCTGATTGCCTTAGGCTCTGCGGCATCGGTTTTATACAGTGTATTTGCGATTTTTGCCATGGCATTTTATATGGGACGAGGTCAGTTGATGCAGGCGCATCATTATTCCATGGAGCTATATTTTGAATCAGCGGCAATGATTCTCACCCTAATTACAGTGGGAAAATATATGGAAACCCGCTCAAAAGGCAAAACCTCGGAGGCCATCAGCAAACTGGTGAACCTTGCGCCCAAAATGGCAACTGTCATAAAAAATGGCGAAGAAACGGAAATCCCCATTGAGGAGGTTCACGAAGGAGATATTCTTGTGGTACGTCCGGGGCATCGTATTCCCGTAGACGGTACTATCCTTGAGGGGTTTTCCGCCATTGACGAAAGCGCAATTACCGGCGAAAGCATTCCTGTAGAAAAACAGGCAGGGGATGGGGTTATCGGGGCAACCGTAAACAAAAGCGGATTCTTTAAAATGACAGCAACCCGTGTAGGCAAGGATACCACCCTTTCTCAAATCATTGCTCTGGTAGAGGAAGCAGGTGCTTCGAAAGCACCCATTGCAAAGCTTGCAGATCAGGTGAGCGGCATATTTGTTCCCATCGTCATTGGCATTGCCTTATTGGCGGCAATTACTTGGTTCATTATGGGGCAAACCTTTGCCTTCGCATTGTCCATCGGGATTGCTGTTTTGGTCATTTCCTGCCCTTGTGCCCTGGGTTTGGCAACGCCTACTGCAATTATGGTGGGAACAGGAAAGGGCGCCGAAAACGGCATTTTAATTAAATCTGCCGAAAGTCTGGAAATTGCCCATCAGCTGAATACCGTTGTTTTGGATAAAACAGGTACGTTAACGGAAGGAAAACCAAAAGTAACCGATATTTTTCCTGCCAAGGGCATTTTAAAAAATCCTTTCCTGCGCTTGGCGGCATCTTTGGAAGCACTTTCCGAACACCCCTTGGCGGAGGCTGTGGTGGAATATGCAAAAGAAAAGGAAATTACTGTTCTAGCGGCGAAAAATTTGCTGGCAACCCCAGGGCAAGGGATTGAGGCAGAAATAGATGGAAAGCTGATTTGCGGTGGAAATCTGAAAATGATGCAGGAAAAAAACATAGACTTAGGCGATTTTTTGCAAAAAGGGCAGGACCTTGCAAATGAAGGAAAAACACCTCTATTTTTTGCAGAAAACAACAGCTTGTTGGGTGTTTTAGCCTTAGCAGATACCTTAAAAGAAAACAGTAAGGATGCCGTTGACGCCTTTCATGAAATGGGTATCGATGTAATCATGCTTACAGGTGATAACCAGCGGACAGCCGATGCCATTGCAAAAAAACTGGGCATTCGTGCCATTGCCGACGTATTGCCGCAAGATAAGGAGCAAGAGGTACGCCGCTTGCAGGAAATGGGTAAAAAAGTCGCCATGGTAGGCGATGGTATTAATGATGCCCCTGCCCTCACCCGTGCCGATGTCGGCATTGCAATCGGCGCAGGAACCGATGTTGCAATGGAATCCGCCGATATTATTCTAATGAAAAGCAATCTTTTGGATGCAGTTACCGCAGTAAAGCTAAGCCATGCAACCATACGCAATATCAAGCAAAATCTATTTTGGGCGTTCTTTTATAATACCTTGGGTATTCCCTTGGCGGCAGGTATTTTCTATCCAGCCTTTGGTTTAAAACTAAACCCTATGTTTGCGGCAGCAGCCATGAGCTTCAGCTCCGTATTCGTTGTAAGTAATGCTTTACGGCTGAAACTATTCCGCCCAAATAAGCATATAACCAGTACAAAGATAAACAGACCAACCGAACCACAAAAGGAGGAAACAACAATGAAAAAAGTTTTAAAAATTGACGGTATGTCCTGCGGGCATTGCACAGCAAGAGTGGAAAAAGCATTAAACGCAATCGATGGCGTAACTGCGGAGGTTAGCTTGGAGGGTAAAAGTGCCACCGTAACTCTTGCAAATGAAATCAGCGATGAAACATTGATTCAAACCGTTACCGATGCAGGCTATGAGGTAGTGGATATTCAGTAATCATCTAGTACTTCAATCTTATTAAAAATCATAGAAAAAAGCCCGATTGCTTTGCAATACGGGCTTTTGCTAGCGTATAGACAAAGTCAAAATCTTGATGGCTTTGCCCTCAAACACCGACAAGGGTTTGGGCCAGCACTTTGCTCCGCAAAGCTGTCCTAAGGACAGATGGCTCTTCTTTGCCATTGCATCATTGACCCATCTTAAACCGCATAAATATACGGTTTAAATAAAAATTTTTGGTCTTGCTTTTTATAAAAAGCAAGCGGAAGGTCATCACTTTTGCTACGCAAAAGCCGGCCCCGCCGCCTGCCCTATCTTGGGCAGTGAAAGGGCAACGCCCAAGGTTTTTCTTCAGTCTGAGCCCGATTGCTTTAAAAAACGATGTGATCTGTAAAGCCTTTGGCTTTCATTATTTCTCATGCTTGCCTAAATACCCATGTAAAAGGCTTTCCATTTCATGCAAACCCTCGGTATCGTTTAATTTCCCTCTCAACTCTGCAACGTCGGGAAGTCCCTTCATATACCACGCCATATGCTTGCGCATTTCTCTGATACCTATATATTCCCCTTTATAATCAATCAGCATTTTTGCATGGCGTAACGCCTTTTCTACTCTTTCTTTTGCAGTCGGTTCGGACAAAAGCTCGCCTGTTTTTAAATAGTGCAGAATTCTTTTGAATATCCAAGGATTGCCTTGGGCACCACGCCCTACCATAATTGCATCACAGCCTGTGTGCTCAAACAAATCCTTTGCATCCTGCGGTGAAAACACGTCCCCATTCCCAATAACAGGGATGGATACGGCCTCTTTTACCTGACGGATAATATCCCAATCCGCCTTGCCGCTGTAATATTGCTCTCTGGTTCTGCCATGCACTGCCACCGCAGAGGCACCATTTGCCTCCGCAATTTTGGCAATTTCAGGTGCATTAATATGCAAATCATCAAAACCCTTGCGAATTTTAATGGTAACTGGCTTGCTTTGTGCCGCAACCAAAGCCCTTACAATTTCGCCCACCCGAAAGGGATCCTTTGTCAAAGCACTTCCCTCTCCGTTTTTAACTATTTTTGGTGCTGGGCACCCCATGTTCACATCAATAATATCAAAGGAATAGCCCTCGATTTTCCTTGCCATTTCCCCTAAAATGTGGGGATCAGAGCCAAAAAGCTGTATTGCCGTGGGGCGTTCCGCCTGCTCAACCGTCAACAGCTCCGTTGTGTTTTTATTATCATATAATATTCCCTTTGCACTTACCATTTCCGAATAAACCAATCCGCAGCCCATTTCTTTGCATAATAAACGAAACGGGAGATCCGTCACCCCAGCCATCGGTGCTAAAAAAACATTATTTTCAAGTTCTACATTTCCAATTTGCATGGTACCACCTCAAATTATTCTTGGTTCTTTATCATACCAAACTTTTTTATTCCTTGCAAGAAAAAAGACGGGACAAGCCCGTCATTGAATTATCTATTTTTCTGATATAAAATCTTTAGTCCCTTCAGTGTTAATACAGGGTCTAAAATATCGAATATTTCTTTATCCGGATCAATTACCCTTGCTAAACCGCCCGTTGCAATCACTTTCATTTCCGTAATGCCAAGCTGCTCTTTTAATTGCTGAATAATATACTTGGTTTGTCCAATATGCCCGATCACCAAGCCTGCCTGTATGCTTCCAACTGTATTTTTCACGATGAGTGATTTTGGCTTTTTAATCTCTATTTTGGGAAGCTGTGCCGCCCTTTGATATAAAGCCTCTGCACAAATAGAAATACCTGGTGTAATCAGCCCCGTAATAAACTCCGACTTTTCATTAATTACATCAAAAGTATTGGCTGTGCCATAGTCGATGACCACCGCAGGGCCGCCATAAATTTCGTTTGCAGCAACCAAATTTACAATACGATCCGCCCCCACCGCTTTGGGATTGTCCCGCTTGATTACAATGCCTGTTTTCATGCCTGCACTAACAATCATAGGCTCTATATCGAAATATTTTCTGATTCCTTGTGTCAAAGAATACATAATGTCAGGGACTACGGAGGAAATAATCACTGCTTCAATTCGCTTTACATCAAAGCCCGCTGCGTCAAAAAGACCGTATAAAAATATCCCCGTTTCGTCTGCCGTCCTGTTGCTGCCTGTCGCCATACGCCAGCATTTTACCAGCTTTTCCCCGTGATATGCGCCTAAAACATAATTCGTATTCCCAACATCAATTACTAAAAGCATTTGCTTTCCCCCTGTCGCCTATTCTTGTTCTTTTCATAAATCAGCCGCAGACCATGCAGCCCAAGAACAGGGTCATAAACATCAAATATTTTTTCCTTTTCATCTACAATTTTCGCTAGCCCACCCGTAGCGATTACTTTTAATTCAGAATAGCCCAGCTCCTTGCGAATGCACTCAATCATATAAACCGTTTCTCCGATATGACTGATAACAAGCCCTGCCTGCATACTCTCAACGGTATTCTTTGTAATAATGCTTTCGGGCGCAACAATTTCAAACTTGGGCAGATTTGCCGCCTTTTGATACAAAGCCTCTGCACAAACCTGAAGTCCCGGTGCCGTAATTCCTGTTACAAATTCACCGTTTTCATTAATTACATCAAAGGTTGTTGCCGTACTGTAATCAATTACAATAGCGGGGCCGCCGTATCTCTCGAAAGCCGCCACCAGATTCACAATACGATCTGTTCCCATCTCCTTCGGATTTTCCATCCTGAGGTTAATTCCGGTTTTCATCCCCGAACGCACAATCATTGCTTCACGCCTTAAATATTTGCGAATGCCGTTGGTCAATGAATACATCACATTTGGCACAACAGAAGAAATAATAACCGCTTCAATATCTATAACCGCAATAGCGGAATGCTGAAATAATGAGCGCACTAAAATACCGGTTTCATCAGAAGTCCGGCTGCTTAGGGTGGATAATCTCCAGTTTGCCACAAGTGCTTCCCCATCAAAAACACCCATTACTGTGTTGGTATTACTTACATCAATTACTAATATCATTCTGCCCTCTCCTAAAAAAAGGAATAAAAAGGTGCGAGCTTACCCGCACCCTTACTGATAACCTTAGTTTGAACGAATCTTTTTATATGAAACTTTTTTTAGCGTTTTAGAAACCACGCCGCTCACAATACAGGTTGCTGGCATTTCCAACAGACCATTTACACCAACAAAAGTAAGTACAAATGCAAACACGCTTAGGTTGCCTATACTTGCATTGATGGACTGAATATAGTCCGTATTCCAGAAAAACAATATCAATGCCGCCATAAACAAAATTGTATTCAATAATGCCGCAATGAGCCCGCCTATGAAAAAGCAAACTGTTTTCGAGCGATCCATTTTCTCAAGCCCTTTAAAAATCATTCCTGTGAACCAACCCACCAAAGCTCTTGTTGGCACACAGACAAGGAAGGTCAGAAACGGATTGATTCCCAAAAGTGCTGCACCAAAAGGACTCATGCCAAAACACTGGTAAAAGCTCGTTAACCCAAAAACTGTACCCAAAAGCAATCCTGCCTTTGGCCCAATAATCATTGCCCCGATTGCAACAGGAATGGTAATTAAAGATACCTCTAAGCCTGCTGTTCGAAGATAGCCCAAAGGGGTAAAGGACATCAGTAAAATGATTGCAATCATCATGCCCGTTGTGGTTAAATCCTTTACCGAAAGCCCGCTTCCGCTTTTTACTGCCGCTGCTTGTTCACTCATTGTAATTACTCCTTTCATTCTCACTCTTATGCTCCGCATGGCGGAAGATATAAGATTACTAGGTTTTCTTTGGATAAACCACCTAAGCATTCGAAGTATATCTGGTTTTAGAAAACCATAACATCTTTCCCTTGCTTTTCTCAGAAAGCTTATCTTGCACCATTATAACAGCTAATAAAATAATTACAATATATTTTTATGATTTTTGTTAATTTTTGTACAATGTTTCATCATTTTTTGACTCTTTCAGAAGCTCTTCTTTCAGCTGCTCCCCTTCTTGCGTAAAAAACACAGTAAACCATACCCTTAAAGATGCAAGCAGTTCCTTTTTGACACGAAAAATCTCCTTGATCTCCAGCTCTGCGCCGATTTCATCAAAGTTAATATCATTTTCCCCTTTTACCGTTTCAAAGTAAATTTCGCCATCCTCGTGAAAACCCATGAGAAAGGTACAGCCAAGCTTTTGTGCCGAAGTAACACAAAGAATTCGCACCTCCTCCTGAATGGATTCCGGAAGCACCTGAAACTTGGCCTCCAAAAAATATTTCTGCTTCTCATAGCTTGCCGCCGCTAAAATTAAGTTGTTCACCTTACTTCCCTCCTCTGATAGAAACCTCTCCGGAAAATACAACCTCCCGTTTTCCGTTATCCTTTCTGATTACAACCAACTCGCCCTCGGGTGTAATATCCACCGCTTGTGCAAGAAAGGTTTCTTTCCCTAAAACGTTAACCTCCTGATAAAGTGTGCTGCACTTTCCCTTGTACCTTGCAAGAAATGGCGCAAAGCTGCACTGCGCACTTAAAAGCTCTTCATACAATTTTTCAAAATTCAGCAATACCCTTTGCAAGATATTCTTTCTGGAAAAGGTTCTGCCACTTTCCAAATAAAGGGACGTCGCAATCTCGCTTAATCCCTCGGGAAATTTTGTGGTATTCACATTAATGCCAATTCCGACGATGACAAAATGGGTTTGCTGCATTTCGCATTGCATCTCCGTCAGAATGCCAACCAACTTCTTCCCATTTAATATGATGTCATTGGGCCACTTGATTTTGGGGGAAAGCCCTGTTTCGTCTTCTAACGCTTGGCAAACCGCCATCCCCGCCAAAAGCGTAAGAATAGATGCCTCCGTTGGAAGAATGGCAGGCCGCAGTAAAATGCTCATCCAAATGCCAGAACCGGCAGGTGCTTCCCAGGGGCGTCCTCGTCTGCCACGCCCTGCCGTCATTTTCTCAGCAACAGCAATGGTCCCCTCAACTCCTCCCTCGACAGCAATATCACGCAGTCGTCCGTTGGTGGTGTCTGTTTCTTTATAAAAGTAAATAGAATGCCCTAGCTTTTTCGTTGCCAGTCCCTGCGCAATCTCTTTTTCATTGTACATGGTGTCATGCAAAATCAAACGGTAGCCCTTATTTGTAACGGCTTCTATTTCATAGCCTTCTTCCCTTAGCTTTTTTATGCCTTTCCAAACGGCCGCCCGACTAATATCCAATTGTATCCCAATTTGCTCGCCCGAAAGAAAGCCTTGCTCTTGACGTAAAATTTCTAAAATTCGGTACATAAAACAACCTCCGTCAAAAAAAGAGCGCCAATGAGACGCTCTTGTTTTATCTTACGCTTTTGTCTTGCTGCTTACACGACTCATAAATTTGGGTAAATCAATGATGGCACGACCATGTGTGCCTTCGCAAATTTTGTCTACTTCGTCGTAAGCCTTAATCTGGAAAGTCAAAAGCTTACCATTTACTTCTGTCAATTCAACCACAACGCGTACCTTCATCCCAACGGGAGTAGCCGCCATATGCTTAAAATCAAAAGAGGTGCCAACCGTTTCCCAGCCTGCAGGCAGGAATGGCTTTACCGCACCGATTGAGGTGCCTTCAATCCATGATAATAATCTGGGAGATGCAAAAACAGGCACATTCTCGTTGCCGAATACGGTTGCTGTATCCGCCTCCTCAACGATATATTCTCTCTCAAACGTGATGCCAGGTACAATGTTGTTAAAATCCATTAGTCTTGCTCCTCTCTTTGTTATCTTATGTTTAGTGAATCGATGATTTCGATTGTATCCACCGCTGCGATACCTAAAACCTCATTACGCACTTTTTGATCAAACAGTGCACGGAATTCATCGCCTGTTACCTTTTCCTTTTCAACAAGCACCTTTGCAGATGCGTGCAATACTTCTATATTTTCTTTTAAAATCCGTATGGCATCATCATATGCCTGGGTAACAATACGGTTCACTTCCTGATCAATGGTTGTGGCAATCGCTTCGCTGTAATTACGCTGATGTCCCCAATCTTTGCCGATAAACACTTCGCTGTTCTCATCCCCAAACTGAATGGGACCCAAAAGCTCGCTCATGCCATATTTGGTAACCATATTTCTTGCCATTGCGGTTGCACGCTGAATATCATTTGATGCACCTGTCGTAATATCTTTAATTACAATATACTCCGCCGCACGGCCACCTAAAAAGCTGACAATTTCTTGCTCCATATACAGCTTTGTCATATACATTTTATCTTCACCAGGCAAAGGCATGGTATAACCCCCTGCCATCCCCGTGGGGATAATGGAAATACTGTGCACAGGATCCAGCTCGCTTAACACTTCAAATAAAATAGCATGACCGCTTTCATGGTATGCGGTAATATATTTTTCTTTTTCTGAAATGACTCTAGTCTTTTTCTCTGTTCCTACGCCGATTTTAATGAGAGCCTTTTGTATTTCCTCCATATCAATCGCCAATTTATTTTCTCTGGCTGTCAGCAAAGCCGCTTCATTCAAAAGGTTTGCCAAGTCAGCCCCTGTAAAGCCGGCTGTTGTCTGTGCAACCACCTTCAAATCAACCTCGGGTGACAACGTCTTTCCCTTGGAATGCACTCTTAAAATTGCTTCTCTTCCCTTTACATCGGGTCTACCAACATAAACCTGTCTATCAAAACGACCGGGACGCAATAGCGCAGGGTCCAAAATGTCCGCACGATTAGTTGCCGCAATGATGATAACACTTTCGTTAATTCCAAAGCCGTCCATCTCAACTAGCAGCTGGTTCAAGGTTTGCTCTCGTTCATCATGTCCGCCACCAAGACCCGCACCTCTGCGACGGCCTACAGCGTCAATTTCATCGATAAAAACAATGCTTGGTGCGTGCTTTTTCGCCTGTTCAAACAAATCTCGCACACGAGAAGCACCAACGCCAACAAACATTTCAACGAAATCGGAGCCGGAGATGCTAAAGAAGGGTACGCCCGCTTCGCCTGCAACTGCCTTCGCCAACAATGTTTTACCTGTTCCGGGAGGGCCTACCAAAAGCACGCCCTTTGGAATGCGCGCGCCCAAATTCGTAAATTTCTGAGGGGTACGGAGAAATTCAACCAATTCCTCAAGCTCTGCCTTTTCCTCGTCACAACCTGCAACGTTTTCAAAAGTAATTTTATTTTCGCCCTCAACACTCATCTTTGCTTTGCTCTTGCCAAAGGTTGCCATCTTACCGCCGCCGCCTTGAAGCTTGTTAAAGAGCAGCATAAAAAACAGAACCATAACAATCATCATAATCAAAGAGGGCAATATTGTAGAAAGCAAGCTTTCTTTTTGTACATCTTCCGTCGTGACTTTAATTGTACCTCCGTCGGCAACTTTCTGATCCACACGCTCTTGGAACGTAGAAATGCTGGGGATATTCACAGAAATCACACTGCCATCAGTAAGTGTTGCCTCTACAGTGCCAAAATCGCCAACCTCTTTGCTTCTGCTAATATCAAGCTCCTTAATATTGCCGCCTTCCAGCTCAGTTACCAAATCACTGTAAGTATATGCCTTTTGTTCCTTCTCAGGAGCTGTTATCCCCTCGTTATTGAAGGCCAAAACAGCCAAAATTATTACAAAAATCACCGCATACAGCCCTATGGCCTTCCAGTATTTATTCAATAGATTCCCTCCTGTTGATTCATAATGCGACTTTATTTATCTCTTCCTTTAAATCCGTATCAGTTTATAATTTTATCACATTTTCATAGAAAAGGCAACGCAGGATTGGAAAAGTTTAATCAAAAACACCGCCTTTTCCTACAAAAAAAGAAGAAGTATTCCATACAGAAAACCCCTCTCCCTTTTATTTTTATTCCTCGTCAAAATGCAATATGCCCACATAATTCAAATTACGGTATCTTTGGGCATAATCCAATCCATACCCAACCACAAAAGCATCCGGAATGGTAAACCCAACATAATCAACAGGCACGTCAGCAACACGTCTGTCTGGCTTATCCAGCAGCGTACAAATCTTAAACGTTTTAGGTTCTCTTTTTATCAAAAGCTCTCTCAAATGGCTCAAGGTTCTGCCACTGTCGATAATATCCTCAATTAAAAGGACATTTTTACCCGATATATCCTCATCCAAATCACGCAAAATTTTAATTTTGCCTGTGCTTTCGGTACCGTTTCCATAGCTGGAAACATCCATAAAGCTCATAGTAACGGGCATTCTCAATCTTTTGGAAAGCTCTGTCAGGGTCACTACCGCACCCTTTAATACACAAACCAACTCAATCTGCTCGCCGCCGAAATCCTCAAAAATCTGCTCCGCCATTTCTTCCAATCTTTTGCTGATGGCATCAGCGCTGATCATCACTTCTACTCTTTCTTTCATTCTTAAATGAACCTCCGTATCTGAACTGTCAAAAAAAGTTTTGTTGCCTCATCCGGCTGATATTCCGCCGAACTGCGCTTTCCCACTACCCAAAGAATTTTACTCCCTGCAGCAATGAGAGGAAGCCCGTCCCTCTCCTGTCTGGGAATTTTTTCATCAATCATAAAATCCTTCAGCTTTTTATGTCCGTTTCCAATCGCAAGACGATCTCCTTCTTGTCTGGTTCGACAAGAAAGTGCACAGCCTATTTTATCATAATCAAATACTTTCGTACAGCTATCTTCGCTTTTTTCTGTTCTTTTTTCCGTACAAACCCAGGTCCGCACAAAAAGCTTCGCTTCTGCAACAACGATTTCCTGTTCAAGCGGCAGTGGATAGCAAAAATTTCTGCTTTCTGACCTGTCTTTTTTTATATTCAATGTGCCATAGTTTTTCTGCACGGTAATTTTGTTTGGCAGATTAAAGCTCTTTCCGCTTTCTTGTTGCAGCAGACCTTCCAGTAATTCAAAATGGATGGAACCCACATCTTTTTTTACGCCTAATTCAGTAAAAGCCATGGCAAATACTCTTTTTTGCATTACCCTGTGCATATTCTGTAAACACGCTGCATCCAATGCAATTTCATTTTGATCCGCACGTTGCAAGGCCTTTAAAAACAACGCTTGTGCCTGTTTCTGCAAATATTCTTCTTCCTGCGCAAAGATTTCTGCTGTTTGGGCGATATGCTCTGTTGCTTTGGGATAAATTTCTTCCAGCAAAGGCAAAATTTGATTTCTGAACCGATTTCTGGTATAGGTATTTTCCATATTCGTGCTGTCCTGACAATAGGAAAGCTTATTTTCTTCACAATAGCGTTCAATTTCGTTTCTTGTGCAAAATAATAAAGGGCGAATAATCACCTCTCGCACAGGGCGAATGCCCGTCAAGCCCGACACCCCTGCACCACGGCAAAGCCGCATTAAAAGGGTTTCCGCCTGATCGTTTTTATTATGCGCAACAGCGATGACCCCGCCGTTTCTTTCCTTTTCAAAAACTTCGTAGCGTAATAGTCGTCCTGTTTCCTCTGTCCCTAAGCCTCGTTTTTGTGCCTCTTTTGCCACATCAAAATAATATACCCTGCATGGAATGCCCCATTTTTGGCAAATGTCCTCCACAAAGTCCCTGTCACGGTCAGCCTCTGTCCCCCGTAAGCCGTGGTGGACATGGATTGCCTTAAGGCTCCAGTTTTGCGCATGGGCAAACCCCTTTAATATGTGCAGTAAAGCGACGGAATCAGCACCGCCCGAAACCCCAACCACAATATCCGCTCCATAAGGACACATATGAAATTTTTCAATGGTCTGCCATGCTTTATTTTGCATATCCAACGCTCCTGAATTCAACCAATTCACATCATTCATTGGTAACAACACCTTGTATCCCCACCGAATTCATTTTATCATTCTTCTATAAAAGATAACGATGTATTCACTTTACACGAAAATTTACAGAAAGGCAATATTTATAGCATTAGATTGTGCTGTCTGCAACTCCTATATCTCGAAAAACGGAAAACCTCCCTCAATTTCCTTTTCGAAAATCAAGAGAGGTTTCATTAACCCACAAAAAATCAGCCGTTCCTGCACCCTTTAGGCACCTTTTCTTTTTTTCCAAAACCGACCGCTCAATACGGTCATATCATCCTTGGGTGTATCCTTTCTTTCTTTTTCCGCCTCTTTCAAAACATACTCAGCCGCATCCTGCGGATTTGACAACGGAAATTTTTCCAGCTTATCCTTGAGCCACCCCGCTGTAACACTTTCGCCGCCTAATGCTTCTGTAATGCCATCGCTTAGTAAAAATATCATATCCCCGTCTTTCAGAAGCATTTCATTTTTGACAATTTGAACCTGCTGCAATATTCCTGCGGGTAAGGTATGTGCCGTGACCGTTAAAACACGGCCGCCACGGCTTATATAGGATGAAACCGCTCCCAATTTCACAAATTCCGCCCTTCCGTCAAATAAATCCACGGCACAAATATCAAGGGTTGCATAGCTTTCTTCCCCTTTTCGTAACAGCAAAGCGGAGTTTATCATTTTTACCGCCAAATCCCGTTCAAACCCTGCCTCCGTAAACTGCTCCAAAAGCTCAATGGCAGTGCGGCTTTCCTCAGCCGCACCCTTGCCCTGCCCCATTCCATCAGACAGTGCCATCAGGGCAATGCCCTTGTCTGTTTCCAGAAAAGCCGTTGTATCCCCTATGGGCTGATTTTGTACGGCAGAAGAAAAGGCAGTCGCCGTTGTCAGGCTGAAAGAAGGAACCTCGGTAAAACAGAGTGTGCATATCCCGTCCTTTTGACAATGGCAGGTGTCTGCATCCTTTAAAATCATCGGTCGATTCATGGTACGCTTCACCAATGGCAAAATCTTACTTTTGCATATCCCCCGACACCCACAACCTCGAAAAGAAAGCTGTACCTGTCTGCCATATCTGTTTTTCTCCTCCACCACACGCACATCTCGTAAGCGAATGCCTTCCTTGGCGCATTCTTCCTTTAACATCTGTCCTGCCTGTTCCAAAAAGACATAGCCAACCTCAAGCTGACCCGAAAGCCCTAATAAAATATCGCTGACCGCCGTCATTTGCTGCCCCACCAGTTCCCTGCACTCAGTCAAGCGCCCCTGCCAAAGCCGATCCCTTCGGAAGCCGTCGTAGGCTTGGTTTACCGATTCCACAAAAAAATCTCCCCTCGCACACATTTCCCGAAAAGATTCAGGCAGCTGTGACAAGGTGACACGCCCTTTCTCCTCACAATGGGATAAGGCGGAAAATGTCATGCTGTAAGTGCGATACAACTCCTCGTTCCAGCAATAGTGTGCCATGCCGCAGCCTTGACAAGCCTTTTCAGCAATCGTATCCACCAGCTTGGAAACATCCTTTTTTTCCTGCGCCTCCTCTTGATGGGCAAAGGTTTTAGACAAAGCTGCAAAGGCTTGTGAAAACCCAAGAAGCCGCTCCTCTAGCAATTCCTTTTTCCTGATGAATTTATCCTTGCTTCCTTCCTGCTCCAATAAATTACCCGTGATCCAAACAAGGCACTTTTTGGGCGTAAGTAAAAATGCGGTAGCTCCTAATGTCCATCCTCCTGCCCACAAAGGCGCAACAAGCGAAGCATCCGTATAAAACAAAAACAGCAACGGCGATAGAACGAGTGCAAGCACCAATGGCAAACGTCCCATATCCTTCAAGCACCCCGCAATTAATCCGCTTACGCCGAGCACTGTAAAAAACAATACATCCACGCCGCCGCAAAGATAGAGTAAAAGTCCGAACAAAAGCCCTGCCGCCGCACCGCCGCCCATTCCGTCACGCCAAGCACAGGCAGCCAAAAAATAAGCCAAAAGACACGGAAGCAGCCCCTGCCGCAAATAGGGCACTTCAATGCCGGAAAGACCGGCTAAGGCACCTCCCAAAAGAAATACCAGGCCAAGGGTTTCCTCCCGACTGGGCACAGGCACACGTCTTTTTTCCCAAAGAAAAATTACGCCCCTTTGTGCCAGTAAAGAAATTCCGATTACCAGGGCACTCTCTATCGCCGTAACTGCAAAATAAAAGGTCAGTCCACCCTTGCTGATTGCAAAAAAAACGCCAGACAATGCCATAGCAAAGCCTCCAAGAAGTGCCTTTTTCAGCATTTCCTCCCGTCCTGCAAATCTTCCTAAGGTCAACTGAATTGCGCATGCAGCGGCTAACGCAGCACCTGCCTTAAGGGGTATGTCTACAATACAGCCTGCGGCAACGGAAACCAAAGCTCCCCAGAATAAAATCCCCTCGCCAAAAAACAAAGAGAGATATGCAATCCCCATAGGACGTAAAATATGTAACACTTCCGCTTTTCCCCAGCAGACACCCATCGCACATAAGAGTGCAAACTTCAAAATATCCTTGCCACAAATCAACTTGCGCATTCGATCCGTATAAAATGGGGTACCGGCGGATGCCACAGGTTCTTGGGCTGTTTGTTCCAATATGATTTCTGTTTTTTCCATGACTATTCCCTCCATATTCCCTATTGTAGGAAAATATGACTGCTTTTTTTGTCATTTGATGGAGGTATCGTACCTTTTTTTTCGTCAATTTCTTTGAAAAAATTACACACGCAAAAATAATACACCCTCTTTTTTCATCCCATCAAAAAAAGAGCCTGTTGTCCTTAAGACCACAAGCTCTTTTTGTAAAATAACCTTTCATTTTTTGTTCTATCTCCTCTGCATGGATACAGAAGAATTAATCATCCGATGCAGTTATTTTTGTTACCTCGCCGTTGCTGTTGACTGTCAATTTAACGTAACAATCATCATTTTCATCCTCGCAGGCGTCCAAAAAGTCATCCAGACCGCTCAGATTATCATTGTAATCATCTTCATCATATTTGCGTTCATTGTCAATATCATAAGTTACATCTACGCCGGAAGTAGCATACCATCTGAATTCATCTCCCGCCTTGTTTTTAATAATCAGCCTGCGGCTTGAAGTTGCGACGCTGATTAAATAGCCTTTTTCAGGTTTATCCTCATCATCGTCCTCATCCACTACTTTTGCCACTACCTTAGTTACCTCATCATCTGAGTTCAGATAAAGGGTAGCCGTGATAATCTCATCATTATCCAGATCATCCAGTGCATCATCCAAATCATCTTCATCAACACTGGTTCCATCTAATGTCATGCTTACAGTACCTGATTTAAAATCATAGGTTGTCGATTTCGAGCTGACTATCACGGTAATCTTCCATGATGTAACATTGGAAAGTGTACCCTTTACAGTATCATCGTCATCATCGTCATCCGATATGGCTACTATTTTTGTAACCTCCTTATCACTATCAAGCGTCAAAGTAATCGTAATTTTTTCATTTTTACTTAATTTCTCAAACGCATTGTCCAATTTGGAAACCGTAGAGTTACTGTCATCCAAGGTTACTTTTACATCATCGGAAATGTCATACGTATAACTGACTCCACCGGCAGTAATTTCAATCGTATCCTTGCTAGGCTCCACGTTTTTCAAGGTACCCTTTGTAGCCTTCGTATTTTTCCCGGTAATTGCTGTAACCTCACCCTTGCTGTTAAAGGTAAGCTCTACTGTATAGGCATAATCCTTATAGTTACTTTTCAAGGTAGACAGTGTAACCGTCTTCCCGTCAATTTTAATGGTAGGACTGTCCAAATCGTATTCATAGCTCTTGCTCTTTACGGTAATTGTAATTTTGGAAGAGGTCAGTGACTTTAATGTTCCTTCTGACAAAGCAGAATTTTTGGTTGTGGCGGAGATTTCCGTAACCGTATCATAACGGTCAATCGTCAAAGCAATCAAATATGGATTACTCTCATACTTACTAACTAAATTTGCAAGCGTACTGCTCTTTCCATCAATTTTAACATCCACATCCGTATCAAGATAGTACTTGTAGGTTTCATCAGCGGCCTTTAATTCCAGGCGATGGGTATTAATAAACGCCAAGGTTCCATGGGTTTCATCCTCCATGAAATCAATATTAATATTTGTAACATAGCCTTTGCTGTCTAATTTCAAGGTTACCGTGTAATTATTGTCTTTATATTCAGACAGCAATGTGGAAAACAGAACCGCTTTTCCGTCATACTTGATTGTTACATCATCATCCGAAAGAGGATAGTCATACTTTTTGCTGCCAACCTCAATGGTCACCTTTGAATTACTCATATAAGTAATATCACCCGTAAGGGGATTACTTGTGCTGCTCATTGCTTGGATTTTTGTAACCTTGCTTGAATTATCAATCGTCAGTGTTACCTTATAAGCATAGTCATCCATTGCATCAATTAATTTTGCAACCGTGGATTTGCTGCCTGCAATGGTAACAGTCACGTCATCAGCCAAGCTATATTTTGTTTCTTTGCTGCCATCCTTCACGGTGATTTTACTGCTCGTCAAGCTCTCCAGCGTATAGGTTTTCGTTGAGGAAATTCCTTTTGCGGATTTATTAATTACGATAGTGCTGATATTTGTATTGCTGTAGGCAACAGTAACATTATCCCCCGTCCCAATATCCGATAAAGCAACCGTTTCTCCGCTATAAGTTACCTTAACAGAGGCCTTCTTCCCAAATAAATTAACACCCGAACCACTGCTTGGTGATACACTTAAGAAAATATCCCCATTGCTTAATACGATACTGTTTACAACCGTTCCTGTTACCGTGCCAGAGGTCGGAACTGTTGGTGTGGTCGTGTCGACAACCGTACTCGGGTTATTCAAATAATCATAGGTCTTAACGGACAGTACTGCCATTTCTGCACGATTTATTTTTGCGTTGGGATTGAATTTATTATTGTTATCCCCCACCATAATATTTTTGCTGTTTAACAGTGCCAGATAAGGCACTGCACTGCTAGAAATCTGATTGCTGTCTTTATAGGACAATGTTGCGCTGTTGTTTACGGTATAAATTGAGCTTAACGCTTTGCCGAACATCAATCCAACCTCTTCTCTGGTTGCATTTTGTGTTCCGTTTTTCAACTTTGTCAAATCGCTGTTTTCAATTATTTTATTCTCCAAGGCATATGCCGTAGCACTGTGCGCCCATGTGGGAATATTATACGCACTCATAACCGTCGACCATTTTGTGACTGTATCGGAAGACACATCCTGTTTGGTATAAACCTTCATAATGGAATAAATCATCTGTACAGATTCACATAATGTTACATTGTTTTTCGGCTTGGAGTACTTTTTCCCATTTTCCGTATAACCATTCATCAAGCCTAAGGTCTGCGCTTTATCAATATACTGCACTGACCCCGACCAAGGTACCGTATTAATATCCGTAAATACAGAACCAAAGGCCGTGACACCCATACTTCCAAACGCCAATGATGTCGTGATTGCGACCGTTAAAAATCTTTTCATAAGCAAATGCCCCCATCCTACTTATTTCTTTTACTCTACACAAATACAAAAATACTGTATTAAAGTTTTCTAAACCTACTATACCATATAAACCCATAAAAATCTTTTCAAAAACATTAAGGTTGCAATCTTATTCCGCTTTTTTTCATTCTTTTGTGCGAAGTCTTCCAAGATATTCCTTTTTACTCTGCTGAAATTTTTGGGGATATACTCTGCGGCTTTTTTCTGTCAGCAAATCATAAATTGCACCCAGCACGACCTTTGCAGAGGTAATATAACAATTTTCATAATCGGAAACCATAAAGCTGTCATCATGGAACCGTCCCTTTACCCCTGAAAACCCAAATTGTATGGTCGGAAGCAGAAAACTTAAATCCCCCACATCACCCGAGGCTCCGGAAACAGGATTTTCAATGATTTCCTCCGACTTGCAAAATAACAGCATATTTTGCCTGACTGTCTTATTTAACTCCTTCGATTGCTTTAACGGCAAATATCCTGCTGTATTTGATATAAAACACTGTAATTCCAATGCCTTTGCACAATGCTCAAAGCAAGCATCCACACGTTGACAAGCCTGAAACAGGGTTTCGTTATCATTTGCTCTCACATAGGTTTCCAAAACAGTTCTATCCGGAATAACGTTTACGCTTCCGCCTCCTTCGGTTAAAACCGGATTTAAGCGCAGCCCGCATTCCGCAGCAAATTGATCCTTCAAAAAGGAAATCGCATTCATGGCTAAGACTGCGCCATGCAAGGTATTTCTTCCCAAATGTGGGGCTGCCCCAGAATGAGCGGCACGACCGATAAAAACTGCCTTCTTCGCCATAAAACCAGCCAAGGTGGAGCCAATATCGAATTTTGCTTCCTCCTCTCCATTGGCATGGGCGGAAAGCACGCAATCCACCCCGTCAAAGCATCCCAAAGCAATCATATTTTGTTTGCCGGAACGAAACTCCAGCTTTCCTTCTTCAATCAAGCCGTCCCGATACGCAAAATCAATGTACTCCTCCGCAGGCGTAAAGAAAAAGCTGACCCTGCCATCCGTCTGCTCCACAATGCCCGAATCTGATAAGGCCTTTAAAACAGACAGTGCCATTGTGGTCTGAATGCTGTGCCCGCAAGAATGAATCGTCCCATTCCCGTCTTTTCTGGGCAATGCATCTATATCCGCCGCAAAGCCAATATGATAGCCAACCCCTTTGCCAATCGTCGCAATCACACCCGTAAGGGCGACCTCTTTTTGGTAAGAAACGCCCCATTCATCCAATAAATTTGTTATTTTCTCTGCTGTTTGCAGTTCGCAAAAACCCAATTCAGCACACTGGAAAAACGCCTCACCTCTTTGTAAAATGGCCTGTTTTTCATTCTCAATATAGAGCAGTAATTCTTCTTTTGTAAGCAATGTCTTCCCCCCTATTCCCAATTCAAAACCAACCCAACGCCCACTTCTTGCAATGGACACTGCCTGTCTAAAGCGGCTCTGACCCGAAAAGAGGTACAGTGACAAGGATATAAATCCGGAATCTGTTCCTTTGCCAAATAGGAAATGGTTTCTTTCGTTCTCTTATCTATGCCAAAAAGGTGGAAACCGCCTAACACGCCGAGCACCTTTTTTTTCCCCGTGATTTTTTTCGCATATTCTATGATATTGCAAATCCCTGCATGGGAACAACCTGTAATAATAAAAACACCTTCCTCCGTGGAATATGCCAGTGCCGTATCATCTAAAAGCATATCCTCCTGTTTTCCGCCTTCCTCCTCCAATATACCAATGGGATATGGCTTTTCAAATGAAAGAACCCTGGGAATTTCCCCCAGAAAAACCAACTTTTCCGTAAGCCAATAAGGCTCCTTCGTTTCAAAAAGAGGAAACTGCTCTTTTACTGTCTTTTGATCTAACGGACAACCAATTGAAAGCCCCTCAAACGAGCGGGGTGTCAGCGCACAAGGGTGACAGATAATCTTCGGCTTTTCTCCTTCACAAACATCCATGAATGGCACCAGTCCGCCTGTATGGTCATTGTGCCCATGAGAAAGAACAATGGCATCCGCCTTTGTCACATCAATAGACATATCCGCTGCATTGCGCAAAAAAGCAGAGGAATAGGCAACGTCAAACAAAAAAGTTTTCCCTTCTGCCTCAATCCAATAGGATACCGCCGGCTCCCCTAAATAATAAACATCAACATATGTGTGGTTATCCATTAATACAGTCACACGCATCATATTTCCCCCTTCCTTATTTTCCCTCTATTATACGTGATGCATCCTCGTAACACAAGAAAGGATGGGATATATTTCATATGACGGAATGCTCTGGAAAAAGTTCCACGTTTTTTCTTCCAAGCAATAAAAAATGCAACACAAAAGGGTGCAGATAAAATCTGCACCCCCAGCGTATAGACAAATTCAAAATCTTGAGGACTTTGCCCTCAAACTCCACATGGGTTTGGTCAATCACTTTTGCTACGCAAAAGTGCCTACGGCGTCTGCCCTATCTTGGGCAGTGAAGGGGGGCAGCACTTTGCTCTGCAAAGCTGTCCTTCGGACAGATGGCACGTCTTTGCCATTGCATCCTTGACCCATCTGAAACCGCATAGCCATGGGGTTTTAATAAAAGTTTTTGGTATTGCTTTTTTCAAAAAGCAAGTGGGTTTGGGCAACGCCCAAGGTCTGTCTACGTTCTGAGGTGCAGATAAAATCCACATCCTCTTGCCCAAATGAAAATCGCCTTGCGCATTATTTCCCAAGTCTTTCTTCCAGCTTGGCCTTTAAATCCTCATAACCATGCTTCCCAAGCAGTGCAAACATATTCTTCTTATAAGCCTCCACACCCGGCTGATCAAAAGGGTTTACATCCAGCAAATATCCGCTCATGCCAACGGCTTTTTCAAAGAAATATACCAAAGCACCAAAATGCCACGCATCCATCCGCTCTATCTCAATTTGCATATTCGCCACACCGCCATCCATATGGGCAAGCATGGTTCCTGCAAGTGCCTTGCTGTTTACAAACTGCATTTCTTTCCCTGCCAAAAAGTTCAGGCCATCCCCGTCCGCTTCATCAAAAGGAATGCTTGCAGACGTTTTAGGTTCCTTGCTCCAAAGCACTGTTTCAAAAAAATATCGTCCACCCTCTTGAATAAACTGCCCGATGGAATGTAAATCCGTCGAGAAATTTGCAGAAACAGGGAATATGCCCTTGCCATCCTTGCCTTCGCTTTCGGCAAAAAGCTGTTTAAACCACTCACCAAAGGAGGTCATATGCGGCTCATAGTTTGCTAAAATTTCAATGGTTTTACCCTGTTTGTAAAACAAATTGCGCATCACGGCATATTGATAGCATTCGTTTGCCTGAAGATCGGGGTTTGCATAGGCTTCCCTCGACGCCCTTGCCCCAGCCATCACTGCATCAATGTCCACATCCGCAACCGCCATTGCCAATAAGCCCACCGCAGTTAAAACAGTAAACCTCCCGCCAATATCATCAGGGATTACAAAGGTTTCATACCCTTGCTGATTGCACATTTCCTTTAATGCCCCTTTTTCCCTATCTGTGGTGGCAAAAATGCGCTTAGCCGCCTCCTCTTTTCCGTATTTTTTTTCCAAAAGCTGCTTGAAAATACGAAAAGCAATGGCAGGCTCAGTTGTTGTTCCCGATTTGGAAATGACATTGATAGAAAAATCCCTATCCCCTAAAATCTGCAAAATATCGTTTAAATGCGCAGAGCTGATGTTGTTGCCCACAAAATAAATATTTGGTGTATCTTTTTTCAGTTCATTATAGTAAGGGCTTTTGATAAAATCCAAGGCTGTTCTCGTTCCTAAATAAGAACCGCCAATGCCAATCACAATCAGCACACTGCTGTCTTGCTTAATTTTTGCAGCTGCCCTTTTTATTCTTGCAAATTCCTCTTTATCGAAATTTTCAGGCAAGTCCACCCACCCAACAAAATCATTGCCCTTTCCGGTTTTATTGTGGAGTGCGGCATGACAGCGGCGAACCTCTGCTGAAAGTGCCAATAATTCCTCTTTTTGAACTGCTTCCCCTTGCACCGTGAATTTAATTCCCATTTTAAATTCCTCCTTCTTTTTGTCAAAGGCATACCTCCGCATGCGAAAAGTATGCCCTGTTTGCAGTATATTATAAGGTTCCTCTTACGATGATTTCAGGAACAGGCTCTGTGGTAATTTCTTTTGAAACTTCCTTTTCCTCCTGCACAAATCCGTTGATCCTCGTAATTTGAATGGTACTTTTTTTCTGACCTGCACGCCCCTGCTGTATCACCTTCTGATAGCTTTTGGGCTGTGTATTATCGCTTTGGTATTCATAGGTTTTCGGCTCAACGGTCGTTAAAACCTGCGTTTCTATTGTTTTCACAGAAACCTTTGCCTTCTTAATCGGCACATTGATTACCTGTCCTACAAAAATTCCTTTTTCTATGGTTAACCCTTCATTTAACTTCAGCAAATCCTCCAAGGAGCATTCGTAGTTTTGTGCAATTTTATATAAGGCATCGTTGGATTGAATCGTATAGGTTCCCGTTATATTTGTCGTAGCCTGCAAAGCTGTAATGGCTTCATCTTCCGAAAGAACCTCCTCAGAATCAACAAAATCTGTGGCAATTGTAACCTTTTCCACCCATTCAACCGTTGCCTCAACCCCCTCGGCAGGGAGATACGGCTCTTTTATGGCATCCAAAACATGATTCGCCTGTTCTTCGTTTGCCAAAACAACCCCTTTGCCGCCATCAATCATAATGATAGCTGCATTTACTTTGTATGTCACCATATTTCGCAGCTTTGGAATCAAATGCTCCAGCGTGCAAACATCTTTTTTTCGTTTGCCTCCAATATGAATCCGTTCGGTTTTAATTTCTTCGTTTATTTTAACTTCGGCGCCTACAATCCCCGCAAGCTGCGTTTCAATTGTTTCTGTAATGGTTTGCGCTGTTGCAGAACTGCCCTCCAGCACACCAATGCTCTCCGCTCCCACAAAAACCTCCGTACCGTTTGTGCGTATAAAAAGCCATAAAATTATGAGAATAATCAGGATACCCACACCCAAAATCGCCTGTTTTTTGGGTAATACCCTACGGTTCTTTTGCCTGCGTTTCTCCGTATTTTGCATCTTTTTTGGCTTTTGTGACCTTCTGTCCTGATTTATATTATCACGCCTTAACGATGTTTCCTTTTTTGCCCCATATTGCTCCCGCTCTTGTCTGCGTGGAAAATTATCCTTCCCTTCGGTCACCTTTATGCCCCCTCTTTCTCATTTGCAATTTGACTGAAACTACTATTATTTTAAATTAATCAACAACGGATTGCAAGCAAAAGACGGCACAAGAAAGGAACTGTAAACAAACTTTATAAATATTAATAAATTTTAAAGCAGAAAAATTAAAAAGCCGCAGGAATCCCTGCGGCAGTTGTATATTATTTATTGCGAATAGAACGCAAAATAAATTCCGTATGATATTTGATATGTCCATGGGCAACCATTGCCCCTTCGTCAGCATCATGGTTTTCAATCGCACGCAGAATTCCCCTGTGGTGGGCAACAACAGCAGGAATTGAGCTGTCTGCTTTTAAATGCGCCATGCGATACCGATAAAGCTGTGTACGCAGATTTTGATATATCTGCGTTAATTTATCATTGTCTGTGGATTTCAAAATCAAATCATGAAAATCCTCATCCAACTGAATAATCCGCTCCAAGTCATTTTCCGCAATGGCACGTTCAAATTCAACCTCTACTTTTTTTATTTCCAGCAAATCCTCTTTTTCCATTTTTACGCAGGCAATGCTGGTGGCAAGGCTTTCTAAAGCACCTCGCACCTCCAGTATATTAATAATATCCTTCTCGCTCATATCCAGCACCTGCGCACCCTTTCTGGGCACAAGCTCCACCAGATTTTCCAATGCAAGCATACGCAGTGCTTCTCTGACAGGCGTTCTGCTTACCCCAAGCTTATCCGCCAATTGGTTTTCCATCAGTCTTTCCCCTGGAACCAACTTTCCTGTTAGAATTGCATCTCTAAGTGTGTTAAATACAACGTCCCTTAAAGGCAGGTATTCATTGCTCTTAATACTAAAGTTTGTTTCTTCCATTCCTGTCTTCTCCTCTCCTACCACTGTTTCCGTGATAAATATGCGTGGCTGCAACTTCCTTTAAACCGAATTTTTTACGAATTGCCTCCGCCGCCTCTTTTGCATTCTCTTCTTCCTTAAATAATCCGAAAACCGTCGGACCGCTTCCGCTCATCAAGGCGCCCTCCGCACCAAGATGAAGCATCTCCTCCTTTAGCTGAGCAATTTTGGGATACATGGGAATTGTCACCGTTTCCAGAACATTTCCTAGCATACGCCCCATTTTTGTAATATCCTCCTCAGCCATAGCCTGTATCATCCCTTCTGTATCGGGATGACTTTTCAGCCTCTGCCAGTTCAATTCACGGTATACCGTCGCCGTAGAAACGCTGACAGGAAGCTTTGCCAATACAACGTAACACATGGGACATGAACATTTCATCGGCGTCAATAATTCTCCAACACCCTCCGCTAACACCGTTCCCCTTTGAACGCAGTAAGGGATGTCTGACCCCAAAAGAAAAGCCATGCTTTTCAATTCCTTTATGGAAAGTCCCAATTCAAACAAGCGATTCATTCCCACCAATACAGCCGCACAATCCGCACTGCCCCCCGCCAAGCCTGCCGCCACAGGAATACGTTTATCAATATTGATAAAAACGCCTTCTGTAATGTCAAACTTTTGCTTCATCAGCTCTGCCGCGCGGTACGCCAAATTGCGGTTATCCGTGGGCAGCCATGACAGGCTGTTTTTTAAAATGATGTCGTTTTTGCGGATACGCTTCATGTAAATGCCGTCATAAAGACTTACCGTCTGCATAATGCTCTTGATCAGATGGTATCCATCCTCTCGCTTGCCCGTTACATCCAATGTTAAGTTAATTTTTGCCCTTGCTTTTAATCTAATGTCCTTCAAAATGCACCCTCATAAATAGTAATTATACTGTATACATTATCTCATTTATTGTACAATGTTTTCGAGAAAGATACAACAGCCATCTTATACAAAAAAGTTCCCTTTCCACTATGAAAAACGCTAATAAACTAAATTTAATCGTTTTTCCCCTACTTCCTTCTTTATAATTTAGAAAACCCTTTCCTCTGAAAATTTCTCTTGCAATCTGCAACCAGTGGTGTATAATAATCTCGTAAAAACATAATATCTCTTCAGGGCAGGGTGAAATTCCCGATCGGCGGTAAAGTCCGCGAGCGTAAGCAGGATTTGGTGAAATTCCAAAACCGACAGTATAGTCTGGATGGAAGAAGAGCAAGCATAAGGTGGTAGTCTGTTTTTTTGATTACCCCTTCCTACAGCGATTATTCGTTATGCCTTTTGGCATACCATACTTCCTTTTGACAGGATTTATGGATACTTTTTTTGCTGTATCAAAATGTTTGTTATGCCCTGTATGAGCTTTTGGCGCATACAGGGCTTTTTATTTTGAATTGACGATTATGATATTTTTTGTGCACTTTTTTTGCATAAGTAAATAATCGCTTTTCCCTCTCTTTGCAGAGGACTCTTCTCCCTCCATTCCCTTGGAACCTTTTTCTCTGCCTTTCCCATGAAGGAAAGGAGATCCCCCTATGATAAATGAAAAATATATGGAACGTGCTATTTTTCTGGCAAAAAAAGCGCTTGGCTGCACCAGTCCCAACCCTTTGGTGGGTGCTGTCATTGTAAAGGACAATCAAATAATCGGCGAAGGCTATCATCACAAAGCTGGCGAGCCCCATGCCGAGCGTATGGCACTTGCAGACTGTAAGAAAAGCCCAAAAGGTGCGGAAATTTATGTTACGCTGGAGCCTTGCTGTCATCAAGGCCGTACGCCTCCTTGCACTGACGCATTGATTGAGGCAGGCATCAAGCACGTCATCATCGGTTCCTCCGACCCCAACCCACTGGTTAGGGGCAAGGGTGCGGAAATATTGCGAATAAACGGCATTGCCGTTACAGAGCATTTTTTGCAGAAGGAATGTGATGCGCTAAACGATGTATTTTTTCACTACATTACAACAAAAATGCCTTATGTAGCTTTGAAATACGCCATGACTGCCGATGGAAAAATTGCAACCACAACAGGTGCCTCCCGTTGGATCAGCAACGAAGCCTCCCGACACCATGCGCATACCCTACGTCACCAATACAGCAGTATTTTGGTTGGCATTGAAACCGTTTTGCAGGACGACCCTCTGTTAAATTGCAGACTTGCGCACGCAGTACAGCCTCTGCGCATCATTTGCGACAGCCGTCTGCGTATTCCTTTGGAAAGCCAAATCTTGAAAACGGCAAAAGAATATAAAACCCTAATCGCCTATGCCACTGACCCTCATGAAAAGAAAGAGGCTCTGGAAGCGTTGGGGCTTACCTTATGGCAGCTGCCCGATGAAAACGGGAGAGTTTCTCTGCCTAGTCTGATGAAAAAATTAGGTGAAAACGGAATTGACAGCGTTTTAGTCGAGGGCGGCGGAACGATTCATTTCAGTTTTTTAGAACATAACCTTGCGCAAAAGCTTTATATCTATTTCGCCCCTAAAATTTTCGGTGGTAAGGATGCAAAAACGCCTGTGGGCGGAAGCGGCGTTCTTGAGCCAAAGGATACTTTTTTACTGAAACTTTTGCATAGCCAACAGCTGGACGGGGATATTTTACTAGAGTATGAAATTGAATCAAATGGTGAGAAATAAAAAGTGAAACGCATGAGCTTCACCCACACCCACTGCTTTCAAAAAAGGGAGTACGTTTTGAAACTCGAAAACATAATATCTTTTTAAATTTTGTAAAAAAAAATTTTTTGCCCATAAAGTTTCGGACAAGCCTTTCCAAAACTGCACCGCCAAGACAGGGCGGCTGCAAAAGTGCTTGACCTGCTTGCAGGGTTTGGGACAGAGTCCCGAAAACTTGCATTTAGACCGTGGGCTTCACCCAATTCTAGAGGTGTCTATATTGTCAATACACACTAGTAAAAATAAAATTTTTGCATATAAAGTTTCGCTCAAGCCTTTTCAAAGGCTTGCAGGGTTCGGGACAGCGTCCCGAGAACTTAATCCCTAGAACTTAACCCCCAGAACTTGTATTTTTCACTTAGCTAAAATGGAACCAAAAGGAGATGCGGTATGTTTACAGGATTGATTGAGGAAATTGGATCTATTGAGAAAATCATCTCTCAAAAAAGCGGCGGTCAGCTTGTGATTCATAGTAAAACAGTGCTAGAAGGCACAAAGCTTGGCGATAGTATTGCAATCAACGGCGTTTGCCTTACCGTGACCGCCTTCACAAACACCACCTTTACCGCAGATGTCATGCCCGAAACCTTAAAGCGCAGCAATCTGGGACAGCTGCAAAACGGCTCCCCTGTACATCTGGAACGGGCAATGGCGGCAAATGGACGCTTTGGCGGACATATGGTAAGCGGGCATATTGACGGAACAGGCGTGATAGCGGCAAAAAAGCAAGAAGGAAACGCCATTCGCCTTTTCATTTCGGCCGATGCGCCCCTGTTAAACCAAATCATTGAAAAAGGCTCTATCGCCATTGATGGCGTCAGTCTGACCGTTATTTCTGTAGATAAAGAACGATTTTCTGTGGGCATTATCCCCCACACAAGCACACAAACCATCTTGTTGGATAAAAAAGCAGGCGACAGGGTGAACTTGGAAACTGATATCATTGCCAAGTATCTACAGCACTTTTTAGAAACCAATAAAGAGAAACAGGAGAAACCTTTAACCTTAGAATTTTTAAGAGAAAACGGATTTTAGGAGGAAATGAAAATGTACACTTATCACACCATTGAAGAGGCTTTAGCTGAATTAAAACAAGGAAAAATCGTTCTTGTTACCGACGATCCAACCCGTGAAAACGAGGGGGATTTTATCTGCGCCGCAGAATTTGCAACGCAGGAAAATGTAAACTTTATGGCAAAATACGGAAAAGGCTTGATTTGTATGCCAATGAGCGAGGAGCTGGGGCAAAAATTAGGCTTGCCGCAAATGGTTTCAGAAAATACCGATAACCATTCCACCGCTTTTACCGTTTCCATCGACCATGTAGATACCACCACGGGCATTTCTGCGGCGGAACGCTCCGTTACAGCCTTGAAATGTGTTGAAGAAGATGCAAAGCCCGAAGATTTCCGCAGACCGGGGCATATGTTCCCCCTCATTGCCAAAAAAGGCGGCGTTTTAAAAAGAGAGGGGCATACAGAGGCAACTGTTGATTTAATGCGTCTTGCAGGCTTAAAGGAGTGCGGTCTTTGCTGCGAAATTATGGCGGAAGACGGCACAATGATGCGCACACCCGACCTTTGGAAGGTTGCGGAGGAACATAATTTAAAATTCATAACCATTCATGATTTGCAAAACTACTGCCGCCGCCACGATAAGCATGTTCATCGTGAAGCAGCTGCAAACCTTCCTACCCCCTACGGTGATTTTAGAATTTACGGCTACACCAACGACATTACAGGGGAACACCACGTTGCCTTGGTAAAAGGGGAAATTGGCGACGGCAAAGACCTTCTCTGTCGTGTGCACTCCGAATGCCTGACGGGGGATGTATTTGGTTCTTGCCGCTGCGACTGCGGACAGCAGCTGGCGGCAGCCATGCGACAAATCGAAAAGAAAGGCAGAGGCATTCTTTTATATATGCGTCAAGAGGGCAGAGGCATTGGCTTAATCAATAAACTAAAGGCATATGCACTGCAGGAGCAGGGACAGGATACGGTTGAAGCAAACATTTCCCTTGGCTTTGCTCCCGATTTAAGGGAATACTGGATTGGTGCACAAATTTTAGAGGACTTAGGCGCAAAGGAATTAAACCTACTCACCAACAATCCTGAAAAGGTTTATGGCTTGGACGGCTTTGGCGTAGAAATCACAAAGCGTGTGTCCATTGAAATTGAGCCTCAGGAATACGATTTGGAATATCTACGTACCAAGCAAGATAAAATGGGACATATTTTTTCTAACACACTTTAAAGTTCTCAGGACTAAGTCCACGGAACTAAGTTCTCGGGACTCTGTCCCGAACCCTGCAAGCCTTTGAAAAGGCTTGAGCGAAACTTTATATGCAAAATTTTCATTTTTGCAACAGCACAGGGGAAAACTATATTAAACAGCGGAAGTACTCGGAAAGCGAAGTATCCACAAAAAATCAACAAGATGCGTTTTGCCCATCCGAAAAAATAAATTTCACACTACTCAAAGTAATTCATATTAGGAGGAATAATACATGAAACTGATTCAAGGAAATTTAATTGCAACTGAAATGAAGGTAGGCATTGTAGCTTCCCGTTTTAACGATTTTATCGTAGGAAAGCTGATTGAAGGGGCGGAGGATGCGCTCCTGCGCCATGGTGTTGACGCAGACAGCATTTCTTTGGTTCGTGTTCCAGGCGCATTTGAAATTCCCGCTGCGGCAAAGCTTATGGTAAAAAGCAGTGCTTTTGATGCGATTATCTGCCTTGGTGCAGTCATTCGTGGCGCAACAAGCCATTATGATTATGTTTGCAGTGAGGTTTCAAAGGGCGTTGCCCATCTCTCGATGGAAACCGATACCCCTGTGCTTTTTGGCGTAGTAACAACGGAAAATATCGAACAGGCGATTGAGCGTGCAGGCACAAAAGCGGGAAATAAAGGCTATGACACCGCTTTGGCTGCCATTGAAATGGTAAACCTCTCCGCTGAAATGAAGAAAATCAACCAGTAATTTACGAAAAATAAATAAAGCTTTCCATAAGAAACCATGCCGTTTCTTGTGAAATTGCTTTGCTTTTGAAAAAAAGAATTGTAATAAATTTGGCTGAACAGTCAAAAATAAGTATCAATTGAATTGGATTGGGGTGCTTTTGCTTGAGCCAAACGCCCCAATCCTTAATTCTTATTTAATTCTTGCAAAATCTTGTACCGAATCCTTTTTTTGTATTATAATAATACATATTGCAGTTTGTCCTGATAAGGAGGGATTCTATGCGGGATTTTTACACGAAAAATAAACTGGCAGTACAAAATTTATTGATTCTTTGCGGCGGAATTCTTGCCTTCTTTCTATTCTTTCGCTATTTATTCCCGATTTTTTTGCCTTTTATTTTCGGCTGGCTGTTAAGCCGTTTGTTTATTCCTTTGGCGGATCAACTGGAGAAACATCATGTTCCACGCTGGGCAGGTGCTTTACTGGGGATTCTTCTTCTTCTTTCCGCCCTGAGTTTTCTAGGTGCCTTTGCCGGAAATCAGCTTTATGAGCAGGTGCAAAATTTACTCAACAACCTCCCGTTTTATTTAGAAAAAATGGAGGAGGGTTTCACCTTATTTCGAACGAAATTAGATGCACTTCTGGTTGGCTTACCCGATGGTGTTACCAGCCTGACCGCCAATTTACAGGAGAAGCTATTTGGCATTTTGCTTTCTGTGGCGCAAAGCAGTGGCTCCGTTTCAGCCATTGCCGCAGTACCTAATGTTTTACTTGGTTTTTTCATTGCGCTCTTTTCCGCATTCTTTCTAACAACGGATAGGGAAAGCATTCATTTGGCATATAAAGCGCATCTGGAACCGTTATTGGGCGTTTCTTTGCAGGCTGCAAAAAAGGATTTGGCTTCTTCTCTTTGGGGATATGTAAAAACACAGCTGATTCTGATGGTTTATATCTTTCTCATCTGTATCATTGGGCTGTATATTCTACGCTCGCCTTATGCCTTATTGATTAGCGTTTCCATCGCTGTCATTGATGCAATTCCTTTTTTTGGAAGCGGCTTCATTCTTTGGCCGTGTGCTATACTCAACTTTTTTTTGGGCAATACCACTTTAGGAATCGGATACCTTGTGATTTATGGCATTGTTCAGGTGGTGCGTCAGCTGATGCAGCCGAAAATCCTTGGGGCACAAATTGGGATGCACCCATTGCTCACTTTATTTTCCATGTATTTCGGATATCAATGTATTGGCTTTTGGGGTTTAATTCTTGGACCCGTTGCTGCGGTTTTTCTGCGGACAATCCTCCGCATCCAACGGGAAAACAAGTCCCACCTTTCCTAAATACAAACCTTGGGCGCCGCCCAAACCTGCTTGCTTTTTGAAAAAAGCAAGGGCAAAAACTTTTATACAAAACCGCATATTTATGCGGTTTTAAATAGGTACGGATACAATAGCAAAGAAAGGCGATTTGTCCAAAGGACAGCTTTGCGGAGCAAAGTGGTGACCTCTTCACTGCCCAACATCGGGCAGACGGCGAAGCCGGCTTTTGCAACGCAAAAGTGAATGACCCCTTCACTGCCCCGAACCACTTGTGGGTGTTTGAAGGCAAAGCCATCAAAATTTCAACTTTATCTACACGCAAGAAAGAAGTCTGCGAAAAAATTTCGCAGACTTCTTTCTTAATAAAGCACTCCTCTAATCGCCACTAAAATGAGCAAATGCAGCGGATAAAAAACATAGAAAAAGTATTTCGGCAGATAAACCATTCTCTTCCATACTTTTCCTACCAAAGGGAATGCAAAAAGAGAAAAGCCTTGTACCCAGATTCCCGTAAAATAGCCGTATGCGACTTGAAGGATTGCCTGTCCGTAAAAAGAAATTCCTATGGCACAGTCATAAAATCCATATAAAAAAATCGTCGCAACACCATACCAGCTGTAACTGCTTTTACTCCAAATAGAAAAAATCAGAAATGCCCCTGCCAAAAGCCTTTCCTTTTCCCCTTTTCTCCATAGCCATAATGCCACAGCCCCGAAGCATAACGTAAACAAAGGGTTCAAATCAGTATGATGAAAAGCCATCCTATAAATAGGCTGTGAAATAACAGCCGCCAAAAGAATCCTGAACATATACCTCCAAAAATTTGATGTATAAGTAACCCCTTGCGCAATTCCATATGCAAATAGCGGAAACGACAGCCGACCAATCAGCCGAAAAATAATTTGACTCGGAAAAAAGATTGCCCCAATATGATCGATAACCATAAGCACCGCCGCCAGTGCCGCCGCCATCTGATTACGCCGCTCCATTAGTCTTGGGCAAACATTGCAGTAGAAAGATACCGATCTCCCGTATCCGGTAAAAATACGACAATATTCTTTCCTGCATTTTCAGGGCGTTGGGCCAATTTCTTTGCAGCAAAAAGAGCCGCTCCCGATGAAATCCCTACCAAAAGTCCTTCGGTTTTTGCAATATCCCTTCCCGCTTCAAATGCATCTTCATTCTCTACGGCAATGATTTCATCATAGATTTCAGTATCTAATACAGAAGGCACAAAGTTTGCCCCTATTCCTTGAATGCCATGCGTGCCTGCCACACCCTTAGACAGCAAAGGGGATGACGCCGGCTCAACAGCAACCACCCGAATATTAGGATTCTTCTCTTTCAAATATTTGCCCACACCAGTAATTGTGCCGCCCGTTCCGATTCCGGCAACAAAAAGGTCGACCTTACCTTCTGCATCTTCATAAATTTCTGGCCCTGTTGTTTCATAATGCGCCCTTGCGTTAGCAGGGTTATCAAACTGCCCCGGAATAAAAGAATTCGGGATCTCTTTGTTCAACGCCTCAGCTTTCTCAATGGCACCCACCATTCCCTTTGCCCCAGGTGTAAGCACAAGCTCCGCTCCAAAGGCTTTCATCAGCATACGACGCTCCATACTCATGGAATCCGGCATCACAATCATTGCACGGTATCCTCTTGCCGCCGCCACAACCGCTAAACCAATGCCCGTGTTGCCACTGGTAGGCTCTATAATCGTTGCGCCCTCCTTTAAAATGCCCTTTTTTTCGGCATCCTCAATCATCGCCACCGCTACTCTGTCTTTCGCACTGCCACCAGGATTCATAAATTCCACTTTCGCAAGCAAGCTTGCCTGAAGCCCGTATTTTTTTTCAAACTGTGTTAATTCCAATAAAGGGGTTTTTCCGATTAACTGCTCAATGCTGTGATAAATCATAATTTATTCCATCCTTTCTATTCCTGCTTATAATATGGTTTGGATAGTACCACTGATGTAACCTTCCGTCAAGCAATATCTCTATTGTTATTCCTCCTCTTTTATGCTACTATGAAAATTGAATTTGTAAATAATTTTTTTCTGTGTTCTGGAAAAAACTGATAATTCGTATACTCTTCAAAATGGCTCACAGATAGACAGAATGCTTTTTTGAAAAGCAAAGTTCTGCTATTTGTGAAACTTTTTTTGCAAAAAATGCTTTAAACTGGTTTCCTAAGGAAGCACTGGTTTAATGGAGGGTGTGCAGATGGTCGAGAAAATTTTTCGATTGGCAAGGAAAAAAACACAGCAATCGCAGCGCTATTGTGAGGCTTTTTGACGTCGTCCAAGTGAAAAATTTACGAAGCATTTAGATGTGCACACGGAATAAATCAGCGTTTCCCTAACACACGAAATGAATTCAAAGAAAGGATCTGACTATTTATGAAGCTTGGCCGTAATGACCTCTGCTGGTGCAACAGCGGTAAAAAATATAAACAGTGCCATGCAGCACTGGACGAAAAAATTGCACAATACAAAGCAAAAGGAGCCACGGTTCCTTCTCACAAAATCATTAAAATCCCAGAACAAATAGAAGGTATCCGGAAAGCCGGAATCTTAAATACAGAAATTTTAGACATGGTGGCGGAAAAAATTTGTGCAGGTATGTCTACCGATGACATTAACACCTTAGTACATAACTATACCGTTTCTCACGGCGGCGTTCCTGCGCCTTTGGGGTACTGCGGATTTCCAAAAAGCGTATGCACCTCTGTCAATCATGTCGTTTGCCACGGCATCCCCTCTCCCGATGAAATTTTAAAAGAAGGGGATATTGTTAATGTTGATGTTACAACAATTTTAGACGGCTATTATGCCGATGCCTCCCGTATGTTTTGTATCGGAGAAGTAAGTCCGGAAGCAAAAAAATTAGTTCAAGTTACAAAAGAATCCGTGGATTTAGCGCTAAGGGAAGTAAAACCATGGGGCTTTTTGGGCGATATCGGCTTTGTCATCAGTCGGTATATTTATGCCAACGGCTATACGGTACTGGCGGATATTGGCGGGCATGGCGTAGGAAATGATTTTCATGAGGACCCTTATGTTTGCCATATCGGCAAGCGAGGAACGGGTATGCTTTTGGTTCCGGGAATGGTCTTTACCATCGAGCCTATGGTAAATGCAGGCAAAGAGGACTTCTTTCAGGATGAAGAAAACGGTTGGACCATTTACACCAAGGACGGCTCTTTGTCTGCTCAGTGGGAATACACCGTTTATGTGACGGAAGATGGAGTCGAAATCATTACCCATTAAAAATATGAGGTCAAAAAAATGAAAAAGGATACTTTCATCTATTTCTACGGTGCATTACAGGGCTTATATTGGATGAGTTACGGTTGCATATTAAGCTTTGCGGCTGTATTTCTTTTGGATCATGTTTTTTCCAATGGCAGTATTGGGACATTGATTGCTGTTTCATGCTTTCTTTCTGTACTTTTGCAGCCTCTCATTGCCGCTGCGGCGGATAAAGGAACACGGTTTACCGTAAAGGGAGCTTTTATGCTTCTTTGTTTTGCCCAAATCATTCCTTTTGTGCTTTTGATTGCACTAAAACCGCCTACGATTATCATTGCGCTCTTGTACAGCCTTCTGATTCTTTTACAACTTTCTGTACAGCCCCTGCTAAGCGCGCTGGGCATACAGCTGATACAAAACGGAGTTCCGCTTAATTTTGGCGTAGCACGGGGTATCGGGTCCTTGTCCTACTCTATTTTGACATTTTTTTTAGGGACGCTGACGGTTGTTTTTTCTACACAATGCTTACCCGTAATCTCTTGCGGATTAGTGATACTGATTCTTCTTCTCCTGCACAAATTTCCGGATATGGGCAGCCCCCAAGCGGTTGATTTGGTACAGGGTGGCACCCTTGCGGTTTTAAAAAATAATCCACGCTTCGCCCTGCTTGTAGTAGGAATTGCGTGTATTTTCGTTTCTCATAGTGCACTGAATAACTATATGATCCATATTTTAAACCGTATTGGAAAAGGAAATGAAGCACTGGGGCAAATTATGGCTTTTACGGCAGTTTTGGAAGTACCCGCTATGCTTTTATGCACAAAAATCATCCGCAAATGGGATTGTGGTAAATTATTGCGTTTTACAGCAGTTTTCTTTGTCTTAAAGGTTGTCGGCGTTACCCTCGCCTCAAATTTGACCCTTCTTTATCTAGCCTTAAGCTTTCAGGCCATCTCCTTTGCCCCATTCACGGCGGCGATCGTGTATTACGTTAGCTTTGCTTTAGGCAAGCATGATCAAGTCAAAGGGCAGGCTCTGATTACAATCGGCATTACCGTCGGAAATATTCTGGGCAGTCTTACGGGCGGCTATATTTTACAGTATTTCAATGTAAACGTCATGCTATGGCTTTTTACGGCAGTGTGTATCGTTGGAATGGCATTCTTTCTTCTGGGTGTACAAAATACAGCGTTCAAGGATTTGGAAAAACCCGATTCTGTTGTCAACGCAGAACCCTGTCAGATGGATAAAAACTGTCTTTAAGGAAGCATGGAATGAATCAGCGTTTCCCTTGGTTTTTTCATTGTTTTTATGCGAGAAAATTCATTCGGTGCTTTGCACTGGCTTTTTGGATGCCAAGCATGTCTTCACCTGACAGCAATGAAAACTAAATGGTTTGTAAAACTAATGCAAACAGCAGCAAAAACACGCAAAGTGCGCCGTCTGGCATCTTTGCCAACCCACACCAAGAAAATGGTTATGACAAAAAACGGCTTATACATAAAAACAGAGGAAACATTGCGACAAGCAACATTCCCTCTGTTTTTTTCTATTCTTCTTCCAGCTTTAATACGCTCATAAACGCCTGTTGCGGCACTTCTACGCTGCCAATCTGACGCATACGCTTCTTGCCCTCTTTCTGTTTCTCCAGCAGCTTCTTTTTTCGAGTAATATCGCCGCCATAGCATTTTGCCAAAACGTCTTTTCGAAGGGCACTAATGGTTTCTCTTGCAACAATCTTGCTACCGATTGATGCCTGTATGGGTATTTCAAACTGATGTCTGGGGATTTCCTTCTTCAGCTTTTCGCACATCTTTCTGCCTCTTTCCGTGGCAGAGGACTTATGCAAAATGAAGGAAAGGGCATCCACCGCTTCTTTGTTTACCAAAATATCCAGCTTCACCAGCTCGCTCTCCTTATAGCCAATCAGCGTATAATCAAAGGAAGCATAGCCACGGCTTCTGGATTTTAAAACATCAAAGAAATCATAAATGATTTCATTTAAGGGCATTTCATAAGTCAGCACCGCTCTGCTATCATCCAGATATTCCATGCTGATGTATTCCCCTCGTCTTTGCTGACAAAGCTCCATAACCGCCCCGATATAATCCTTAGGAAGCATAATTTCCGCCTTAACAATGGGCTCCTCCATCTTGGTAATACGAGCGGGATCGGGCATATTGCTTGGGTTGGATAAATCAAAATCCGTACCATCCGTAAGGTAAACCTTATAAATAACACTAGGTGCAGTTGTGACTAAATCCAAATTATATTCTCTTTCCAATCTTTCTTGAACAATTTCCAAATGCAACAGTCCTAAAAAACCGCAGCGGAAACCGAAGCCCAACGCAACAGAGGTTTCTGGTTCAAAAAATAACGCCGCATCATTGAGCTGCAATTTTTCCAAAGCATCTCTTAACTCGGGATATTTTGCCCCATCTACAGGGAATACGCCGCAATAAACCATCGGGTTTACCTTTTTGTATCCGTGCAATGCCTCGGCAGTAGGTGAAAGCGCATCCGTAACGGTATCACCCACACGGGTATCCGCAACATTTTTAATGCTTGCCGTAAAATAACCTACCATACCTGTCTTTAACTCGTCCGTAGGGATATAGCGGCCGGGGCCAAAAATACCAACCTCTATGACGTCAAATTCCTTGCCCGTTGCCATCATTTTGACCTTGCTTCCCTTTTTAATGCTTCCATCAAATACACGCATTAAAACAATGACACCCCTGTATTGGTCATAAACAGAGTCAAAAATCAATGCTTTCAGGGACGCTTCAGGATCACCGCTGGGTGCCGGAATATCTGTAACAACACGCTCCAAAACCTCTTCAATGTTAATTCCATTTTTTGCGGAAATTTCAGGTGCATCCATCGCAGGAATACCAATAATATCTTCAATTTCCTGTTTGGCCCATGCAGGGTTTGCGCTGGGTAAGTCAATTTTATTGATTACAGGCAAAATCTCCAAATTATTATCCAGTGCCAAATAAACATTCGCCAAGGTTTGTGCTTCAATGCCTTGTGCCGCATCCACAATTAAAATAGCTCCCTCGCAAGCCGCTAAGCTTCTGGAAACTTCATAGTTAAAATCCACGTGTCCCGGTGTATCAATTAAATTAAACTCATATTCTTCACCATCATTTGCACGATAAACAAGACGCACCGCCTGAGATTTAATGGTGATGCCCCTTTCTCTTTCCAAATCCATATTATCCAAAACCTGCTCCTGCATTTCCCTGTCTGTAAGCAAGCCTGTTTTCTGAATCAGTCTGTCCGCCAAAGTGGATTTGCCGTGGTCAATATGCGCCACGATACAAAAATTTCGGATATTCTTTTGTCTGTCGGACATGAATTCCCCTCCTAAAATCTAAATTAAATTGCGGAACTTTGCGTTGTCGCAAAACAATCCTTTTGCCACAAAACCAATCTGGCTTCCAACAAAAGGCAAGCCATTCTCCGCTAAAATCCTACCGATTATATCACAAAAAAGAGTGCTGCGTCAAAGGAATTCGCCAGTTTCACGTTCCTTCCCTTTGCACAATATCACTTAGTTGTCCTGATCTTCCTTCCTTCGCTTCTTTTGTACAAAAAACACCCAGCCAATCGCACACAGGATGCCCAATATCCAAAATAGCCAAGACGCCTGTTTTATCACAGCGCCTAATATTAAAAAGACAATTATGCCTATCTGAAAAATAAATTCCATTTTGTTTGGATTTTTCTTGTTTTCTCCAGATTCGTACATTGTCCTCTTCCTTTCTTGTTGCATTCATTCCGCTTGTCCACCAGTATATCATAAACCGTTAAAAACAACCATACAAACATAGCTTTCCTGAAAAAGAAAATAAAATCAAGGATTTTCTATATATATTCTTAAACTTCCTTAAGCGTTGCTTAAGCTTCCATTCATAAATTATACACATTTTTATTGTAAACTTTAGGAGAAGTCAAAAGGACGCCCCCTTTTACTTCTGCCTGCGGCTTCTTCCCCGAGTTGCTGCAGGCCCCTTCCAAAATGATAATAAGACAGCTTGCAGGCAATTGACCGATTAAAATGTTTCTTGCCTTTCGCAAAAAAAGCATACTGTCTTTTCAAAAGCCCGCTAACCTTAATTGTTGATATAAATGATACATACACCTCCCCTTAATAAGAAAAAGCAGCCTAATGGCTGCTTTTTCTTATGTATTGACAATCTTCCCTCTTTGAAAAAACCCCAGTTGCTTTCATCTTTTGTCAAGCTAGCAGCGCAAAAAACCGTGTTTTCTTCGCACAAGCTTCCCCTTACAAACCCTTGCAAAAAAGCCTTTTGCATTTTGCGAACGTGAATTTTACATATAGCTTCTTCGCCAAACAGCCGGTGAAAACAGCATAATAATCGGAAAAATTTCCAATCTGCCCAACAGCATATCTAAGCATAGAACCAATTTAGAAAAATCAGAAAAAAAACCATAGTTCTCAATTGGCCCAACCTTGCTTAAACCTGGACCTACGTTGCCTAAGCAAGTTAAAACAGAAGTAATAGAAGTCGTAAAATCATAATTATTTATTGATATTAACAAGAAGGACCCTGAAATAATAAACAGATACACAATAATAAAGCCTGTTACACCACGGGTAATTTCTTCATCCACCCGATGTCCATCTAATTTAATAATATTTACCGATCTGGGATGAATGATATGACGGATTTCTCTCCCCGCCATCTTCAGCAAAATAATCAAACGGGAAACCTTAATACCGCCGCCCGTAGAGCCTCCGCACGCACCCACAATTGTTAGAAGAATAAGCAGTGTTTTAGACAGCTCCGGCCAAAGATCAAAATTTGCGGTGACAAAACCCGTTGTACTGATAATTGACAAAACCTGAAAAGCCGAATGCCGAAAAGCACTCTCTGCCGTAGGATAAAGCTTTAAAATATTAACCGTTATAATTCCGATGGAAAGCAAAATAATGCCTGCAAAATACCTAAATTCCTCATTTTTGAATACACTTCTCGTATCCTTGATTAAGAGTAAATAGTATAAATTAAAATTCACGCTGAACAAGAACATGAATATGGTAATCACATACTCAAAATAGGGATAATCATATGTAGCAATGCTTGCGTTTTTTATGGCGAAGCCGCCTGTTCCTGCCGTTGAAAATGTATTCACAATGCTGTCAAATAAGGGCATCCCCCCAAAAAATAGCAAAACAATTTCCGCCAACGTTAAAATTACATAAATCCCATATAAAAGCTTTGCTGTTGATTTTACCTTTGGCACCAGCTTGCTTACAAGAGGCCCCGGTGCTTCGGCACGCATTAAGTGCATGGAACGCTCATCCACAGCAGGCATAATTGCCAGCATAAACACCAAAATCCCCATACCGCCGATCCAGTGGGTAAAGCTTCGCCAAAATAAAATACTCATGGGCAAAGCTTCAATCTCCTTCAGTATCGATGCGCCTGTTGTTGTAAAACCGGATACTGTTTCAAAGAAGCAGTTTACAGCACCTTCTATGGCACCACTGAAATAAAAGGGCATTGCCCCAAAAATAGACATAACAATCCACGCAAGTGCCACAATGACAAAGCCTTCACGCCCGTAAATTTTTTTGTCCTTCGGTTCGGCTCTTACGAGAATTGAACCAATGATCATTGCTGTGCAAATCGTAAGAAGGAAAGCAAAAAGAGATTTTTTTTCCCCATAATATACGGCAAGCAACGCAGGCGCACAAAGGAATAACCCTTCCACCCGCAAAATATTGCCTAATATATAGGACATCATATGATAATTCATAATTATTCTCCATTTTATTTTTGAATTTGATTTAAATCGGTAAAGTGTTTTTTTGTTGTAACAACAACAACATTATCACCTTTTTCTATCGTATCATTTCCGCTGGGAATAATGATTTGCGTGCCCCGAATAATGGAAGCTACAATTAGCCCATCTCTTCTTTTAAAATTCTTTAGCGGAATTCCAACAATAGCGGAGTCCTCCTTGACCTTAAATTCCACAGCCTCAACCTGATCATTTATCATGGTATGTAAGGTCACAACGTTATTACTTCTCATAGAATTTTTCATCGCACGAACATACCTTACAATGTTTTGCGCAGCAATGGTTTTAGGAGAAATAAAGCTGTCAATATTCAAATTATCCATAATCTCATAAAATGAAATTTTATTTACCTTTGCAATGACCTTTGAAACCTTTTTTTCCTTGGCATATAACGCCACAATAATGTTTTCCTCGTCCATTCCCGTTAAAGTAACAAAGGCGTCTGTTTTCTCCAAGCCTTCTTCGTGCAACAAATCCTTCTCCGTACCGTCGCCGTGAATGATGACGGAATCAGGCAGCATCTCACAAAGATACTCGCATCGTTTTAAATCTCTTTCAATAATTTTCACTTTAACATGGATGGCATTTAGCTCCTTTGCCAGATAATAAGCAATCCTGCCGCCGCCAATAATCATAACAGATTTTACACCGCTGCGGAAAATTCCAATGGTACGAAAAAAATTTGAAATTTCAATATGAGAGGCCGTAACATTAATTTTATCTCCAGATTTCAATACAAAGTCACCGCTGGGGATAATCACCTCTCCGGCTCGCTGCACTGCACAAATCAGTATTTTTACTTGAAACTCCTTATAAATTGCCCAAAGCGGCATACCATCCAGGGGGCTATGCTCCGGTATTTTTAACTCAACCAGCTCAACCCTTCCACGGGCAAAGGGTTCTATTTTAATTGCTGAGGGAAAGCGAAGCAATCGGGAAATTTCCGTTGCGGCCGCCAATTCAGGATTTACCGCCATACTCAGCCCCAGTTCTTCCTTGATCAGGTTCATCTGCGCAAAATATTCAGGATTACGAACACGGGCAATGGTATGCTTGGCTCCAAGCTTTTTGCCCAATAAACAGCACAGCATATTCACTTCATCCGCAGAGGTTGCGGCAATCAAGACATCGGCATTCTGCACTCCGGCATCTTTTAAAACGGAAGCTGTAGCTCCGTTTCCTTCGATGCAAAAAACGTCCATTGTATTGCCGGACTGCGCCAATACTGTTGCATTATTATCGATTACAATAACATCATGTCCTTCTAAGGAAAGTTGATTGGCAATGGTACCGCCTACCTTTCCGTCCCCTACAATTACGATCTTCAATTTACTTCCTCCTTGAGATTCGCCAATTCTATAATAAACCCAGCGGCAACCCCTTCATTATCAAACTATACTATCACTTTCCCATCCCGAATACAAGGACATCAAATGGTAAACCATCCATAAACGATAAATCCCTTTTCCTCCTAACGAATGCTGTTGAAGTTTCCGAATGCTGTTGAAGTTTCCCTAAAGAAAAACGCCTCCGCAATAAAGCAAGAGGCATTTTTGACCAGCAAATAATTTATCTGCATTTTTCTGCCAAAACAAAGGGTAACTCTGCAATCACAACCGTTGTTTTTTCTCCGGTTTCCATCTCTTTCAATTCTACCGTGCCATTTTCCAACTCGCTGTCGCCAATGACAAGGGAATATTTTGCGCCAATTTTATTTGCATATTTCATTTGTGCCTTAACGCTTCTTTCCACTGTATCGCAATCCGCAGAAATTCCTGCCTTTCTCAACCCCAAGGTCAGACCTTGTGCCTTCAAAAAGCCCTTCTCGCCCATAGAGCCGACAAAAACATCTCTTGCAGAAGTTTCCGAAATTTCACCCTTTTGCTTTTCTAAAATCATAACTAGCCGTTCAATGCCCAAACCAAACCCAACCGCACCTGTTGGCTTGCCACCACATTCCTCAATCAAGTTGTCATAACGACCGCCGCCGCAAACGGTTAAACCATCAGAAACAAATTCAAAAACCGTTCTCGTATAATAATCCAAACCACGTACAATTTTGGGGTCAATGGTAAAGGCAATGCCCATTTGAGTTAAAATATCCTGTACCTTTTGGAAATGCTCTCTGCATTCCCCATCCAGACATTCCAAAACCGAGGGTGCATTTTCAATAATCCCCTTACAGTGCTCCTCTTTGCAATCCAAAACACGCAGCGGGTTTTTGTCAAAACGCTCCTTGCAAGTAGGGCAAAGCTTATCCAGATTTTGTCCAATAAATTCTCTTAAGGTTTTGTTGTAACGGCTGCGGCATTCGGGGCAGCCTAAGCTGTTCATCCGCAGCTCAACACCCTCAATTCCCATTTCCTCAAGCAACGCTGCCGCCACTGAAATTGCCTCCGCATCCTGCGCAGGACTGTAGGAACCCAGCATTTCCACCCCAAATTGGTGAAACTGACGCTGACGCCCTGCCTGTGTGTTTTCACAGCGGAAGGTAGGAGAGATGTAGTAAAGCTTCGTTGGCTGCGCCTGATTATGCATCCCGTGCTCAATATATGCACGGGCAACGCCTGCCGTCCCCTCAGGACGTAAGGTTAAGGATCTGTCCCCGTCATCCGTAAAGGTATACATTTCTTTTTGCACAATATCCGTTGTTTCGCCAACGCCACGCACAAAAAGCTCTGTAAACTCAATAATCGGTGTTCTGATTTCACCGATACCGAAGGTCTGGCAAATATCCCTCATTTTTTTCTCGATTTCCTGCCAAGCGTTTACCTCTGCCGCAAAAATATCCTTTGTCCCTTTCACCAACTGTATCATTACAATCCTCCTTTAGGTAATCCCTTTTTCTTGCGTTCAATCATTTCATCAATTCTCGTGATATAATCCTCAACGCTCTTGACATTAAAAACACGCTCGATTTTATCCGTATCCGGATCCACAGTTTTTGTGGTTGCGCCTGCGCCTGCTGCTAAAATCGTCTGTTTTTCCTCCATGATTTGAACGTTATATGCGCCCTCTTTTCCGGGATGACAGTATCCAATATTTTCAAAATTCCCTACCATATTTTTCTGTCGGTACATATAATAAGGCTCCATGCCCATTTTTTCGGCATATTCCGCCGTAGTCGCAAGCATTTTTTCCAAAGCCTCCGCCGTTGCCAAGGTGTGTTGGTCAATCTCTTCCTTCAAACGGGAAGCTCTTTTGACCGCCAAGGTGTGCACCGTAATGTTATCTGGTGCCAGTGCCAAAATTTCCTGCATCGTATGCTCCACATCCTGCGGCTCTTCCCCAGGCAGTCCCAAAATCAAGTCCATATTGATGTTGTCATGCCCCAATTCTCTCGCCTCGTGAAAAACACGGCGAATATCCTCAACGGAATGCCTTCTTCCAATGCGGTTCAGTGTTTCCTCGTTCATGGTTTGGGGATTGATGGAAATGCGGTTCACACCATATTCCTTCATCAGTCGCAGCTTTTCCCTTGTAATGGTATCAGGACGTCCCGCCTCAACCGTATATTCAATATTTTTCGTATCAAAAAGGACAGCCACCTTGTTCAAAAGCCGTTCCAATTGCTGTTCAGACAAGGAGGTAGGCGTTCCTCCTCCAATATAAATATTCTTCAGTTCAAAGTCCTTTGCATACGAAGCCAAAAACTCCAACTCCAAAAACATGGCATCCAAATATTCGTCCACCCTGTCTTTATATTGTGCCAAGGGGTATGCCGTAAAGGAACAGTACAAGCATCTGGTTGGGCAAAATGGAATGCCGATATAAAGGCTAATGTCATTGGGTTTGTTTCCCCCCAAAAGCTTTTGCTCTGCTTTTGCCACGATAAGTGCCAGCTTTGCCTTATGCTCCATCACCAGATAATCCTTTATGAGGTAATCCAAGCATTGCTCCTCGCTTTTTCCCTCGGCCAAAAGTCCGCTGATAATCTTCGCAGGACGAACGCCTGTCAGCAATCCCCATTGGGGGCGTAGTCCTGTTTCTTCCTTTAACACCTGATAAATCGTGCGCTTCACCAGACGCTTCTCTTCCTTTTGGGAAGCCTCATCCGCCTGATATTCCATAGACCAGCCGCTTACTTTCTTGCCATCACGATAAAGCATTGCTGAAGCAACGCCTTTTTCCATACAGCTTACGACCGACAAACCCAAAGGTGCAATCTCCTCCGAACGATTATAATGAAGATTGGGATAAAAAACCTGAATTATCGTCTGTACATCATTTTGCAGTTCATGTCCTTGAAGAATATAATGTATCATTTTTAAATCCCTTTACTTTTAAAATGTTTTTTCGCTGTCCAGCAATAGTGTAACTGGGCCGTCGTTTACCAAGGCAACCTTCATGTCCGCCTGAAACTGTCCTGTTGCAACCTTTTTAATGGGCATTTCCTTTGCCTTTTCGCATAACCTTTCAAACAACCCTGCCGCTATCTCTGGTGCAGCCCCACCGGAATATCCCGGTCTTCTGCCCTTTCTTGCATCGCCATATAAGGTGAAGTTTGGGACAATCAGCAGTTCCCCCTGAATGTCTAACAAGGAAAGATTCATCTTTCCATTTTCATCCTCAAAAATACGAAGGTTTACAACTTTGTCCAGCATATATTCCATGGTTTTCTCATCATCAGTTCCCAGCATACCGAAAAGCACCATAACGCCCTTTCCGATTTCGCCAATCACCTGACCCTCCACCGTAACACTCGCTTCTGTTACCCTTTGCAATACCGCACGCATAAGCTCCTCCTGTCTTTATCCTGTTACACGCTCAATATCAATGACATCCTTCACACCTCTGATACGCTTCGTAATTCTTACCAGCTGTTCCTTGGTTCTAATCTCCAGTGTGATATTAAAGATTGCCAGCATATCTTTTGTCGTACGGATATTAAAGCCCTTTACCGCAACATCCTCGTCCGCCAAAAGGCGGCTGATTTCAAACAAAAGCCCTGTTCTGTCGTTGGCAATCACCCGAATTTCTGCCAAATACGCCGCACTTAAAATATCACCATGGGTGTACTGGGCATCCCATTCGGCATTGATTAAGCGGCCTCTTTCCTCATCATCTAAATTCATAATATTAATACAGTCTGTCCGATGGATGGTAACACCACGGCCTCGTGTTACAAAACCAATGATTTCATCCCCGGGAACCGGGCTGCAACACTTAGAAAAGCGCACCGCCACATCTCCAATTCCCTCAACCACAATGCCACTTTTGCTTTTTTTCTTCTTACTCGGCGGCTTCTGGTCAACGGTTTTTTCAAAATCCTGTAGGATTTCCTCCGCAGTCTGTGTTTTTCGTTTTATTTTTAAATACTCATCAATCAGACGGTTAACAAGCTGACCTTCCTTTATTCCGCCATAACCAACGGCAGCCATAATGGAATCCCAATTTTTAAAGTCATACTTATCCATGATCAGCTCCATCCATTCCGGACGCAGAAGATCAGTGGACGGATAGCCCTTTTTCTTCATATCGGCGAGGAGCATTTCTTTTCCACGAAGAATATTCTCTTCCTTTTCTTCCTTCTTAAACCATTGCTTGATTTTTGATCTGGCTTGAGAGCTTTTTACCAAAGAAAGCCAATCCCGACTTGGGCCTTTTGAGTTTTGGGAGGTCATGATTTCAACAATATCGCCATTTTGAATGTTGTAGTCAATCGTTACCATTCTGTTGTTGACCCTTGCCCCTACCATTTTATTGCCAACCGCAGAATGAATCATATAGGCAAAGTCAATCGGCGTGGAATCCTTTGGCAGCTGTACCACTCTCCCTTGCGGTGTGAACGCATAAACTTGCGTGGTAAATACGTTTAAATCCAGCTTAATGGTATCCAAATACTCCTTGTTGTCGGACATATCCCTTTGCCATTCTAAAATCTGACGCAGCCACACCAGCTTCTCTTCCTCAGTTTTATCGCTGGCATCTCCGGTCTTACCCTCTTTATATTTCCAATGGGCAGCAATACCATATTCACTGGTACGGTGCATATCCCAAGTACGAATCTGGATTTCAAAAGGCTGTCCACCAGGCCCAATCAGCGTATTATGCAAAGACTGATACATATTGGGCTTAGGCATGGCAATATAATCCTTAAACCTGCCCAGCATAGGGGTATACATGGTATGTACAATCCCCAAAACCGCATAACAATCCTTAATGCTGTCAACAATCGCCCGAACTGCAAACAAGTCGTAAATTTGATCCAGTGTCTTATTCTGGTTGACCATTTTTTTATAGATACTGAAAAAATGCTTGCTTCTGCCTTCAATTTTGCCCGCAATTCCAGCTTCGTCCATTTTTCCCTTTACTTCAGCCACAATATCCTGAACAAAAGCTTCTCGCTCCACACGCTTTTTCTCAATCTTTGCCGCCATATCAAAATATGCTTCAGGGTTCAAATACTTAAAGCAAAGGTCTTCCATTTCCGTTCTGATTTTGGAAATACCCAGCCTATGTGCCAACGGCGCATAAATATCCAAGGTTTCCTGTGCTTTTTCATGCTGCTTTTCAGGCGTCATATAATTCAGCGTACGCATATTGTGCAGCCTGTCCGCCAGCTTAATTAAAATAACACGAATATCCTTTGCCATTGCAAGAAACATTTTGCGGTAATTTTCCGCTTGAATTTCTTCTTTGGTCGAATAGGAAATCTTACCCAGTTTTGTAACGCCGTCAACCAGTGCTGCAATTTCTTCACTGAATAATTTAGCAATATCTTCGTGGCTGTAATTGGTATCCTCAATAACATCATGGAGAATCCCCGCAACAATGGATTCCATGTCCAATTCCAGCTCCGCCAAAATATATGCAACTTTTACGGGATGGATTACATATGGCTCGCCCGACTTTCTCTTTTGTTCCTTATGGGCATCCGCTGCCAGTTCATACGCCTTCTCCAACATACTGTAATCCTTAGCCGGATGATATAGCTTAATCCGTTCCAGTAGCTCTTGAAACAATTGATCTGCTGTTGCCATGTCCATCACCTCCCCGCTTTTATTTTATATATTTATGTCCTATTTTGTTATTGTATGTCTAAAAAACCTGTAAACTTGATTATAACTTCTTGCACCTATATTTTCAAGAAAATTCTGCTATTTCATAAGAAGCCCTTGTCATACTTCAAGCTTAATATTCTCCAAAGGCTTTCCTCCAACCGTTCTTGTGAAATGCGTCCTTCTTTAACGGCATCCAGCAAAGCTTGAAATGCCTCCCCTAAATCCGCCGGCATTAACACAATATCTATCCCCGCCGAAACAGACATCACTGCGGATTCACCCACACCGTAATACTCCGTAATCGCCTGCATATTCATTGCATCCGTAATGGCTACCCCATCATACTTTAAGCCCCCTCGCAAAAATGCAATGGCTTGGGCAGAAAGCGTAGCCGGCAACCCATCGGAGGTTGCATTCAGGGTTTTAATATGCCCAACCATGACCAAATCAACGCCCTCGTCAATGGCTTTAGCAAATGGTATAAATTCCACTGCTTTTAGTCTTTCCAAATCATGGGAAACAAATACCTCTCCTTTATGGCTGTCTGCCGCAGTATCCCCATGCCCGGGGAAGTGCTTTACCGTGGCACTGACGCCTGTCCCCTGCAAGCCTTTGATAAAAGCACAAACCATATCCGCCGCTTTTTCAGGTTCATCCGAATAAGAGCGAATCCCAATGACAGGGTTGTCGGGGTTTGTATTCACATCCGCAACAGGAGCAAAATCCACATTAACCCCCATTGAGGCTAAGGTTTCTCCAATGGATTGCCCTGCCGCCTCAGCCTGTGCAGGCTCCGTCATTTCCCCAGGAGATAGCATTGTTTCATGGGGAATATTGCTTTTTTTCAAACGAGAAACCAAGCCGCCCTCCTCATCAATCCCGATGAACAAAGGAATTTCGGCAGCACTTTGCAAATCCTGCGTCAACTTCTGTGTCTGTTCAAGCGTATCAATATTTTCCGCAAACAAAATCGTGCCTCCCAGATGGTATTGCTTGATTTTTTCCGCAGCTTCCTCGCTCAAAACCGTCATTCCGCTTCCATCTGCATTATTTCTGAAATCAGCCATCAGCAGCTGACCAACTTTTTCTTCCGTGCTCATAGCACCAATCATTTCCTGTATTGTTTTCTGCTTGATTTCCTCAGCAGTTTTAGGAGCTTCTACCTGCAACTGTTCTTCCGTTTTGTTTCCACATCCTGCCCCCAAACACATAACTGCGACCAAAATACCTACTAACCAACGTTTCATACGTGCTCCCCTTTTCTTTTTATATGAACATTATAGTCTTTTTCCTCTAAAAAAAACAGTATTCATTTCATTTTTCTTCCGTTTTCGATACAAAAAATAAATACATCCAATTTTTCCACCCATGTTCCCCTGCTATTTACAAACTTACCTTACTATAAAAGCAAGACCAAAAGCTTTGATTATCCGTATAAGCTTTCCTACCCGTTTTCTATGTTTTTTGTCCACTTTCTCCGCTTTTATGATATAATAACGTTTAACTAGAAATTGCAAAGGAGAATCACTTTATGAAGCTGCAAAAATTACTTAGCTACGTGCGTCGTGCCGTAGATGATTACAATATGATTGAAGAAGGCGACAAAATCGCCATCGGTGTTTCCGGCGGCAAAGACAGCCTTTGTCTGCTTTTGGCATTGAAAAATTTACAGCGGTTTTATCCCAAGCATTTTGAAATCGAGGCAATTACCGTTTCTCTGGGGCTTCCCGGCGCAACGTATGATGATATTCAAGCTTTATGCGACAAAATTGGCGTAAACTATACTGTTGTTCATACTGATATTGGGCAGATTGTTTTCCATGAAAGAAAAGAACCCAATCCTTGCTCCCTTTGTGCAAAAATGCGTAAGGGTGCTTTAAACGATGCCGCAGAAAAGCTAGGCTGTAATAAGGTAGCCTTGGGGCATAATAAGGATGATGTTGTCGAAACCTTTTTCATGTCTTTATTTTACGAAGGTAGAATCAACTGCTTTGCTCCCGTAAGCTATTTGGACAGAAAAAAGCTCTATTCCATCCGTCCCTTAATGTATGTGCCCGAACGGGAAGCAAAAAGCTTTGTTGTCAAAAACGAAATCAATATCGTAAAAAACCCCTGCCTTGTCGATGGGAATACAAAGCGACAGGAAACAAAGGAGCTTTTGGCAGAGCTGTCAAAAAATTATGATAACCTACAGGAAAAAGTATTCGGTGCCATCAAGCGTTCCAATTTAAAAGGCTGGAATGGAGAGATATAGTTCATGTCAACATATCACGAAAATTTAAAAAATCAAGAAACCCTCAGGCTTCGGGAAATCCAAAAGGAGCTCCCGCCCTTTCTTGCGGGTTTTTTTCGAGGAATTGCACAAACAACCTCCACAAAAACAAGGCTTGGCTATGCTTATGATTTACGAATCTTCTTTCGCTATCTTTTTGAAGAACATCGAACCCTAGGTGGCATTGCGCCTTTAAGTCTTGCCGTAGAACATTTGAACGAAATTACCGCAGACGATATTGATTGCTTTATGGAATACCTTACCTATTATATTAGGTCTGATTATGAGCACCCCGAAAACGGTACCGAACTGCATAATGATGAAAAAGGCAAATCTCGCAAGCTGGCGGCAATCCGTTCGATGTATAAATTTTTTTATAAGAAAAAAAAGGTTCTCGCAAACCCCGCAACAATTGTGGAAACCCCCAAAATTCATGATAAGCAAATTGTTCGCCTAGACGTAAATGAAATGGCTGATTTTTTGGATGCCGTCGAATCAGGCGGAAACTTAACCGACCGTCAAAAAATGATTCATGAACGAGCAAAAAAAAGAGATTTAGCCATAACAACGCTGCTTCTTGGCACAGGAATGCGTGTTTCCGAATGCGTCGGCATAAATATAAAGGATATTGACTTTAAAAACAATGCAATCAAAATTATACGCAAAGGTGGAAATGAAGTATTTTTATACTTCGGAGAAGAAGTGCAAGAAGCTTTACAGGATTATTTGGAGGAACGTCAGCACACGATTACAAAAGAAGAGGGCGAGGATGCGCTTTTTCTTTCTTCCCAAGGAAAACGTATTACCGTCCGTGCCGTGCAAAATTTGGTTAAAAAATATGCTTTTGGTGTTACTGTGAAAAAAATCTCTCCCCATAAGCTGCGTAGTACCTTTGGTACCAATCTTTATCAGGAAACAGGAGATATTTACTTAGTAGCAGATACCTTGGGTCACGCCGATGTTAATACTACCAAAAAACACTATGCTGAAATTGAGGATCAAAGACGGCGAAAAGCCGCATCATATATTAAATTAAGAAAGGACTGACTCTATGGCTCAAAGTAAATTGAATCTTCAAGCAATCTCTCACGTTTTTAAAGAACATAAGGCGGAACCAATCTTTAAACTGCGCCGTTATGCGATTTTAGCTCTCCTCACCGAAAAAAACGGCGAGCTGTGCTTTGTTTTAAATAAACGCTCCCCAGGCGTTCGTCAACCCGGCGACATCTGCTTTCCGGGCGGACAACATGAGATGGGGGAAAGCTTGGAGCAAACAGCCCTGCGGGAAACCGAAGAAGAATTGGGCATTCCCCAAGGAGAGATTTCTGTTTTGGGGAAAAGTGATTATATGCTCACCATTTATCGTGGTGTCATACAGCCTTTTTTGGGCTATGTATGCTACGATGTTTTGCGTGCCTCCTTTCCCAATTCTGAGGAGGTTTCGCAGATTTTTACCGTTCCGATTGCTTTTTTTATGGAAACCCCACCCGAAATTCATGATATGGTTTGGGAATCCGTTACCCTCGAAACCTTTCCTTATCACCTCATTGAAGGTGGAACGGAGTATCCTTTTAGCAAATGCCGTGTTCCCGAGCTCTTCTATGAATATAAGGGGCATACCATTTGGGGCTTTACGGCACAAGTCATCCAAAATATTATTGATTTGCTGAATCAGAAATAAAAAGGCCCCTGAGATAAACGAAAGAACGTTTTTCTCAGGGGATTTTTATTTATTTTTGTAATTCTGCTTGCGTACTCTATCTTCCGCTGCTTTCACTTTTTGCTTTTCCACCTTTGCCACCAACATTTCATCAATATCCTGCGGCAATTCCAAGGTGATGCGTCCCAATTTTCCGCCTCTGAATTCGTCGATTAAAATTTTTGCAGTCCGCTCCAAATCAGGCTCTGCGCCCCTTAGCTTAAATCCCCTTGCCTCTGCAATCAGCCTTAACACCACATGGGGCTCTTCGGGGGTATCAAAAGCAATTTGGTAACGCCTTTTGATAGACTCGGCATTACGAACCAAGATATGGTCAATAAAAGAAATGGCCAGTGTTTCCGCATCCAAAATGTCATCATTGATTGCGCCCGTAAAGGCAAGCTTCAAGCCAACCTCTTGGTCCTCAAATTTGGGCCATAAAATACCTGGCGTGTCCAAAAGCTCAAAGTCTTTTTTCACCTTAATCCACTGTTTTCCACGTGTTACGCCGGGTTTGTCGCCCGTTTTTGTCATAGCTTTCCCAACATATTTGTTGATGAAGGTTGATTTTCCAACATTCGGGATACCTACAATCATACTGCGTATGGGCACATTAATACGCCCTCTTGCTTTCAGCTTTTCAATCTTCTCTTTCATCAGGCTTCTTGCGGCCTCAGTGACTTCATTCATTCCCGTTCCCTTTAATGCATTCATTTGAATAACACGAAAACCTTTTTGTTCAAAATAATCTGTCCATATTCCAGTCGCTCTTTCATCCGCCAAGTCAGCTTTATTCAGCAGGATAATGCGGTGCTTGTTCTTTGCCAATGTATCCAAATCGGGATTTTTACTGCTGTATGGGATACGTGCATCCACCAATTCAATAACAATATCCACCAGTGAAATGGTTTCTTGCATCATACGACGTGTTTTGGTCATATGGCCCGGGTACCATTGTATATTCATAATTTTTTATTCCTTCCTTTAAGAAATAAAGCCGAAGCCATCAAAAGGGAATAAGCGGAAAACAACCTTCCCGACCAAATCCTTTTTTTCGATTGCGCCAATAGAAGTTCTACGGCTGTCAGAGCTGGCGTTTCGGTTATCTCCCATTACAAAATAGCTTCCTTCCGGCACTGTAAAAGGATATTCTATCTCTCCTTTTGTCATGATGGGCTCTTCCAGATAAGGCTCCTCTATCAATTCATCGTTAATATAAAGATAGTATTCAACATTTTCACTATCTCCATTCCAAACAATATCAATCACATCACCAGGCAAGCCAATGACACGTTTAATAATCTTCTCTCTTTGCTCATCAGAATGCAGCTGGCAAATCACAATGTCCCCCTGCTTGGGCGTGCCGATGGATGTTGCCAATTTATTGATAAAAACCAAATCTCCATGGTGAAAATTCGGCTCCATAGAAGATCCTTTTACATAAACCGTACCTAATACAAAGGTGCGAAGTGCAAAAACTAGAACCAACAAAAAAAGCAGCTGCAACCAAACAGGAAAACCTTTTTTCTTTATTTTGGCTTCTCTTTGACTTGCTTCATCCACGCTTTGCTCCTGCATTTGTTCCATTTCCATCTTCCTCCTGTCTATCTTTAACCAAAGAATCCAAAGCTACCTTTTGGCTTTTGAAGCTCCTGTTAAGCAACTTTTTTTTTCGTAAAAGGCAAAGCTCTTTGCCGCTTACGAAAAAAACCTCGATGAAACAATCCCACCGAGGTTACTTTTTTATCTCATTACTTCTTTAACTTTTGCAGCTTTACCAATCTTATCTCTCAAGTAGAAAAGTTTCGCACGTCTAACAATACCGCGTCTTACAACCTCGATATGGTCAATTCTGGGGGAGTGCAAAGGCCATGTTCTTTCCACGCCAACGCCAGAAGCAATACGTCTTACTGTAAAAGTTTCTCTGATGCTGCCGCCCTGTCTTTTAAGGACAACGCCTTCAAACATCTGCAATCTTTCTCTGGTGCCTTCGACTACTTTCGCATAAACGCGAATTGTATCACCAACGTTAAAAGGAGTTATTTCGCTTTTGAGCTGTTCTTTTTCCAGTTCTCTAATAATATCCATTTTGTTTCCTCCTTCCTTCAAAGATGTTCTTAATGTCATCCCATTGATACATCATTGGACCATCCGTAATCACAATTCAGAATTATACCATGTTTCAAAAAAGTGTGCAAGCATTTTTATCATTTTTCTCAATATTTCCATATTTCCTAAGGAAGTGCTGATTTCATGGTGGTGTGCAGATAGTCGGGGAAATTTTTCGATTGGCAAGAAAAAAACACATTAATCCCATTGCAATTACGTGGCTTTTTGACGCCATCCAAGGGGAAATTTTACCAAGCAGTTAGATGTGCACACGAAATGAATCTGCGTTTCCCTAAGGAAAACTACATCCAGATATGGCTTATTGCAATACAAACAGGCAGCGTTGCCATCGAAAAAACAGTTGTCAGCATAACCATTTTTGAGGATTCTTCTACGCCCACGCCGTAACGTCCTACAATCATTGGAACTATGGCGGCGGAAGGCAGAGCCAATGATAAAAAATAAACGCATTTCACCATGGGCTGCACGGGAATGAAATAAATAAAAGCAAACGCCAAAATGGGCATAATCATCATTTTTATCAAGCTGGCTTCCAGTGCTTTCCGATCCCTCAGCAAATATTTGATACCGCTATTTCCTGTTAAAGCCCCTATGTAAATTAAAGAAAGCGGCGTTGAAATCCTGCCCAGCGAGTTGATGAATTCTTGAACAAAATCAGGCACATAGGCCATAAGTCCAATCACCGATGCAAGCAATCCCAGTAAAATAGAAGAAATATTCGGATTGATGGCTCCCTTGATTAAGGTGCGAAGCATTGTTGCTGCGCTTTCTCCCTTGATTCCTTTTATGATGTACAAACCAATGCTCCAAACATACAAATTCAACCCCAAAACACTGGCAGACATATATACAACAGCTTCTTCTCCGAAAAACATGAGCGCAATGGGAAAACCGATAAATGCGTTATTTACAGATGCCGCCGTAACCTCAAGCATATCAAGCTGCGCTTCCTCAAAGTGGCGAAAACGATAATACAGACGAAGAATACGTCCAAAAATCAGCATACTGATAAATTGCAGCCCCACCATTACGCCAAAATTTGTCAACATATCCCGCTCAACCTTGATATTTGCCAAGCTTGAAAACAACAGTGCAGGAATTGTGAAAAACAATACAATGTTTCCAACACCAACTGTCATTTCATCATTCAAAAAGTGTTTCCTGCTGCAAAGATACCCAACTGCCATTAAAGCAAATAAAACAAAAAATTGACCAAACATAATTTTCTCCTTTGTAATCAGCAAGCTCTTTTGTATATTGCCTCGTAAATCCCTTTCCATGTAAAGCTTCGGCAATCTTAATTCCCTTCACATCTTTTATTTCATATAGCTATTCTTTTTTCATCTTAGCAAATATCCAAGTAAATAGCAAGGAATTCAAAAAAATGCAACTGAATGATACCTTGAAAGTTCAGATCCTTCATAAAAAACACTTTATCGTTTTGCCTATTTCGGCCCATGTTTTAGACATGGAATTCGTTTCTTGAAAAAATGTTTGACCGTTTAAAAAACACAGTAAAAATGGTTTTAAAGGACACTACAAATCAGAATAAACAGTCTTAATTTTCAGATAAATCCGAAAGAATGACAACCTTGTTCATTCCTCTTTCTTTAGAGCTAACGCATCAAAAAAGGCTGATATTGAAATAATATCAGCCTTTTTTTCTATGAAAAGTGTCCTCCGTAAAATTTCGGATCACACCCATGCGCTTTATCTTAGTAATGTATTGCCGTTTCCACTTTGTAGCCCTTCAACACTTCTCTGCCTTTTAAGAAATCCAACTCTATCAGGAAATTCAAAGAAACCACTTCAGCACCAACGCTTTCAACCATATCCACAATTGCCTTGGCTGTTCCCCCTGTTGCCAATAAGTCATCCACAATGACAACCTTTTGACCTGGACACACCGCATCCTTGTGCATTTCAATCACAGCAGTACCGTATTCCAAGGAATACTCCCTGCTGACCACCTCAGAGGGGAGCTTGCCTTTTTTTCGGATAGGGATAAAACCTTTTTTTAAGTTATATGCAATTGGCATACCGAAAATGAAGCCTCTGGATTCAGGGCCTAAAACCAAGTCAAATTCCAACCCTTCCAGATTCTTCTGCATCCGTTCTACCGCTTCTACTAAGCCCTCCGCATCCTTTAGCAAGGTGGTAATATCCCGAAACATAACACCTTTTTCGGGGTAATCAGGGATTGCTCTGATTTTATCCTTTAATTCCATTTACTGCTCCTCCTTATTTGGAAATCCTAAAGTCTTTTATCATTAATTGCACGGAACTTCTCCCGTTATATGTATTGATTTCAATGCTGTAAGCAAAGTCAAATTGTTGGGCTATCTGCCCACCGTTCATCATTTTATCACATTCTTCTTTCGGATACAATTCTTTTAATAAATTCAGCATTTCTTCGTATCCGTCAAAAGATATGGCGGCAAGTCGTATCCCGTTTTTTTTCTCAGCCAATGTCATCCGAAGTATATCCTTGTTTTTGCCAATTAAATCCATTCTGTCCACCCGAATATTCTTGGAGGCAAATAAAGGAGAAGGATTTTCTTTTCCAAAGGGTGCTAACGCTTTGATTTCCCTTGCCAGTTCCAAGTCAATTTCCGAAAATTTCAGTTGCTTGTCTAAGCGCAAAGCAGGCGTCAATTGTTCCTTGGTTAGCTGACAAGAATCGTTCAGCTTTTTGCGTAATAAAGGAATATTCTCTATTGACAAGGATAGCCCCGCCGCCATGGCGTGCCCCCCAAAACGGGTAAACAGCTCTTTGCAATGGAAAAGGGCCTGAAATAAATGATACCCTTCAATGCTCCTTCCTGAGCCTTTCGCCCCCTCATGGGCAGCAGTAATCAAAATCACGGGGCGACAAAACCGCTCTTTTAGCCTGCCTGCAACAATTCCTGCAATGCTTTCATGGGTTTCCTCGTCATATAAAACCAGAACCTTTTCTCCCAATAAATTTTCCTGCTCGATGTATACAATTGCACGCTCAGCCGCCTTGGCTGTAAGGCTTTTGCGTTCTTCGTTTAACGCAATCAGTGTTTTTGCAATCTCCCTTGCTTGCCCTTCCTCCTCTTGACAAAACAATTCAACCGCTTTTCTGCCGCTTTCCAACCGCCCTGTGGCATTGATGCACGGCCCTATGATAAATCCCAAATGGTATTCGGTGATAGGCTTGTCAATCATTCCTGTTTCTTCCAACAAAACCCGTAAGCCGACATTCGTCGTTTTTGAAATTTCACTAAGCCCACATCGAACCAAAATCCTATTTTCATCTAATAAATCCACAATATCGCAAACCGTTGCAATGGCACCAAAGCATAAAAATTCCTTTTCCAATGCTTCCTCCTTGATTGCAAAGGCACACAATAATTCCAAGGCAAACTTATAGGCAATTCCCCCTGCGCAAAGCATAGAAAACGGATAGCCACATTCTCTTTGTTTCGGATCAATCACTGCATCTGCAAGAGGGAGTACATCTGTTTCAGTCCCCTCATCATTCAAAAATCCTGGCTCGTGATGGTCTAAAATAACAACTGTCATCCCCAACTCTTTTGCTTTTTTCGTTTCCTCCAAAGCGGCTATGCCGTTATCGCAGGTAAAAAGCACCTCGACGCCATCTTTCGCCAACTGCTCTATGGCCTCCATGTTCAGACCATAGCCCTCCTTCTGTCTGTGAGGCACGTAATAAAGCGCATCTCCGCCGCATCTTAAAATAGTTCGATAAAGAATTGTGGTACTCATAACGCCATCCACATCGTAATCACCGTAGACAGCAATTTTTTTATTTTCTCTAATCGCTTGCGCAATCAATTCTATCCCTAAAGCCATATCCTTCATCAAAAAAGGATTCCTTAAATCTTCAATCGTTCCATATATAAATTTTCTTGCCTGCTGACGCTCCGCAAGCCCCCTGTTTGCCAGAACGCAGGCAATAGGCTCCTTAATCCCCAGTTCTTCAGCCATAATAGACGCATCTATTTTCGATCTTTTCAGCAGCCACCGCTTCATCTCAAACACTCCTTTAACTTGACAATTATATCATAAAAGCGGAGAAAGTGGGCAACAAACAGAGAATATCGCAAGGGTAGCTTGCCAGATTTCTCTGTGACTGCCCCTTTGCGGAGCAAAAGACCGAGAAGCCAGAGGCTTCAAGGTTCTCCGATTTTATGAGAAAAGAAAGTGGGCAAAAAACAGAGAAACTCGCAAGCGTAGCTTGCAAGATTTCTCTGTGACTGCCCCTTTGCGGAGCAAAAGACCGAGAAGCGAAAGGCTTCAAGGTTCTCCGATTTTATGAGAAAAGAAAGTGGGCAAAAAACAGAGAAACTCGTAAGCGTAGCTTGCTAGATTTCTCTGTGACTGCCCCTTTGCGGAGCAAAAGACCGAGAAGCCAGAGGCTTCAAGGTTCTCCGATTTTATGAGAAAAGAAATGGAACAAGAAGCCACTTTTTACTTTTACTTCAGAAAATAAAAAAGCAGCAAGGACTATCTCCCTGCTGCTCCAAGTTATTTCTCTTTTGTGGGCAATAATGTAAACCAGACGGAGCCGGAAATACAAACCGAGGAATATGCCCCCACCACGATGCCTACCATCATAGGCAGTGCAAATTCTTTAATAGATTGAACACCGAATACATAAACTGCACCTACAGCAAGAAGCGTGGTAACAGAAGTATTGATGGATCTTGCCAGCGTTTGCGCAATGCTTTTATTGATTTTTTCTGCAGTTTCACGAGGTTTAAATCTATCGTGATTTTCACGGATACGGTCAAAAATTACAATGGTTGCATTCACCGAATACCCTAGAATGGTTAAGATTACTGCAATAAACGTATTATTAACAGGAATGCGGAAAATAGCATATGTCGCTATTACAAACAGTACATCGTGCAATAAAGCAATAATTGCGCTGCCGCCCGCCCTAATATCTTTAAACCGAATGGAAATGTAGATTAACATTGCGACACAAGCAAGGAATGTTGCTTTCATTGCCGCCTTCTGCATCTCCGAACTTACGGTACCGCTTACATCTGAAGATTCTTTTACATCCGATAAAGGGAATGCCGCCTTAATGGCATCTTCCAATTTCCCCCTTGTTTCGCTGTCAATCGACTGTATTTTTACCGCCACTTCATTTGTTCCGATAACGTCCTGAATCTGAGGACTTTTCTGCCCTGTAATGTTAAATATGACTTCGCTCAATTTATCATGATCATAAGCTTCGCCCATATCAATTTCCATGGCAGTACCACCGGTAAATTCGACATCCCAATTCAACATTCCATTACCCTTACTGCCTTGATAAAACATTGCTGCAAAGCCAATGAGAATCATGACTAAAGAAAGGGCAAAAAATTTCTTTCTGTTTTCAATTATTTTCATTTTTGCCGCCTCCTCACTTTACACGGAATCCATAGTTTTTGGGGTTGTTAAATCCTGCTTTAATCATGCTGTTTACAAGTACCCTTGTCACAGCCAAGGCTGTGAACATAGAAAGGATAATACCGATTGTCAGCGTGGTTGCAAAGCCTTTTATCGTACCTGAGCCCAGGAAGAACAAAACACCTGCAGCAATCAACGTCGTTACATTCCCATCAACAATAGCGGGTAACGCCCTTGCAAACCCTATTTTCACCGCAGAACGCAGTGTCTTTCCAATGATCAGCTCTTCCTTGATACGCTCAAAGATTACAACGTTTGCATCCACCGCCATACCAATGGAAAGAATGATTCCGGCGATACCCGGCAATGTCAGCGTTAAATGGAACAAGCTTAATATCAGTAAATCCAAGGCAATATAAATGATTAAAGCCCAATCGGCCGCAAATCCTAACAGCCTATAAGTGAAAATCATGTACAAAAGCACCAGCGCAATGCCTATCAATCCGGCCATAATACCTGTGGAAAGCGCATCCGCACCCAATCTTGCACCAACATTTTTCATTTGAATTACATTTAAGTTGAATGGCAGCGAACCAGCACGAATCAATGCCGCTAGATTTTCTGCACTTTCTCCAGTAAAGCTCCCCGTAATAATAGCCTTTCCGTCAGTAATTGCCGTCTGAACGGTAGGTGCGCTAATCACCGAATCATCCATAACAATCATGATTTTCTTTCCAAGATTTTCTTGTGTTGCCGCAGCAAATTTTTCCTTGCCTTCAGCGTTAAACTCCAACGAAACATAGGGTTCAGAAGCCCCGTTATTCGAGGTTGCACCAACTTGCTTTGTTGCATTTTTTACCATGTCACCAGTCAGCAATACATTTCCATCCTCATCTGCAAAAACGAGCTGAGCCGTCTGCCCGATTTCCTGTATTGCCTCCTCTGCATCCTCCACACCGGGAATCTGCACACGGATGCGATTGGTACCTTCCTTTGCCGCTTCCGCTTCTGTCCAACCTTTCCAATCCAAACGACCTTGCAGCAAAGAAATCGCCGCTGCCATCTCTTCATCCGTAACATCTTCCTTGTCAGCCTGATACACAATATCAACGCCGCCGCTTAAATCTAAGCCTTGTTTGATATCATTGACGCTGAACCGCTTGTCCTCACCAATCCCATAATAGGTTAATGCGCTTAACCCCAATGCTATGATAAGCATTAGCAGTAGCATTAATCTTCCCTTTGTTTTCATTTTGAGCCCTCCTGAAATCATTGTGCCTCAGTGCTTTTGCACAAAAGAAAGGCGGCTCTCCTTTATTCAAAAAAGGAGAAACCAGCCTATTTTGCCATTATATTGCTTGAAGGGTTCCCCAAAATTTGTATATAAATGGGAAAGGAAACCTCTCATAGCAGTTAGTATAACACACTATGGAGATTTTTCAAGTATTTTTTTATTTTTTCCCATTAACACCCAAAATACCGCCAACACCGCCACCTGCAAGTGCCACAATCAACGTCATAACCTTAGACATTCCCACCTCAAAGGCATCGCTTGCCAATGCGGTCACTAGAAAGAGAATGCCTGTATAAATCAGCCCTGCTGCCAATCCCATCAACAGCCCCTTTTTTTTGCGACATCTTGCCCAATCATACCCTGCCACCGCCGAAGAAATCGCAGCGCAAACCAGTGCAACCAAGGGCAGGCTTTGTTCGGAAATATTTGTGTATGTAAGAATAATCCCGTATGCAATAAAGAAAATACAGGTAATCGCATATGCGATAGCCATACCTTTGACCATGCAAATCCAGCCTTGGCCATCCTGCCTTTCCATGCTTTCTCGTTTTTTCTGTATTTTTTTCTTTTTTTCCTTCTTTTTCTTTTCCAAAAAATATCCTCTCCCGTTTTGCTTTGGTTTATTTTATGGAAAAACCCAAAGAAATATGATACAATCTTCAAAATCCATTCCATATCCTTGAAACTTCGCAAGACGTTTTTTGAAAGTCCAAATGGTTTTACGCATAGCCGACGTTATAAACAATTATTTGCTCACTTGCTACAGCCGAAAAAACACATAGTTTCCATAAATTAGTTAAATTATATTTTCTTTCAATAATAATCCGCCTTTTTATGGTATACTAAACTGCAAAGGAGGAAAGGAATATGGAAAAAAATAGTTTCATTGACTTGCATACCCACTCTTATTGCTCCGATGGCACCTTTTCACCCGAGGGTATTGTTTTGCTGGCAAAACAACAGGGGCTTGGCGCAGTTGCTTTAACAGACCATGATACCATAGAAGGCTTGGCGCAGTTCCTTATGGCAGGCGCAAAGCATGGCATAGAAACCATACCCGGAATCGAGCTTGCTGCCCAATGCCAGAGCTTCCACCAACCCGAGCTGCATATTGTCGGTTTGGGCTTCAATCCCAATGCAGCAATTTGGGCAGCGCAAACGCAAATTATGCAACAAAGTCGGCACAGTAGAAACATAAAAATGGCGGCTCAATTAACTGCAATCGGTCTGCCTTTAACCATAGAAGAGTTGCTCCAAAATGCCGGAGGTGAAATTATCACCCGTGCCCACTTCGCCAATGTCCTTTTAAAAAAGGGATATATCCGCACACGTGACGAGGCATTTTCAAAGTATCTTTCGCAGGGACTCCCCGGCTATGTCCCTAAAATCCTACTTACACCCGCCCAATGCATTCAAACAATCCATGCGGCAGGAGGCATCAGCATCCTCGCCCATCCTACCCTTTATCATCTCGCCCAAGATCAATTGGATTTACTCTGCGAAGAATTGGTATCCTTGGGACTAGACGGCATTGAGTGCTTTTACTCAGCCTACAGCCCTTCCCAAAGGAAAAACATGATGAAATTAGCAAAAAAACATGATCTTTACCCTTCTGGCGGCAGTGATTTTCATGGAGAAAACAAGCCTCTGATCAGCTTGGGAACAGGTCGAGGAAATTTGGCAATCCCCTATTCTTTGTGGGAAAATATGAAACAGGGAATAGAAGCATTCAATAACAATACTGGTGAATCGCTGATTTAATGGAGGGTGTGCAGATGGTTGCGGAGATTTTTCGATTGGGGAGGAAAAAAGTGCGGGAATAGCAGTGCTATTGCGAGGCTTTTTGATGCACCCAAGTGGAAAGTTTACCGATTAGATGTGCATGATGAATGGATCAGCCTTTCCCCAGTTCTGATTAGTCTTTTTGCGTGATTCTCTGCTTGCCATCGCCTGCATATCATACACCTTGCAGTTGACCCCATAGAATCGCCGCACAAAGCGTTATACATAAAGAGGGCATCGCTCAAGTTGTTTACAACTTAATCGACGCCCTCTTTACTTTATTTATTTATCTTTATTCCGTTTTTATTTCGTTACTGTCACTTGCTTTAAGTCGTCTACTGTCTGATATTCAACAGTATAGCCTAATTTTTCAAAATCACGCACGCTGACAAAGGATGTGCCATCTTGAATAATGCCCTTCATGGCTGTCTTGCCATCTGCATGAACGATGTAAGCTACCTTTTCTGCATTGTTCCATTCAACGGTTTCGCCCATTGCTTCGCAAATTACACGCAAAGGCAGATACACACGACCGTCTGCTACCACATACTCTGCAAAGTCAATATCGCCGTCTTGAGATAAGAAAGATTCTTCTGCTCTTTCTTTTGTCAACATTGCTTCAGAATCGCCTTCCCAGCCCCAAAGAACGGTGACTGCGGTAACAGGGTTATATTTCTCCGTCAAAGCTGACATTTTTGCTTCAAAATCAGCAGTGCTTGTGCTTGTTGCAGGTACAACAACCTTACCACTGCCTGCTTTTACGGTACCATTGCTTGTTACCTTCAAAACGCTCTTGCTGCCATTGGTAATGCTGTATGCTTCTTTGGTATTCAGTCCTGCGCCTGATTTTGTAACAGTTGCTTCATACGCAAAGCTATCCAATACCTTGGATACCGAAGGTTCTGCAATCGATTGCTGCAGCATCGTCTTCATCTCATCGGTTGCTGCCTTAATGGAAGCTGTATCTGCCTTCGCCGCATCCATTTCAGCTTTAAATGCAGCCATTTCCTCTTCAGAAGAATTCATAGTCTTCATAACATCCATCATATAGGTTGTTGTTGCAGCTAAAACTGTATCGGGGTTATTACCAATATAGTCTAATAAGTTCACAAATAATTTTGCAACTTCCTGTCCGCCTGCCTGAATTTTATATCCGCCTGAAACTTGACTAACCATATTGGTAGTAAAGCCTGAGAAGGCATTTTTGTAAAATTCTATCGCAGAAGTGTACAAATTACCAAAGCCGCCCTCGGGAACGATCTCTTTCATTTCTTCTTCTGTCAGACCCAATTCGTCCATAGAAATTAAGCAAATGTACTTGCTTTGGTCTAAAGCTGTTTTTAATTCCTTTGCAAAATTTCCATCTGACAGGTAGCTTTTTTCATCAGTACCCATCATATCCTTGGTTAACTCATATGTGCCCCAAATTGTATTGCCAGAAACAAAAACACCGTCTGTCATTGAATAATACATATCACCCATGTCATATTTCTTACCTTTGTAAGTCACATTCATGTCCAGATAATATGTAAGCGTATCCATATCCATTTTCAATGAATAATCTACGGCTACAGACTCCTTACCTTTAAACCCTTCCAATTCCTGGAAAGATGCTTGTGTCATTTCATCCGTGTAGCCCGCAGCTTTAGAAACATCTGCAACATATTCCTTCATTGCATCAACATCCAAATCTACATTTACTGTTCCTGATGCTTCACAAACCTCCATTTTGTTAAACATATCTGCACTCATCTGCAGATATCCCAACTCCGTGCTTGAACATCCGGTGAATGCCCCGATGCACATTACTGCGCATAAAAGCGCCGCAACTTTTTTCCTCATAAGTATTGCCCCCTTAATATAATGTTTATCACATAACGTGTGCTTCAAATTATACTACCTTTTATTCCCTTTATCAAACAAAAGGGCGGAAGCTTAAGGAAATCTTAAAACTTGATCTTGGCGGTTATACCTTCTTTGTTTCTTCCTTCTTTGGCTTGGAGGGTAGCGCAAAGGCGTTAAAAAAGGTTGTCCCTTCTCCCTCCTTGCTCTCAACCCATATCTGCCCCAAATGACTGTCAACAATCCACTTTGCAATCGAAAGCCCCAGCCCAGTGCCTGAAATCCCCTTATTTCTGGATTGATCCACACGATAAAAACGGTCGAATATCTTTGGTAAATGCTCCTTGGAGATTCCTGCCCCGTTATCTCCTACAGAAACATAAGCATTTTTTTTGTCTTTCCATACCCGAATGGTAATCACGCCATCGTCTTTGGTATATTTCAGCGCATTTTCGGCATGAATCCAAAGTAATTGCTTGATTAAATCAGGATCGCCAAATATTTCTGCCTGATCCTTTTCTTCAAATAAAACCTGACGATTAACCTCCAGAATTACCAGTTCCTTAACAACTTCACCCGCAATTTCATTTAAGGAAACCTGTTGCTTTTGAACAAGCATACGGTTCTGATCGCCTTTTGCCAAAAAAAGAAGCTTGCGAATCAATGCACTCATATGCTCCGTTTCGCCCAAAATAGAATCAATTGCTTCCTGCAAAATATCAGGATCGCTTTTCCCCCATCGATTAATCAGGTTAGCATATCCCTGTATAACGGAAATCGGCGTTCTTAATTCATGCGAAGCATCAGAAATAAACTGGTTTTGCCGCTGAAAAGAGCTCTCCAAACGGTCAATCATAGAGTTAAACGTTACCGTCAGCTCCTTCATTTCATCATCAGGCCCGTCCGTATCAATGCGCTGGCTCAAGTCCTCAATGGTAATGCGTTCCGCCGCAGCACGAATTGCCTCCACCGGCTGTAGCATACGGCGGCTGATATACAGCCCGATCAAAAAGGCGCAGAAAATCCCAATAAAATCAATTGTGGCAAGCTTAATAATAAAGCCCTGAAGGAAATTGGAATTTAAGCCGATCAATTTAAAAACCTCAACATGATAAAACTCATCCTTGGTAGGAATAACGGTGGAAATTAGCATAATCTGCTGATTACTGCTGTTTTCCAAAATATATTCTGTGCAATTCGGTGCACCGTCTTTTTGTACACTGATTTTAAAACCATCTTCCGCAAAAGTACGCTGTCTTTTCTGCTCTAATTCGTCCTCTTTTCCAAAATCCTCATCGGGTGCGGGAAAATTAACATCCTCTAGTTGCTTCAGCAGTGGCACTTCTCCAAAATGACTGTTATAATACACCTGTTCCTTCTGGGCATACACACTGACCTCCACATATTTATTATCCAAAAATTCCTGCAGTGCTTCATCGCTCAGCTTTTTCCCCTGCCGCACATATTCCTCAATATTGGAAATAGTGAAGGTTAGCTCCCTTCTTATAATATGCTGCTGCACCGCAGAAATATTAAAGGTTATAAATAAGCTGATAATCAAAAGCGAAAAGGAAAAAATCCCTCCATACATCAATGTGATTTTTCTGGCAATCGTCATATGGCAGATACCGTAAAAAACGGATTTTTTATTCTTCTTTGACATAATAGCCTACCCCTCGTATGGTGTGGATATACTTTTTCTGAAAGGCTTCATCAATTTTTGCACGCAAATAACGAACATACACATCAACAACATTTGTTTCTCCGATATAGCTGTATCCCCAAACCTCGTTTAAAATCTGTTCTCTGGTCAAAACAATATTTTTATTCTGCACCAAGTACAAAAGCAGTTCATATTCCTTCTTGGTTAGTTCCACAGCTTCTGTACCAACTGTAACCAAACGTTTTTCCGTATTAATTTCCAAATCCTGCACCTGTAACAGAACCTTCTTCATCATTTTATCTTCGCAATGCTTAAAGGCAACACGCATTCTTGCCAAAAGCTCCTCAATTGCAAAGGGCTTCGTCAAATAATCATCGGCACCGCTGTCAAGCCCTGCCACTTTATCAATCACTTCATCCTTTGCCGTCAGCATAATAATAGGTACATTCGACGTTTTACGAACTCTGCGGCAAATTTCTATCCCCGTTAAGCCAGGCAGCATAAGATCCAGAAGAAGCATATCAAACTTTCCTTCATTGATCAATGCCATGCCCTCACGTCCATCATGACACACAGTCACTTCATAGCCTTCATATCTGAGCTCCAGCTCGACAAACCGTGCTAATTTAACCTCATCTTCAATTAATAGAATCTTTTTCTGTGTCATAATTCTATTCTCCTTTTCATATTCTCTGTATATTATACCACAAATCGGAAAAATTAGGGCAATACTGCATAATTCTGTGTGTCCAGATATGCAATCAGCTTTTTCATCAGGCAAAACAAAAAATGCAGCTGAGAATTGTGCGCTGTTGCCTTCGGGAAGCGGTGATTTAATGGATGGTGTGCAGATGGTCGAAGAAATTTTTCGATTGGCAAGGAAAAGTACGCAGCGATAGCAGCGTGATTGCGAAGCTTTCTGATGCCGTCCAAGCGGAAAATTTACCAAGCAGTTAGATGTGCACACGGAATGAATCAGCGTTTCCTCAGGTAAAACAGCCAGATGAAAGTTTATTTTATTGACGAACGATGTTTGGTGGATTATGCTGTATTCAAATCACGGAAAATTTCCGACTTTCTGCTTTTCTTACCACTGCGCAGTATCTTGCATTTTTGAAATAAAATGACCATTTCCATAAAAGTTGCGCAAAATAATCTTAACAGCCATAAAACCTTGCGAAGCTGTCCCATTGCCAATGTTTTCTCTATAATATCTCATAAAGTATATCTTTATGCAGTTAAAAGGATATTGCCATCTGATTAGAAAGCAATTAAAAAATAGGTATGTGAGTAATTTTCTATAGGTTTTTCCATTGCAGGTGCCAAGTTTTTTCTGTATAATGATATAGCAAATTTTATATAACGGATTTTCGAAAGTCCGGCGCCTCTTTCTTGGGTAAGTACGCACAAAACCTTCGTACAAGCTTCAAGAAACAAAAGGTGTTTGAAACAGCATCTGTTATGGATAAAATTATTTTATATTTTCACGCACAGGCTTAGCTTCAAAGACGATCCGCATATTCCAGCGGATTTTGGAACACAACCAAAAATTGGGAGGGTGTTGTTTTTAAAATCTTGCAACGATTTTCAATACCAAAAAACCGAACTGCTTTGTTCTATTTATGATTTTTAGGAGGATTAACAATGAGAAAAAAAATGGCACTTTTCCTTGCGCTGATTCTGTCAATGAGCATTCTTGGCGGATGTGAAAAAAAAGATACCTCCACACAGGAGGCTGCCGCAGAAGAAGTAAAAACAGATTACCGATTTGAGCAATGCGGCTTAGCCTATAGCCTTCCAAAGATATGGCTTGAACAGGAAAATGTAAATTTAATCCCTGTAAGCTTTGTTGATACCACCGCAGAAATCTATGCTAAGGTTGAATATGATTATACGCCTGATGAAAACATGGATGAATTAAATAACATAGAATCCGAAATCCCTGTGAATGAGCTAATGATCCCTATTTTCACACTCTTGGTTGTCAGAAACGAAAATGTGGATTCACAAGCCGTAAAGGATGAAATCGCCCTGTACCAAAACTGCGAGGAATTGCCCAAACAGGAGGGTTTTCACTTCTACTATCTTACCGATTATATCGGCAGCACCCCCAGTTTTTCCGAAATCTCACGAAAGACCCTTGAAACGCTAAAATCCGAGCTGCCTTCGCTGCGCAAGACCGTCGAAACCTTCGTACCCGACGAAAGCTCTGTGCAAGCACAAATTGATCAAGACAAGGAATATCTTAATTTTATTTCTACCACCTTGGCAGGTGATCCTGTCACAAGCACCATGTTTTATGATTATGATTTAACCGTTGTAAACTTTTGGGCATCCTATTGCTATCCAAAAATCAACGAGCTGGCTACCTTACAGGATTTTTATGAACAATTAAAGCTAAAATATAAAAATGTAAATTTTGTGCAGGTTGTCATTGATGCGCCCGGTGAGGAAGCAGAAGAAACAGTTGAAACAGCCTATACGGAAGCAGGCGTAACCTTTACTACAATTATCCCCGACCAAAATATGGCGTCGTGGATTATTGAAAATGTACACGGCCTACCTACAACCATTTTTGTAGATAATACAGGAAGACCCTTAACTACAAAAATTGAAGGCGTGCAGAACACGGATTATTATATGGAAACCACCGAAACAATGCTGGATGAAATCAAAACAGCCAAATAAAAAAAGAGCGTATCCTACGGATACGTCAGCCTGAAGACAAGGTCAAAACCTTGAGGGCTTTGCCCTCAAACACCCACAAGCGTTTCACCCCTAACCCATCCAAACCCGCATACTATTCGGGTTTCATAAAAGTTTTTGCCTTACTTTTTCCAAAAAGAAAATGGAGGGTCACTCACTTTTGCTTTGCAAAAGCCGGCTTCGCCGTCTGCCCTATCTTGGTCAGTGAAGGGTCAATGCCCAAGGTTTGCCTTTAATCTGGGAGCGTATCCTACGGATACGTTCTTTTTTTCATTCTTCTTTTTTAAAACCCTGCATAAACTAGTAGCGGAGGTGGGCCTATGACAATCCATGTAGTAAGTGGCGGCGACACAATTTATTCAATAGCAGCACAATATAATGTAACCGTAAGACAAATTATGGATGACAATGCAATTATCAATCCAAACCTTTTAACCCTTGGGCAAGCTCTTTTGATTTTAGAGCCTGACGTAACCTACCAGGTGCAGCAAGGGGACAGCATATTTTCCATTGCGCAAAACTTCGGCGTTTCCCCAAACATATTGCTGCAAAACAATCCGCAACTTGCAGTAACAGGCACCATTTATCCAGGGCAAACCTTGATTATTTCATTTAAAGATCCTCCGACAGAAGAATATCTGGTTAACGGCTATGCTTACCCATACATAGACTCAGTTTTATTAAACCAAACTGTGCCTTATTTGTCGTTTCTCTCTGTTTTTTCCTATGGCTTTAATCCAGACGGAACGCTGATTCCTCCTGATGATATGAACCTGATTCTTGCCGCAAGAGCATATGGTGCTGCGCCTATTTTGGTTTTAACACCCTTGGATGAAAACGGAAAATTCAGCAATCAGTTAATCTCACAAATGGTAAATGATCCTGCCGCAAGAGCAAATCTGATTTACAATCTTCAAATTGTCATGGGGCAAAAATCCTATTACGGTATAGACGTAGACTTTGAATTTGTCTTGCCTCAAGATAAGGAGGCTTTTATCAGCTTTCTTTCAGAATTACAAACGGCAATGAATGAGGTCGGCTTTCAGGTTTTTGTTGCCCTTGCGCCAAAAACTTCCTCGACTCAACCAGGGCTTCTTTATGCTGCCCATGATTACAAAAGAATCGGCGAGATTGCCAATTTTGTATTGCTTATGACCTACGAATGGGGATATGCTTTCGGCCCCCCCATGGCTGTGGCACCCTTAAACAAAGTACGTGAGGTTTTTGACTATGCAGTTACAGAAATACCGCCCGAAAAAATTATTATGGGAATTCCGAATTATGGTTATGACTGGACGCTGCCCTTTTCACAGGGGGAAGGCAGAGCCGTAACCTTAGGCAATGAGGAGGCCGTCCAACTGGCGATGGAACTGCGTGCGGAAATCCTCTTTGATGAACTCGGACAAAGTCCGTATTTCTTCTATGCAAGCGAAGACGGCAGTGCACACGTGGTTTGGTTTGAGGATGCAAGAAGTATTGATGCAAAGCTGCAAATGGCTGCGGAATATGGTTTCAGCGGTGTGGGATATTGGAATCTCATGCGGCCTTTTATACAAAATTGGATGTTAATCTCAAATGTATATGATATTGATAAGTTTGCAATCTAAGACACTCAAAATCATTCAGCACAGCATCACCGATTTTCTAAAACCTCCAATTTCGGCTCTGTTTATGGATTTCAGCGGCATCAAACGTTTTTGAAACGCTTATATCCGTTTCACGATAAAAGCGATAACCTAATTTTAGGTTATCGCTTCTTTTATTTAATCTTCTTCCGATTCAGAATCGTAATTCATATATACACGCAGTTTAGAAATCCGGTTTTTGTCCATTTCTTCCACTACAAAGCGCAAGCCGGCCACCTCTAAAACCTCTCCACCTTCGGGAAAATTGCCTAAAATCATTAAAACATATCCGGCAATCGTGTCAACCTCGTCAGACTCCAAGTGGCTTCCAACCATTTTATTAAATTCCTCTAGTCGTGTACTGCCATCTACGACATACTCGTCCTCTTTGATCAGCTCAATTTCGTCCTGTTCATCATCGTATTCGTCAGCAATTTCACCCATGATTTCTTCTATAATATCCTCCATGGTTGTCAACCCAGAGGTTCCGCCGTATTCATCCAATACAATCGCAACAGCCAATCGATTTTGCCGCATTTCTGCAAAAAGCTCAACAAGTGGCTTCGTTTCATAAGTAAAATAAGGCTCTCTCATAAATTTTTCTGCCGAAAACTCTTTTTCGTCCACAAAAAATACATCCTTCACATAGAGAATCCCCACAATATCATCAATATCCTCGTCATAAACAGGCAGACGAGAGAATCCTTCTTCTTTTACCAGCGCAACAAATTCCTGATACGTAACATCATAAGAAACTGTTGCCATATCGGTTCTGGGCGTCATAACATCCTTCGCTTTGGCATCCCCAAAATCAAAAATGTTATTAATCATAATTCTTTCTTCAGTTTCTAAAACACCTTCTTCATGGCTGACATTGACAATCGTTTTTAATTCAGCCTCCGTAATCATCGGTGTTTTTTCACCCGGATTATAGCCACAAAAACGAATCAAAGCTCCTGTTGCCACATTTAAAACCACCACCACAGGGCGTAAAACAAAAACAACGCCAGCGATCAGATTCACAACAGTCAAAGCCGTTTTCTCCGCCTTCTGTGCCGCAATGGTTTTCGGCGTAATTTCACCAAAAATCAATATAATTACTGTAATAAATGCCGTCGCAACAGTGGCACCACTGCCTGTGTCCCCATGAAACATCTGAATTGCCAAAGCTGTTGTCAAAGCAGATGCACCATTGTTTACCAGGTTATTGCCTACAAGAATAGAGCTAAGCAACCGATTGGGATCATCCAAAAGCCTGCTGATTTTATCTGCGTTCTTGATTTTTTCCTCCACCATATTCCGAAGGCGAATCCTGCTTAAAGAGGTCAAAGCCGTTTCGGAGGCGGAAAAAAAGGCAGAACAGCATACTAAAAATAATAAAAGCCCTATCAGGTACGGACTGGCACCGTCCACTAAAATCACTCTCCATTTCTAAAACCAATACTTCTTTTTATACAACAAGATACCATAAAAGCCTCTTTGCGTCCAGAGAAAGTTGAATTTCAGCCACGTTCTGTGCGGTTTTTCTCAATTTCCTCCGCCAGCTCTGACAACTCCATCCAACGCTCCATCCTGCTTTCTAGCTTGCTCCCCACTGCTTCCTTCTCTTGGGAGAGCCGCTGCAGCTCTGTATAGTCTGCAACACAGGTCTCCATAAGCTTTTCAATCATCCAAATTTTTTCTTCTATTTTTGCAATTTCATCCCCGATTGTATCATACTCACGCTGATCCTTATAGCTCATTTTTGTAGTGGGGGACGAACCCTTCTCTCTTGCAGAATCCATTTTTTGGGGCTTCATTGCTTCTACGACAGGCACTTCCTTCTCCCTTGCCGCCTTGCAGTCTGAATAGCCCCCTTCATACTGCCTGATTTTACCTTCTCCCAAAAAAGCGAAAATGCGGTTTACTGTCTTATCTAAAAAATATCTATCATGGGATACAGCAATCACCGCTCCCTGAAAGCCTTCCAAATAATCCTCCAAAATCATCAGTGTTTCCAAATCCAAATCATTGGTAGGCTCATCCAAAAAAAGAATGTTGGGTGCACTCATGAGAACCCTTGCCAAATAAAGCCTTCTCTTTTCTCCGCCAGAAAGCATGGAAATCGGACCTCTTTGCATATCCGCAGGAAATAAAAATTTTTCAAGCATCTGGGATGCGCTGACTCTGCCATCTCCCGTTTGGATATATTCCGCCACCTCCCGAATATAGTCAAGCACCTTCACGCTCTCATCCATATCCTCATTTTCTTGTGAAAATACACCAATTTTAACCGTTTCGCCCCAATGCACCATACCGCTGTCCGGCTGTAATTTTCCCGTCATCATCTTAAGCAGCGTGGTTTTTCCGCAGCCGTTATCTCCTGTAATACCGATACGGTCATCCCGCAAAACAATATAGTTGAAATCCTTAATAAAAATTTTTTCATCATAGGATTTACAAACATTTTCCAGCTCTATGGTCTTTCTCCCCAAACGGCTCCCCACAGAGGAAAGCTCAACATTCTGCTTTTCCTCGGGTGCCTTTTGCGAGGATAGCCCCTCAAAACGCTGAAGCCTTGCTTTTTGCTTTGTCGACCTTGCCTGCGCCCCACGGCGAACCCATTCCAATTCACTGCGCAAAAGGTTTTGACGCTTTCTTTCTCCTGCCGCCTCCAATTCCTCCCGCTCAGCTTTCATTTCCAAAAAATTTGTATAATTCGCCTGATAGGAAAAAATTTTCCCATGTTCAAGCTCAAGGGTTCTGTTGGCAACACGGTCTAAAAAATACCTGTCGTGCGTAACCATAAGCAGTGCCTTGGAATATTTCTCTAGATGCTTTTCCAGCCACTCAACGGTACCATGGTCAATATGGTTTGTAGGCTCATCTAATATCAAAAGCTCCACAGGAGCAATCAGTGCCGCCGCCAAAGCAACCCTTTTTTTCTGTCCTCCCGAAAGGGTATCCACCCTTTGCCCAAAATCAGTAAGCCCAAGACGGGTCAAAATATTCTTTGCTTCGCTTTCCAAAGACCATGCCTCTGCCTTGTCCATCTCCTCCGTCAGCTTTGCGGATAGAGCTGCCAAATTTTTGTCCTCCGGGCTTTTGCTTAGCCGTTCCATGGTTTCCTCATAATCTCGCACCAAGGCAAGCTTTGGATTCCCCCCTGCAAAAACCTGCTGCAACACCGTAGTGCCCGCTGTAAATTCTGGATTCTGAGAAAGATATGCAATTCTCATGCCGTTCATTGTAATCACTTCACCGCTGTCAGCGTGGTCAACCCCGGCTGCAATCCTTAAAAGCGTAGACTTTCCTGTTCCATTCACACCGATGACGCCAATTTTATCCCCCTCATGGATGCTGAATGAAATATCATCAAATATTATTCTTGTTCCATAGCTTTTTTGCAAATGCTCCGCCGTTAATAAAACCATATTACTTCCTCCAATACACAACACTGCCTCTGCCAAAAACGACAGAGGCACAAAATGGACCAACTATTCATCTTTCTTTTCTTCATCCGTCGAGGACTTTTCAATCCCCTCAGCCTCATGCACGGGCTTCGCCTGTTTCTCTTTCCAAATCAAAAACACTGCCGCCGCCAAAATCAATACTGCGGAAAGCACTTGAGAAACCGCAAACCCGCCAAACATCAGCTGGTCCGTACGCAAGCCTTCAATCCAAACCCTCCCCAGACCATAGCAAAGGAAGTAAAGCCCTGCAATTTGTCCGTGAAATTTCTTTCTGCGGCTCACAAAAATTAATAGCACAAACACGCCAATATTCCATAAGGATTCATATAAAAAGGTAGGATGCACTTGAATATACTCCACACCATTTATCGCTTGGAGCTGGCTCAAGGCGTGTTCAGAAATATCTCCCAGCCGCACCTGTGAAAGCTGATAGCGCATCGCAAATAAATTATCCGTAAAATCGCCGAAGGCTTCCCGATTAAAGAAATTCCCCCATCGACCTAATGCCTGTCCCAAAATTAAGCTTGGCGCAGCGGTATCTGCCAACTGCCAGAAATTCATTTTTTTAATTTTGGAGTATACCACCGCAGTTAAAACACCGCCAATGACACCCCCGTAAATTGCAAGTCCGCCCTCTCTGGTGGCAAAAATCTTTATGAGATTTTGGCTGTAGGCATCCCATGAAAATAAAACGTAATACAGCCTTGCACCAATAATTGCAAAAATCAGCGCATATAATGCAAAATCCAAATAAGTATCAGGGTCTTGCCCTGTCCGTTTTGCCTCGTTCATGGCTAATACAAGCCCCAACAAAACGCCAGTTCCGATAAAAATACCATACCAGTAAACTTCTTTCCCAAATACTGTAAATGCAACTCTGCTTAAATGGTCTATTTCTATCCCTAAATTCGGAAACCATATCTCAGGCATAAGCCAACCTACCTTTCTGATTCTACTCAAAAAAACTGCTTAAGCATTGTCCTAACCAAAACAATTACACCTTAGGATATTCTAACCAATTTTTTCTTTTTATATCTTGAAGCACAATCCATATTTCTAGGTGCGCATCAACATCACATCATTTTATGTGCTTTGTAAAACAATAATCCGCTATGAAAAATATGATGTTCTTTTTACTGTGTAAAAAAAAATCATACCACAACAGGCTCTCTAACTCAATGTATTCTTCCAGAAAAACTTCTTATACCTCCTATAAACCCATTTGATTCAACCTCTCCACCTCTGATTTAAGGACCTCCTGCACTTTCCGCAAACCATCAGGAACTCTTGTTTATTATAACAGGTTTCAACATTTGCACCAGCAAAAAACACAGAAACCTCGTGTTTGCGTATTAATCTGCATAACTTGTTTTTTTTGCAGCGAAATGGCTTGGAAAACCAATGATTTTCCAAGCCGTTTCGTTTTGTATCTCTACTTTTCCAAAACAAAAAATCCCGTTTTAACAAATGGTGTCTTATTATCGCATCACCGAAAGCACCATTTTTTCCTTTACAAGCGCATTCCGCAAAAGCCTGTCAACTTCAATCTTTTTCACAGATTTAATCAAATGGAACGCTTCGCCTGCTGAGGCATCTTCCAGTGCCCATTCCATCTGCCCAAGCACCATTCCTGAAACAGATTGGCTGCGCCGTATAAAACGACCGATTTGTTTTTTCCGTATTCTTCGAAAATCATTTTCTTGCACTCCCTCGTTGCATAACCTCTCCAGATGCTGTAAAAGGAGCTCACTCACTTCTTTTCCCCGCTCTCCTGTCCCTGAAAAAACGCAAAAAGCATAGCCTTCCCCGCTGAAATATGCTTGCCCCAAAGGCTCGTCCAAGTATTTTTTAAAATAAGCCTCCTGAAAGAATGCACTGCTTTCCCCAGTTAAAATATCTAAAAGAATGCTCATTAAAATGCGTTGCCGCAAGACCCCCTCCCCAACCGGTGTCATTTTAAATCCAATTTGGAAAATGGGACGGCTGATACCCAGCTTCCCCTCCACATAGCTTTCCTTGATTTCTTCTGGTTCCCGTTCGAACAGCGGCTTTTCCCCTGTTTTCCCTTTTTTTATCATGCCTGCCGCTTCGATGATTTTTCGTACTGGAATATCTCCTCCACAAATCAGGCTGAACCGATCGGGCGTATACATACAGTCATATGCCTGTTGCAAAACCTTATAATCAATTTTTTTCATTGCCTTATGGTCACCTGCAATGGGAATTCTAATCGGATGGCGATGATACATGGCTTGCAAAAGCTGATAATATACCCGCCAATCAGGATCATCATCATACATCGTAATTTCACTTTCGATAATGCTCTTTTCCTGCTCCGTTTCTTCCTCTAGAAAATATGGATTTTGTACAAAGCTTAAAAGTAGGTACAGATTTTCAAAAAAATTTTCCTGGCAGCTAAAGTAATATACTGTCTTTTGCGGATCTGTAAAGGCATTGGCAGATGCACCCTTTTTGCTGAAAGTGGCAAAAGCATCCCCCCATCGCTGCCGAAAAAGTCTATGCTCAATAAAATGTGCCGTTCCCTCGGGAAATTGCAAAGGTTTTTCCGCTCTCCCATCACTGCAAGCCAAAAAATTCGAACCGGCTTTTACCACGATTGCCGCCATCTTTTCCTCGTAATTTGGCATAGGAAAAAAATAACAATCCATTCCCGAGGACAGTTTTGTCCAAACGGTTCCATTTTTATCCGTATCATTTCCCTTCATTTTTTGCCGCCTCCTTACCGCTTAACAAATAAATGGTTCTTACTCTGGCTTTGTTTGCCATGCGGCATACTTCCTCCGCAGTCACATTTCGAATATGACGCAAAAATGGATCTAAGCCACGCTCGCCCTCGCCCAAAACCTGCTCTGCCGAAAAATCCACCATGCTCCAAGGCTGATCCGCAATGTTTTGATACTGTCTTAGCAACGCAGTTTTTGCCTGTTCCAGTTTCTTTGTATCCACTGCATCCTCGCCCAGCTTTTCAAGCTCCTTTAAAATTCCCGATGCGGCTTTCTTTGCATCTTGCACTTTAATCCCCGTTTGGACAAATAAAAGCCCTGTCAGCGGATAGGGATAGGATTTTATATCGTAGCAAAGACCATCCCGTTCCCGCAAATTTTGAAAAAGCAACGAATCGGGATCGCCACCAAAAAGCTGATTCAACACAAGCATTTCGGCATAGCTTCGTTTGCCCCATTCTGCCTTTGTGTCAAAAGCCAGCAATAACCTTGCCTGCTCCATGACTGCCGTTTCCTTTATAAAAGCTGGCTCCTGCTTGGGTAAAATTGTGGCGTCCTGCAAAGAAGTCACGGGCTCACCACCTTGAAAAACCTTTCGAAAAGCAGTTAATTTCCTTTTTTCTCTCTCCTCACCGCAAAAAAACACCTTTACGCTGCCATGCTCCACAATTTTGAGATAATGGTCATACAGCGTTTTTCCATCAATCTGTTCCAAGTCCTCCGCATAGCCATCCGCACAAATCTCCAACGCTGTACCCTTTGCCGCCTCTTCCAAGCATCGTCTTTGGGCATATGCTCGCTTGTCATCCTTTGCCGCCGCAAGTCTTCTTGCTAAAATCTCTTTTTTTCGTTTTATAACCTCTTCAGAAAAAGCATTGTTGTCCGCTAGCGGCTCGACGGCTACTGCCTTTAAAAATGCAATCGCCTCTTCCACCTCAACTGCCTTTGCTGCTTCTAATGAAAACATCAATAGCTGTCTGCCGCCTTTTTTCACAATGGATATATCCCATAAGGCACCATACATCTCTTCTGCAGCAATGGCTAGTGCACGTGCATCAGGATAAGCCTTACAGCCCTCCTTCAGCACCTCCGCCAGCAAAGCCGTTTGTGTCGCCGTACCCCGATTTAAAGGCAAATCAAAAAAAAGTATAAACAAATTCGTTTTAAACTTTGTGCCGTCAAGCCAAAAAATTCTGCATCTTGGCGTATTTCTTTCCAAGGAATACATTTTATCACCTCATTTACTTCATTTTGGGTTATTCTTTCCCAAAGAAGCAAAAATAAGCAATCCAAAGCCGCAAAATTTTTTAAATTATTTTATGTATTCATTACCTTCCCTCAAAACCATGCTTTTTGTATATTTTTGTGAAAAAAACCGTTTCTAAATACTTTGTCAGTATGCTCAAACGGTTTCCTGTGAATTTCTTTTCATTAATTTTTTCTGGTAGTATTGAATTTTATTTTTATACATCATTTGATCTGCTTCATGCATGAACTGCTGTACGACTTCTTTCGTAAGTTTTACATCCTTTCCAGATTTGCTTCCGCACGAAATAGAAACCGGCCCATGCTCAAAGTTTTTCCACTTCTCCGTGGTTTTTAATAATCGTTGCTGGCACTCTTCATTGTTCAGCTCCGTTTCCGTCATTAAAACAACAAATTCATCTCCGCCCAAACGATACCAAGCATCCTTTTCTTCCGGAAAAGCCTCCTTAATGCTTTTTGCCGCCTCACATAAAAGTCGATCCCCTGCGCCGTGTCCGCTTTTATCATTTACAGGCTTTAAGCCATTCACATCCATTAATATCACCGTTAAAAAATTGCAAACTTTTTCTTTTTTTTCCAAGCTTTCAATGCGCTTTTCCAATGCAACTCTATTGGGCAAATGGGTTAAAACATCTCGAAATGCCAACTCCTTGTAAACACGATTTTCAACCTCCACCTCAACATAACACAGCATACGCTTTCCACAAATCCATAATATAATTACAATAAAAGCGAAAACACCATATCTGTAGAATTTTGCATTGTCTAAGGGTGTATTATAGAAAAAATGAAAAGCATCTAAAATATAAAATCCCCAGAATACAATGGTTGCAATCAAAAAGCCTGCAGAAAAGTAAGACTTCCTTGTTGTAAATTCCCGTACAGATATTCCGATTAATGCAAGAATGGAAAAAAAGAAAAGACTATAGGTAATGGGCATCATCTGCAAATATTGCACTTTACCAAGCAAATTCAGACTATTCTGAAGCATAAAATTGAACGCAGCGATTCCTGCCAAATACTGCAAAGCCCTCTTGTGGCGCTCCAGCACATCGGCATAAAAGATAGGTATCGCAATCGGCAGCAGCATAAAAGAATTATAGGAAAGATAGGCTAATATAATCTCATTTTGCACACACATATGTACAACCGCAGCATTTGTAACAGACCAAATACTGCTTAGTGCCATCAATATTGCCGTATGGGCTAATATCCCGCAATTTTCTCCGTTGTCTATTCTCTCTCTGATAAACATTGCAAAAAACAAAATAGCAAATAAAATCATAATTCCAGAAAAAACCAACGAGGATACATCCATTCGAAAAAATTCCAAAAGCATTTCCGTTTCTGTGCCTATCAAAAATTCAGGCACAAATAGGCTTGCTTGTTTCCACGGAGAATGGAAAAAAACTTCTATTGACTTCCCCCTGTCTTTTTCTTCTAAATGAATGATACACAAAACATTGCTGTTCATCCGTCGCAGACTATTCGGCAGCAATCCGCTGTATGAATAACGCTGCTTCCCATCAATTTTCACTTCAACATCTTGAAATTGATTTTGAAAAGCCAAAATAGTATCGCTCGTTAGATTTGTGGGCAGTTGCCGAAAAAGAACACCGCCTTCAGCTGTATCCTTGAATGCATTGGGCAATTTGGCTAGGGGATTTGTGGCTTCGCTTTGCTTGATCACCCACCCCTCATTCAGCTTCACCAGCTTTTCTTGTTGGGGGCGGCTTGCGCCATATTGAAAAAATCCAACTGCATCAACGCATACAAAAATAAGTACCGCTGTCGCCAGCATATAAAATATATGTAATAACTTTTTTCTGTTCATTGGTAAATTCTCCTTAATTCGTATACACTTCATTATATATGGTTTCCCCACAAAATGTATAAAAACAAGGCATTTTCCTCGTAAAACATTCCGTACTTTATCGACAAAAAAACCCTACCGAAGCAGTGCTTCGCATAGGGTTTATAAGCAAAATATTTATTTCCAAAACTCAAATTCCAAATCGTAAATACGAACTGATTGACCTTGCTGTATTCCTTTTTCCTCTAAAGCCTCGATAATGCCCTTTTCCTTTAAATACTTCTGGAAGAAAGCAAAGCCCTTTTCCGTTTCAATATTGGTGTATCCCATCATTTTTTCGACACCAACACCGGTGACCACAAAGTATCCCTTCTCAACCTCTTCAATCGTGAAGGGTTCTCTGTCAACAGCAACTTCATCGTATTCTTCATAATCTTCCTGAAAAATAATATCCTCGGGATAATCCTTCAAAATCAATGCCACAGCAGACAGCAGCTCATCCAAACCCTTATTCGTCGCCGCAGAAATAGGGAACACTTTGTATCCTTCTTTTTCATACACTTCCTTCAGTCGAGCCACATTTTCGGCCGCCTCGGGAATGTCTGTCTTATTTGCCGCAATCACCTGCGGACGCTTTAATAATTCTGGATTGTATTCCTCCAGCTCTCGGTTAATTTTGCGAACGTTTTCTACAGGGTCATCGCCCTCAACGCCTGCGGCATCCACCACATGGATAAATACCTTTGTTCTTTCCACATGACGTAAAAATTCATGCCCTAAACCAATGCCTTCGCTTGCACCCTCTACCAAACCGGGAATATCAGCCAAAACAAAGCTATCGCCAAATCTACCCTGCACTACCCCTAAATTGGGAGAAAGTGTTGTAAAATGATAATTTGCTATTTTGGGGTTTGCATTTGTTACCATGGAGAGCAGTGTGGATTTTCCCACGTTGGGAAAACCAATCAAGCCAACATCCGCAATCAGCTTTAATTCTAAAATAACATCATATTCCTTGGCAATACGCCCTCTTTCGGCATATCTGGGTGCTTGTCTGGTGGGGGTTGCAAAATGCTGATTGCCCTTGCCGCCTTTACCGCCAAATATCAATGTTTTCTCTTCCCCTGCCTTGCTAATATCCGCCATGACCTTGCCGCTTTCCGCCTCACGGATTACGGTTCCCACGGGAACTTTAATCAAAATGTCTTCGCCATCTTTTCCAAAGCAGTTCCGTTTTCCGCCATCCTCGCCATTTTGGGCTTTATAAATCCTTTTATAACGAAAATCTACCAATGTATTCATGCCTTCATCGCCAACAAAAGTTACGCTGCCGCCTTTTCCGCCGTCACCGCCGTCAGGACCGCCATGAGTAATGTATTTTGCTCTAAAAAAAGAAACCATTCCGTTGCCGCCGTTACCGCCTTTGACATGAATCTTAACTCTATCTACAAACATTTTCTTTCACCTCTTTATTTAATTACCTCTAACCACAAGTTCTCGGGACTCTGTCCCGAACCCTGCAAACGGGTCAAGCACTTTTGCTCAGCAAAAGCTGCAAGGTTGCAGCCGCCCTGTCTTGGGCGGTGCAATTTTAAAAAGGCTTGACCTAAACTTTACCCGCAAAAATATTCATTTTTGCTAAATAATCAAAAGGAAACAATACTCCATTACAAAAGTTTTAACCATTTTTATGAAAGCACTGGCTGCGAGAAAACCTCATGGTCTTGACTTTTATTTTGCACTTTTCCAATCACCTTTCAAGCCTCCGCCTTTTTCGTCAAAAGCAAAAACCGTTTGCTTTTCACGAAAAAGGCTTCAAATGGTATCATTTGAAGCCTTCGCAATTCTTATTCAGCAATTTCGATAGGATAAACAGAAACCTGTTTTTTATCTCTGCCTTTTCTTTCATACTTTACACGTCCGTCAGCCAAAGCAAACAAAGTGTCGTTACCGCCTCTACCAACATTTACGCCGGGGTGAATCTTTGTGCCCCTCTGTGTGTATAAGATATTGCCAGCCAAAACAAACTGACCATCTGCACGTTTTGCGCCAAGTCTTTTCGCATTTGAGTCACGACCATTCTTTGTGGAACCGCCGCCCTTATGATGCGCGAAGAACTGAAGGTTTAATCTGAACATCACTTACACCTCCTTATAATTCAAAGTAAAATACTGTTTATATTCCGTTTCTATTGCTGACAAACCCATTTCGAGCGTTTGCAAGAGCAACTGCGTATCATGGTCTGCCATGCCCTCTAAAGGGAAAAGGATTTTAAGAAAACCGCCTTTTTTTTCATCCGCCTCACAGCGAAATGGAATTTCCGTAAAATGCTCAATGGCATTTACGGTGTTCAGCATCAATGCAGATACTGCAGAACAAACAATGTCCTTGCCGCTTTTTGCATAGCCTGCATGTCCGGTCAACTCAATCCCGCAGATTTTTCCGTCTTTACGATAAATCATAGCATTTATCATAATTAGATAGATTTAATCTGTAATTTTGTAAAAGGCTGTCTGTGACCTTTTTTCTTGTGAAAGCCTTTTTTGGATTTGTACTTATAAATAATAACCTTTTTGTCCTTGCCATCACCAATTACAGAAGCTGTAACAGCAGCGCCTTCAACATAAGGAGCACCAACTTTAACGTCACCGTCTTTTGCTAAAACAAGAACCTTTTCAAAAGTAAACTCCTGACCAGCTTCTACGCCTAACTTTTCAACTGTGATGACATCACCTTCAGCTACCTTATACTGCTTTCCGCCTGTTTCAATAATTGCGTACATATGAACACCTCCTCGCAATTTACTCGCCGAATACGGTAATCAAAGCCTTTCCTTGATTTTCCAGAACCTCTCCGTGCGGCTGAACATACTACAATATAGTATCACAGCCAAAAAGCCATGTCAACAAAAACTATTCTATTTCTCGCCCATTTTTTGCGGAAAAATAAGCTTTGCTATCGCCTTTTTTCCATAATAGCTCACATAAAAGCTGCAAACCTTCCTTTGTGAGGCATTTTTTCCCTTGCAAATTTTCTTGATAAGCCAGCTTCAACGCCTCCATTGCTTTGTCCTCCAGCCCTGCCATGCTGTAAAGTCTGCCCACCTTATCACATATTTTTCCGAAGGGTTCAGTGGTTATCCCGCTTTTTCCAGCTAAAATCAAAACATGATCCAGTAGGGGTTCCGCTTCCTTTGCCTCACCTATTTGAATATGAAGTGTTGCAATGCGCAAAAGCAGCCTTGCAAACTTTGTGGTTTCACCCTCACGGTTTCGGATTGACACAGACAATATATAGTACAGCTCCATCGCTTCCTTGTATCTTTCAAAAGCTGTCAAAATCCTGCCGATTTTATCTATCCTGCTATCATAGGAAGCACACTCAGGCAAGCAAAGCGCTTCATACAGCTGGTTCCATGAATGATAAAAGCGAAGTGCCGTTTCCTTATTGCCTTTTTTTAAAAAATAATCGCCTATATGACCCAGCAGTCGGCAATACTCCAGAGAATTCATATTGCCGTATTCCGCAATATACTCCTTGGCATTGATAAATTTCCGATAGGCTTTTTCTTCTTCCCCATACGCCAAATACGCCTCGCCCAATCCAGTACAGGCCCGCACATAATATTTCGGCTCAGCCTCTTTTTCCGCCAAAGAATACCAATAGATTGCTTCCTCCTTCTTGCCGAGCATCTGATAGATTTCGCCCAAGGAAAATGCAGAAATCGCCCTCCGCTCTTTTTCCCGACTGGTTTTCACATCATTATTTTTATACACCTGCGCCAGAAAAGAAACCGTGTCCTCTAGACACCTACGTTCCCCATCCCGCATACGCCTTTTTACAGGTCGGCTGATTGGAAAACTTCCGTTTTTTCCCGCCGCATACAGCTCCTTTAAATATCTATATCTTTCGTTTGGCAACAAGCGGTTCCTGAGCATTTTGCCCTCCGCCTCAGCCAAGCATACCCTTGCCTTGTCCTTCTCCCCTAATTTTAAATAGCAATTGCCAATGGCAAGCAACGTGCAGGCAGCCTCTCCTTGCTCTTGGGCAGTTTCCTCAAAATTTACATCATCCCGCTCCTTGTAAAGCTGAATTGCACGGAGGCAGTCCCCCCGATAAAAACAAACCTCCGCAAACGCCTCCAAGGTTTTTATATAAATCGGATTGTCCTCATCCAAGGCTTCTTTCTGGATTGCCAGCGCTTCCTCCAGATAGTTTGACGCAGCCACCAATTCTCCGGATTTTTGGTAGGCAACCCCAAGCTGCTTGAGTGCTATGGCGTAGGCAGGATGATGTTTTCCATACAGCTCCTTCGCCATCCTTTCCATTTCAAGGCAAAGGAACACCGCTTTTTCATGTTCTCCCTGCTTTAGGCGCATTTGCACATGGGCATTCATCAAAGAAAGGTCCGCTTCCTTATTTGCAGAAGAAAAAGAGTTTCTCATTTTTAAGGCAAGCTCATATAAAAAAGCTGCCGCCTCATAAACACCTTGATGATCAAATAATCGGGCAATTTTGTACCAAACAGTGGAAAGCGTACTCCTGTTTTCTCCATTATCCTCCTCCAAAATATGCAATGATCTTTGATAATAGGATAATGCCAGTGTGCAGTTGCCCATTTCCATCGCAATTTCACCTAATGTCATATAGCTTTTTGTCATTAGAACAGCTTCTTCAGGCATTAATGTTTCCCTTAATTCGAGTGCCTTTTGGCTGTATTCCAAGGCTTTGGTAAAATCCTTCCCAAAGCAAAAATCCATTGCAAGCATATCCAAAATATCCGCATATAATAAATGCTTTTGTCCAAATATATGCTCAACCAGCTCCAACGCTTTCTTGTGCAGCTGGAAAGCTTTCTCGAACTGACCGTCCTTGCAGCATAAAGCAGCAAGGTAGCTCAGGTTATTCACATAATCCAAATGCCTTTCGGGAAATATCTTTCTGCGAATTTCAACCACACGCTCACAGTATTCCACGGCAAGCCCCGTAAACTCCGCTTTTTCACAAACAAATGCCAAGGAGAGGGCGTTCGTAATATAGGGAAGGCTCCGTATTCCAAGCTTTTTTTCTATAATTTCCAATGCAAATTCATAATAAAAAATCGCTTTTTTATAATTCCCTGTTTTTTCAAAACACCGTGCCATAGAAATATGAATATCCGCCACATCCATGATCTGCATTGCCTTACAGCAACGGCTCTGTTCCAAAGCCTGTCCATGGTTTTCAAGGGCTTTGTCATATTGCGTCAGAGCTTCATAGACATTCCCCAAGTTGTATAACGTATGAATATAATCCATATGCTCTCGTCCCAACATTTTCTGACGCACCGCTAACACACAAAGATGTGTTTTTAATGCCTTTTCATTCTCCCCCAAATTGCTGTATGCAATGGCAAGATTGTTCAACGTATCAGCATATGCCGCTGATTCACCGCAGCGTGCTTTTTTCAAGGATGCCGCTTGGCGATAGTATTCAGCCGCTTTATCGTAGAAACCCAATTCATCAAAAATAAACGCAACATTATGCGTATCCTCCGCAAAGCCTGGATACTCCAAATCCCCGTTTTTTTTATAAAGCTCCAATAATTGTTTCCCTAGGAATAAAGCCTTTTTGAAATCACCGTTTTTATATGATTCCCCAAAACTTTTCTGCAGCTCTCTTATTTCAGCCAAACAAAAATCCATACTCCCTCACCCTGCCTATTGTTGATTCATTACCTCAAAAGCATCCTTGATTACACCATAGGAATAGCCCTTTCGCTGCAAAAAGCCGTATAGCTGCTTCCTCTTTTTTTCATCCGGCGGCCATTGATCCCTTGTTTTTTTCTCCAGCCATTTCACGGCATCCTCTGTTTCTGAAAAATCCGTCAGCGACAATACCTCTTCGCATATATCCGCCGAAATCCCCCTTTGCAGCAGTTCCATGCGCAAAGCATAGGCGCCTCTGGGACTCAAACGCAAACGCTCATTGATATACCGTTGCGCATACGCTCTGTCGTCCGTATATTGATATTTGCTCAGAAAAACCATTACCTCTTCCATGATTTCTTCTGCAAAACCGCTTTCTGTCAGCTTTTGGCGCACCTCTTTTTCCGTGCGCATCTTATACCCAATAAAATGCAAGGCTGTATCCTGCGCTTGGGCATAGATCAGTGTCCTTTGAATAAAGGCAACGGTTTTTTCGGATACCTCGCCGCCTTCTTTAATATGAAAGTATTCCATATCCTGCGGCAGAAGGGCAAAAACATATTCTCCGTCGATATAAATATTATATTTTGCCGTATCTCTCTTTTGCGGCGTAATTTTGGTCACCAGCATCGTACGTTTTCTCCTCGCTTTTTTGTCATTATACCATATTTTTTTTGAATGCACTATGACAATACTGCATAGAAAAACCGACTACCCTTTGATAGCCGGTTTTTTTGTTTATTCCAAATCCAATTCTTCAACAGCCGAAGTGCCGTCTTCCTCTTCATGTATTCTCTGTATTTCCTGCGGTTCCTTTGTTTTTTGTGTTTTCTGGGGCTTCTGCGGCTCTGGCTTTTCCAACTTTTCTGGTGTTTCCTGTTTCTCCTGTCCCTTTAGTTCAGGTAAAGCAGGCAAGCCATACTGTTCTCTTACCCCATTTTCAACCTCAAGGGAAATGTCAGGATGCTCTTGCAAAAACTGCTTTGCATTCTCTCTGCCCTGACCGATTCTTGTTTCCTTATAGGAATACCATGAACCGCTTTTATTGATAATATTTACATCTGCGGCTAAATCCAAAATATCCCCTTCCTTGGAGATACCATGCCCATATACAATGTCAAACTCCGCTACTTTAAAAGGCGGGGCAACTTTATTTTTTGCAACTTTTGCCTTGATTCTATTTCCTACTAATTCTGTCCCTTGCTTCAGTACATCCGTCTTTCTGATGTCAATACGAATTGTCGCATAAAATTTCAGTGCACGACCACCTGTGGTTGTTTCTGGATTACCATAGGTTACGCCTATTTTTTCTCTCAACTGGTTAATAAAAACGACTGTACATTTGGATTTATTGGTAATACCCGTAAGCTTTCTAAGTGCCTGACTCATTAATCTGGCTTGCAAGCCCACATGAGAATCACCCATTTCTCCTTCAATTTCCGCTTTTGGCACCAACGCCGCCACGGAATCGATTACTACCATATCAATCGCACCACAGCGTACCATCGTTTCTACAATCTCCAACGCCTGTTCACCGTTATCAGGCTGAGAAATATACAGATTGTCAATATCTACACCTAACGCCTTTGCATAGGTAGGATCCATGGCGTGTTCCGCATCAATATAGCCTGCAATTCCGCCTCTTTTTTGCACTTCTGCAACCATATGAAGTGCAACCGTTGTTTTGCCGGAGGATTCCGGACCGTAAACCTCAAGAATTCTGCCCTTTGGCACGCCGCCAACACCCAAAGCCACATCAAGGCTCAAGCAACCTGTGGGCACAACCTCAACATTCATTTGTCGGCTGTTGTCACCAAGCTTCATGACAGCACCCTTGCCGAACTGCTTTTCAATATGACCTAAGGCTGCCTCAAGTGCCTTGCCCTTATCTTCAAAATTATATTCTTCTTTTTTTGAATCGTCCTTCTTCGCCAACGAATACTCACCCTCTCTAAATAACGAACCTACGTTCTTATGTTAACCTATTTTTTCTTCTGTGTCAACTGTTTTTCCGATTGGCTTTTCTGCCAGCAGCATTGCCGCAAAGATTATTCCGCAGCCCAAAAAACCACGCCAGCCCATTCGCTCACCATAAAACAAAACTGACAGCATTGCGGCAAAGATAGACTCAGAAGTAATAATAATTGCAGTTTTGTTGGCGGAGGTATACTGCTGCCCAATGGATTGCAACACAAAATATACCGCTGTGCAAAATATACCGACAAATAAAAAACTGACAATCGCCGCTCCATTTAACGGCGGCATATGTATTCCCGTTGCCGCCACAAGAAAGCATGAAATTATCGTTACCGTAAAATGCTCCACCAAGGCAATATTTACAGAGTCACATTCACGAACAGCTTTTCCCATAAAAACCATCTGCATCGAAAAAACCGCCGCTGCGCCAAACGACAAAATTGCACCAAAATCAATTCTGAAATCCTTTGTCACCGAGAGCAGTGCCACACCGAAAAGTGTCAGAAAAGCCGCAAGAAAACAGCTTGTCATAGGCCTTTGCCGAAAGAACGCCCAGCAAATAAACGGAACAATTGCCGCCTGTGTGTTACATAAAAAAGCATTTACAGATGGCGTGGTATATTGCAGCCCTACCGTCAGCAGTATAAATGTAGCCGCCAGCAGCACACCCAAAATGCCACCCATTTTCCATTCTTTTTTTGTAATTTGACGTAATTTTTTATGGTATACCAGACTTAAGCAAACCATCGCAACAAAAAATCTGCCCAGCATCACTTGATACGGATTATAGCCCCAATCCAAAAGATATTTTACTGCAATGAACCCGCCGCCGCCAATCATGGCTGCAATCAGCAGCATCCAGTCCCCTTTATTTCTCATACTGTAATTTTCTCCGTAGCCAATCCAAAGCTTGGAAGGTCGCGCGATCTCTTATTTTATTTCTGTTTCCCGCAAAATGGAACTCTTTGGCCTCCACGGTTCCTTTATTGTAAAGTCCAATATAAACCAGTCCCACAGGCTTATCCTCGGTTCCGCCTTCAGGTCCTGCTACGCCCGTGGTTGCAATACCAATGTCCGCCCCTGCAGTTTTGGCAATTCCTTCCGCCATTTCCATCGCTGTTTCCTTGCTTACGGCACCGCAAGTTACAAGGGTTTCCGCTAAAACGCCCAACCGCTTCATTTTCGCCTCATTGGAATAGGTCACGCAGCCCTCTATGAACACCTCTGAAATACCGGGGTAGCGCACCAACTGAGAAGCAATTTCCCCACCTGTGCAGGACTCCGCAACGGCAATGGTTTTTTTCTGCGCCAGCAATAACTTGGCAACCTCCGTTTCCATATTGGTTTCCCCTTCGGCATAAACGGATTTTCCCAATCTTGCCTTTAACGCCACAGCAATGGGGTCAATCAGGCGGTTTGCCTCCTCTTCATCCTTTGCCTTTGCAGTAATACGCAAAAGTGCTTCCCCCTCCTTCGCATAGGGGGCGATGGTGGGGTTAGATTGGGCATCAATGAGATCCTTTACCATGGCCTCCATGGCACTTTCGCCAACACTGGCCACACGCAGCACTCTGGAAATAAAGGTATCCTCCTGTTTCTTTGCCAGATAGGGCTTTGCCTGCTTTTCAAACATTGGCACAACCTCTTTGGGAGGGCCTGGCAGCATGATGATGATTTTACCATTTTTTTCAATGATAATTCCTGGTGCAGTTCCGTTTGCATTATACATAACAACGCTGTTATTTTCAGGAACAAAGGCTTGTTTTCTATTGTTTTGAGTCATTTCCTTGCCCATTCGGTTAAAAATCACTTGGATTTGCTCCAAGGCTTTTTCGTCCAAAACAAGCTTTTCTCCAAAGTAATCTGCCGCTGTTTCTTTCGTCAAATCATCATCCGTTGGCCCTAAGCCGCCGGTGGTAATTACCAAGTCGGCTCTGGAAAACGCATGATAAAGGGTTTCCTCCAGTCTTTTGGGATTATCCCCCACTACGGTTTGATAATAGACCTCTATTCCTAATGCCGCCAGCTCTCTGGCTAAGTATTGTGCATTGGTATTTAAAATATCTCCAAGCAAAAGTTCTGTTCCGACTGCTAAAATTTCTGCCCTCATGCAGTTCCTCCTTATAATTCAAGCTATTATTATCTTATTGTATTCTTTTTATGGAAAATTTCCAAGTCTTTTTGAAAAGAAAAAAAGAGCAATCATGCTCTTTTTTTCTTGATAAAGTCAAGACCTTGAGGACTTTGCCCCCAAACACCCACAAGGGTTTTACCTGTACCCTTCTTTAAACCGCATATATATGCAGTTAATATAAAATTTTTTGGTCTTGCTTTTTTCAAAAAGCAAGTGGGTTTGGGCAACATCCAAGGTCTATCACTTAGCAACGCCCAAGGTCTACCCTCAACCCTTTAGCACCTGCTTGTTTTTTATAATATAATCCGCACCCGAAAGAATGGTAAAAAATACCGCCAAGCCTACCAAAATGTTTTCCATAACCGAAATGCCCACAAAAGGCAATTCCAATAGGACAACAATAATCATAATCATCTGCACAGTGGTTTTTACCTTTCCCCACCAGCTTGCCGCCATCACAATGTTCGCCTCCATTGCAAGCGTGCGAAAGCCCGTAATGGCAAATTCCCGTGCCAAAATAAGTATAACCGCCCAGCTAGGTAAATCCCCTAGCTGAACCATGGAAACAAGAGCCGCCATCACCAACAGCTTATCCGCCAGAGGGTCCATAAATTTCCCAAAATTACTAACCAAATTCCATTTTCTTGCAAGGTAGCCATCCAGAAAATCAGTTAAGGAGGCAACAATAAAAATAACAACAGCAATATAACGATTCATAGGAGATGGTGCCAAAAACAGTACCAATAAAAATACAGGGATTAAAATTACCCGTAGCATTGTCAGCTTATTCGGCAGATTCATCTGCATAAATTACATCTCCCATCAAATCATAATCTCCGGCTTCTCTGATTTTCGCCGTTACAAACTCGCCAGAATAAACTTCCTCTTCGGCAGTTAAAAACACCAACCCATCAATATCAGGCGCATCCCTGCGAGTACGACCGCAATAAATATTTTCCTCGGGCAGCTTGCCTTCCACCAACACCTGTACGACCTTGCCGACCTCTTTTTCGCAAAGAGCGGCGGCAATATTTTTTTGAATATCCATAATGGTATCCCGTCTGACTTCCTTGATTTCCTCATCAATTTGATTTTCCATGCTTGCCGCTGGCGTACCATCCTCCTGAGAATACGCAAAGACGCCCAAACGGTCAAACCGCAGCTCCTCAACAAACCCAATCAAATCTTGGAATTCCTCCTCAGTTTCTCCTGGGAATCCCACAATCAGCGTAGTTCTGATGGCAATATCGGGCATCGCCTCTCGCAGTGCCAAAACCTTTTCTTTGATTAAAGCTTGACTGCTTTTTCTTCCCATACGCTTCAAAACTGCATCATTTCCATGCTGAATCGGCATATCAATATAATGGCATATCTTCTCATTTTCCGCCATCACTGCAATGGTTTCTTGGGTCAAGGTTTCTGGATAACAGTACAACAGGCGAATCCAGGCTATGCCCTCTATTTTGGATAATTCATCCAGCAAAACATGGAGCTTTGGCTCGCCGTATAAATCCCTCCCATAAATGGAGGTATCCTGTGCTACAATTACCAGTTCCTTTACCCCATTTTGCGCCAATACCTCCGCCTCTTCCACAAGGCTTTCAATGGTACGACTCCTGTGTTTTCCTCTCAGCTTTGGAATGACACAATAGGTGCAATGGTTATCACAGCCCTCGGAAATTTTTAGATATGCAAAATATGGGGCGGTGGAAAGAACCCTTAATTTTCCATTGGAATTTTCCATGGGGCGGTTAATATCTTCCAAATATTTTTCCCCCATTTTTCCAGCCAGAATATCCGCCGCCACTTCCGCTACAGATTCATATGCCGCAGTCCCAATGATTGCATCCACCTCAGGCAGCTCCTGAAAAAATTCCTTTTCGTAACGCTGTCCCAAACAGCCTGCCACGATTAAGCCTTTACATTTGCCTGTTTTTTTATATTCCGCCATCTCCAGAATGGTTTCAATACTTTCGTCCAAGGCGTCCTTGATAAAACAACAGGTATTTACAACGATAATGTCCGCCTGTGCTTCATCGGCAATGGTTTGGAAGCCATTTTGCGCCAATATTCCCAGCATAACCTCGCTGTCAACCCTATTTTTATCGCACCCCAAAGAGGTGAATGCTACGGTTCCTTTCATGTTTGCCTCCCCAAATTTAGATCAAGTTGTTTTGCATTTTTGCAGCAACCAGACAATTTTTCATCAACATCGCTATGGTCATCGGCCCTACGCCCCCCGGCACAGGTGTGATTGCCCCAGCAACCTCTTTAACATTTTCAAAGTCCACATCGCCACATAACTTGCCTGCATCGTTGCGGTTCATGCCTACGTCTATCACTACCGCACCCGCCTTTACCATATCTGCCGTAACGGTATTTACCTTCCCTGTTGCACAGACGATAATGTCTGCCCCCAGACAAACCTCCGCCAAATTACGGGTTTTTGAATGGCAAATGGTCACCGTTCCGTTCTCCTGCATCAACAGCATCGCCACAGGCTTTCCAACTATATTGCTTCTTCCGATAATTACACAATTTTGCCCTTGGATAGTATGACCGCTGCGCTTAATCAACTCGATAATGCCTGCGGGTGTGCAGGGCAAAAAGCCCTTTCCGCCCGTATGCAGCAATCCCACGTTAATTGGATGAAAGCAGTCCACATCCTTTTTGGCATCAATGGCAAGGATTACTTTCTCCTCGTTGAAATGCTTCGGCAAAGGCAGCTGCACCAAAATACCATGAACCGCTTCATCGGCATTCAGCTGGGCAATCAGCTGCAACAATTCTTCCTCCGTGGTTTCCTCGCTTAATTCATAGGAAACGGAGCGAATCCCAACGGCCTCACACGCCTTTTTTTTATTGCTTACATAAACCTGAGAGGCGGAATCTTTTCCCACCAAAACAACCGCAAGGCAAGGCGTAACTCCTTGTTCCTTGATTTGTGCCGCTTCTACTGCCGCCTCTTGTTTAATCTGTGCCGAAATCAACTTGCCATCAATTAATTGTGCTGTCATGTCCTCACTACTCCTTAAAATAATCCTACGATGTTTCCATCGTCATCAATATCAATATCCAAAGCCGCAGGTCTTTTCGGCAAGCCGGGCATCGTCATAACATCGCCAAGCATTGCAACAATAAAACCTGCCCCTGCCGAAATCCGCAATTCCTTTACGGTTACTTCAAACCCTTCGGGACGACCTAAAAGCTTCGGGTCATCGGAAAGGGAATACTGTGTTTTTGCAATGCAGACAGGAAAATGTCCAAAGCCCAGCTGTTCAATCTGCGCCAAGGTTTTTTTCGCCGCCGCTGAGAAGCTTACATTGCCTGCGCCGTAAATCTCCTTGCATACACAGTTTATTTTCTCCTCTATGGTTAACGCATCATCATATAAGGTATGGAAATTGTTTTCCTTGGTTTCCAAGGTTTCCAGCACCTTTTCGGCCAAAGCCTGTCCGCCTTCGCCGCCCTCTGCCCAAACTCTTGCAATGGCAAAGGTTGCACCCAAGGCTTCACAGCGTTCCTTTACGAAAGCAACCTCAGCCTCTGTATCCGCAACAAAATGGTTGAGTGTTACCACAACAGGAACACCGTATTTCTGTATATTTTCAATATGCTTTTCCAAGTTTACAAAGCCTTTTTTCAAAGCTTCTACGTTTTCGTTGCTCAAGTCAGCCTTGGCAATACCACCATTATATTTCATTGCACGGATGGTTGCAACCAAAACAACCGCATCAGGCTGAATGCCTGCCTTGCGGCATTTGATATCAAAAAACTTTTCTGCGCCTAAATCCGCACCAAAACCAGCCTCAGTCACCACATAATCCGCTATTTTCATCGCAATTTTTGTCGCACGAACACTGTTGCAGCCATGCGCAATATTTGCAAAAGGGCCTCCATGAATGATTGCTGGTGTATGCTCCAAGGTTTGCACCAGATTTGGCTGGAGCGCATCCTTCAATAAAACAGTCATTGCGCCATCCGCACCGATCTGCTTCGCCGTCACAGGCACATCGTTGTAAGTATACCCAATAATAATTTGCCCTAACATTTCTTTTAAATGCTTTAAGTCGTTCGCCAAGCAAAAAATTGCCATAATTTCAGATGCAACGGTAATCTGAAAGCCGTCCTCTCGGGGAACGCCATTTACCTTGCCGCCCAAGCCCGAAATGACATTACGCAGCTGTCTGTCATTTAAGTCTACCGCTCTTTTCCAAGAGATTTTTCTAGGGTCAATGTTTAATTCGTTGCCCTGCTGAATATGGTTGTCCACCATAGACGCCAAAAAGTTGTTCGCTGTGGTAATGGCATGAAGATCCCCTGTAAAGTGCAGGTTAATGTCCTCCATCGGCACAACCTGTGCATAACCGCCGCCTGCGGCGCCACCCTTTACACCCATACAAGGGCCAAGGGAAGGCTCTCTTAAGCAGGTAATTGCGTTTTTGCCTAATTTCTGTAATGCCTGTGTCAATCCAATGGTTACCGTGGTTTTCCCCTCACCGGCAGGGGTCGGGTTTACGGCTGTCACCAAAATTAGCTTCGCATCGGGGTTCTTCTTAATCTGATTGTAGTATTTGTCGCTGATCTTTGCCTTGTACTTCCCGTAGCATTCCACAAATTCCTCGGGAATTCCTGCTTTTGCGGCAATGGCTGTGATTGGTTCCAATGTGCATTCCTGCGCAATCTGTAAATCTGTTTTCATGATCAAAAAACTCCTTTCCGTTGTTCAAACCAGTTTCCATACGCCTTGAACCGCAATTAAAAAAGCCGACAGTCCAAGCGTCATCGCCCAGACGGTCGGCATTATCCTAGTCATACTTCATGTGGTACTCCACTTCCGTCAGTCATATGACCTCTAAGAAAATGGTACTATATGCTTGATTTTTTGTCAACAGACAATGACAAATTTTAGCCAAGTGATGCTTTTGTTCCTCCATTTCCCTTGTATCATTGAAAATCTCATTTCTTTTCATGAAAATGGAAACCATTTTTTTTATAAAAGAATCTTAAAAAGCAATCTCCAAAACAAAAATTTTGTCACGTTTCCAAAAAAATTTCCTTCTAAATTTCTTCTTCCACAGGTTCATTCATTGCACCCCACTGTGCACGGGTAATGAGCACCTTCCTCGGCTTGCTTCCCTCTTCGGAGCCGACCATTCCTTTGCGCTCCAATTCGTCCATAAGCCTTGCGGCACGGTTATAGCCAATTCTGAACTGCCGCTGCAACATAGAAACCGACGCTTTTTCCTTCTCAATAATTAAATCAACGGCTTGTTCAAAAAATTCGTCACTGTCCTCATCCGCATCCATGCCTGCTTTACTTACCTTCGTAATTTGATCAATGGTATCTTGAGAATACCCAGGACGCCCGCTTTTTCGTAGGAAGGAAACAATATCCTCCACCTCTTTATCCGTAACAAAAGCGCCCTGCAAACGGGAAGGCTTGCTTTGTCCTGCTGGGTAAAACAGCATATCTCCCTTGCCCAAGAGCTTTTCCGCACCAACCATATCCAAAATCGTTCTGGAATCAATGCCTGAGGATACGGCAAATGCCAAACGTGAGGGAATATTTGCCTTGATTACACCCGTGATAACATCCACAGAGGGTCTTTGGGTTGCAATAATCAAGTGCATCCCTGCCGCTCGTGCCATCTGCGCCAATCGGCAAATGGAATCCTCAACCTCTCCCGGTGCCGCCATCATTAAATCTGCCAACTCGTCAATCACGATCACGATTTGGGCCATCTTTCCTTTTTCGTCCCCCGCTTCTTCCTTCACGGCATTAAAGCCCTTAATATCTCTTACCCCAAACGCCGCAAAATCGTTGTATCTTTGCAGCATTTCACGAACTGCCCAATTCAGTGCGGCAGACGCTTTTTTCGGGTCGGTCACAACAGGAATCAAGAGGTGCGGAATGCCATTATAAACGCTTAATTCCACCACCTTTGGGTCAACCAATAACAGCTTGACATCCTTGGGATCCGCCTTATATAAAATACTGGTTATCAGCGTGTTGATGCAAACGCTCTTACCACTGCCTGTCGCCCCTGCAATTAATAAATGCGGCATCTTGGCAATATCCGTAACCACGGGGTTTCCTGCAATATCCTCACCCAGCGCAAACGCCAGCTTGGAAGCATGGCTATGAAATGGCTCGCTATCCAGCACAGTTCTTAGGTAAACCGATTGCGTTTCTCGGTTGGGCACCTCAATGCCTACCGCCGCCTTGCCTGGAATTGGTGCTTCAATGCGGATACCGCTTGCCGCTAAATTCAAGGCAATATCATCCGCTAAATTTACAATTTTGCTTACCTTCACACCTTGGCTTGGCGATAATTCATAACGAGTAACCGTAGGCCCTTTGTTAATTTGAATCACTTTTGCATCTACGCCAAAGCTTTTTAATGTTGACTCCAGCTTTCTTGCATTTGCCAGCATCTCGGCTTTGGAATCTCCTCCGCCCGTTTTAGGGTCTGTTCCCAAAAGGGCAACGGGAGGAAATACATAGGGAATTTCTTCCTCCACAGGTGTGGCGGGAATTTCCACCTTGTCCGCATTTTTTGCATCCTTTGATGCCTTTTTTTGCGGTTCTTCCTCCTTGGTGTCCGAAGCATCCAAATCCTCAGGAACACCTTTCTCCTCCTCCAAAACGCCGATGGGAATTTCCTCTTCCGCAGACTGAGGCTCGTCCTGGGCAAGGCTTGTAGCCTCCTCCGTGAAAACAATCCCTTCCTCCTCTGCAAAAGAAGCCACTTCCTCTGGAAGCTCTCTGAAAATATCCTCTATCATCTGCTCCCCTTCATCCAAGTCCTCTTTGGCATGAATGACGATAGAAATGTCCGGTGCCGCATTTTGCTGCTTTTCAGGTACCGCTTCAATTTCAAAATCCTCCAACGTATGTTCCATTGGTGCGTCCGTATTTTCGTCGTTTTCTTCAAACAAAAAATTATAAATGGGTGCCGCTTTCTTATACACCGTCGGCTCTTTTTTACGAAAAACTGTTTCCTCTATCGACGGAACTTCTTCGGAGCACCCTTCCCCATCGTCCAGCTCAATATTATAGCTGTTTTTCTTTGCGTCACGCTTGCGCCGCCGCTCCCGCTTTTCCGCCTCTGCCTGCTCCATCAAACGAATTTGTTCCGCCTTGCTTTTTATTTTTTCCTGCTTCACCTTTTGCTTTACGGTCCGCTGGTCAGAATAATCGGCAATCGCTTGGAAAAACGACTTTCCTGTTGCCATAATCAGAGAAATGATGATCAGTGCAATTAATACCAAGGTACTCCCCAAAGTATCAAGCGCACTATACAATATGCTTCCCAAAATTCCGCCGAAAAATCCACCGTTTGTAATAGAGCCTTCCCCATAGTACGCTGCCACTTTTTGAAAAAAATTCACATTTGACGCTACATCAATGGGATGAATCAGATGCACTCCGGCTGAAATACACAACAAGAACAACAGTCCGCCAAACCCACGAACCACTGGCGTTTTTCTCTCTTCGCTTGACAGCATCCAGCCACAGTAAACGATGATAAACAAAGGTAATAATGCACCAGCAAAGCCAAACAGTCCTTTAAACAAACTGCTGAACAAATGCCCGATGATACCCATTTTCTCTGTAATCAGACTAATTTCAGCCACCAATGAAAGCAGCATTATAATAATGAGAATGACTTCATCCAAAATACTGTCCCCAAAGCGGCTGTTTTTTGCCATTTCCTTGGTGCTTCCCCTATGCGGACTTTGCTGTGGATTTGTTTTCCCTGTTCCACCCTTTGCAGTTGCGCTTTTTTTCACGGCAGTCGCTTTCGTGGCAGCCCTTGATGTGCCGGCACCACTTTTTGCTGTTGTCTTTTTCTGTTCTGCCAAGCTTCTCACCTCATCTATCTTTTGATTCAAACTACCAAACACTTATTTGCTTTAATATAAAATTATACCATAAATATGCAAAACACGCACCTTTTTTTCACAATGCATTTTCCTTTGCAAGGTTGTACAATTTATGGACAATACTGTATAATGTGAAGAAACATACTTGCAAAAAGATTAGGAGGAACATAAGATGAAATACAGCGGAGAAAAGCTTCAGCTCAGAGCAATTGAAACAGTGGCGTCTCTAATGATTGCAGCAGCAAAAACCGCACCCAAGGGTTGCGGCAGGGATAGCATGGAAACCTTAATTATTGACGGTGCCGATAAGGATGCCCTTGCGGCAGAAATGAGAAAAATCGGAGAGGAAACCCGTCAGGATTTTTATTTAAGAGATGCAGATAATGTGGATTTATCCGCCTGCGTTGTTCTTTTTGGTGCACTGGAAACCTACCGTGGACTGCCCTACTGTAATTACTGCGGCGCAGGCGATTGCTTCGGCGCAAATAAAAGCGGCACGCATTGTGCCTTTGCCGTAGGTGATTTGGGCATTGCCATGGGTTCTGCCGTTTCCGTAGCAGCGGCGCATCACATTGACAATCGAATTATGTTTTCTGCCGGAAAAGCGGCGTTGGCTTCGGGTCTTTTCTCGGAAAAAGTGTTTTTGGGTTACGGAGTACCCCTTTCTGTATCTGAAAAAAGCCCTTATTTCGACCGTCCTGCAACGGCTTCCGCATCTTCTGCGGCTGCACCTGGCTGTAACGCAAAATAATAAAGGTCAGCAACTTTTGTTGATCGTCAGAACCCACCTTCATAAAAGGTGGGTTCTGAACGTAGACAAACCTTGGGCATTGCTCAAACCCACTTGCTTTTTAAAAAACAAGACCAAAAACTTTTATAGAGCCAACACTCTATGCAGGTTCAGATGGGTCAAAGGCGCAATTGCAACGAAGTGCCATCTGCCCGAAGAACAGCTTTGCGGAGCAAAGTGCTGACCCGAAACCCTTATTGGTGTTTGAGGGCAAAACCCTCAAATTTTTGACTTTGTCTTTAGTCAGAACCCACCTTTAAAAAGTGCGTTCTATTTATACCAACATTTCATTTCGGAATATAAAGCATTTCGATACAATCCCAAACCTCATCCTTCATTTGATACTTTTCAACATGATCCATATCCTGTAAAAACCCCAAGGATTCGTAGCACCTTCTTGCCGAAATATTTTCCGTAAATACCCCCAGTGCAATGCGCTTTGCTCCCAAAACCTGCTGTGCATAGCTTATCGCCATGGACACCAGTTCTTTGCCAAGTCCCTGACCCCGCCGACTTTCATCCACCAAAACAAACCCCAGACGAACGGTTTCCTGATCGGTAAAACGCAGGGTAATATGTCCGACAATGCCCTTTTCATCCTCCGCAGTCATCGCCCAATAGGTATTGTTTAGTACCATATAAGTGTAAGTGTTAGAGCATATCATTAGTGCTTGAACATTTGCGCTTATTTTAATTTATAATAAGGGAGTAATTGGTCTGACGTGG
>RZZU01000115.1 GCA_009929735.1 Clostridia bacterium | reverse complement strand
CCATCCATCTTGCAAACTATCTCGGAAAGTTTTTGACTTATCCCTCGCTACCCCAAGAGCATCGGCGGTGTCATACAAGGCATTCTTGAATAACTCACCACCCATACCAGCGTTAACTACTGAGTTCCAGTCCATTAAACTAACTTTACCAGATGATAAAGCTTGCGATAATTGATACATGGCAGTAGATGCTTGCATTGTGCTCGAACCAGAAGCTGCCGCCAAGTTGGATATACCTTTTATGGCTGTAGCAGAGTCTTCTAGACCAACACCGGCCGCCGTGAACGTACCAATATTTCGAGTCATGTCTTCGAAGGAATAAATAGTGTTATCAGCATATTCGTTAAGATCTGATAACGTTCTATTTATCTGGAGCATTTGACGATTAGTATCTCCGCCAAAAGCCTTTTCCGTGTTTGACTTTATCGTTTGGATTGAAGTCATCTTGTTGGCGTATTCGGCATATCCATCCATAGGACCAGATAGGAATTGCTTGCCGAAAGATGCCATTTTAGACATTCCGGTAGCAAGGAAATTACCGAGAGCAATATCCATTATAGATATCGAATTCTTTACTTGATTTGCCGCTGATTGGAAAGTAGAGCCCAAAGGAGATGCATCGAATGATGATATCTTACCGTTAAGTCTATCTATTGCGGAAACTGTGTTCGGAAATCCTTCCGAATTATCAGCTTTCTGGAATATCCCTTTAAGTCTAGATATGATGTCTGATGTTCTAGCCGTTTTATTAGCTATATCAGTGTTCATCTTGTCTATTGACGATGAAGCGCCAGACATATCGATATTTGACGTAGACTTTTTAAAGATGTTTCTAAGTTTAGATAGTAACGACTCTGATTTGTGCACTGATTTTGAAATCGTGTCAGTCATGTCAGTCATGTTTTTCTCTATGTTCTTAGAATCTTTGGATCCAGAGCTGACTTTAGTAAATGCTTGTTTTAAACGCTCAAGAGACTTTATAGTCTCAGTTGCGTTGTCTGTAAAGGCCCTATTATCCAGGGTGACTTTAGCAATCTTTTCATCTACTATAGCCATGTTATCTCCTATTTGGTGTTTTTGTATTTACTTTGATATCTTCTATCAGACTTTCTTTCGTTTTTATTACCAACGTGAGACGCAGCTGCTAACGCTCCGGCAACACC
>RZZU01000114.1 GCA_009929735.1 Clostridia bacterium | reverse complement strand
CAGCTTTAAAAGCGCTTTGGTACATTTGAAGAAGGTCTCAATATCCCAACGCATCGAATAAATGCGGATGATTTCGTCAGCATCCAGCGTGCAATCCGTTGACAAAAGCGCCAGCCATTCGCGTTTGTTTTTTCGATGGCGGACGAATACAATTTTGACAACAAGATCGCCCATTGTCGTTTCGATGACCCGCAGCACGTTCTTGGATTGGCCTGAAACAGGCGCAGCTATCTGGTATAGTTCTTTTAGGGTTCGTTTTTGCTGGCCTGTGCCATAACGCTGGTTTGTATTTTTCACCATGCCAATGACATCTAGACCGCGTTGTTTGATTTCTTTTACCAACGGCGCATAGGTGAACCAGCTATCCATAAGCAAATGTGTAGCATCAATGCCGGATTTTAAGGCCCGCTCCACCATGGAAGGAACTAACGAAGGAGCCGATTGCAATGCTTCTTTCCTGCGACGATATCCATGCGTACGCTTGTCAATTTCAGGATTTACGCCCTGTAGTTGTGATTTGCAAGAGCTGAGCAAGGCGAAATCCAGCGGTAAAAAACTGTGTCCATCAGACCAACCGAGCGTAAGCATCCGAAATCCCTTGTAATAGCTATTGCTTGCGTGATCCCAAAAGCGAGATAACAGCTCCACCTTTTTGCTGCGATTCCTCTCATACATGGAGTCATCTATGATTAAGACTTTGACGCGTGAATGCGAAGTCAAACGTGAAATCCGGCAAGATACATCACGGCTCAGAAACATCAAAAATCGCCGCCATGCAAACCCAGGATGATTCAAAAAACGGTATACTGCATCTTTGCCAGGAAGATTGGTTCCGCGTTGGCTTTCTAGCAGTTGAAACCAATTGCGGTGTTGAAAAATCAAGCAGAATACGAGTTTAAGCAAGGCTCCGCAGGAAAAGCCCATGCTTTTTGTGATTCCTGCGCTGCGCAAATGCTTAAGGAGGCTTAACTCTTGAAAACCGCTGTTAATTTCATTCGGGAGTTGATTTTCTGCATCGTTTTGCTTTATCATTGTCATATGGAAGACTCCTCTTCTGTATGGTAGTGTTTGTGCAAATTCACTTTACCATAACAGATGGGTGTTTTTCTATATTTCAAGGCCTATATTGAAAATAAGATGACCTTAGAAGCAGCAAGGATTCAAAGCTGTTTTTGAGGTGCGAAAGTTGAG
>RZZU01000031.1 GCA_009929735.1 Clostridia bacterium | reverse complement strand
TCTACTGTAAAATATGGCCGCCCGGAGGTGTAAATCTGGCCCGCCCAGAGGTGTAAAATCTCGCCGCCTCCGCTGTCAATTCCAAGCCGCCGTATTCAGGAGCGGCCAAAGAGTTTCTTTTTGGATAGTTTAAGCTGTTCCAACAGCCAATCGTTTTGCAGCAGAGCCGCAACTAGCTCCTGTGTTTTACCAACTAGCTCCTGTGTTTTACCAGCGAGCTCCTGCCGCAAAGCATCGTATTCCGCACGGGAGATGGTAACCATTTCCGTGTTACTTGTCGTCATTTCATCTATCTTCTTCATGTATTTATTTTACCAAAATAGTATCGAAATGACTACTGTTTTAACGTGAAATGGCTCTTTGTGGTTCGGCACTTTGACGAATTCAAATTCTTGTTTTTTGCTTATCTGTAGCCGTTTTTGAATGGATTTTTTCAAAAAACATCATTTAGATAATCTCTAGTTGATCCAGATCCTTCATTTTCCGAAAAACTAATTTCTCTATTGTTTTTTCAGGCAAAATATTCTCCGTTTTGCCTATATTGCACTTAATCCCGTGACCAATTTGTGTGCCCGTGGCTGTTCCACCGCAAGACCTTCCATGAGCCAGCGATATTGCTGATAAGAAAGTTGCCTAGCTTCTCTTTCGGTTCTGGGCCACTGGAATGAGCCCTTTTCCAAACGTTTATACAACAACAGAAAACCGTTTCCCTCCCAATAGAGTGCTTTGATACGGTCTGTGCGTCTTCCACAAAACAGAAACAGTGTATTTGTAAACGGATCTAGTTGAAACTGCTTTTGCACTATTCCTGCCAAACCATCTATCCCTTGGCGTAGATCCGTATAGCCACAGGCAAGGAAAATCTGCTCGGCACCAGCAAAGTCACTCAGCATGTCCGTAGAACGCGGCATATAACACGCAATGTTTCTTCGTCTATCCCGGATGCTAGCTCAACCTCTACACCTTGCACATGCAGTATGGCGACTGCAGAGCTGCGTTGCTTCATTGCTACCTCAACAAATTGTGGTTCCTCAGATATTGCCATTCCAAATAATCTCTTTTGCCATTTGTAGTATGTAGGTATGTTGATGTTATTTGCTTCGCACCAAGTCTTTACTGTTTGACCACTACTGCGGCACGCTGTAACCCGTTCACCCCACAAAGCTAACTTTCGTTGCTGGTTAAGTGTTTGCAATCCTTTTTCCACTAATAATTCCCCTTTCGCGTATAGTATCTGAGAGTATCGTATTCTATCCGAGAGTCTCAGACACTGTCTATTATTCAGGGTTATTTTCTCACACACAGGATTATTGGGCAATCCGCTGTTAGATTTGACGCTTACAGATAGAGCGTGAAAAATAAAGTTGGAGTTCCCCATAGTCATCAAACCTGGTATAAATTCCCTTTATTTATTAACTTGTACAGTGCAAGTACTCCCAAGATCAGGGAAGGCCGGCCCTCGGGGGGGGGGGGATACTGAATTTTATAAACTGTGAAGTTAAGGCAGATGCTTTTCGCATCTGTTTTTTGTTTCCCTAAAGTTGATAATTTCAACTGAAATCAACTTCGAATCCATTGCAGTTGATTATATCAACTGGCATAATAGTAATTGAGGTGATAACATGAAAGAAATTAATATTGCTCGCGTAATAATAAATAAGCGTAGAGAAAAAGGACTAACGCAAAATGACCTTGCAAGCTACATCGGCGTTTCCAAGGCATCTGTTTCCAAATGGGAAACCGGACAAAGCTATCCCGATATCACTTTTCTTCCGCAGCTTTCAGCTTTTTTCAATATCAGCATAGATGAGTTAATGGGCTACGAGCCGCAAATGAGCAAAGAAACACCAAGACCGTCAGCAATTTTCTTTATATTGCATATGGAGATATTCCTTCGGCCTGCTTCAACAGAAGCGAAGTACGTTCTATCCATTCCAATTTGAAGAGCGAATTTTTCTTGACTAAGTCCGGTGTTTTTACGCAACTCTTGAATGCGTTTACCGAATTCGTAAGTAATCATAGAACAGATCACCTCCATGTTAATATTTTATGAGTATACGGATTATGAAACAACGGATTATGAGCAACAATTGTTAAATGAAGTTAAGTAGTTATATAAACAAAGAAAGACCACACAAAAGGTTTAATCCTTTGGTATGGTCTTAAGGCAACACCGCACAATGTCTTTCAAGAAGCGGGATCCGCAGTTCAATTCAAAGAGGCGCGAACAATGTCCTACTTTACTATCGCGCGGGGAACCCGAATTAGACCGACAGGCAGCGCCTGTCAGCCAGAACCAGATTCGCCAGCGCGAACTGCATATGAAGTTTTGCCTCCTGTTTTCGTCGGCCTTTGTATCGCGTCTTTCGATAACCGAACAGGCCCTTCACGATGCCAAAAACATGCTCGACCTTTGCCCGGACTGACGACTTTTCCCGTTCGCGCCGTTTGATCTGTCCTTGGGACCGTACCGATTTGTTTTTACTCTGGGACGGTCTGCGGTTGATTTTGTATTGAACTTTCTTGCCTTGACTGTTATGAGTAACGGCATCTTCACGCTTCTCCGCACCAAGATATCCCGAGTCTCCGTAAACGCTGGCTTCGTCACCATATAGGAGCTTTGGCACTACCGTCACATCATGAACATTCGCGGCGGTTGCCTCAACGTGGTGCACAAGCCCGCTGTCTTTGTCCACGCCGATATGTGCTTTATAGCCGAAATGCCAGGTGTTGCCCTTCTTCGTCTGATGCGCCTCGGAGTCGCGTTTCTTCTCCCGGTTCTTGGTCGAGCTCGGAGCCGCTATGATGCTCGAATCCACGATGGTGCCCTTCTTGAGGATCAACCCTTTGGCTTCCAGCAACGCTACCACTTGGGCAAACAGTTTCTTCTGCAATCCATGCTGCACCAGAAGCGCACGAAACCGACCGATGGTGTCTCCATTTGGCACTTGATTGCTTGAATCCACTCCACAAAACTCAGAAAATGCTCGGCTGTCTATGACCTCGTTCATCACCGCCATGTCAGCCAAATCGTATAGCTCTTGCAGCAAATGGATCCGCAGCATGGTTTCCAGTTCGTAGGGTTTATTGCCACGCTCCCCCTTATAGTAGTGCGGCTGGATGATCCCTATCCACTCGGCCCATGGTATGATGCGTTCCATCTGCTCCAAAAATTCTTTTTTCCTCGTTCTGGCCTGCGCCAGTTCGTCGCCAAAGCTCGACAGTGTCATTTGTTTATTCATATCCTCAGTTTATCACGTTTTTTGCTTCGGCGCATCTGTGCGGTGTTGCCTTAACTTTTTGCTCCCGCTTGAAGAGAGTCGGTCAAAAATTCACTTGTTTTCGTAAATCCCTAAGTTGAACTCCCTTTTGAGGGGGTTGTTTTTTTTGGTAAATTTGGAAATACCGTATCATTGTCCGTGCTAGCATCCCCATTTTGCAATATATCAATCCTTGGGAGGCTTATTTCTAAATCGCTCTTATCATTAAAATAAATTATTTATCTTTTTCTTTTCGAAACCGCAGAAACCAGTCCAACGTATATTCCTCTTGATTGGATGAGGAAACACCTTTTTCTGCCTCTTCGCAGGTTGTAGCAGTCGGAATAATGACATCATTGCCAGGGACCCAGCCTGCAGGTGTAGAGCAGTGGTCAGCGTCTGCTTTTTGAAGTGCTAGGATTAACCTCTTAATTTCATCAAAATTGCGTCCTGTAGTGAGTGGATAGTAGATCATCGCACGAATAATTCCCAAAGGATCAATAACAAAAACGGCTCTCACCGCTTGTGTACTGGACACATTAGGCTGAAGCATTCCATATTTATTAGCAACTTTCATATTAAGGTCAGCAATCACCGAGAATGGAATCTTGATTTTATGAATGCCATTCCATTCCAATTCCTCAATTTTACGAATCCACGCAATATGAGAGAATAGAGAATCCACAGATAAGCCCAAAAGCTCTGTATTTAATTTTTTGAACTCCTCAGCCATAGAAGCCAAAACCATAAACTCTGTTGTACATACAGGTGTAAAATCTGATGGATGTGAAAAGAAAACAACCCATTTTCCTTCATAATCTTCAGGAAACTGTACTGTACCATTTGTTGTAACCGCGCTGAACGCAGGCGCCTTATCTCCAATAAGTGGCATCTGATAAACCTTCGTTTCTTCTGTCATAATCGCATATCCTCCATCCTTTTTATTTAGGACAACGCCGCACAATTTCCAGCTGATGCTTTGGGCATCTGAACACACAAAATGATGTGGCATTGCCTTAGATTTTCAGGGAACATCTCTCATTCTTTTTGTTTCCAACAGCTGAAAAATTTGCACTTGCCCCTTTATCCAAGTAAAAAAGACAAAAAAACAAGCCCCCTTGTATAAAAATAAATGCTATTTCTTTATGTTCTCTTTCTCTTTTAACAAATCTCTGATTTCTTCCAACAATACAACTTCAGCAGCGGGTTTCGCAGGTACTGGAGTTTCTTCTTTCTTTTTCATCGAAATGAGCTTAACAAACATAAAAATAGAAAATGAAATAATTAAGAAATCCACAATAGACTGTATAAAAGAACCATACAAAATAGCAGCCTCGGGAATTTCTCCGACGGCAGGAGTAATGACATACTTTAAATCTGTAAAGTTTACTCCACCCAAAAACATTCCAAGAATGGGCATTAAAACATCGTTTACTAACGAAGTGACGATTTTACCAAATGCCCCACCTATGATTACACCGACAGCAAGGTCTATCACATTTCCTTTTAAAGCAAATTTCTTAAATTCCTGAAGCATAACAAAAACCATCCTCCTTTCCCACATCAAAAAAAACGAAACCTGACTCTTTTTGTTAAATATACAATATTTAACACGAAATATCAAGTCATATAAATGAAAGTAAGATTAGTGGGCGTTTACCTGCTTCAAGCAATCCTCCCTGCCCTTCCAATTTTCCTCAATTTCAGGTCATTTCCCCTTTTGTTTGATTTTGTTGAATTTTAGCCTGATACAATGATCTATTTTGGGTATAAATAAATAAGAAATTACAATGAAATATCTTCTTTTCTATAATTTAGCAGTATATACAATTTTTCGCTTCGGTGTTATACTAAAAATAAAAAACGTGTCTGCATTGCTCCTGGAACAAACTTTTTTGAAAGGCATGAGAAACTTGATTGTATTCCAAAATGTATCAAAAACCTATCCAAATAATGAAGTGGGTGTTGAAAATATCTCTCTGGAAATCAACGATGGAGATTTTGTGTTTCTTGTTGGCAAAACAGGCTCGGGGAAAAGCACGCTGATTAATCTCTTAACCGGCGATACGAAGCCAACGAGCGGTGATATTTTAGTAAACAACCTTTCAATCAATACCTTAGCACACAAAGATTTCCCCTATTACAGACGGGTTTTGGGCATCATAAGCAAGGACTACTCTTTGATTGAGGATAGAACAATTTATCAAAATATAGAAATTGCCATGTTGGCGACAGGGCATTCGGGCAAATCTATTCGCCAGGCTATTCCCTTGGCGTTGGGTCTTGTAGGGATGACAAAAAAAATGTACGACTATCCACAAAATTTGTCCGGCGGCGAAACGTTTAAAGTCCTTATGGCAAGGGCTGTGGTGAATAACCCCCAAATTATCATTGCCGACGAACCAACGGCCCATTTGGATTATGATTCCTCTCTTGATATCATGTCTTTATTCAGCGACATTAATCAGCTGGGAATCACAGTAATTATTGCTACACACGCAAAAGAGTTTGTGGACATCATGAAAAAGCGTGTTGTTACTTTGCAAAATGGTAAAATTCTTGGTGATGTGAGAAAAGGAAAATATGGTTGGATCATATGAGAACCCGAAAACCGAAAAAAAATATAGGCAAGAAAATTTTTAATACTATTTTTGTTGGAACCTATGTCAGTTTCGTGTGTTTCCTATACTTATTTGCGACCCGTATAACGCCTTGGGATATTGATTATTTTATAAAAGATTCCCAGCGGCACACCACGCAGCTGGTAACAACGCTGAAAACCCAAAAAGCCGCTTATGATGCAAAGCGTGAGGCGGTTGCTTTGGCAAAAACGGCTGCTAAGAAAAAAATTGCTGCAGAAAAAATTGCTGCAGCAAAAATGGCTGCCCAAAAAAATGCTGTGGCAGAAAATGCAGCGCCCAAGAACAGCGAAACAAAAGATAGCGATGAAACAATTTTGCAATCAAGCAAGCTTGCTTTAGTCTATTATTCCCAAGATGACCCTCGCTGGGATACTATCATTTATGGTGAAGATAATCCCATTGGTGTTTTTGGATGCGGGCCAACCACTCTTGCTATGGTTGTAAGCACCTTTACAGAAAATGAAATTACGCCTGATTTGGCTGCCCAATGGGCATACAATAATGGGTATTTTTGTTACAATAGTGGTTCTTACCATTCAATTATTCCGCAAGGGGCAGTAAGCTTTGGGCTGACATCAAAAAGCCTGATCAAACCTTCAAAGGAAGCCCTATACCAAGAACTGTCCAACGGAAACCTTGTGGTTGTTCTGATGAACAAAGGCATTTTTACTTCGCAGGGACACTTTATCATCTTGCGAGGCTTTACCGAAGATGGAAAAATATTAATTGCAGACTCCCAAAGTCTGGAAAACAGCCAGCGAACATGGGATATTGAAACATTTCTTGAGGAAGCAAAATATTCCGCAAGCGCAGGCGGTCCATTTTGGTCTATCAGTAAAACAAAATAACCCTCTCGTTTTTTTCACACAAAAAAACGAGAGGGCTTTTTTTACAAAAAAAGGGCTTGCACCTGCTTTATGCAGCACAAACCCTTAGAATGCAGCTCTATCTCACAAATTACATCTCCGCTTTCGCCTGCTCAGGAAGCGTTACGCATTTCCCGCTCCCCACTTAGTTCTTATAGAAAGAATTGTTTCCTGCAACTTTCAGGTTAATCGCCTTATCATAATGAATTGTGTTTTGCAGGCTCCTTTTGATTTTTTGATAAATATCGTTCATGCGCTGCAAATCCGAGCTATTTAATTGTTTTTCTTCCGCCTCCATGCTAAGCGCACCTCTTGCCAGCGTCTGTTCCTGCTCTGGTAAATCCTTTAACATCTCTTCTTGCGCATAATTCAAATTTTCTATCTCAAACATGACCTCTGTACGCATTTTCAAAAGCAAACGAAAGGAATACAAATCGTTACGCTGCAACGTATCTGCCATTTGTTTTGTAACATCCTGCAATTCATTCACTTTATTATATTTCTTCTGGAGATTTAAGGTGATCCCCATGAGTCCTGTATCCATACCTCGCACATCCTTTGTAATCCTAATTCCTCACCAATTCAGTTTGAGCGATACGATCCGCCTCTTTAAAGGTGTTCCGCAAATCAAGAAGCATTGACCTTAATTCTTTTATCATTTCAACATTTCTGCCTGCTTTAATTCTGGCAATCTGAAACTGAAAATACTCATATAGCTTCGAAATTTCCTTGCCAACGGAATATGTTTTGTCCAAGGTTGAATCGAGATATTTTATAATCGCCGAAACTCTATTCATGGACGCCTCAAACCCAACAAAATCATCACCCTTTAAAGACATTTCCGCCTTCGTGAGTCTTTTTGCAGATTCATCAAAAAGCAGCTGCAATAGCTCACCGGAAGTCATTGTATTAACTGATTGCTGTTTATAATGTTGATACCCATAGTTATTCATATATTTTTCCAGCCTTTCATTAAATTATTAACTGCTTGCCAGATCTGACAACCAACTGCTTTGTGTATTCATCTGCTGTGTTAACTGTTCCAACGCTGTAAACTTTGTTTGATACCGTGTGCGCTCTGTTTCTAATCTATCTTCAAGCGTTTCTATAACATCATCAATGTCATTCATTTGTGTAAGCAACGAGTTCTTCAATAAAGAACTTGGTGATTTTGCGTTGCCCGCTTTTTCAATCAAAATTCCTTTTGTTGCTCCTGTGGTTTTGGCATACTTGTCCATTATGGTTTTCAGTCTTGTCATGATGCCGCCAGTCGTAAGGCTTTTGCCTGTGGTACTTTCAGCTGTAAACAATTCTTTCACGCTGTCAGAATCTTCTTCAATGGCTGCTTTAAGTGCTGACTCATCTAGCACTATTTTCCCATTATCTTCCCAATCAGAAGAAACGGTTATTCCAATATCCTCTAATGAAAAATTACCGGATTTCACATTCAAAAAGGCATATCTTAAGTCGCTGGTTAAACTGGATATATCCGAATCATTAAAAAGCATACCCGCCTTCGCCTTTTTCTCCCAGCTTGTAATCTCATCTTCCGACATTTCTTCCTTTTGCTCGTCAGTCAGGGGCTGATAATCTCTGTCACGCTTTTCTTGCACCGAAGTATTGCTCGTTTCCACAATTGTGTTATAAGCCTCAATCATACCTTTAATGACTTCTACCATTTTGTCCGTATTCGTGGTGGCACTGAATGTAACCGCCTCTGTCCCTTCAACATATTTCAACTCACCCTCACTATCTTTTTCATAGCCAAAGGTTCCGTTTACCACAATCTTCATTCCATCTAAAGTAAAGGAATTTGTTCCTCGTGTAATTTTCATGGGGTCCGCTCCGCCATCTCCGTCAAAATCAACAAGAATGATCGCATCCTGCCCTTTCGTTGTGGTACCATTCAAGGCATCGCTTCCTGCAATGATGTTCCCATCTGTATCACGGGTTCCAAAAAGCAATCTTTCAAAATCGTTCAGCGTGCCACCTGTAGCGCCAATTACAACCGATCCAGAAGCTCCATTTTGGGTGGAAGTAATGGAAAATGCATCGCTGTTTTCCTGATAAGTCATACTCACATCAGCGTCTTCATCAGCATTGATTGCGGTTATAATATCATCAAGACTAGTTTTTCCCTCTTCATAGGTAATTTTAATGCTTTTTCCATTTATTCTGATTTCGTACTCAGTTCCATCTTCAAGGCCAACGTTCTTGACGCCTTTTAACCCCGAATCCTCAAGGGCACTATCCAGATTCAGCTTATTCGTAGCACCGCTGTTAATGCCAAAAACACTGCCAGCCCCCATCAAGCCTGTAGAAGAGGTGGTAATTGTTAATACGGAAGAACCGTCCGTAGGATTGGGAGGCAACCCAGTTTCGGAAGGCAACACGGTTTCAAAGGAAAGCTTATTCTTCTCACCGTCCAATGAAACCTCAATTCTTCCTTTGCCAAAGGCAGAATCCAGTTTCCCCTGCAAATATTCCTTAAAATTATCTTTACTTAATTTCGTTTCATCATCGAAGGTAATTGTCTGTTTTTCTCCGTTGTATTCAAAAATCAGGGATTTGTTCAACATTCTTGTCGAAAAAGATGCTTCCACTTGAAGGTCAGCAGGGTCAATTGCGGCAACGCCATTTAGCCCTGTAGAAGTAATGCTTTTGTCTATCACGGAATCCGTACTTGAACTTAGCCCAATCGCATTCATGAAATCAGAACTGCCGCTTACAATGCTCAATTTATTGCCAGCAACATCAATATTTTTTAAATTCAGGGTTTCTCCGTTTGCGGTAACACTTAGAACTTCGCTCAATTTCTTTCCATTATCCAGCGCAACATCCTCGAAGGCTGCTGTAAGCCCTTGCGCAACCTCCGCAGCATTTGAATATACCCCGCCGCCCTCTTTTTGGGGCATGGTTACAACATATGTATCACTGCCATACTCCACTGTAAAGGATTTCCCCGTTAACGTACAGGTGGTTGCCGTATCAAACTCAATTGCATCGGTTTCTATCGTGTTGCTCGATAAAGCGGCACTGCTGGAAAAGCTTGCAACCTTTGCTAATTGCTTTACACCCTCCACAGAAATCTCCTGCCCAGTGGTGGCTTTTCCTGAAACGGAAACATACTTACTGTTCGCCCCTGTTGCGCTAATCACACTTTTTGAGTAAAAGCTGGCACTGTTAAGGTTCGTGCTGGATGAATAGGATGAGTATTTATCAGCGAAGCTAACCAACTTATCACTGATTGTACGATAAGCATCTGTTTTCCATGACAATAAAGTTTGACTTTGCTTTTGCTTTGCAATTTTAGTTCTCGTACCAATCGTCATGCTGTCAATTAGTGAGTCTGTATCCATGCCGGTAACAAGTCCAGTAATGCCGCTGCTTGAATAAGAAGAACTGCTGGATGAAGATAAAAGGCTTGATATTGATGTCATACTGTTCCTCCTTCATATTAGAATGTGAGTCTGAATGAAAACTCATCAAAAATTTTCTCTATACTTATTTTTCGACATATAGTATACTTTTATTAATAGTTTAGTTTCACAAATATAAAATTATGAGGTGATACTCGTGTCAGTAATTATTACATTAACCAATCAAAAAGGCGGTGTAGGAAAAACTACGACTACCGCTACCCTTATAACAGGCTTATCACTTCAAGAATATAAAGTTCTTGGAATTGATCTTGATCCCCAAGGGAATCTTGGGTTTTCCTTAGGGGTTGATATTGAAAATACCGCAACCATTTACGATGTGTTACGGGGCACAGCAACAATTGAGGAGGTTATCCAGAAAACCGAATTTGGAGATATAATTCCTTCAAATATTTTATTAAGCGGTGCAGAGCTTGAATTTAACCGTTCTGGCAGAGAGTATCTCTTAAAAGAGGCACTTCAATCAGTTATGGACAAATATGATTTTATTATCATTGATACACCCCCTGCGTTAAATATATTGACGGTAAATGCTTATGTTTGCTCTGACCACCTAATCGTACCTATGGTTCCTGAAATTTTAAGCCTGCTGGGCGTCAGCCAGCTCAAAGAAACTGCGCAAACGGTAAAAAAATTTTACAACTCAAAATTAAATGTTTTAGGAATATTGCTTACAAAATATAATTATCGAACAAACCTGGCAAATGAGGTTGCCGAACTGGCAAATGAAATCGCAAAACAGCTTAACACCTCTGTTTTTTCGGCTAAAATCAGATCCGGCGTAGCTGTTGCCGAATCTCCTGCGCATGGTGCTTGCGTCCTTATCTATGCCCCCAGATCAAAACCAACGCTTGATTATGTTAACTTTATTGAGGAGGTTCTGATTCGTTGCAAGGCTTCTAAAAAATAATTCACCCCTGTTCGCACGTTCGGCGATGAATCCCTGCAAAATGTATTTTAGTCTGAGCGCAAAAGAGGACTGAATTCCTTTATCAACCCTAAAATCACAGTTGAATGCAACCGCCCACAGCGGTTTTCCATCAACCAGCTTCGTCTAATATTTATTGAAAAGAGGTACTATCATGGCGCGTAAAACAAACAAAACCGCCCACGTCCTTAACCTTATATCAAAAGCCAAGGATGAGCATCAATCTATGGATGAACAAATGAAAATTGATAATACGGGTTCGGATGTTCCCAATGATTTATTGTTTATGGGGATTGAGCCTTCAAATGATATATCCATCTCCGAAAAAATTAATGAAAACCTTGAAGCTTTCGTAGAGCAAGACGAACCTTTCTCGGTAGAGGAATCCGAAATACTTCAAACAAATCAATCTGAAATCGTTCAAACGGGTGAGCCTACTATGTTGCAAACAATTGATAAACCGCAAATTGAAGAAAAACCTATACCGCAAAGAATGCCTGAAGCCAGCCCTGAACCTAGCCCTGAACCTAGCCCTGCGCCAGGCCCTGAACCTGGCCCTGCGCCAAGCGCTAAAGCAGAAGTTGCGCCCCCTGTGCACGAAGTCGAACACACAGAAACAAAAAATGTGCCTGCACCTTCTGTCCAGAGCAAAAAGGTACTCGTAGAAACGCCGTCGGCATCTGCTTTTCATTATGTAAATGTATATGAACGGCTTGTGCTGGAAAGAATGGAGGAGTTTCAAACTCTGTTTGAAGTCTGCACCTGTGCAAGATGTACGGCTGATGTGATTGCAATCGCACTCACAAACCTTCCAGCCAAGTATATCGTTACCGACAACACCTGCACAATTCCCCTGCTTAGCTTTTATCGTGAAAAATTTAAAACCTCTGTTGCCACGCAATTATCAAGTGCGTGCGTCAAAGTAAAACAAAAACCTTCTCATTCATGATAGAACAATGGCGTAAAAAAATGCAGACGCTTCTGCGTCTGCTTCGGTTGAGAAACAAGGTCGGCAAGCATTTATAAAAGCCCATAGCGCAAGGATTTACCTTGCACTATGGGCTTTTGCAAATGAAAAGCATCGCTGCTTTAATTTCTTATTTAGATTTTTTTTGAATCAAATGGTCAATCACCTCGACCAAACTGCCGATTTCAGGCTTACTGATTTGCTCGTCTGCCCCAATCTGCTTTCCTTTTATATACAGCTCCTCATTAATCAATGAGGAAAAAATTATGACGGGAATTTGCTTTAGGAGCTTATCACTCTTAATTAATTTTGTCAATCTATGTCCATCCATAGCCGGCATCTCAATATCTGTAATCACCAAGGATACTTTTTCACCCAAGCTCTTCTCATTCTCAATCGTCTTTAAAAAATCCCAAGCTTCCTGCCCATTATCAAATTTCACAATGTTTTTATATCCTGCCTTATGTAAGCATTCCAGTATCATTTTTGACAATAATATGGAATCTTCAGCCAGAACAATCGGTTCATCACTTATTTTTCTTTCACCCAGCTTATTAATATCATCCGCTTGTATGCCTGTACGGGGTGCAATCTCCGCTACTATTTTTTCAAAATCCAAGATAACAACCAAATCCCCGTTTATTTCTGTAATACCTGTAGCTACACCTTCTTCGCCGCCGCTCACAGTCTTGTCGGGTTTTTGAATTTGCGCCCATGAAAGCCTGACAATCCCTTCCACGCTATCTACACGGAATGCAATGTACATTTTATTAAAATTCGTGACAATAAACAAATCCCGTTCACCATCCGTCATTTCATTTCCAAACAAATATTTTGCAAGATTCACTACGGTGATAACAGAGCCCCTTGGCTTAAAAACACCTTCCACAACAGGATGTGCCAAAGGCATTGCTGTAACGGGTTCTGCCACCATGATTTCCCGCACCTTGGCAACATTGATTCCGTAGAGCTTTCCATTAATTTTAAACTCCATGATTTCTATTTCATTCGTCCCTGTTTCAAGTAATATTTCATTCTTGTTTTTTACGCCCATAGGTATTCCTCCATTATATTGTAGTTATCTTTTTTCCTAATTACATTGGAATCCTTACAAATAAACCGAAAACTACATATTTGTAATGTTATGTATCTATTTCTTCCTACATAATACCACAAATTTTGGCGAAAAGAGTATATTAAAATCTATTCATAAAAATATTTGATATTTCTACAAATAATGGACGGTGTTTGCAACACCTTTGTTTTCAGGCGACGCTTGCGTCTGAATCTTTTTCGTAAACGCCCTGCGGCAAAAGCAGCCAGAGGGTTTACGTAAGTCCCTTAAAAAAACACTTCTTTTCTGCCAAACGATCTGATATTTGCCTGTCCATTGCTGCAATCAAAAATCAGTGTTCTAGCGTAATTCCCGCCTACTTCCTCGCTAAGAAGGGGAATGCCCTCTTCCTTTAAGGTTTGCCGAACACTTTCTATATTGCGCTGTCCGATATTTCCCAATGTACCGCCACCGGGAATATCAAACATTTTAGCTCCACCTGCAATTTTTGCAGTCAATCGTCTTTTAACCGCACCAAATACTTCCATCTTTCTAATTGTTGCTCTTATCCCAGAATCTGCAAATTTATATACATTTAAATCCGCACTATTCTCCAGTTTTTGAGGAAGCATAATATGTACCATAGCCCCAACCTTCGCAATGGGGTCGTATAAGCAAACCCCAATACATGAGCCAAGGGCATAAGTAATTAAGCGCCCTTCCATTCTTGTAAACTTCATATCCGCAATCCCTACTGCAATCTCTTTATCCATTAAAAACACCCAGCTTATTTAATAAAAAATTTAACGACTTAATATCCGGCAGCATAATCAAATTACTCGTCAGTTCTCCGCCATTATAAATAAAATTACCATCAACAATCATAATTGTGTCTGTAACATAACCATATTCTACCATAGGTACAGACATAATTCCACCCAACATATTAATTGTCATGGCAGGAACGGAAAGATTGATTGAAATACTGCTCAACTGCGATACCGCGTTGGCATAGGAAGAAATGATAATGTTACTCACCTCTGCGATTGCAGATGACCTGATTTCGTCAATATCCTCAAACCGTTCAATTTTGCCTAGGGAAAGTCGTTCAAAAACGATGTTTACAAAGTTAAAATCCAGCAAATAAAGCATGATGCCACTAAACTCACCTGTCATATGCACTAACACGGCTGCGACAATTTTCTCGGGGCCGCCTAAAAAATCAATGACTTGATTATAGCCCATGATTTTTACTTCGGGCAAAGACATGGATATTTTTTCAGATAATGTGGTTGAAAGGGCAGTTGCCGCATTTCCCGTGCCTATACTGCCTATTTCTCGAAACATATCTATTGCAAATCCATTCATTTCCTCATATCTGTTTATTTTCATAGTCCCTCCAGCCTTTTAGCGTTTATTTTGTGTGTCATCTCAAATTATTAATTAAATTCTGAATTTCATCCGTCGTCTGAACCACTCTGAGGGAATACTGATAAGCCCTCTGTGCCTCAATGACTTTCACAAATTCCTTGGAAATATCTACGTTTGAGCCTTCAAAGCTGCCTCTTGTTACCTCTGCGTCAACAAGAACAGGGGTTCCATTTTTTTCAACAGGAACAAAGTTGCTGTCCCCGACACTCAGCATGCCTTCATCTTTCAAAAAATCGAATACAGCAGGCTCCGCATCCGCTAAGTCTACTGCCTCTCCTTCCAGGGGACTTCCATCCTTGCCCAGCTCTTCATCTGCCCCCTCCTGACTGTTGCCTTTAATTTTAATTGGATTCCGATCCTTTCCAAGCACAAAATATCCATCCTTGGAGGCTAAATAAAAGCTGTCGCCTTTTTCAGCCAAAACAAAGTTTCCGTTTGTAGTATAATAAATTTCCTTTGTCTGCGGATCTTGCAGCCCAAAGAAGCCCCGTCCCTCAATAGAAAAATCCAATTGGGAAGCGGACTCATTGATACTGCCTTTTTCAAAAGAAATATTTGTTTTTTCCGTTTTTACGCCGCTCCCGGATTTTACATCCGAATCTGCACCATCCACACCGGACATATTATTATACATCAAATCGGAAAAGCATAGGGTTTTTGATTTATAGCCTGCGGTATTGACATTTGCAATATTATTTGCAACCACATCCATCTTTGTTTGTTGGGCAGCCGCACCAACCTTTGCAGCATAAAATGACATTTCCATAACACGATTCTCCTTTGCAATGAAAAACCATAGGCAAAATGAATATAAAATTTTACCAATAAAAAGGACTTCTTAACTTTTATTCCAAAGACTCTTTTCTCTGCGTAATTCCCTTGAAAAAACTTCTTTCATGAACGAAACAACAAAATGTTCAGGCTATGCACATCAAGCCTTGCCGATTTCCGTTGTCGCCTTTGCAGCCATCGCATCATACATTTTCAGTATCTGTGCTGCACTTTGCAATGTTCGCTGACTGACCAGCATATCTGTCATTTCTTGAACAGGATCCACATTAGATGTTTCCACATATTTCCACAATATCGAAGGGTTCGCAGTCTTGCCTGCTGTACCGCTGGAAAAAACGCCTTCTGCAACCTTCGTCATCTCCTCCAGATTATCAAAATCTACAACCTTAAGCTTTGAAATGAGCTTGTTTGACACATCATAGATGCTTCCGTCCGGATCCACACGAAAATCATCCGTGGCAATTAATATGGGCCCGTTGCTGCCGTTTACCTTGCCAATTCCTTGAAGCACAAGATAACCATCCTTATCCAGGCTGAAGGAACCATTTCGGGTATAAACGGGTTTACCCTCACTCTCAATTTCAAAAAAACCCTCTCCGTTAATTGCAAAATCCAATGTGCTTCCTGTTTGCTCCAAGCCACCGTAGGCAAAATCCGTTACCGTTTCATAAGGCACGGTAATCATTGAGGAGTTGCCTAAAGCTTCACCTTCCGCACCTTGGATATTATTTGCCGTGCGGGACATGACTGCATCCTTGAAGGTACCCGTAATCATTCTATCGCTTTTATAGCCGCTGGTGGAAACATTGGCTAAATTATTACTGATTACGTTTATATTTTTGTTCTGTGTAAGCATACTTGATGATAAATTATAAAAGCCCTTAAACATTTTATCCCTCCTCAAAACAATCACTCTTTTAAAAACAGCCGAAGCTTTCTTAAAGCATTGGAATGTATCTGCGAAATTCTAGGTTCGCTTACGCCAAGCACCGCAGCAATTTCTTTCATATTCAAATCTTGAACATAATGAAGGGAAACAACGAGTTTTTCTTTTTCCCTAAGACTCTCCAACCCCATTTTAATTTCCCGTTCCATTTCTAAGCTGTCAAGGTAATGCTCCGGCATGGTTTCCAAATTTTGATTTGCCATTTGACTATGAAATCCGCCGCTTCCCGCATCCTCCAACAGCATTTCAAAGGAAAGAACATTCATAAGATTGGATTTTCGCAAATCCTCGTGATATTTCTCAAGAGAAATATTCAAGTATTCCGCAATCTCCTCATCCGTTGGTGCTCTGCCTAATTCGGCATATAATGCACCTGCGGCTTTATCAATATCCTTGGCTGCTTTTCTGACACTGCGTGGAACCCAATCATTTTTTCTTGCAATATCAATGACAATTCCTCGGATACGCTTGGAAATAAAGCTTTCAAACTTCACATTCTTGTCCAAATCAAATTTATCAATAGAGCTCATTAACACAAGAACGCCTTCATTTACAATATCTTCAATTTGTGTAAAATCATTATATACACCACGCATTTGAACAGCCACGCTTCTAACAATATGTACATACCTCAAAACCAGCTCATTTTTGATTCCCAAATCACCGGTTGATTTATATGCAGCAAAAAGCTCTTCATTTGTCATTTCATTGCGTTTTTTATTCAAAATTTTTCTCTCTCCTATGTTATAGTACAATATTTCCAATGGATTGAATTTGAACATTATTTGCGATCTCGTTAAACGAAATTACACTGACATTTGGGTAGAACTGCTCAATTAAACGATAGAAATAAACTCTTACCACATGGCTTGTCAATATGACTGGCTTGAGGGATATATCGTTGAATTTTTTGATGTTTTCTGCTACCTGTAGCAGCACCTTTTGCAATACATCGGGGCTTAACGATAGATATACGCCATGCTCGCTTTTTGCCATACTGGAAACAATGATTTTCTCCAGCTCTGCATCCAGCGTAATTACCTTCATTTGTCCCCCCTCGCAGAACTTGCGGGTGATGGTACGCTTTAAGGCAACCCTGATATTTTCCGTAATAATATCCAAATCCTTTGTGCTAGAAGCAGAGTCTACAATGGTTTCAATAATCGTAACCAAGTCTTTGATTGGAACACCTTCCTTTAGAAGGTTTGACAAAATCTTCTGAAAACTGCTATAGGATATTATGTTAGGAAAGGCTTCCTCCACAAGTTCGGGAATACTGCCTTTCATATTGTCAATCAGCTGTAAAACCTCGGCTCTGGATAACAGCTCATAGGAGTGCCGTGAAACCATCTCCGACATATGCGTCAGCATAACGGAAAGAGGATCAATAACTGTATACCCATATATTTCTGCCAATTCCTTGTTTTCAGGCAATATCCATCTGCTGGGTATGCCGTAAGCCGGCTCTATGGTATCAATCCCATCAATTTCCCCTGCGGGATCTGAAGGCTCAATTGCCAGGTAATAATCCACAAGGATTTCCCCGGAAGCAATGACCTCGCCTTTTATTTTTATAGAATACTGATTTGGATTTAGCGATGCACTATCTCTCAGGCGAATAGAGGGAATAACAAACCCCATATCCTGTGCATACTGCCGCCTGAAAATAACAATTCTATTGATTAATTTTCCGCCACCTGCATCATCGACCAAGGGAATCAGGCTATACCCAAATTCCATTTCAATCGGCTCCACATTCAGCAAAGGATAAATATTGTTTACATCTTTATAATAATCCTCTTCACTGGGCTTCTTGCGCCACAGCTTCATGGGCGATTGCAAGCTTCATGTTCCTGCGTGCAAAAAATCCCAAGGACAGCAGCATTGCCGCTGTTAGCATCAATGGTATGGTAGGCATTCCTGGAACAACCGACATCAGTCCTACAATCGCTCCGCCAAATATAATTGCCTGCGGCTGCGCCAAAAACTGTGTTGCCACATCGGTATTCAAGCTTCCGTCGGATACTGCTCTTGTAACAATCATACCCGTAGCGGTTGAAATTAAAAGTGCGGGTATCTGAGAAACAAAGCCATCCCCAATCGTTGCAATGGAATAAACCTGCAATACCTCAGAAAAGCTCATGCCCGATTGCACCAAGCCGATGATGACACCTGCACCAAAGTTGATTACGGTAATGATAATAGACATGACGGCATCGCCTTTTACAATCTTGGTGGCACCATCCATTGCCCCATAAAAATCCGCTTCCTTTTGAATTTTATATCTTCTAACTTTTGCTTCTACTTCTGTGATAAGCCCTGAGTTTAAATCGGCATCAATCGCCATCTGCTTACCAGGCATTGCATCCAGGGTAAACCTTGCCGCAACCTCAGCAACACGCTCGGCACCCTTTGAAATTACAATAAACTGAACCAGTACAATAATGATGAATATAATGCAGCCTACGACCACATTTCCCTGCAATACAAAACTGCCGAAGGCAGCAATAACCTCTCCTGCTGAACCCTGCTTTGTCAAAATCAATCGTGTTGAAGATATATTCAAACCAAGGCGGAAAAGCGTTGTAATCAAAAGCAGTGACGGGAAAATAGAAAATTCCAGTGACTCCTTTATATTCATCGAAATCAGCAATATAATGAGTGATACAGATATATTAATAATAAAAAATATATCCAAAATAAAGGAATTAAGCGGAATAAGTAACAGTAATACAATGACTATTACAAATAAAGAAACCGCATTTTGTATTAAAATTTTCATATTTCACACCATTCCAAATTATAATAGCTTTTTGTTTTTCAACTTATAAACATGTACCAGGATTTCCGCAACTGTTCCATAAAAATCTGCGGGAATCTCCTTATTGATGTCGGTAGTTGCATAGATTGATCTGGCTAAGGGTTTGTTTTCAATCACAAAAACATCATTTTCCTCGGCCGTTTTTATAATTCTAAGTGCAACCTCATCCTGACCTTTTGCCAAAAGGATAGGGGCACTGTCTTTTTCCAAATCATATTTTAAAGCAACCGCAAAATGGGTGGGGTTTTTAATCACAACATCAGCTGTTGGCACCGCCTGCATCATACGTGACATTGCCATCCTTCGTTGTATCTCTCTGATTTTGCTTTTTATCTTTGGATCCCCTTCCATTTGCTTATATTCTTCCTTCATCTCGTGCTTGGACATCTTAATTTGACGTTCATATTCCCACCATTGAAAAAAGTAGTCAAATACCGATATACCTACAAACGCCAGACAAATCTTAAAAACAAGGGACATGGTCATGTCAAACAATACAGCACAAGATGGATAAATGTCCATTTGTATTGTTCTGGAAAGCGTGAGTATACTATTGACAATAAAAGAATAAAGCAATGCGATAAGAATTGTGATTTTTATAATGCCTTTCAAAACATCGAATAAACTTCTTATAGAAAACAGTCTTTTTATCCCCTCAAGAGGATTAATCCTGTTAAATTTCGGTTTTAAGCTATCTGCAACAAAGATAGGCTTGGTCTGTGCAACGGTTGCAATGATCGATAATAATGCAGAAATACAGATTACGGGTCCCACAATTTGAAAAAATGCAAGCATGGTTTCCTTTGTGATTTCCAGTGCAAAGTCGTTTGTAATATCAGACACAGTTTCGGCGTAGCCAAAAGTCTTGTAAATAAAAGTAGTGAAATTTTCTATTATTTGGGGGAATATTTTTTTAATTGTATAAAAGCTTCCTACTAAGGATACTACGGCAATAATATCCTTACTAATTAAGACGTTACCTTTCTTTCGCTCATCTTGCCTTCGCTTGGGCGAGGCCTTTTCGGTTTTTGAATCGCTTCCTGCCAATGTTCTCCCCCCTTTTTGCTTGTGCCTTATTTCGGGGATAAAAGCAACCCGCTTCCCCTAGCGTGATCTCTGTCTTGTTCATGAAAACATTCGCATAAGAAGCACAAGATTTTTTGGCAAACTCAATTTTAAGGCAACATGGCATAATGCTGTGGGCTCAGACGGACACGCAAGGCATCAGTCGAGAATTGAATGGCGTCACCCTAGCTCATGTAGTGCAACGTATCCCGTACGCTGTCAACCATCGCAATGACCAACTGGCTCATAAAATCTGCTATCGGCGAAAACACCAAAAGCATTACCAATAGTCCCACAAAGATTTTAAGCTGTATATCTACCACAAAAACATTAATTTGCGGAATGGTCTTCATTAATATGCCCATCCCCATTGCGCAAAGAAATTCGATTGCAATAACCGGAAATGCCATCTTTAACGCCAGCACCGAGCACAAAATAAAGGTATCCAATACAGCCTGTGCAATTTCCTGCCCGAATACAATCTGGCCATAGGGAATGATGTTTGACGAATTCAATAAAATTTGCAGGATTGCCAAGTGCGCATCCATGGAAAAGAATAATAGCATAAATAAAATATTATAATATGTAGCACTTAACGCAATGGAAGTATTGCTCTGTATATCAAATAATTTTGACATAGATAAGCCAATCTGCATATCTATGACTTCCCCCGCAAATATAATGACATATAAAAACAGGCTCATGATAAACCCAACGGCAACCCCTGCCGCAAATTCTTTAAGCAAAAGAAACCCATATTCCAGCATTCCCGAAAGCTGCATTTGCTGCGGCGGCATGGAAGTATATACAATCATGGTTAAAGCAAGAACCAATCCGGATTTGATCATTGCAGGAATGTTTTTCCTTCCAAAGATAGGATTAAAAAAAACAAACCCTGACATTCTCATTAATATGAAGGAGAAAAACACAAAATTTTCAAAATAATCCATCTGTTTCATTGCCTCCGAAATTACATTTGCGTACAAAATGTATTTCTTTTATCCAGAATCCATTGGTCATTTTCATGCTGTAACGCTTAAAAATGTCTTATTTGTCGGCGATTTATGCGCCCGTGCACTAAATCATAAGCGCAAAAACTTCATATACAAAATCCTGCAACGTTTCAAGCATCCAAGGGCCGCAAATGATGCAAACAAACACAATCAGTAAAACCTTTGGTACAAAGGTAATTGTCTGTTCATGAATCTGTGTTGCCGCCTGTATGATGGAAATAAAAACACCCACAATCATACTCAAAACGAGTATAGGCCCGCCAATTTTCATCGCCACAAGCATTGCTGAACGCATAATATCTAAAACTTCTCCATTTGTCATACATTATCCTCCTAAACTAATTAAAGCCTTTAATCAATGTAGAGAATAATAACTGCCAGCCATTTACCGTAATAAATAACAAAATTTTAAACGGCAATGAAATCAAGGCGGGCGGTAACATAATCATACCCATTGACATAAGTGTACTGGATACCACAATATCAATCAATAAGAATGGAAGGAGCAAAAGGAAGCCTATAATAAACGCCCTTTTCAACTCGCTGGTAATAAAGGAAGGAATAATCACTGTTAAGGGCAATTCCTCATAGCTTTGTGTTTTTTCCTCCCCGGAAAATTCCATAAACATATCCAAAGTATCAATTTCTGTCTGTTTCAGCATAAAGGTTTTCATCGGAACGGATGCACGGTCTATTGCTTCTTGACCAGTTATTTCCTCATTTTTATAAGGAATATACGCATTTTCATTTACTTCATTCAACACGGGCGACATAATAAATAGCGTGAGAAACAGGGCAATGCCTACCAAAACTGAATTGGGCGGTGTTTGCTGCATCCCCAAAGCATTTCTTAAAAACGACATTACAATCACAATTCTCGTGAATGATGTCATCATGATCACTATGGAAGGCAACAGAGAAAGAACCGTAATCATTAAAATTAACTCTAATGACTGTACTTGACCGCCGTTTATATTAACAAAAGCTTCATTCATGATAAACTCCCTCGTACTTTAAATACATTCATCTAATCCGCCGAATCCCGTATCAAACATTGCGCTTTATTTCTTTTTGTTTACAAAATATTGTGAAAAAACATCCTTGAAATCATATTCCTTTTTGCTTTGATCCTCGTCCATGTCTTGGAAAACCTGTTCATCTATGTTTTCCAATTCCTTAATCAGACCAATTCCACCTTGTGATAAAGACAACAAATAATAGTTCTTTTCTACCTTTAAGATGACAACTGATTTATCCTGAGAAACAGGCAGCCTATCAACAATTTCCATATGGCGTGACACTCTGCTTTTCATCGTTCTTGTACCGACATATTTTGTAAACCAATAGCTCAAAAATAAAATCAGAATAACAGATAAAAAAGTGATAAAAATCATAAAAAAATCTTTAAAAATTTGCCTCTCCTCCTGTTCAGCTTAACCCAGTACCGTTGCAACTGTCTTTAAAATTCTATCGGGCTTAAAGGGTTTTACGATAAAATCTTTTGCACCTGATTTGATTGCTTCAATGACCATAGCCTCCTGCCCCATCGCTGAACACATTACAACATTTGCAGCAGGATCAATTTGTTTGATTGCCTTGAGTGCGCCTAACCCATCCATATTGGGCATGGTAATATCCATAATCACCAAATCAGGTCTAATTTCCGTAAATTTTGTAACCGCTTCAACACCATCGGATGCTTCAAAAATATCGCTATAACCATTTTTTGTAAGCGCATCTTTAATCATCATTCTCATAAAAGAAGCATCGTCCACCAATAAAATTTTTGCCATTTAAATCATTCCTCTCTTTCCCTATATCCATTACTTTCTTTCCCTATATCAACGACTACCTTATAATTTCTTTAATACCTCTGTTACACGCACGCCAAAGTTATCCTCAACAACAACTACGTCACCTTTGGCAATACATTGTCCATTTACGTATATGTCAACCTGCTCCCCAGCAAGCTTATCCAAAACAATGAGGGAACCTTTATTAAATTCAAGAATTTCCCGAACATTTTTTTTCGTACGCCCAATTTCGACGGAAATTTCCAAAGGCACTCCCATAATCAAATCAAGATTTTCTGAACGTTCCTGTCCGAGCGTTTCCTTTGCAGGATTATGTCCCTCCGTATGTGGTTTGACATTAATAATCCTTGGTTGTTCTGGCAGCTTATTTATTTGCGGCGCAGGGGTGGGTTCAGCCACAGCTTTTACTGGTGTTGGCTCCACTCTTGGTGGTACTGTATTGTTTTGCATGATTTGCGGACTTGGTGGTGCTGGAGGCGCAGGTGGCGCAGGTGGCGCATCGTTACTGACATTACTTTGAAAGCTTTGTGCCAGCAGCTTTTCTATCTCCTCTTGCGACATCATCCTTCCGGGTGCAGCATCACTTGGCTCCTCAGGTTGGTCAAAGCTCTGATAAGACATCTGCTGCGCTTCGACTTGCGGTGTCGGTTCCTCGGCTTTCGTCGGTTCCGGTTGTGAAAAACCAAGGCATGTAAGCATTTTCCTTGCCAAATCTGTCGTCATAATGTTTAAAAATTCGCTTTCCAACGAATCTTCAACCTTTAGCGAAAATCGAACGACAACCATTGGTAGGTCGTCCTTTAAATATTTTTCACTGAATTCTGCAACTGTTTTAATTTCAAAAGAATGCGGCGTAGATATATTAATGGGTTCCCCCAGCATCTCCGCCAAAGCAGTGGAGGAAGCTCCCATCATTTGGTTCATCACTTCACATATTGCGCTTAAGTTAATCTCATTCAGTTCAAATTCTTCATCAGGAATTTCCATTCCCATTAAGATTTCAACAATCACCTTAACATCATGCCTTTTTAACAGCATAATATTGCTGCCGCTCAAACCTGAAACATAGGTTATCTCAACGGCAACTGCCGGCTCCATATATGTAAACTCAAAATTTTCCTTGCTTGATATCATGACATTCGGAACAGTAATATCCACTCTTCTATCAAGCATCGTAGAGACGGCCGTAGCAGATGCCCCAAGGCTGATGTTTAGTATTTCGCCAATTGCGTCCATCTCTAAGGAGTTGAAAACATTTTCAATCATAACTATAGATCCCCCCTTGCTATTCTTTGTTCCTACTTATTTCACTTACCCTCACAGCCATATTTTTATTATGAATGCCTAATTTCCCTTTAAACCAGCTATTCTCTTCAACAAAAATATCCACGTGCGAGTTTTGGGGTCTATTCATATTTATAATGTCACCCTCTTTAAGATCGTAAACATCTTGCAACATAACGGTTGCATTTCCAATTTTAGCCGTCACTTCCAAGTCGGATTCTTTAATAATTTCAAAAATTTCACGGGAAGTATTGTCCTCAGCCCCCCCAACCGACCTGCCATTGGGGGATTTTTTATTTTCCAAAATTCCAAAAATATTTGTTAACAATGTGCTTGGGATACAGATATTTATTTTGCCTGCTACATTGTTAAGGATTACTTCAATTACAACAATAACTACAATCTCATCCATCCCAATTTCTTGCATCATGCCGTGAGATGTTTCAATTTTTTCAATCGAAAAGTTCATTTCAAGATAATTTGCCCACCCATCCTTCATTACCGCAACCAAATACCTTGCAATATTTTCGTAAAGTAAGAGTTCAATATCTGTATACGCATATTGTGAAGAACTATTTTGCGGTTCCTCACCCTTGCCGCCCAGCATTCGATCAATCATACTCAGCATCAGCGGTGCGGTTATATACATATAAACCATTCCGCTGCCATCGCCGTTCTTCAAAGAAGCATTAATCAGCGTCATCGCATCATTGTCAGATAGGGCATTGCTAAATTCATAGTAACGCTCCTCCTCCACGGTAATCATGGAAACCTGGCTGGATGCTCTAAGCAAGCTGTTTAATCTGGAAGAAACCAACCTGCAATAGTTCTCATGGGCGTTTTTTATAATATTCAGTTTGTCCTTTGTGTACTTCTTGGGACTATAGAAATCATACTTACGGTATTTCTCGCCAGTATCTTTAGAGACGTCTTTCTCAAGGCTGCCTCCACCCATAACCGAGGCAAGAAGCTCATCTATCTGACTCTGGCTTAACACTTCAGACATTTCTAACACTCACCCCTACCATTGTTTTTAAGACCCAGCCCCAGTTTATCGTTCACTCAAACTTCTCACGCAAGCACAGTCTGATTTGAATTTACAGCAAACATTATTTTTACTTCATTATTCTAATTTTGTGCTTCACTGGGCTCAGTTCCATATACTTCATTATAATAGTTATCTAAGGATCTAACAACACTGTCATTTTTGGAAATTATTATTTCCACACGTCTATTTTTGGCTCTGCTCTCCCTTGTTTCAAAAGAGCTGATCGGTCTAAACTGCCCAAAGCCAATAGAAACTAACTTTTCCGGTTCAATAATATTTTTCTTTTGAATATATACAAGAACCCCCGCAGCTCTGTTTGAGGATAAAAATCTATCACTTTCAATCTCATTTGGCTCCGTCGGGCTTGCCTGAGAGGTATGCCCCAGTATTTGGATCTCACCAATAGAATCGCTGACTCCATCTATTACTTTAGAAAATTGATCCAGCACACTTTTCCCCTCTTGCTTCAGTACATCACTGTTCCCATCGAAAAAGATATTGTTTCTAAACGTAATAAACGTAAACCCGTCGCCCTTGGTAACTTCAACATCACCCGAAAGCCCATTTTCTTCAACATATTGCGCTAATTTTTGGTACATCTCATCAAAATCATCGGCAAACTGAACTTCTTCTCCCTCACCCAGAAGGCCGCCCTCGACGTCATAATTTCCTTCGGTTGCCTGTCCATCTTCAACAATCTGGCTTATTTCTGCATCCGTTGGGTTAAAGCTTTTTACAATCATTCTCCATTTTGTACTATCTACTGATGAAATTGAATAAAGCAATACAAAGAAGCATAGAAGAAGTGTAACCATATCGCTATAGGTATTCAGCCACTCATTGGAAATACCGCCTTTTCTTTGTTTCTTCATTGTTCTCTCCTCCCTTGAATGCAAACATCTTTTTCAATACTTATGAGAAAACAATCTCTCTGTCAAAACCATTTATCATTTTACGCATAACGGACGGTGTTTGCAACACCTTTGTATTCAGACCGAGCTTGTACCCAGACGTAATACAAAGGTAAGTTCCCACCGTCTAAAGAGGCACGACTTACAAATGTACATTAAATTATTCCTCTTCAGAAGCCTCCGCTTTTCCTTTTTTGCTCTTTTTGTTCTTTTCATAATGAGGCAAGTAGGTAATCAGTTTTTCCTTCAAGAAGTTAGGATTTTCACCCGATTGAATCGCTAAAATGCCTTCTATAATAATTCGTCTGCATAAATATTCTTCATCGCTTCGTACCTGCAATTTTTTTGCAATTGGCATAAAAAATAAATTCGCAAGCAAAGAACCATAAAATGTTGTAATCAATGCAATACCCATATTGGTACTAATGCCATCTGCACCAGTATCCATGTTCATTGACATTAACATATTTACCAGACCAATCAACGTACCAACCATACCAAATGCAGGACCATAGCTTGCACCCTTTTCATAAAATTCAATGATTTCATTATGACGTTCTACAATATAGTCTAATGAATTATTCAAAATCTCATTTACCTGCTGAGGCGTGGTTGAATCCACGATTAGCATTAATCCCTCACGAAAAAAAGGATCTTTCATGCTGTTCGCCTTTTCTTCTAGCGCAAGAAGCCCGCTCTTACGGGCTATAATTGCCAATTCATGTAATTGTTCAATGTATTCCAAAGGATTATAGGGATTTTTTAATAAAATTTTAAACTGCTTTGGCAATTGTTTCAATACCCTCGCCGGATAACTTGCAATTAATGCTGCAAACGTTCCGCCTAGAACAATCAACACACTCGACAAATCCCAGAAATTACCAAGATTTTCAAACTTAATACCAAATATTACAAGCGCCATGCCTGCTATAATCCCTATGAACGTTGTTAAATCCATATCTCGCCTCCAAAACGTTATTTCTTATAACCTTATTCACGTTTTATGCCTTAGGGTGTATGTTCAGAGTATGAATTAATGAAAAATACTTGATACTCTTTTCAATAATTTCATCTGGTGTTTCTTTCACGATATAAAAGCTTAAATTGTGTAGCACGATTTTTGATTCTGGAATGGATTCAATCGCTACAATCTGCTCACAATTTAATACAAATTTTTCACCGTTTAGCTTCGTTAATTTTATCATAAAAACCCTCCTGAGTTCTTCTTGCAACGTTCAATCATTCCCGTTGGCAGCGCCTGCCTATATAATACAGACACACAGCGCAAGTCATTTTACATCAAGCTACTTCCTTTCATATCATTTCAAGCGCACTGTTGATTAAAATGACTTATCTGCCACAGGAGCCTTTTTTAACCCTTACCAGTATATTAATTATCACCTTTATTTATCGTGATAAATGCTTTTCAACGTTATGTTACTTCCTTTTTAACACAATCTTTAGATTAGTAAACCGCAACCAATACGGCAGCGGTTTACACCATATGATTATAAAATTCTCACCTTTAAAATCCTGCTGCACGATCACTTATCGTTTAATATTTACAAGCTCCTCAAGCATTTCATCTGTAACCGTAATAATTCTTGTATTCGCCTGAAAACCTCTTTGGGTTGTAATCATTTCAGAGAACTCTTTCGCCAAGTCAACGTTTGCCATTTCCAAACCATAATTTAAAATGGTTCCTGTTGTACCTTCACCGGGTTCAAAGGGCAAAACATAGCCTGTATTTTCACCTATGGAATAATAAGGTCCCTGCGTTTTTTCCAAAGCATTCGGATTTGGAACATTTGCAATGGCCACCATACCTACCGTAACACTTTCCCCATCCGAGTTCGTACCGATAACTTCACCAGTTTCAGTGATTCTAACGCTATTAAGCTTCATGGGCGTACCATCCGTGTCACCTGCATCAAGAACTTCCCCATCCTCGCTTACATAAGGAACACGAAGGGCCTGAAGATGGCTAGGGTCAGCCACATTTTTTGTATAGCCATATCCATAAACCACATTGCCGTTACCGTCGCACAGATAGCCCTTCCCATCAAGTGAAAAGTTACCCACTCTGGTCAGCATTAACTGTGACATATCTGCAGCAACGCCTTGTGGATCATCATCGTCAAGCTCAACTTCGACACCCTTTGTGCCTACGATAAAAAACCCCTCCCCATCAATCATACAGTCCAGCGCGCTGTCTGTTGGTGAATAAGATCCACTGGCAAACATCAGGTCAATGGTTCCAACCTGAGAACCGTAGCCTATCTGTGAAGGATTGGAACCACCAAAAGTATCGCTGCCGCCACTGGCAGACGATGTCGTTTGATAGATGGATTCTTTAAATGTTACTCTTCCCGACTTATATCCATAAGTATTTACGTTTGCAATATTGTTGGCGATAACGTCCATTTTTTGCTGATGCGCACGAAGCCCTGCAATACCCGAAAACATTGATTTTACCATAGTGTAAATTCTCCTTTCAAAATACGATCCAAAATAGAAGCCGCTTCTTTCTGTATCCCCTATACTGATTCTCTGGTTTGTTCAACGCAAAGATATTTATATTCATTACCATGCTATTACATCTTCAATGTCTTACGCTGTTTCTGTCTTTTCCGTTTCCGGAAGCTTTCCTACCGCCATAATTGAAGATAATTGATAGCTTTTCCCATCTACAAAAACAACCTGCTCTCCCGAATACATCCCTGTAGCGGTAACCGTACCATAAAGCTCCTCTATGTTTCCATCACTGCCGGTCTTCCCAATCGTAACATCTTTACCAACCAGCGAAGCTGCATAAGAAATAAGGGAAACATTCGTAATATCAGTGATTGCCTGAATCGTAGACATCTGTGTTAACTGGCTCATAAATTCACTTGTTTCCATCGGATTTGTCATATCCTGATTTTGCAGTTCTGCGGCCATAAGCTGATAAAAATCATCTATATCCAACGTGGTGTCCCCTGTGGATTTGGTTGTAAGCTTTGAAGTGCTGCTTGTGGAAGCACTGCTGCCGTTAATGTTTGTCATATAATTATTCGTTGTGGACATTGTTACACCTCCGCATCATCAATCGTTTCAATGCCTAATCGCAGTCTTTGGAGAAAATCTAAATCCGCTTGATCCTGTTCTTGTTTCTTATTTTGCGAATTGTCCTGATAATGCCCATTTCCTCTGCCGTCAAAATTTTCGTTGTTTGTATTCTGACCGTCTGTCTTATCATAATTTATACTGACATTTGCCTCTTGCATTAGGCTGGATTGAACTACCTTTGACAAGGAATCTAAATTCGCAGACAGTAATGATTTTGTTCCTTCGTTACTGCAATGGAGCGATACTGAAATTTTACCGTTATTAATCAAGAATTCCACATCAATTTCGCCCAGCTCCTTTGGAGTTAGCTTAATATTGACTTTTTGTACATTTTGGTTGACTTTCTCAACAATCATATTTCCTATTTCTTCAGCCGCCTGCTTCCATGACGCATCTAAAGCTGTATCTCCAACTTTTATGGTAATCTTGCTGTCATTCGCCCCGTCCGTCTGAACCGATGGCAAATCAACCGCTGCCAGCGCATTGCTGTCCATTCCTTCTTGCTCCTGAGATAAAGTCCCCTCTTGATTTTGTTCTCCCGAAAGAGCCCCCTGCTTTGTCCCCACCACGGCATTTGTGCTGTCGGCCAAGGGATTTGCTGCAATATCCTGTTTTAGCAAAGGCTGTGGGCTATTCTTTTCTTCCCCTTCCGAAAGCACCTTTGCCGCATATGTAAGGGGCACCTTCTCCCCAATTTGCATTTCTCCCGTTTCTGTTTGGGCAAGAAGTGTCTGCAATCCTTGCAAGTTTGTGTCGGTTTCTAATATTGCCGATTGTATTGTATTGCTTTGTTCCTTTACAGAAGTGTCTGCGGATGCTTCAGGAGATATTTTGACCATTTTCGCCAGCTGAACCGGATCAAACACAACTGCGGCATTCACCAGCAACGCCGCCAAATCACTCGTTTCGTCGTTGTCCTTTGATGCCTGTGCATCTTCCTCCGGCGAAGCGTCAATTTTTTTTCCTTCAAAATCCTTTTCCTCATTTGCAACCTGATTACTTTTATCAAATGTGCTTTTCGTTGATGCACTTTTTATCATGTCTATAAAGCTATCTTCTGATTTTCCACTTTTTGCTTTTGTTGCACTGCTGCCGCTTTCAGTTATCGCTTTGCTCATTGAAATAGAATAAGTATTCAAGCAATCCCCCCCTAATATTCTTCAATTTCCTTGTTCTCACCTTCATTATTTTTCTTTTTGGCGAATTTCACGGAAATCCCCTTTTCTTTGAAACAATACTTAAAAGGATTTTCCTTCCGCAAATATTGTTCATTGACATTTTGCATAAATCCTTTGAGGTAAACCTTTCCCAAGAATTGTTTCAACTTACAGCAGGGCATTTTTTAGCTTTCCAATAAGCCTCTAAATTACCGTTTTCGTGCCAATTATTTAGTACCATATAAGTGTAAGTGTTAGAGCATATCATTAGTGCTTGAACATTTGCGCTTATTTTAATTTATAATAAGGGAGTAATTGGTCTGAC
>RZZU01000113.1 GCA_009929735.1 Clostridia bacterium | reverse complement strand
ACGGAAAAACGAACCTCCTCTAACAGGCGGAATGCTGTTTCCGTGCGCAGCTTTGACGCACCTGCGCCCACTGGGTCTAAAACGGTAATATGCCCCAATTCATTGGCTCTTTTTCCAGCCAAAAGCATCGCTTCAATGGTACGAGCATTCAGCGTTCCGATATTAATATTTAGGCCGCCGCAAATACTTGTAATTTCAGCCGCCTCCGCCGCATCATCCGCCATAATCGGGGAGCCGCCGCAAGCCAATAAAATATTGGCTACGTCATTTACAGTCACATAATTTGTAATGCTGTGCACCAATGGCACAGTTTCTCTTACATTTTTGATTACATTCTTCTCCATTGTTTTTCCTCCTTAAAATCCATTGGATTTTCCAGCGAAACGCTTCGTAAAAAACATTCGTAAAATCATTTCATCATTTTACTTAACCCGAACAGTGTTTTCAGTCGGAGCTTCTTCTCTTACTGAATCCATTTCGCAAATATGCACCGCCTAAAAAGGCGAGGAACTTCCGAAAGTCGGTTAAAAAAAGACACTCCCATGGGGAATGTCTTCATAAACGAAGTATGTCCCTACGTTGGCATTATCCAAATCAGGTTTACGGTCGAAGTATCGGTACTTCCTCTCAGCCTGCCTACAAGCTCCCATTTGATGATAGCGGAATCACTTCCTATTTTTCAGAATAGCACAGGGGCATATCTTTGTCAAACGGAACGTATCCCCCGTCTATTTTTTTTCATTTGCTTTTGCACTTTTTCAAAGGTTTTTTCGCTTAAAATCGGTGCATGGGTATTTTGAACCACAACCCATTGCTGTTTGGGAAGCTCTGCGGTTTTTTTTGACTTATAGCTGATTTTCTGCTCCTTCCCCTGCACCATATGACCGATATAAACTGGGTTCCTCAGTATTTTTCTGACTGTGCCGGCGCCCCAACGGCTGCATGGCGTGCGCCCCAAATCCTGCCCTCTCTTTTGCTTTTGCTGTGATGGGGTAGGAATATTTTCAAGGGTCAGTTTCTCCGCAATTTTTTTACAGGACAACCCCGACAAATACAGCTTGACAATGTATTTCACTACCCTAGCTTCCTCCCCAAGTACCACCAAATGATGGCGGTCGCTGAAATCCTTTTCATAGCCATAGGGGGCATAGTTTCCTAAAAATTGCCCCAGCTCCATTTTTTTGTGCAAAACAGAACGGATATTTTCAGAAAGCTCCTCACAATACCATTCATTCACCAAGCTATTAATC
>RZZU01000112.1 GCA_009929735.1 Clostridia bacterium | reverse complement strand
TGTCCTAGTCAAGCAAAATTGTAACACCACAGTATAAAATTTGCTTATGTAGCACAGCGTGCAGCATAAGGCGTAAGCCCTCCATTATAAGAGTGGGGTCTAACGTGGTTATATTTCACATACACGAATTCATAAATTCCTCGATCCAGTTCATCTGGCGAATGAAAGGAATATAGCTTAAAATATTCATTTTTAAGTGTATTATAAAAACGCTCCATTGGCGCATTATCATATGGACAACCTGCACGACTCATGCTTTGCTGCAAATGATTTTTCTCGCAAAAATTATGGAAATCCCTTGATGTAAACTGGCTTCCTTGGTCGCTGTGAAAAATGATACCTTTTTCTGGCTTATGTCTTTTTAATGCGATTGTAAGCGTAGTTATCGCCAGTTCGGTGGTGATATGATTGCCATTTAGTGTCGCCACTACGGAACGATCATATAAATCAATTATTGTACAGTTATAGCGCATTGTTCCATCTTTTTGAGGAAGATACGTAAAATCTGTACACCATATTTTATTTGGAGCATCCACTTTAAAGTTCTGGTTCAAAAGGTTTGGAAACGCTTTGTGGACAGTGCCTTTTACATAATCAGGTTTCCTTCTACGAACAACGGAACGTAGGCACAGTTCTTTCATATATTTGTAAACAGTTATGCAAGAATAATTAATATTACACTGTTCAAGATAATCACGCATCATTCGATAGCCTGGGACACCATCATTTTTATGATAAATTTCAATGATTTTTCGCTGTACCCTTGCTTTGTTTTCGTGATATTGATATTTCCTGTCTTTTACGTAATTGTAGTAACCATTCGGATAAATGTTGAATCTTCTAAGAAGCCATCTCAAGCCGAATTCCTTATTGTTTTTCTGGATGAACTGGTACTGAGCTAATCGATTTCCTTCGCAAAGAACGCCGCCGCTTTTTTTAAGAAGGCATTTTCCTTTTGTGCTTCTGCAAGCTCTTTTCGTAGGCGTTTGATTTCTTCATAAGAATCGTTTTCTTCTTGGATTTTGGGATTTGTTTGGCATTCTTTGCGGCGCTGTTGTAACCAGTAGGTAATTGTGCCTTGCCCGAGGTGATATTCTTCGGTAAGGCTTTTCTTCGTCCGACCTTCTTCCAGATAGAGGCGGAGAACTTTTTCTTTGAGCTCAGGCTCATAATGATTGTTTGACATTAGCAACATCTCCTTGTATTAGTTTTATTTTACCAAACTATACATAGGTGTTACAACTTTATTATATCAGGTCA
>RZZU01000006.1 GCA_009929735.1 Clostridia bacterium | reverse complement strand
GGAGTTGGATCTCCAACACGAGTCTGATGTCATAGCCGGCTGACTAACACTTACCTAACGGTTGAAAAAGAATTTGCGAAAAATTATTGACACTATCCAAAGCTATGCAGCTAACGCTTGCTTTCTATATAACACCTTGCAATTTCCACAACCATGAAGCAAAAAATGGGCATTCTCGCTTGCTTGCGAATGCCCATTGATAATACCCCTTATATTAGCTGCTTTTCAACACCTTACAGCTATATTTCATAATAAGCAGTTCCACCGCCGCTTCCTCTGCCGCTCGTCCCTGCTTTATATCCAAGTCCGTTTTTAAACAGTCCTCCAACGCCATTTTCCATTGCGCCTTTGAAAAACGTTTTGCCTGCCTGATATATTCCTTCACCGCAAAATCTCTGATTTCGAGTTTTTGGGCTATTTGACCGTTCGCCATACCCTCCTCAAAAAGCAGTGAGCTTGTAAAAATCATTCGGAATTGCCTTGTAATTAAGGAAAGCACCATATACGGAGATTCTTTTAAAAGCAAAAGATTACGATAAATTGAAATTGCCTTCTCAGGTTTTTCTTCCGCCACTGCACGAACCAAATCAAAAACCTTCGCCTCCAGAGATGGTGTACAGACATCTTTTACATCCTCAACCGCAAGGCTGCCTTGGCTTCCTTTGAAAGCAATCAGCTTTTGCAGCTCCCGCACAATCGTTTCCATATCAGTTTCTACGGTTTGCAAAAAAAATTGCGCCACACGCTCTTCCATAGAAACACCGCTTTTTGCACATTCTTTTTTGATCCACGTGGTCAGTTCCTTTTCCGGCGGGGTTTTAAACTCAACAGCTTCCCCAATTTTTGCAATGGCTTTATAAAGGCGATTGTTCTTTTCAACCTTCCCCTCAATAAAAAGAATGCACACACACTCAGGCAAATTGGCGAAATAATCAATCAGCTTTTCACCCTCCTCCTTTGTATTTCCTTTTTGAAAAAATCCGCTGTTTCTCACCGTAATCAGTCGTCTTTCATTCAAAAAAGGTAGCGTGTCCGCCGCATCCATAATTGCCCCTGCGCTTGCTCTTTTTTCTTCAAAAATATCGTGGTTCATTAGCTCTGCGCCAGAAGGTAAAACTGCGTCCATAAGTGCCTTTTCATAATTTTTTATTAAATAGGTTTCCGTACCATAAAAAAGGTAACAGCCCTTAAATTCACCGTTTTTCCATTGTTTTTTTAATTCTTTCATATATCGATACCCTTTCCGCAACAGCTTCCATCTTATAGCTGCCCTTTGGAGATAATTCCGCTAATACCGTTGCCTGATTATCCGTTCTATAAACTGAAGCCCCTTGTGCCTTCAGCCTTTGCAAGGTTTCTTCATGCGGATGACCATAAAGATTCCCCTCACCGCACGATATTACACCAACCTTAGGTGAAACCGCTGCTAAAAAAGCCTCGCTGCTTGCATTTTTTGAACCATGATGCCCAAGCTTTATGATTTCTGCCGAAACATCAGTCCCTTTGGAAAGCATCACCCGTTCATCTTCAACCGCTGCATCCCCTGTCAGCAAAACTTTTGTTCCGCCATATTCATATTTCAAAACCAATGACCCATGGTTATCGTCATCACCTATAAATTTCACACCCTCAAGCGGATACAGGCAATCGATTCTGCCATAACTTCCCCAATTTGCAGTATCGCCTTCTTTCAAAGTATACAGCATAATGTCCTGTTTTTCCAATACTTCTTTTAAGCGTTCCCAATTCTCAGTTTCAGAATAGGGATAATCCGAAATATATAATCCCTTTGTGGGCACACATTCGCAAAGCTCTATCACTCCCAGCATATGGTCAGCATCAAAGTGTGTTAAAAAAATCCCATCCAACTCTTTAATTCCTAAATATTCCAAATAAGGTTGTACCACTTTTACACCCGTATTCTTCCCTAATTCAGTACCCAGCCATCCCCCTCCATCAATGACAATGGCTCTGCCATCATAAGTAGAAATAACAGCCGAATCGCCTTGCCCAACATCTAAAAACGCTATGGTGTTTTTGTGAACAAACAGTCTGCCGCCGAAAACGGAAAGGCCCAAAGCAAGCATCACGCAAAAAATATTTTTTGCATTGCAAAATTTCTTCCCATAAAAACTGCACATACACAGCACAAGGTAATAGAGCACGATCGATGTAAGTGCAGGAGCACCCACCAAAATATAACTGTTTGGAAGTGAAACGGCAAGCGTACATACCATTTCATAAAATTTCAAAATCCCATATACACCTCCCGATGAAATTGCTGCCAAGGGTGGAAAAATCAATCCTGCAACCGCAGTAAAAAAAGCAAAAAACAATAAAACACCACACAACGGTAAAATCAATAGATTTACAAAAATGCCTACGAAAGAAATACTGAAAAAATGATATGCCACAAGCGGATAGCTGAATAAAGACGCATACAAAGATAAGATAAAGGCTTGCTTTAATTTCCCTAAAGGACTGTTTTCCTTAGATACAACCTGTAATGCGACCCAAATACCAAATGTCGTTATAAAAGATAGCTGAAACCCTACATTCCATAAATAAAGAGGCTGAACTAACAAAATTACAAGTGCAGCCAATGCCAAATTATTCAGCCAGTCACTTTTTCTAAAAAGCACTCGTCCCAGCAATGCAACACTAATCATAATCACAGCCCTTACCGATGAGGGAGAAAAACCTGTAAAAGCCAAAAAAGCAATACAGCAAATCATGCTTATCAGAGCCGCCATACGTTTGCTTTGTTTTAAGCCTTTGCTAATAAAAAATTGTAAAAACAACGCAAAAATAGAAACGTGAAGTCCCGAAACACAAAGAATATGGTTAATCCCCGCTTTTATGTACAAATCCTGTGTTTCTTGATCAATATCATCTTTTTCCCCTGTCACCATTGCCTTTACAATACCGCTTTCTTTTTGCGGTAAAACCGTATCAAATACCTCAAAAACCTTTTCCTTTTGTTCTTGCAGGCAAGCGGCAAAGCCATTGGTTTTTCCAACCTTTCGGATTCGCTCCGGATATATTTTGTAATCAATGCCTTTCGTTCTCAAGTATAATTTTTCATCATACCCCCCAGGGACAGATTTCTCCTCCAGCGGCAAAACCTCTCCTGACAGCAAAATTTTGTCGCCGATTGCGAAACGTTCTTCTCCTGACCAAACAGCATATAATTTCACCGTTTCCTCCGTCTGCAAAGAATTCTCCAAACGAATAAACAGCTTTTGCTTTCCAGAAGAGGTCATTCCCTGCTCTTGGACAACACCCAAAGTATCGGAAAGCATCCGTCCTTCTAACGAAGGGAAAGCGGCTTCTTCAGTCTGACCTGCTAAAAACAACCCCAGCAACAGCATCGAAAAAAAGCACACTGCCGCTTTCCTTTGTCTTTTATTCACAAAACATGATAGTGAATATATCAAAAAAACAAAAGCGACCAAGCATATCTCTAACGATATGCCTAGCCGCATATAAATACCACATATTGTGAAAATCAAAGCCCACAGGGCCGGTCTTTTTATTTTCATAATTGTTACTTCATATCAACAGTTTTCAAGCTTTTGACAGCCACAAAGGGGGTGCTGAAATCAATATGCCCCTTGAAGGCTTCCACTTTTTCCCCTTCTATCAGAAATTGGACCTTATCCACATTGTCCAACTCTGAAAGAGAATTTACAATAGAATAAATGGTAAGCAGCTCTCCTGTCGAACCTCCAGTGTGCTTTGACACAAATTCCTGGCTGAGATTCACATAGCAAACCCCATCGCTGGTTGTAGTGACGTCCATAATTTTTGTTTCAGCTGGTATAGTGGCATAGTTACCTGCTTCCTTGGGCCCTGCGATCAGCTGTTCTAATATCGTTCTTTCCCTTGGCTGGTTTGCATTGACCTCAACCACACGATCCTCAACTATCAAATCCGAGGCATCCGCATTGGTAAAATACAATTTTAAGATTGCATATTCCGTTGTAGTGGAGGATACGATAGGCTCTATTAATACATTCTGCCGATTCATTGCTCCGTATGCTTCTCCATCTTTTGAAAGCAAAGGTGCTCCCTCTATGGTAAATACAACCGAGTCCAAAAAATCCAAAGAAGTCAACGACCATACAATGGATGTGCGGCAAATAACTTCCTCCACGCTGCCTAATCCATAATATTGGGAAGTAAAATCAATGGTCGCAGCACTATCACTGATTTCAATAGAATTTACTTCTAAATTTTCCGGAATCGTCGGCTTAATTCCATCAGCCTTTATTCCCTCACGCAATTCTTTCAAAACTGCATGAACCATTTCTACCTGATCGCCTGGCTGGATATTTTTTTGTGTCGCTTTCATCCTTCCATTTGCACCCATGTAGTAGAGCTCAGCAGCACCTTTGCCCCCATCGAAAAAATGTTCCTTTAAAAATAACCCACTGGGTATTACAATCAGCAATCCTAATATTATTACGGAAAGAACCAAAAATATTTTTTTTTGTCTTACCAAAGGACGACCTCCTTTCTTTTGCTTCCATTATTTTGAAAGAGGAACTTTTTCCTACAAAATTATATATTTTGACGCATTGGAATTCGTACCAAAATAGTGGTGCCCTCATCTTCCTTGCTGTAAACCTTAATACTTCCATTATGCATCATAATTGTGCTGTAGGTAATAGAAAGCCCTAGGCCTGTACCCCCGGTTTCTCTATCCCTCATTTTATCCACACGATAAAACCGCTCAAAAATCCGCCCCACCTCATCATCAGGAATGCCAATGCCCGTATCTGCAACACTGATAAAAACATTTTGGTGATCGGCATCCAGTTTTATATCAATACTGCCGCTTTCAGGTGTGTATTTTATTGCATTATCAACGATATTTGCAATGGCCAAGGTCAATTTCATCCCATCTATTGTTGCCGTAACATCCCTTACCTTTTCATAATTAATGTGAATACCTTTGGTTTGCGCCAATGGGAGAAGTCTTTTGATAATCCCCTCCATCATTTCATTCAAATCAATTTCTTTGAAGTTTAAAGGAATCTCTTTTTGATCCAACTTAACCAACGTGAGAAGGTCATTGATAATCGCCGCCATTCGATCCACTTCGGAATTAATATCGTGCAAAAATTCCACATACATCTCTTTGGGAACATCTTCTTGAAGCAAAATAGATTCGCTCAAAACTTTAATAGAACTTAACGGTGTTTTTAATTCATGGGACACATTTGAAACAAACTGCTGTCTGGTAGACTCGACTTTTTCAAGCTGATCCGCCATTTGATTACACGCCAACGCCAAGTCTACCACTTCATTATGAATGCTAGAATGAACCTGAATCCTTTGCTCAAAATGACCCTGTGACATTTTTTGAATGACCTTAATCATTTTTTTAATCGGTTCCGTAAAAATTTGCGATAAAATAAACATCATAATAATAACGATGATCGCAAGCCCTGCCAAAAGCAAGTTGCCTTTTTTGGCAATATTGTTGACTGTATCTGCAATATCCTTCATATCATCTGAAACTAAAACAACACCGGCACGTGTATTATTGCTGCCGGAAATGGATACCGCCGCATAAACCATACCATCTTCCTGTATTCTGGCAATATCCTTATTTTCTAAAGCCTCAATGACTTCGGGAATTAATACCGTTTTTCCAACATCACTGTAACCTGTATCATATACCACCAAGCAAGAAGAGTCCAAAACTAAAACACGAAAATCATGCTCCTGGCTCATATCCAGCACAGTTTCTTCTAAGGAATCCCTTGTTGCTTGTTCTGTCATATAATTATGGGACGTAATCTGTCCGGAAATTACATTTGCCTGACTCAGCAATTCTTTTTTCCGCTCTTCAATGAAATAATCCTGCACAGAATGAAGAATGGTGCTTGCAATTAAAAGCAGAGGAACAATCCCAATTACAACATATGTTGCTAACAGAATCCATCGCAGGCTAAGAAAAAACGAAATTTTATTTTTTATTGCTTGCTTTTTGCCCTTAATTAAAATAATAACCAACTCCCCATTTTGTAAAAATATATTTGGGTTCACTGGGATTCGCTTCTATTTTCTCTCTAAGGCGGCGAACATGAACATCAACCGTACGCACATCCCCCGGGTAGTCATACCCCCATACGGTATCAAGCAATTTTTCACGGCTGTAAACCTTTCCCGGGTTCTCCATCAAAAGCTCTAATAAATCAAACTCTTTTGCCGTCAGATTTACTTCTTTCTCCTGAATAAACACCCTTCTGCTGTCAAAAGAAATCTCTAACTCTCTGGCCTTTAAAACATTCTTGTTTGCTCCTTCCGCAGGAGCCTTTTTCACACTGCGGCGCAAAATTGCTTTAATTCTTGCCTTCAATTCCAAAATATTGAAGGGTTTTGTAATATAATCGTCAGCGCCAAATTCCAGCCCCATAATTTTGTCCATATCTTCTCCTTTCGCAGTAACCATAATAATTGGCACCTGCGAAAATTCTCTAACCTGTTGACAAACCTGAAGCCCGTCCATCTTTGGCAGCATAACATCCAACACAATCAAATCAAAATTAGAATCCTTAATCAGCTGTAGGGCCTCTTCGCCATCATAAGCGGGAGTAACCTCCATGCCATCTTGCTCCAAAGAAAACTTAATGCCTTTTACAATAAGTTTTTCGTCATCCACTACTAAAACTTGAAATGCCATATTGTCCTCCTACTTATTCCACTATAATAAATTCTTTCATCTGGTTCAGCTTCTTCAAGCCAATGCCTGAAACCTTTACAATCTCATCTACTGCCTGAAAAAGACCGTTTTCCTCTCGATAAACAATAATTTTTTTTGCAAGCTTCTCTCCCACCCCGGGTAAAGCTTCTAATGTTTCCTGATCGGCTGTATTTATGTTTATTTTTTCTATTGTGCCCGGTAAAAAAAGCTTATACTCCTGCGACCATCGCATTTCAAGCGCATCCACGGTAATTGCAGAACCCATTTGCAAAGGATTGCCCACCCTCGCAGAAAAAAAGACCAACCCCAGTATAAAAATAAATACTACCAAGGATAACATATGCAGTCCTTTTTGATTCGTCGGTGGCTTTTTCCGTTTTTTATCCAAGTTTCATTTAAACCCCTTTTATTTTGCATTCCTATTTGATATACTGAAAAAGTATGAACAGACAAAATATCCAATAAACATACTTCGTTATGGTGTTTGATATCACTTACTTAATATTTCCTAAACCAAACTATATTCTATCACAAAAGTAAGGAGCAGACACAAATGAAACAAGCTTTTTTATTCTTCAAACAAAAAATATTGCAATTTATAAGAATAAACCTATATGTATTCTTAACTCCCCAGAAGCTTATATCATTTTATCACAAATCCCCCAAAAATTATATAGGAGAAGCAAATGAAACGTTCAATTTTAATTATTTTCTTGTCTTGTTGCTTAACAATACCTTGTTTTTCGGCTTTCGCACAACCCCTCCCAGAGGTTGAAACAAACACAGCTCAAGCGGCTGATATGCCTGAAATTTGCGCTGAGGCAGCTATTTTAATGGATGCAGCCACCGGCGAAATATTATACGAAAAAAATAGTAAAAACAAAATGTATCCTGCCAGCATTACAAAGCTTATGACCGTACTCTTAGCATTGGAAAATGGCAATTTAGATGATACTATCACCTTTTCCCACGAAGCAGTTTATAGCATTGAATATAACAGTGCCAATATTGCCATACAAGAAGGGGAAGAAATCACAATCGAACAGGCATTGTACGGTATTTTACTTCGTTCTGCCAACGAAGCAGCAAATGGCATTGCTGAATATGTTGACGGCTCTGTTTCTGCCTTTGCGCAGCATATGACCCAAAGAGCGAAGGAGCTTGGCTGTGAAACAACTAATTTTGTAAATGCAAATGGGCTTTTCCAAGAAAATCATTATACCTCTGCCTACGATATGGCTTTGATTGCCAAAGAATTATTAAAACAAGAAGCCTATCGCAATATGATGAGCACTACATATTATGAAATCCCCCCCACGAATAAGCAGCCTGAAATTCGCTATCTGCATGGACAGCATCAAATGCTTAACAAAAACTCCATATATTACTACGAGTATGCCACAGGGGGAAAAACAGGTTATGTGACCGAAGCCTTAAACACGTTGGTTACCTTTGCAAAAAAAGAGGATACCCAGCTGATCGCTGTTGTTTTAAAATGCAACGGAGCACAGCACTATGTGGATACAAAGGCATTATTTGAATATGGCTTTGCAAATTATCAAACAGTCAAACTTTTTTCTGCGCAGGATTACATAAACACAGTAGCAGTAGTAGAAACGTACAAAAATAAAACATCCTCCCTAGGCAACCTTACTGTTGCACCAAAGGAAGATGCTTATAAAACCTTGCCTGTTACCGAAAGCTTATCAAACATTCAAGTTAATCTGGACTGTCCCGAAACGATAGACGCACCTGTTGCACAAGGGCAGGAAATCGGAACGCTTACAGTTAAGTCAGGGCAGGAAACACTCGCAACGGTTCCTCTTTTGGCACAATCTGCCGTAGCAGAAACCTCGCAGGAAGCCCGCATTGCAAAAGAAAAAGAGGCACGCTTGAAACTGCTGAAAATGACAGGTACAATCCTGCTTGGTTTCCTCCTTTCCTTCCTGCTCCTTCTTGGAGTCACTCGTACTATGAGTTGGATCAAAAGAAAAAAACGAAAAAGGAAAAGCGCATTACGCAGAAAAAAACGAAGAAGACAGTAACATTTCTAATCATTCCTTATTTAAAACACATACGGTTCTATGCTTAGTCTACGAAAAGAGGTGCTCAAAAAATTTTAAGCATCTTTTTTTTGTTTAAGGAATTTTTGTGATGATGAAATTTTAATATAACTGATAAATCTTTGGGGATCTTCTTAGAAAAAATGATTGCCTTCGTCTTATGTAATATCGCAAAAAAGGACAGATCAACAATATGCTAATCTGTCCTTCTAAATTTCATTAAATTCAAATTATCTTAATACACGTCTTCCGGTTACATAAGTATTTGCGCTATAACCGCTATTTAAAGCTGTTATCGTTACGCCATACGCAGCACCATCGGTTGAGTGTATATAATTCCCATCGCCCATATAGATGCCTACATGGCAAATACCGCTGTTTCCGCCACTGTTAAAGAACACCAAATCGCCAGCCTGAAGCTCAGACTTGGAAACTTCTATTCCATTCGATACCATAGAATATGATGATCTGTTTAAGGTAATGCCATAATTCTTCATAACAGAATATACAAAACCTGAGCAGTCAACACCTTTGGTCAAGTTGGTTCCGCCCCAAACATAAGGGGTACCAATAAATTGTTTTGCATAAGAAACAACTTCTGCACCTTTTGAAGAAGCATTGGATCTGGTGGTGCGCTCTCCCTTGCGAATGGAAAGAAACTCTGCGCTAACATAACCCTTCTGACCATCATCGGTTACCACTCTTACCCATTCTTGACCAACACGATCAATATTTACTTCTGCGCCGTAAGGCAGAACTGTTAAAACAATTGAAATCAAAGAAGCTTCCTTGCGCAGCTTGACACCAGTAGAAGAAGAAACTACACCATATGTATTTTCAATATTCTGTCCCGCATTTTCCGCTGCCACCGAAGCAACACCAGTAACCTTTGTTAAAAGCTCGCCGGAAATATACTCCTTACTGACATACGCACTTTCACCATTATAGGAAATCTGATACCAATCTCCGCTTTGCCCGGTAACAACAACTTGTTCGCCTTCTTTTAACTTTCCTAGCGTATCACCCAAAGCCGATGCAGTTTTTCTTACATTGACATTGCTTCCCGTGACAGAAGCATCTGTTTTTGTTAATTTAAAATAATCGGAAGACACAAAAACGCTCTCGCCATCAAAAGAAATTTGATACCAATCTCCGCTTTTTCCCATTACTGTATACTCAGAGTTCGTTTCAATTTTACCAACAACATCAGCCCCAGCATTCGCTTCTTTTCTAACATTAACAGCAGAACCCGTAGCTTGTCCCGCATCCGCAGCAAAAGCAACAGTCGAAGCAGCCATGATTATAGATGTTGTAATACTAATATGTTTCAGTGCTTTGGAAATGATCATAACAAATATCTCCCCCGTAACTAGCAACCATTCAAGTTAAATTGTTACATAATTGTTAACTCAAGTATAAAGAAAATTAATATTCTTGTCAACTCAATTCTTTATAAAAACGTAAAATTTTCTAAAAATCTAAATAATTCTACGTTTAATGAAATTTTAGCGTTCAGAATTAATTTGCTGATAACACTTATGAAACTAAAATGGTATTGCCGGGAAAAATGACAGACCAATGTTGGCTAGGGAAATTCATGAATGTATGCGTTTCTTCTCATTGATTTTAAACGCTGAGAGCACCTTGTTCTTTATACGCAACCTCTAAATCTTGCTCGTATACAATCGCTCTAATATCCACAAAAAAGTCCCCTTTCTCCTGCCAATGACTGACACAAGAAAGGGGATTTTTATTATCCTACGATATTGATGATTCTCAAAACAAGGTTTTTATATTGATAAATAAAAACTGTAAAAAATTTTAAACTCTTTTATTCTGCATGATCTACAGAGTACATATGCGCAATTAAATCCACAACCTTATTGCTGTAACCCCATTCATTGTCATACCAAGCAATTAATTTTACAAAGTTATTATCCAGGATAATACCAGCTTTTTCATCAAAAATACAAGTATTCGGATCTCCCAAAAGGTCACAGGAAACGATTTCCTCGTTCATATAGCTAATAATACCCTTCATTGTTGTTTCGGAAGCCTCTTTGAGCTTTGCGCAAATTTCCTCATAGGTAGCAGGTGTTTTTAAACGTACCGTCAAGTCAACAACGGAAACATCATTTGTTGGCACTCGGAAAGACATACCTGTCATTTTGCCCTGCAATTCAGGAATAACACGCCCAACTGCCTTTGCTGCACCTGTTGAAGAAGGGATGATATTGCCAAATACAGATCTGCCTGTTCTCCAATCCCGTCCTGCTCTGGCATCTACTGCTTTTTGCTTTGCCGTTGCAGAGTGAATGGTGGACATCAAGCCCTGTTCCACGCCAAAATTATCGTTTACAATTTTGACTAACGGTGCCAAGCAGTTTGTTGTGCAGGAAGCATTCGATACAATATCATACTCCGCCTTATATTCCATATGATTTACACCCATTACAAATGTTGGCATAACGTCGTCCTTAGATGGAGCAGTTAAAATTACCTTCTTTGCTCCGCCAATTTTATGTAAACCCGCTTTCAAAACGGTATTATAAGCGCCTGTGGATTCAATAATATATTCTGCGCCGCATTCTGCCCAGTTAATTAAACCGGCATCACTTTCACTGAAAATACGTACTTTTTTACCATTAACAATAAGGCAGTTCTCTCCGATTTCGATTTCGCCATTAAAACGTCCAAAAACACTATCATATTTTAACTGATAAACCATATAGTCCAATTCAGCATTTCTTAAATTAATTCCGCAAAGTTCAAATTCATCCTGACGATTCATTAAAACTCTAAAAACCACTCTTCCGATACGTCCAAATCCATTAATGCCAACTTTAATTGCCATAGTGTATCCCCTCTCATTGTTTGAAAAAAAACTATTATGCAAAAGTAATTGTAGCACAGTTCATGAAAAAAAAGGCTGAAATTTACCAAAAAAATAATTTTCAGAACTCTAACCAGAATCAATGCTTTTTGTGTTTTTAAGTTTATGAAAACTTCATATTGAATGGGACACTTTTCGTCCTATTTCATATTTTTGCATCGATTTGTGGGACGTTTTTTGTCCTATATTTCAAATGGTTTTTTGGGGGCTCTTTAGAAACATTAGATTCTTAAAAATAAAACCCCTTGCAAACAATGATCAGCAAGGGGTTAGCTTATACCAGATTTCAGAAAATGGTTATACGTTATCTGCGTTGTACATATGAATAATCAAATCCAACGCCTTATTGCTGTAACCCCATTCGTTGTCATACCAAGCAATGAGCTTTACAAAGTTATCATTCAGGGCAATCCCTGCCTTTGCATCAAAAATAGAGGTATGTGCATCGGTTAAAAAGTCTGAGGACACGACATCATCTTCCGTATAGTCCATAATGCCCTTCATTTCATTTTCGCAGGCTTTTTTCACAGCCATTTTAATTTCTTCATACGTTGCAGGCTTTGCCAGTCGGCAAGTTAAGTCAACAACGGAAACATCAATCGTAGGAACACGGAAAGACATCCCTGTTAATTTACCATCCATCTCGGGAATAACCTTACTTACGGCTTTGGCTGCCCCGGTAGAAGAAGGAATAATATTGGCAGAAGCCGCACGCCCGCCTCTCCAGTCTTTTTTCGAAGGCCCATCAACCGTTTTCTGTGTTGCAGTCTGAGAATGTACTGTTGTCATTAAGCCTTCTATAATACCAAAGTTGTCATTAATAACCTTCGTTAAAGGTGCTAAACAGTTTGTGGTACAAGAAGCATTGGAAACGATTTTCATATCGCTTGTATACGTATGATTGTTTACACCCATGACAAACATAGGTGCATCCGCAGAGGGTGCTGAAATGACAACCTTCTTTGCACCCCCATTAAAGTGTGCTGCGGCCTTCTCCATCGTTGTGAATATACCGGTGGATTCCAATACGTATTCTGCACCCGCTTCTTTCCAAGGAATTTCCTTAGGATCCATGCAGTTATAAACAGCAATCTCTTTACCGTTTACAACAAGCTTACCATCCTTTTCTTCCATTTTGGCATGATAGCGACCATGCACTGTATCATACTTCAACATATAAATCATGTAATCTACATCAATGAAAGGGTCGTTAACCGCAACAATTTCAGCGTCCCCACGCTCCATTGCCGCCCGAAATACCAATCGACCAATACGACCAAATCCGTTAATACCTACTTTAACCATACAAATTCCTCCTCATTTTTCATAGATAACTGTAAATTTTCGGCAATACAATTATCTAAACCAGTATACCACAATTTTCGCTCTTAAAAAAGAAAAACTGGCAAATTGTGGTGAATTACTTTATTGAAAAACTCTAAACTACCTTACATTCTTCCCAAATAAACAGATACCATTCCTTTTAGTATTCTTCTGAACGGAGCATATCAATAATTGATAATGTTAACAACGCAGCTGATACTGCAAGAGAAACCGCACTCACTACCAAACGAGATACTTTCACTTTAATTACCTCCTTTCGGAAAAGCTTGCAAATTTTATGAAAATATTTTATCATGTTAGCCATAAGAAGTAAAATAAATTCATTGTTTTTTTTAAAGGAAGTGACTTTTTATGATTTTTATCGGGGGTATCGCCCAAGGACAGAAAAATTTAGGCTTTTTACAAACTTTGATTTGTAAAAAATGCGGACGCTACAGCAGTGTTTCCGTTTTTATGGTTTATACTTATTTCAGTTTTTTCTTTATCCCATTGTTCAAGTGGGGAAAAAAATACTATGCCGTTTCAAATTGCTGTCAAACCACATTTTCTATCCCCGACGAAATTGGCAAAGCCATTGAACGTGGTGAATCCGTATCTTTGCGGGACGAGGATTTGGAAATTATGGGCATGGCGGATACTATCTGCTCAAATTGCCCTGACTGCGGATTTTTATTGTCACCAGAATACACTTATTGTCCCAAATGCGGCAGAAAATTATAATCTTTTCTTCAAAAAAAAATCGGCTTATGACAGCATACTATTCTATGCAAGTCATAAGCCAATTTTGATATAAAGGGGTACTTTAAAATCATCTTTTTTTTTCATCGGATTTACCACAAAAATCCAAATTTATTTTTTGCTGTGGCAGGTACATTTTTTTTGCAAAAATAGTTTACGGTTTTTCTAAAAAACTTCCTGCATAGATTTTCTTTCTGTTTAATCTGTGCTTGTACACAAATAGCATATATTTTGTAAACACCCAACCCCCAAAAGTAAAAGCGCCTAAATTCCGTTCGTTTCCTTCTTCTATGATTTTTTTTACAATTCTGCTTTACAATATTTTTATTCATTAGATAGCCGCTTCTTCATGCGCTCCAACACCTTTTTTTCAATGCGTGAAACCTGAACTTGAGAAATCCCCATTCGTTTTGCAACCTCCGTCTGCGTTCGATCCTCAAAATAACGAAGCACAATGATTTGTCTTTCCTTAACCTCAAGGTTGTCCAATGCTTCCATCAAGCAAAGGCGATTGATTACCTGCTCTCCATCCTCTTTTGACGCCAGTTTATCCTGCACCTGCAAATCCTCATCATAAGAAATGGGGGCATTCAGGCTTTCCACCTCCTTTCTCGCCTCCAAAGCAGGAATGAGCTGCTCCAGCTCTACCTCCAATGCCTCGGCAAGCTCCTGTATGGTGACATCACGATTCTTTTCCTGTTGAAGCTTTTCCTGCATTCTTTTTGCCTTTGCGGCCAATTCCTTTAAGCTGCGGCTTATCTTTATCGTTCCATCATCCCTTAGGAACCGCCGTATCTCTCCAATAATCATGGGTACGGCATAGGTTGAGAATTTTACTTCATAGGAAAAATCGAATTTCTCGATACATTTTAACAAACCAATTGCGCCAATTTGGTAAAGATCCTCGATTTCAACGCCCCTGCCTTGAAACCGCCTTGCAACGCTCCAGACCAAGCCTGAATTTTCTTGCAATAATATCTCCTTTGCCTGCCGATCTCCTTCTTTTGCCTGCCGAATGAGTTCCTGTGTCCTATCCATGGCATCCCCTCATTCCGTAGTCAATGTTTTCTCCATATAAACTCTGGTGCCTTCTCCCTGCCTGCTTTCTACCCTTACCTGTTCCATAAAGGTTTCCATAATTGTAAAGCCCATGCCCGAGCGCTCCAGTTCAGGTTTGGAAGTGTAGAGCGGCTCTCTGGCTTGAATAATATCTGCAATTCCCTTGCCCTGATCTGCAACCTCTATGTAAATTTTTCCATCCTGATAAGCGCAAAACAGTTCGACCTCGCCCGTCCTTTCTTCATATCCATGAATAATTGCATTTGTAACAGCCTCAGAAACCGCCGTTTTTACATCTGTAATTTCAGACAGGGTAGGATCGTATTGAGATAAAAATGCCGCCGTCATAATTCTTGCGAAAGCTTCATTTTGTGATTTTGCGGCGAAAAAAACACGAAACGCATTTTGATACTCCATTATTCCTTTCCTCCTTCCACATATTCCAAAGCCAAATCTACATTAGGGAATGATGGAATAAGGGATTGCATCGCTGATAGCCGAAAAATCTGTTCAACCCTATCATTCGATTCTGCTACCGCAATTCTGCCTCCCAGCCTTTGGATATTTTTATATCTCCCGATGACTGCGCCAATACCGGAGCTGTCCATAAAAGAAACACCTCCCAAGCAGAAAATAATATTTTTTCCGCCCATTTTCTCTAAAGCACGATCTGCTTCTGTTCGCAAAGCCTCACAAGTATGATGGTCGATTTCTCCGTCTATTCTGATAATCAGCGTTCTATTTCGTTTAGAAAATTTAAGCTCCATGAAACTCCTCCTTCCTAAATAACTATACATGATTTTTTGACGTATGCTCTCATAATCCATCATCAAATTCTCCCTTGTCACGACATGTCCTCGAAAAAAAGGACATAATAACTTTTTTTCAGACACGCACGCAATGAAAACTTTCCACATAAAATAACTTTGTAACATCATTTCACTGCGTTCTTGAATATTTGGGGGTGAGTATGTGCTGGTTTTTTTTGCCGTTTTGCCATTTTTATTTGCCTTTTCCTCTGCCGGTGCTTTTCCAAAACCACTATCTAAGGAAGAGGAAGCCTATTATTTAAACCTGCTTCAAACAGGCAACGAGAAGGAAAAAAAAGAAGCAAAAGATACGCTGATTATGCACAACCTTCGGTTGGTCGCCCATATTGCAAAGAAGTATTCCGCCAACACAAGAGAACCCGAAGAGCTTATCTCTATCGGGATCATCGGGCTAATCAAAGCCGTTGATTCCTATAACGCAGAAAAAAATGTCAGATTGGTTTCATACGCGGCAAAATGTGTACAAAATGAATTGCTTATGTGGCTTAGAAGCGGAAAAAAATTTCAGAATGATGTTTCTCTTCACGAACCCATCGGTACCGACAGAGATGGAAACGAAATTGTCATGCTAGATATTATTATTAGTGACAATCCAGATTTTGTGGATACCGTGGATTTCTCCATCAAATCGGAAAAAATGCTAAATGCTATAAAAACCGTTCTTTCCCCCAGAGAAAGAACAGTTATTATACTGCGATACGGTTTAACAAACCAAGATATACTAACCCAACAAGAAATTGCAGAACGATTGGGAATATCCCGCTCCTACGTTTCAAGAATAGAAAAAAAAGCACTGAAAAAGCTCAATACCGTATTAGAAGATTAATCAGGGCTTTGCCCTGGTACATAATATTTTTAAATTAAAAAAAGCAGGTCAAAGACCCACCTTTCTTATTTACGCTTCTCCAAAATGATTTCCCTCAGCAATAATACGCAAATTATTTTTCATAACTGCGATTTCCCCTTCAGAAAAACATTTCAATACTTCATTATTCACATCATCAATAATTCTTGAAATTGGTTCTTCCAGCGCTTTTCCTTTTTCCGTCGGAACAACTCTAACTTCACGTCTATCTTCTTTGTTGATCACTCGGTCTATCAGACCTTTTTTCTGCATGCGATCCAGCACCCCTAAAATCGTAGATGTTTCTAAGCATAGAATTTCAGAAATTTGCTTAGGTGTAGCAAATTCCCGTTGCCATAAGCAGCTTAATACACCATATTGAGAAGGTGTAATATCATGCTCAGCCAGCTTAGAATTCAAATACTGAAAAACAGAATGCTGCGCCGTAGTCAATAAATAGTTGATACACTGTGTTAATTCCATAAGCTTACCCTTTTCCTTTTTTTCAATTCTAATATATAGGATAGCTGTATTTCCGACAAAAATCAAGGTTTTTATTTTGCATCCAACACAATTTTGCGCAACATGTCAAATTTTTTCACTGGTTTTTCAAAGAAAATTTGTAGGATTTGCTGAGGATGGGGGGCAGATTCCACCGCATTTCCTTCCTGATCCCACATCTTAGTAACGGTCATTGTAAAGGCATCGCCCTTTGCAGGCATCACCTCAATCTCATCGCCGATGGAAAATTTATTACGCTGTTCCACAACCGCAATTCCCGCGTTGGAGTCCTCCTGTACCATTCCTATGAAATCATATCCACGTATATAGGTATTGCTACCATAAATCTGCTGATTTCCGTCAGGCTTTTGATAGTAAAAACCATCTGTATAATCTCTGTGGCTTGCCTTTGATACTTCTTCAAAATAACAAGGCCGTTTTGCTTCATATAAGGCAGGGTCAGTCAAATAATCATCAATGGCCTGCCGATATGCCTTCACAACCGTACCAACGTAAAACGGCGTTTTCATACGCCCTTCAATCTTCAAACTCATAATCCCCGCTTCTATAATATCCGGAATATGCTCTATCATGCATAGATCCTTGGAATTATAAATATACGTCCCTCTTTCGTTTTCCTCAATGGGCATATATTCACCGGGTCTGGTTTCCTCAACCAAATGATATTTCCATCTGCAAGGATGGGAGCAAGCCCCTTTATTTGCATCTCTGCCACTTAAATAGTTGCTAAGCAGACATCTTCCCGAATAGGAAATGCACATAGCTCCATGCACAAAGGCTTCAATATCCATATCTTCAGGGATTTTTTCCCGAATTTGCTTCACCTCTTGAAACGAAAGCTCCCTTGCAATCACAACTCTCTTCGCCCCAAGCTGATACCACATTTTTGCACTCTTATAATTGGTGTTATTTGCCTGCGTGGAAACGTGAATTTCCATATTGGGCACCGCTTCCCTTGCCACGGAAAACACACCCAAATCTGAAATAATCAACGCATCTGCACCGATTTTTTCTATCGCCTGAAAATACTCTGCCATCCCTTCAAAATCGGTATTATGTGCAAAAATATTTGCGGTAACATAAACCTTTGCTCCATGCTCATGGGCAAATTGTATCCCCTCAGCCATGGTATCCAAATCGAAATTTTTTGCCTTGGCACGCAAACCGTATGCTTCACCACCAATATATACCGCATCTGCACCGTATAAAACCGCAATCTTTAATTTTTCCAAATCACCAGCCGGAGCCAAAAGCTCTGGTTTATTCTGCTTCAACATTTTTATTTTCTCCTTCTGTTACCTTTCTCTTATAGCAAAGAGCCATACCATCGCCGATTGGGATAATAGAGGTTTCCAGCGCTTCATTATGGGTAATCTCCCAAAGGAAGGCCCTTAACCGCTTATGGATGGTACGCTGCCTTCTAGGCACGCTGTAACGGGTTTGTGCAATCGTGCCGCCTTGCAACACGTCATCCACAATCAAAAGCCCTCCCACGGGCATTAAACGCAGGCAATGAGGCAGAAAGCTATGATACTGACCCTTTGCCGCATCCAAAAATATTACGTCATAAGGCCCTTCTAAGGTTGGCAGTATGTCTGCCGCATCCCCCTCCAAAATCGTAACAATGTTTTCAAGCCCCATCCGTTTGATATTGGGACGGGCATCCTTTAGCATAACCTCAAATCTATCAATGGTTGTAATGGTGCCGCCTGGCTGCAAATAGCGGCTCATTAGCCCTGCGGAAAACCCAATTGCCGTACCAATTTCCAAAATATGCTTCGGTTTTTTTATGGAAAGCAAAACGCTCATACATCTGGCTGTTTCCAGAGGAATAATCGGCACCTCAGCCGCATTTGCCTCTCTTTGTACTTCCCCTAAAGCACCATCGTACATAGGCTGAATCGTGCGCAAAAAGGTATTCATTGTTTCATCTGTTACATAATTCATTGTATTCTCTCCTAATGTTAGCTGCCGCTTGCCTTATAATTTTCCTTTGCTTTCAAAAACTCTTCATAGGTTTCACAGAATATATGATTATTCTGCCCTTTTGCTTCAACAACATAATAAATATAGTTATTTTCTTCAGGATAAAGTGCAGCTTTAAAGGATAATTCCCCCGGATTGGAAATAGGCCCTATGGGAAGTCCCGTTACCTTATAGGTATTATAAGGCGAATCAACCTGTAAATCCACAGTAGTAATATCCTCTTTGACAATGCCCATGGCATACAAAACTGTAGCATCCACCTGCAACGGCATGTCCTCTTTCAGCCTGTTAAAGATTACCCCCGCCGCACGAGGACGCTCCTCATCCACCTTAATTTCTTTTTCAATGACCGATGCAATCGTTACCATCTCATCCAATGTATAGCCGCTTGCCGCCACCGCATCTTGATATTCTGTTGTATACATTTGCTCAAAGCGTTTCAGCATTGCTTGAATTAGATCATGTGCAGTCGTTTCTTCCTTAACATAGTAAGTATCAGGGAAAAGATAACCCTCCAGCTTGAACTCTCTGTCTGGCAGATTTTTTACAAATTCAAAATCAAAACTGCCTGTATTACATTCCTCAATAAATTCCTCTTCCGTGCAAACACCTATTTCCTCAGCCTTTGCGGCAATCTGCTTGGTTGTATAGCCTTCGGGAATGGTAAACTTTACATCATCAAAAACAACCCCTGTTTGCAACAGCTGCATAATCTGCGTTTGGTTTAACCCGGTATCAATCGCATAGGTTCCCTGCTGATAGGTACCGTCAAAGCCATCCAGCTTACTGCTCAAGCGAAAGGTAAAGGTATTCTTAATCAGCTTGTTTTCCTTTAAAATAGCGGCAATATCCGCTGTGGATGCACCTTCTGGAATCGTAACACTTACGGCTTCACCCGTTAATATAGGCTCTTCCACCGATGACATCATAAAATTTTTTGACATGCCAAACGAGAAAAGCCCAATCACAACAGCGATTAGTATAAACATTCCAATTCGAATCTTTTTATCCCGCTGTCGTTTTTTTTCTCTTAACTTCCGACGTTCTGTCTGCCTTTTTCTTTCTCTATTATGATCCATATTTTCATTCATGGTAATTCTCCTTTCTTTGCCCACAAATCTGTTCTATTATACAATTTTATTCTCTTTCAGACAACAATAATTTCGCATCTAAAACTTATTGAAAATTTCTTTTTCAGTTTTCTTAATAATCTTGCAGAATATATGATTCTTGGTATAATAGATACTAGCATCCAAACGAAACACGCAAATCCATCGTTTTCATGCAGTTTGCAAAAAATATTTGGTATTTAAAGCTGATTTTAAACAGTGACATACATGATAGAAAAATAACTTTAGACTTCAACCAAAATTTGATTCTCCTTGGAGGCAAACTGTTTTACGAACAGAATGCGCCACTACGGGAATACAGATTTTGGTTTCTTTTCATATTTATGGATAGGAGAACATGATGAATTATCAAGAAAGTATACATTATTTAGAAGAAGAAATCGGTTTTGCCTCCTGCCCGGGGCTGGAAAGAATTATCGATTTAATGGAAGCACTGGGAAACCCCGAAAAAACGCTTAAAGTCATTCATATTGCAGGAACCAATGGGAAAGGTTCTGCTGCGGCTTTGCTATCTTCAATTTTACAAGCGGCAGGCTTGCGTACAGCAACCTATACCTCTCCGCACCTTGAAACATACAACGAGCGGTTTCTCATGAACGGTCAGGAAATTTCTGATGAAGCTTTTGCAAATATCATGACCAGAACAAAAGAGGCCTGCTCGCAGCTCGTTGCACAGGGAAAGGATGCCCCCACCCTGTTTGAAGTAATCACCGGCGCAGCTTTTCTTTATTTTGCCGAGCAAAACGTGGATATTGCCATTATAGAAGTAGGTCTTGGGGGAAAATATGATGCTACAAATATAATAGAAAACCCTATATTAAGTATCATCATGTCTATCAGCATGGATCATACGGATTTTCTGGGAAACACCATCGAACAAATTGCTGCTGAAAAAGCGGGTATCATTAAGAAAAGTTGTCCCGTGGTGTTGTATTCTCAAGATGAATTAGTATATAATATTGTAAAGAGCAGTGCCAATACCTTAGAGGCTCCCCTTTATTGCCCAAATGATGCAAAAATCAACATTTCCTCTCAATCCTTGGATGGAACTGTTTTTGATGTAAAGAGCACCTCATTTGCTTATGATGGCTTGTTTTTACCATTACTGGGGCAGCATCAAATTCAAAACTGTGTTACGATTTTAGAAGCCTGCGAGGTTCTAAAAGGGAACGGCTACCCTTTGACAGAACAACAAATCCGCACAGGCATTTCCAAAGCTTTTTGGGCAGGGCGAATGGAAATTTTCAAAAAAAGCCCCATGATTGTACTGGACGGTGCGCATAATGCAGATGGAATTCGCCGTTTGGCAGAAAATGTTAGCATTTATTTTAAAAATTACAGCATCACCCTTGTTTTAGGCGTTTTAGGTGATAAGGAATATGAAAAAATGGCAGAGTTGATTTTGCCGCTTGCTGATCAAGTGGTTTTCACCGAGCCGCACAGCGAGCGAAAGCTGGACGCCGAAACATTGGCAAACATTACACATCACAAGGAGCTGCCTTTCTATATTGAGCCAATGCTTGAAAAAGCATATCAAACCGCATTGAACATTACGGAGGAAAACGGAATGATTCTGTGCTGCGGTTCTCTTTATATGATTGGTGCTCTACGTTCCTATATATTGTCAGTTGAATAAGGAGGTTACATTATGTTCAATTTCAAAGATGAACTGTCTAGATATCAGCCTATTCTTGAATTAGATCAGATTGAAGATGCACTGCAGCCCAATCAATTAAAGGACCTGGTTGATATTCTCGAGCATATCGCAAAAGATAAAAAAATCGGTGCCTCCCAGGAATAAAGCAAAGGAGCGATGAAAATGAGATGCCCGAATTGTGGATTTGATTTTTCCGAAGGCTATCTATGCCCAAAGTGCGGCATTGATACCTTTGTTTTTCTTAGAACCAGAAATCTTTCTGTTTCTTTATATAATGAAGCTTTAGAAATGTCAAAGGAATTTGATCTTTCTGCTGCGGCGGAAAAGCTGGAGCAAAGCCTTCTTTTTGATAAAAACAATGTGCAGGCACGAAACCTTTTGGGGCTGATTTATTGCGAAACTGGCAGAATTGCAGATGCCTTAAAGCATTGGATTATCAGCACCTCTATCATGAAAGAAAATAACCCTGCCGTAGGATACATGGACTTTTTGCAGAAAAATGGAAGAGAAATGGAAAAATATAACGATGCCGTTTTGATGTATAACCAAGCTCTGCTGTATCTAAACCATGGCAGCGACGACATGGCTATTATCCAATTGAAAAAAGCCATTGACAGCAACCCGAATTTTATTGATGCCTATAATTTGCTAACCCTCTGTTGCATTGAAGAAAACAACACTAAGCGAGCGCAGCACTTTATTGACATCGTCTTGAAAAAAGATAAAAAGAATCTCAAGGCTTTAAAATATGCAGACCACCTAAACAGTGGTTCCATCAGTGGCAGCCGCAAAAAAACAGCTCGTACTTCTGAAAATAAAGAAGATGCCTCACAAAAAACGGTTTCTGTGAAAAAAACTGACAGTGCCCCGCCTATCCCAAGATACAAGCGAAAAGAAAAGAAGCTCGGCATGATAGAAAAAAGAGATATTATTTCCTTTCTTATCGGCCTATGCTCTGCCGCAATTGTGATTTTGGTTTTAATTATGCCCGCCATCAACGAGGTGAAGGACAAAACAATTTTAGACCTTCAGACGAAAGTTGAGAACTATTCAGGCGAAACACAGATGACACCCGAAGAAGTTTTAGCAATGAGAACAGAATTGGAAACCTTGCAGGAAGAAAATAAACGTTTGCGCAGCGAGGAAACAAAGCAAGCCAACCTTGAATTGTTGCAAACAGCCGTTTCGCAAATGACAGATAGCGATTTAGAAGGATGTGTTGCCTCTTTGGATGCCATTGACACCATCGGCTTCAGCGAAGAAGATATTGCGAAATATAATTCCTTGAAAACAACCGCCTACCCCAAAGCCGCTGACAGCCTTTATACTAAGGGCAAGAGCGATTTTTTGAGTAATAAATATCCAGAAGCAAAGGTGAATTTGGTGAATGCCTTAAAGTATACCTCCAATGAAAATTTCATCGATGATGCTTATTTCTATTTAGCAAAAATTGCGGAAAATGATAAGGATTTAGAACAGGCAAAAACCTATTATCAAAAAGTAATTACGGAATATCCCAATTCTAATCAGCTTGCAAATGCTGAGAATGCTTTAAAACAGCTTGCTGAATAAAAAAAAGGCACCACAGAAGGATTTCTGCGGTGCCTTTTTTTACTCTTTTTTTATAGACCATGTTTTTTTCTGGAACGATTTCTCGCCACAATAAAAAGAATGACTACAAAAGCAATTCCACCTGACAACTGCCATTGATATGCTTTCAAAAACGCTTTGCAAATATCCCAATGGCTGCCTAAAAAATAACCTGCGCTGATTAAAGCCGTATTCCATAGGAAAACACCAAAGGCGGTATAAACCAAAAAAGGTACCGCTGGCATTTTTGCCAAGCCTGCGGGGAAAGAAATATAGGTACGGGCAATGGGAAAAAGTCTGGCAAAAAAAACCGATTCCTTCCCGTATTTCTCAAAAATTCCTTGTGCCTTCCCAACGCCAAGTGCAACGCCCTCAAAGCGTTCTGCCAGCTTCTCAAACATTTTTCCCCCAAGTCTGCCCACCAAATAGCACGATGTCGTTCCGATCATGCCGCCAATCGTTGCAATCAATATGGTATAAAATAAACTATACCCATTCACGGCTATTACATAGCCAATAAAGGGCAGCAAAATTTCGCTGGAAACAGGAAAGCAGCCATATTCTAAAGCGGTAGCAACAAAAATTCCTCCTGCGCCCAATTCAATAATCAGCTGCTTGATTGCCTCAATCAAACTCATTGTCCTCGCCTCCTTCCCTTTATCTTATGATATAAAAAAGAAGAATAGGACATTCGAGCTTATCTTGACTGTCACTGTTTCATTTTTAGGGCAATCCCAGATCATTCTGCGTGTCCATGTGTGCCGTCAATTTTTTCTTCACCCAAAACAAAAAGCACAGCGAATACTGGATGTATTGGCGAGCATCTTTGTGCAAGCTGACGGAAAAGATGCAAACAGATGGGCGAGCAAGCCATCAACCGTGCATTGTGTGGTGTTGCCTTAGCCCTCCTGTCCCCAAATCCCCTTTTCTTGAGAAAGATCACGGATGCTAAACATATATTTTTCAATCATTTTAACGGGATAGTATGCACGCTTCGCTTTGCGCATTCCCTCAATTCCCATATCCTCTTCACGATTGATTAATTCCACATCCATGCATTCATTTTTCACATACTGCTGATTAATCATTGGATATATGCCTTCATAGGAAGCTTCCGCCTTTTCAATGTGCACCAACTGCAAATGCGGCTGCAACCGTTCGCCCAGTGTAAAGGCAGCTAGTTTGCCTTCAATAAAAATTGCACCCCCTACTAAACCTAATTCTTTCATATGATTCAAAGCCAAAAGAACAGATTTTCTTTCTTCCTTTAAGCCTGCGCTGATCTCATCCTTTTCCTCTTGCCATTGGTCATAAAGAGCGATACAGTCTTGAATCATAGAGGCTTCCAGCTTCTTATATTCAAAATCAGGATATTGAGAAAGAAATTTATTGACATGATTTCTTTTTCCATGCAGTTTTTTCCCCGCCAACGTTTCCAGCTTTTCACGTTCATACACATAATCCCATGCAATATCGGTTGGTTGCACAATAAGCTCTGGACAGGCTTTTTGCATCATTTCGAAAAACGGTGTGGAAACGGAACGAAAGGTTGGTTCAACACCAAGCTTTTTCATATAGTCGATTGCATCATAAACTGCATTTCGGTAATTTACCTCTGCCCCAGCCTTCGGAATAGGCGCCCAAAAATAAACAGGAACGCCTTTGAAATTCAGCTTAAGATAAAGCACATGATCCTTTTCTGCATATTCCATTTTCCCATCAGTACCCCAAATAAACATATTTGCAAAGGAAAGGTCTGAACATTCCGCGCCCCAAGGCTTAGTATAGCTTTCAATCAACGGCTTTTTATCCAGCGTAATCGGGTGGAACTGAAAAAAAGAATTCGTTGTTCTCCTTTCATTTTTATCTTCCGTTTGATTTTTATCAATTTCATTTTTCTCTTCTAGTTCGTTTTTACATATACATCCTGGCATACAATTGCCTCCAATTCTAATATTCATCAATAATATAACATTTACATTTGGGTAGTGCATGATTTATCACATCAAATCCAACCTGATGATAGATTGTGACCAATGGGCGTACATCTTCTAACGATACATATCCCATTAAAACACCCAGAAAATGTCCCGCCTCCATTTTAATGGCAGGCTGAGCGGAAGCTTTTGTTCCGTCAAAGCAAAAAATGCCATTATTCTCAGCTACGATTGGATCAAAAATTTCAATTTTATATGGACAAGTGATTTCTAATTTTTGCAGAATTGCAGAAATATTACAAACCCCTGCAACTCCCTTTTGACGAAGTGTTTTTTCGCCATATTCGCAAGTAATATCCGCATCTGGTGACAACTTCACAGAAATTTTTCGCCCATTTGCAAGTGAAAATATTTTTTTAATTAATTCATCATAATGTCCTTCGTTTGCAACAGCCTCAGGACAGATTATTTCATCCTCCAAGAGGTAAAGAAAAGCATAGCCTTGCACCTTTGCATCCTGCAAAACAATACATTTGCCTCCATCCGAGGCATAATCCTCACATTTGCGCATAAACTCATCCTTCGTACGTCTTACTGCGCCGCTGTATTTTTCCCCTATATTTATTTCATACAAAGGGTACAGCTCCTCCCAACGGGATTTTTCAAAGAAAAGGAAACCCTCCCCTTGCTGCGCCTTGCTTTGCCCCTGAATATATGCGGCATCTGCCACAGGATAATGTCCATAGGCAAAATAGCTTTCCAGCTCAGCAGGGGTATGTACTGCAAGCAACACGCCCTTTTGACGCAAAAGATTCATTTCGAAGGTAAATATTTTTCGCATATACCCTTTTTTTCGATGGTCAGGATGGGTAGAAACACCGCAAAGCATGGCTCCTTCCAAGTCCTTTCCACGAACCCGAATTGTATATGGCACCCCTTGCATAGCACTTCTCATCTCCCTGTTATTCTCCAGACAAACAGAATATTCAGGAAAAAACCTGTTTTGAAAAAGCCAATCACAAAAATTGTCACTATCTTCAAAACAAAGTTTCCAAAGGCGATAAAAGGCTTCTGCGTCATTTTCTTTTGCAATTCGTACAAGGTCTTCATTCGTCATCATTGCACACTCAATTCCTCTTCAAACCTTTTGGGAAGTACCCGCCGCCTAAAGTGGCGAGTGACTTTCAAAAGTTCGTTAAATTATCTTCTCATACTATTCTACTAGACTTATTACAAAAAATCAACAGATAATAATTATCAATAAATAATTTTTTCAATTATTTTTTTGTATACCTTTACAAAATCATCTTCTTTACAGTAGGAACTGATTTCTTTTACCGCTATCCAAGCCACGTCGGAATTTTCATCTTCCTTAATCCTCAGTTTCACAGTTTCCTTTGCGATAAAAGCAAATGTAGCATTTATATGAAGATGATTTGGCACATACTCTCCTCTTTTATAATGCCCTGCAACCAAAAGAATATCTAATGAAAGTATTTCTTCAGAAATGGGTATTGCATCAACAACGCCAGTTTCTTCCTGCAATTCTTTTTTTGCAACACATAAAAGATCTGCCTCTCCATCTGCATGACCGCCCACACACGCCCATGTATCAAAAATATTGTGCTTTATCATTAAAATTTTATCCTTTTTTTCATTGAAAACCATTGCCGAAGCCGTGGCATGGACAAAATGAGAGGAACGAAATAAAATTCCCTCCCCGCTTTTTTCCAATAAATCTAAAATAACCAGTTTTTCTTTTCGCTCTTCCATATTATACGGCTGATATGCCTGAATTGATTGTAAAATATCCATATTACTCCTCCAAAATATTACAGCCCTCCAGCCAAGTTTTTTTAAATGCCGAGGGCAATGCAAATTCTTTCTCCACGGTTTCCTTGTCCAACCAAAGAAATCCCTTGTTTTCATTTTGCTTCACATGAACAAAATAGCAATTTATATGCCATTCAATATGGGTAAAAATATGCTTTTGTGTTTTCATATCCCTTATTTCTCCGCATACAATGCCCCAATCTCTCAAAGCCGCAGGCAAAGCCTGCTCCTGCGTGCAATTGGGCAGCTCCCAAAGTCCGCCGAGCAGACCTTTCTCCCCTCGTTTGCACAAAGCGATTTTTTTACCCTCTGCCAAAAAAAATACCGATAAATACTCTTTGGTGCGCTGTTTTTTCGGACTTTTTATGGGATATTGCAAAACGGCATCCTTTCTGTAAGCCTGACATTCTTCCCTAATGGGGCAAACCTGACATTTTGGCATACCATTGGGCAGACAAACCGTTGCTCCAAGCTCCATGAAGGCCTGCGTAAAGGTTCCCTCCTCACCCTTTGGCATCATCAAAACGAGGTCTTCCTCCCATGCCGTTTTCGTTGAAGCCAATGTAATATCTCTGGAATCCGCCGTCAAGCGGGACATTACCCGCAAAACATTGCCATCCACCGCCGCATAGGGCAAGGAAAAAGCGATAGACGCAACGGCACCGGCAGTGTAAGGACCAATTCCCTTTAATTTTCGCAAAGCATGGTAATCAGGCGGCAGATTTCCGCCATACTCCTGCACGACGGTGGTTGCCGCTTTTTGCAGATTTCTTACCCGACTGTAATATCCAAGCCCCTCCCATAATTTCAAAAGGGTTTCTTCATCGGCACAAGCCAAGGCTTCTATATTGGGACAGGCTTGAATAAACCGTTCAAAATACGGCTTTACCGCCTCAACACGGGTTTGCTGCAGCATAATTTCTGACAGCCAAATGTAATAAGGATTTTTTGATCTACGCCAAGGTAAATCTCTGGCATTTGCACGATACCACTGTATTACCTTGCTCACAATTTTTTGATAATCATCCATAAAAACTCCTTTTTTCAAATGCTTTTCTTTCTCTCAATCACAAAAAGTCCTTCCTTTGTATCATCGTGGAAAGAGCCTTCGTTTCCATTATCTTAAGCGGAACAGCTTTAAATATACAGGAATCAGTAAGCCGCCCACGCTGTTGCCTAACGTTGTTACCACAATCGTGAAGAGGCAATGTCCATCCCATACCTTTGCCAGACTGAAATAAAACATATTCGCTATCACGTGCTCAAAACCGCTCAAAATAAATACCATGACAGGAACAAAAATTGCAATGGCTTTCAGCAACGAGCCTTGCATCGTTCGATAGGCATCTACAGCGATAAACATCAATAAACCGCATAAAATTGCCAGTATAAAAACACTCAAAAAGTGATCTCCCAGCTTTACAGCCGCAATTTTCGCCACCCTTTCAGAAATACCGTCATAAATTCTTGTGTGCTGCACCATCCAAGCCGATAAATAAGTGCCAGTCAAATTTCCAAACCAAGTGATCGTTAATTCTATGTAATAAATCGGTTTCCGAAAAATGAGATAACCGATTTTTCCAGTAAAAAGCTGAAGCTCAAAAGCAATAATGGAAAACAGACCAATGGCAAACAAAAAACTGCCCACAACAAGGTTTTGCTGTGATAAAAAGACAGTGCCACCAATGCCAATCAGCATTCCCGCAATGCTTGCAGAAATGAACTGCCTTACTCTCTCCATTTCCTCTTTCCTCCTTAAAAACAGTATAGTTTAGTATACTATATATAGAAACAATATGGCAATATGTAGTGGAGGAAAATGTAATGTGACTACATCTAGTTTATCTTGCAGAATTTCATGCAATATGATACGATTACAAAAGAAATATCAATTTTTTATGTATAAAAAAACCAATACAATGGGGGGAAATGTGTATGAATCAAGAGCTTTGGAACCAAATGCATTGCAAAGACCTTCTAAAAGAGGTCAGCAATGGCAAAGAAGTGGTATGGATCAATGCGGATTTGGAAAATGCGCAAAATGCTCTGTCTAAAATTGAACTTACCATGAAAGATATTGATGATGCAGAAGAACGTCTGGCTCGTTTTGCACCCTTTATTTTAAAAATATTTCCGGAAACAAAAAACGAAAATGGCTTAATCGAATCTCCGCTAGCAGAAATCGAAAAAATGAAACAGCAACTGGAAGCAGAATATGCTACCACAATACCCGGAAGGCTTTTCCTAAAGCAAGACAGCCATCTTGCTATTTCCGGCTCTATTAAGGCAAGAGGCGGTATTTATGAAGTATTGAAGCATGCGGAAGATTTGGCATTGGCACACGGAATGGTGAAGGAAACCGATGATTACAGCGTATTCGCATCGGAAGAATTTAAAAATTTCTTCAGCCAGTTTAAAATTCAGGTTGGTTCTACCGGAAACCTTGGTATGAGCATCGGCATCATGAGTGCTGCGCTTGGGTTCCATGTCATTGTTCATATGTCTGCCGATGCAAAGCAATGGAAAAAGGATTTGCTTCGCAAACGTGGTGCTGACGTCATTGAATACAATGATGATTACAGCAAGGCAGTTGAAGTGGGACGCAAAAACTCGGATGCTGACCCAACAAGCTATTTCGTAGATGATGAAAATTCCAGCACACTGTTTTTAGGCTATGCCGTTGCGGCAAAACGAATCAAAAAGCAGTTTGAAGAACAAGGCATTGTCATAGATGCGGAGCATCCTCTTTTTGTATATATCCCTTGCGGCGTTGGCGGTGCACCTGGTGGTGTAGCTTTCGGTTTAAAACAGCTTTTCGGCGATAACGTTCATGTATTTTTTGTGGAACCTACGCAGGCTCCCTGTATGCTGGTAGGTATGGCCTCCGGCTTGCAAAATAAAGTGTGTGTACAGGACTTTGGGTTAAGCGGACAGACGCACGCAGACGGTCTTGCCGTAGGGCGTGCCTCCGGCTTTGTTGGCGGGGTTATGACCCATTTGTTATCTGGCATCTTCACTTTGGAGGATTATCATATTTATGATTTAATGCGGGATATTGTAAATTCAGAGGGTATTTTCCTGGAGCCTTCCGCTTGCGCATCCTTCTGGGGCCCTATTCAACTTATGAAAGAGCAGTCTGCAAGAGCTTATATTGAAAAAATGGGGCTGTTACATAAAATGCCTAATGCAATCCATGTTCCTTGGGCAACAGGCGGCAGCTTAGTTCCACAGGAAATCAGAGAAGAATATATGCACACCTATTTAAAATAAGCAAAGAAAACAAACAATTTATTCCAGATTGAGAAAGACAAGGGGCAGCTGCAAAATTTCAGCTGCCCCTTGTCTTTCATCTTAATGAAACGATTTCACTCTTTATTTTTTAAAAAGCCCTGTAAAATCAAAAACTGCGAAATAATCCTCTGGTGTTTCTGCCCGACGTAATAATGCAATCTCCCCATTTTCCTTCAAAAGAAGCTCCGCAGAACGCAATTTACCGTTATAATTGTAGCCCATGGAATGACCATGCGCACCCGTGTCATGGATATAAATTATGTCACCGATTTCAATTTCTGGCAGCATTCGGTCAATCGCAAATTTATCATTATTTTCACAAAGACCGCCAACCACATCGTAACTATGGTCGCAGGCTTTCTCCTCTTTGCCCAATACTGTGAGATGATGATAAGCACCATACATAGCAGGGCGCATTAAATTCGCCGCACAAGCGTCCAACCCGATATATTCTTTATAAATATGCTTTTCGTGAATCGCTGTGGCAATCAAGCTCCCGTAGGGAGCCAGCATATAGCGTCCCATTTCCGTAAAAATGGCTACATCTCCCATTCCCTGGGGCTCCAAAATTTCCTCAAATGCCTTTCTTACCCCTTCTCCAATTGCCATAATATCACAAGGTTCTTCTTCGGAGTGATAAGGAATTCCAACCCCGCCAGAAAGATTGATAAAGGCAATATGAATGTCCAGTTCATTTTTCATCTCTACTGCCAACTCAAATAAAACTTTGGACAACATGGGGTAATAGGTATTGGAATTTGTGCTGCTCGCCAAAAAAGAATGAATCCCAAAGTGTTTCGCACCCTTTTCTTTCAAAATGCGGAAGGCTTCCTTCATCTGCTCCTTGGTCATACCGTATTTGGCATCCCCAGGGTTGTCCATAATTTCATTAGCCACTTGAAAAACGCCGCCAGGATTATATCTGCAACAAACCGTTTCAGGAATTTTTGCAAGTTTTTCAAAATAAGCAATATGCGTAAAATCATCAAAATTAATGATTGAACCAAGCTTGCTTGCTAAAATAAAATCTTCCGCTGGGGTCATATTAGAGGAAAACATGATCTCTTCCCCCAAAAAACCTACCGCTTCCGCTATCTTAAGCTCTGTAAAGGAGGAACAATCCGCCCCGCAGCCTTCTTCCTTTAAAATTTGCAAAATCCCAGGAGTGGGCGTTGCTTTTACCGCAAAAAATTCTTTAAAGCCTTTATTCCAAGAAAAAGCACGGTTCACCATGCGAGCATTCTCACGAATTCCTTTTTCATCATAAAGATGAAAGGGAGTTGGGTATTGTTCAATTATTTTTTTTGCCTGTTCCAAAGAAACAAATGGTGTTTTCATTTGTAAAAGACTCCTTTTATAATAAAATTTGTTTTTTATTATAACAAACTATCCAAACCTTTGCAACGACAGCAAGCAGAAATATGAAAAAACATTTCCTCTTATTCAAAAAAGAGTGTATAATATAGCTATTATCCATTTTTTGAGAGGTTTTCTATGAGAGATTATTTACGTCAATTAAAAAGAGTGAAGCTTTCACCTGATATTATTTTATTTGATTTTTTTAAAACAATATTGGTGTTCCTAATTGCAACCTCCTTTGCATTATGTGTTGAGGAAATGAATGTAATCAGCGATAATATTTTTGGGGTGTATATGGTTGGTGTTGCCATAACCTCTGTCATTACCAGCGGGTATATTTGGGGAATTCTTGCCTCCATTGGGGGGGTTATCGCAGTGAATTTTTTCTTTACCTACCCTTACTTTGCCCTGAATTTTTCTATGTCGGGCTACCCAATTACCTTTGCCTTGCTGCTTCTGATGTCAGCTTTAGCCAGTGCTTTAACCACCAGAGTGAAAAAAGCCGCTATCCTTTCTGCCATCAGAGAGAGCAGAGCAGAAACCCTGATGAAAATGAGCAATACGCTTTTATCTGCCAACCACCTTGATAAAATAATAGAAATTACGCTTGATTTCTTTTCTCAGTCAAACCAATGCAGCGTAGTTGCGTATTTGGGTAATCCTGCCGAGCCAAAAATGAAATTGTTCAAAACATTACAAAGTCAGGATGAACACATTTTTAACAGCCCCTTGGAGCTGCAAGTTGCTATTCATTCATACACTGAAAATCAAATGTGCGGCGTCGTGCTTGAATCGGAGCCTCAAAATTGTAAAGGCACCTATATCCCCATTTCCGCAGACCAAAGAGTTTATGGGGTAATTGGGCTTCTTTTTGAAAACCCTGACTATGCATTGATGGACGCATATAAATTTTCCGACATTATGATTTTTCAAACCATTTTAGCCTTGGAAAGACAAGCGGTTGAGGAAAAAGCACAGCAAATTCTTTTAGAAAAAGAAAAGGAAAAAATGCGCAGTAACCTTTTAAGAGCCGTTTCCCATGATTTGCGAACACCGCTTACTTGTATTCTGGGTGCCACCACAACTTTGCAGGAAAATAAGGATAAGGTGAATGAGGAAATGTTTGATCAGCTGCTTAGTGATATTCATGGTGACGCACAATGGCTTATTCACATGGTGGAAAATCTGCTTTCTATTACGAAAATCAGCAGTGAGGATGCAAAGGTAAAAAAACAGGATGAAATCGTTGAAGAAATTGTTGCTGAGGCTGTATCCAGAATTCATAAAAGGTTCCCAACTGCGGCGGTATTTGTTTCCGTTCCGGATGAGTTACTCATTGTCCCTATGGACGCAACCCTCATCGAACAGGTCATAATAAATTTAGTTGAAAATGCCATTCGCCACGCAGAAACCTCCCTTCCCATCACGATTAAGGTTTCGAGGGAAAAGGATGAGGCCATTTTTACCATTACAGATTACGGCAAAGGCCTTGATTCTGAAATACTTCCAACAATTTTTGAAGGAAAAAGTGCTTCTGTATCCGCAGACTGCACCCGTGGTTTAGGAATTGGACTTTCTATATGCAAAACAATTATTCTTGCCCATAATGGCAGAATCTTCGCAGAAAATCATACTTGCGGCGGAGCAAGCTTTACTTTTGTATTACCAATGAAAGGAGATTGTGAATATGACGGCGAAAGCAAAAATACTAATTATTGAGGATGAAGAACCCATCAGCAACTTCATTGAAGCGACTTTAAAAGCCAATGACTATAGTGCGCTTTGTGCAAAAAAAGGAAAAGAAGCATTATCTATGATTTCATCGCACTGCCCTGACCTGATTCTATTGGATTTGGGGCTGCCCGACATCGACGGAATCACCATTTTAAAGCAGCTTAGAACGTGGTCTTCCACGCCTGTTATCGTCGTATCCGCCCGAGGCGATGAAACAGATAAGGTTGAAGCACTTGATATTGGTGCGGATGATTATATTGTGAAGCCTTTTGGCACTTCCGAGTTGCTGGCACGGATCCGTACTGCAATTCGCCACAGTTCTAGCATACATTCCGGAACTTCGGAAAGCCTTTTTTGTGCAAAAAAGCTAAAAATTGATTTCCAAAAAAGACTGGTCACGCTTGACGGAAACGAAGTCCATCTGACTCAAATAGAATACAAAATTGTTTCATTATTAGCCAAAAGTGCCGGTCGTGTTTTAACATATGACAATATCATAACAGAGCTTTGGGGGCCATATGCCATACGGGACAACCAAATTCTGCGGGTTAATATGGCAAATATCAGACGCAAGCTGGAGAAAAACCCTGCGGCTCCCGAATACATCTTTACAGAGGTTGGCGTAGGATACAGAATGCCTGATGAATAAAGCCAAAGCTGGCAAATCATATCTCAAAAACTTTTTTGCAATAAAAAAGCCCCACGCAGGGCAGGGGAGCGGAATATGTACAGGGATTTCCTCCCCGTTTAGTGCTATTTTATTTTAAAAGTTTCAAGCATCTTTTCATAGCATTCCTGGCATAAATCAAAAGAATCCTGACGTCCATCCTGTTTTGATAAATACCCCCAGGATTTTTCACCATGGAAATATTCCTCCCATATCCCCTCTCTAACCAAGGGTATCTCCTTGCCGCAGCAATTGCAAACTACTTTTGTCAGCGTATGGGTTTCTTGCGCTTTCATATTGAATTCTTCCATGATTCCGCCCCCATTTTTTTTATTTTTATTTCGACTTATAAATGCATTTTAACACAATAGTTCTTATTTTTCTATATGAAACTGTTTCTAATCATGGTATCATATAGAAAGTAAAAAAGCCTCTGTGGCAAAATAAGCTGTAATATTGAATAGGGGTATCCAGAAAGCTCGTCTTGCCTATGCAGCAAAAACAAGCGGCTTTCGCCCTTTGTAACGCCCGCCAAACGGTTGCAAATAAATCAAACCTACGGTAAAACTGGCCTTCGCCATGCACCCAACTTCCAAAAGTTACCTTGGTGGATGTACATACCGGGGAGAGTCTCCAAGCAGCGGCACAAAAGGCTCGAGAACAGTTTTCTTTTCCCATTTCAACTGTGCTGCGTTTTTTGCCAAAAATCACAACATTAGTGAAGAAGACTTCTAACAGAAAATTTCAAGCGAACATTTGCCTGAAATTTTTATAGAACAACAGAATCAAGGAATTCCTCGGAGCAGATACCTATGTGTTTCTCCATAGCCAATATACACCCATTTATCGGGCAAATACAATAAAAGCGCTATCCCGTAAACTAACTACCTTTGAATATGAATAGGTTACGGAATATTTTTTAAATATCGGGCTGAAAAATGGTTTATACAAAAAAAGAAGTTCTGCAACTTCTGATTAAACGCCATTTTTCAATTGAGAGGGCGTAGAAAAAAGAACATTTTGAACAACGAAAGGGGAAACAGTATGGTAAGAAAAGAAAGAGTTGTTACAGTGGAAGCTTTAAGAGATGGAAAAGGCAGTGTGGAAATTCATCACTTCTTGGAAAAAGAAGAATTGATGGGGCACGCAAGTATGTATGCTCGTGTAATCATAAAACCTCACAGCAGCATCGGTTGGCACCAACATATTGGAAATACAGAACCCTATGCCATTATCAAGGGCGAAGGAACTTTTATTGACAACGACGGTACCAAAACAATCGTACACCCCGGTGATGTCTGTCTTATTGAAGTAGGACAATGTCACTCCATCGAAAACAATACCGATGAAGATATGGAAATGATTGCTCTGATTATCAACGAAGAAGCAAAATAAAGCATACGCATAATCAGAAAAAGAATACACGGTTTTTACATAATCAGCAGTGTTTAGGAAAATTATTCTGCTTTTATTATGAAAAATCAGTAAAAGTATATGAAAAAGCCCTTTTCACTGAAAAGGGCTTTTTTTTACTCATTTCTCCCAAACATTGGGTCTGTCAGGAAAAACAATCATGCCAAAACCGTTCAACGCAGACAGCTTGGTCATTAAAGCTTCCGTACCATCTTTTTGCTTCCCCTCGATTTCTTCTTTGTAGAGAGGAATCAAGGTATAGAAATTGATTTGTGTTCCATCTTTTCCGTGCATCACGCTGATTTCTTCTTGCAGTGCGCCCAGCATTACGCCGCAAAGCTTTGTGCTTTCGTCATACGACACATATTTCTCCGTGTTGGGCATGGTATGCCCCCAGGCAAGCCATGTTTGATATTCATGCGGAAAAGCGGACAGGTATTTCATCAAATTCATAGGCCACCATAGGCGATTGTTCACCTTTCCATCCTCAGGAAGGGAAAGGTTCCACTCCGCCGGAAGCAGAAGCATTAACTCTGCCCGTTCCAAATCCTTATATTGGGGCAATAAATCCGCCGGCAAAGTCATCGGCAACGCACTCATCCCCACGGTATATAGAACATGAAAATCTTTTTTTGTAGGTGCTTCCAACAAATGAATATCAATCTGTAAAAACTCAGAGCTTTGCTCATAAAAAATTCGCTCCTTACGTGCAGGAAACAGCGTTTTCATATGCTTCTCAATTTCCTTATCATAAGGTGTTGCATGAACTGGTCTTTTTTTTTCCGATGCCTTCGGTTCTTTATACCGAACTTCTGAAATATTTTTATGATTTTCCACGATAAATAATCTCCTTATTCCCCGAATAATGCTTTCGCAAACTCCCTTGCATCAAACCTCTGCAAATCGTTAATGCTTTCCCCGATGCCAATAAATCGTACAGGAATTTGCAACTCACTTTTTATTGCAACAACAATGCCGCCCTTTGCAGTTCCATCCAGCTTTGTCAAAATGATTCCTGTAATATCGGCAACCTCCTGAAACAGCTTTGCCTGCTGTAAGGCATTCTGCCCTGTTGTCGCATCTAATACCAAATATATTTCTTTGTGAGCATTGGGGTGCTCCCTTTCAATAACTTTTGCAATCTTGCGCAATTCTTCCATGAGATTCTTTTTATTATGAAGACGTCCTGCCGTATCGCAAATCAAAAGATCAGTTTTTTGATTTTTTGCTGCGTGAACTGCATCAAATACCACGGCCGCAGGGTCAGAATTTTCCTCCTGCTTGATGACTTCGATGCCCGATCGCTGTCCCCACACCTCAAGCTGGTCAATGGCCGCCGCACGAAAGGTATCCGCCGCCGCAAGTAAAACGGAACGCCCCTCAGCCTTATAACGGCTTGCCAATTTGCCGATGGTTGTGGTTTTCCCAACGCCATTTACGCCAATTACCAATACAACCGATGGACTTGGCAAACTTTCTTCCTCCTGCACGCCCTCCAATAGAATCGCAGTGATTTCGTCTGCAAGCATTCCCTTAATCAAAGAAGGGTCTGTTGTGTGCTCCCGTTTTACACGCTTACGCAAATTTTCCACAATATTCATAGCGGTTTGCACACCCATATCCGCCATAATCAGAGCTTCCTCAAGCTCCTCAAATAAATCCTCATCAATTTTCGTGAACCCGCCTAATACAGCGTCCACACCGCCCATAATATTTTTACGAGTTTTATCTAAGCCGGCTTTCAGCTTTGCAAAAAAGCCCATCTTTTTTTCTTCTTGTTCAGGCTCTGCGACTACAGGCACTTCTTCTTGCAATGCGTTTGCCACAAAATCGGTCAATTCTTCCATGAAAATTTCCGCATCCTCTGCGGTTTCCTCCACAAAGCAATCCCCATCTGCGGTTGTAATCAATACTTCCTCGTCACCGTCAGGCTTTTCAAGCATTCCCGACGCCAAATCAGAAAGCTCCTCAATAAATGCAATGCCTTCTTCTGCATTTTCCAGTACAAATGTTTCACCATCCGTCGAGGTGATTTCAATTTCCACCTCATCCTCAGCCGTATCGCCTGTTTGTTCAGTTTCCTGATATAAGGTGTCCGCATTCCCTCTGAAAATATGAATATTCTCCGCTCCCATAGCTTTGCCAACCGCCTGATTTACCGCAGCCGTTTTGTCAATGCCCTCTTCGACTTCCAAAACAAATTCCTCTGTTTCATTTTGGGGCGTTTCAACTTCAATGCCACCTAGTTCGATAACACCATCTTTGGTTTCTTCCCACAAAGACTCTTCCTTTGTTTTTTTCTTTAAAAAATCAAACAAACCCATTCCATTTCACCTCTAAATCAATTTTCCTTCGTTTGTCATTTCATTGAATTCCAACTTTATATCATTATTTTAGAAAATCCTAAAATTGAATGATTTTTTCGTTACATTGCATCCTTTTCTTGTTGGGAAAAGTCAACAGAAATCAGCTTTGATATGCCTTTTTCCTGCATGGTCACCCCATACAGAACGTCGGCATACTCCATCGTCCCTTTTCTATGGGTTATCACGATAAACTGCGTATGTTCTGAAAATTTCTTTAAATACTGCGCAAATTTACTAACATTCGCATCATCCAATGCCGCTTCTATTTCGTCCAATATACAAAACGGTGATGGCTTCATATGCAAAATGGAGAATAGAATGGCAATTGCAGTCAAAGCCCTTTCGCCGCCGGAGAGCAGCTGCATATTCTGCAAATTTTTTCCCGGTGGCTGTGCAACGATCTCAATAGGAGATTCCAGCACGTGTTCCGTATCAAGCAGCTTTAAATATGCCTTGCCACCGCCGAACATTTCTTGAAACACACGGCCAAAACTCTCCGAAATCATCTGAAATTGCTCTCTGAACTGCTTTTCCATTAAAACGGAAAGTTCATCAATAATAGCCTGAAGCTTCTCCTCCGCTTCTAAAATATCCCCTCTTTGCTGCGTTAAAAAGCTGTATCGTTCCTTAACCTCTTTAAATTGCTCAATGGCTCCCACATTTACATCGCCCAAAGCACGGATTTCCGCCCTGATTTCCTTCATCGGACGGCTTATGAAACCGTTCTGCCTGTTTGCGGCATACTCCTGCGCCATACGATGGGTCATTTCATATTCTTCCCACATTTGGGCGGTAATGCGAATTTTTTCTTCCTCAATTTTCTCTCTTTTTGTTTCAATACGGAACAGCTCTTTTTCCATCTGCTGTGCTGACTCCCTCTGTTCCGCCGCTCTTTGCTCCATGCGCTCGGCTTCTTGGGAGATTTTGCTTTTTTCTTCTACGGCTTTACCTAACGCTTCTTGCAACACCAATGTTTTTTCATCCATGGTATCGGATTCTCTACGCAATTTTGCTTTCAGCTTTTCCTTTTCTTCGCCTCTTTGCATTAAGCGCGTAATTATCCCTTCATCCTCTTTTATTTGCTGCAACAGCGCATGATTTTCGGACTTGATTCGCAAAACGGTATCCTCGATATTGGAAATGTTTTGACCGTTATTGGATATCCCAATTTTTAAGGAAGTAATTTCCTCTGCCAATACATCTCGCTTTTCCTTGTCATCAGACAAGCAGTCTTGGAACTTCAACAGCTCTGCGTTCACTTCCTCCATTTTATTTTGAGAAAGGGACAGCCTCTCTTTATTTTCCTGAATATCCTTTTCAGTGCGTAAAAGCTGCTCGTTCAGCTGACTTTCCTCCAGAAGAACAAGGCTCAAACGCTCCTGATTTTCTTTGGAATCACCGTTCGTTTTTTCCTTCTCGCCATGACTGCCACTTAGCGTTACGGTCAGCTTTTGCAGCTCTAATCTTCTTTCTGCAATTACCTGCTCGACCTCCTCCATGTCCTCTTGGCAAAGAAGAAGCTTTTCATGCAGCTCTGCAACGACACTGCTTGCGCTATCAATTTTTTCCTGCAAAGAATGTATTTCCCTGCTGCGACTAAAAATATGCGCAGCTTTTTTCTGCTTAGAGCCACCCGTCATGGCACCGCCGGGGTTTAAAATATCTCCGTCTAGGGTTACCATTTTATACTGATGCTTGTATTTTTTTGCCAAGATTACGCCTTGCTCCAAATGATCCACGATGATCGTGCGTCCCAACAGGCTCTCCACAACCTGCCGATATATCCCCTCATGCGCAACCAGTTCATGGGCAGTGCCAATCACCCCAGCCTCATCTAATATAGGCGGTCTGCCCTCAAAGGTGCGCCCCTTGATGGCAGAAATGGGTAAGAAGGTCGCTCGTCCCAAATTATTTGCCTTTAAATAACCAATTGCCTCTCTGGCATCCTCCTCGGTTTTCGTAACAACATTTTGCAATGCCGCACCCAAAGCCGCCTCTATGGCAACCTCATAAGCCTCGTCCACCTTTAATAACTGCCCAACTGCACCACAAATTCCCCTTTGCTCTTTATCGGGCAAATTTAAAAGACTCTTAACACTCTGGAAAAAGCCTTCGTTTTCCTTTTCCATCTCTTTTAAAACTGAAAATCTGGATTGGATTTCAAAAAGTCCTTTTTCCTCTTTGGAAAGATTGAACTGCACCCCATCTTTTTCTTTTTGAGCTTCAACCCGATCTTGCTCCAAAGCAAGCAGTTCTTTTTCCATAAAAGAGATATTCTCTCTCATTTCAGCTTCCTGCTTATCCAAAACCTGTGTATGTACTTCAAGCTGATGCAGTCTGCTCTCCAAATGCGTTTTCTCCGATTGCAGCTGTTGCATACGGCTCATAAATTGCTCTTGTAAAGCTTCACGCTTGGCAATTTCACCCTTCGCCTCAGTTCCGATTTTAATTTGCTCAAATATTTCGTCCTTAAAGCTTTCAGCCTGTGTTTCATCATGGTGTAAAGCCGAATTTAAAGTTCTGTTCTCCTGCTCCAGCTTGGAAAGCTTGTCCTGACGGAGCTCCATTTCCATACGCAACGCAGTCATGCGGCTGTTGCATAGCTCAAGCTGCTTATCATTTTCCGCCTTTTGCTCCTGCTTTTGCAAAATTTCCCGTTGAATTCTTTCAAAATTTGCCGCATCATTTTGCTTCTGCTCCTCCGTCAGACGGATTTCGCCCTCATTCCGCTCTTTTTCCGCCCGAAGCTCGGTAATTCCTTGGTTTAACTGCTGCAAAAGCGCATCCAATTCTTCTGATTTTATTTTTTGCTGCTGCGTGGTTACCTTATCTTTTTGCGCTTGAAACAGCTGCTGCTGCAATTGTTCCTCAGCTATCGCCTTATCCTTTAAAAGCTTTGTCTGATCTTGCTCCATACGGTCTAATTCCGTACAAAATGATACAACCTCAGCTTGTTTTAATTCTTCCTTCAAAGTTAAATATTGTTTTGCTTTTTCGCTTTGCTGTTCTAAAGGCTCAAGCTGAACCTCAAGCTCCCCGATAATATCGTCCACACGCAGCAAGTTCTGCTGTTCTTTCTCCAGCTTGCCTGCCGCCTCATTCCGCCGGGTTTTGTATTTTACAATACCTGCCGCTTCTTCAAAAATCCGTCGACGTTCCTCGCCCTTTGCACTTAATATTTCGTCAATTCTGCCCTGTCCGATGATGGAATAGCCTTCCCGACCAACGCCTGTATCCATAAAAAGCTCCTGAATATCCTTTAAGCGGCAAGCCGTACCGTTCATACGATATTCGCTTTCGCCCGAGCGGAATACTCTGCGTGTTACCTGCACCTCTGTGTATGCCAAGGGCAGCTTTTGGTCTTGGTTATCGATGGTAATAGACACTTCTGCAAAGCCCAAGGGCTTTCTGTTTTCTGTTCCCGCAAAAATAACATCCTCCATTTTATCCCCACGGAGGCTTTTCGCTCTTTGCTCCCCCAAAACCCAACGAACCGCATCGGAAACATTGCTTTTTCCGCTCCCATTCGGGCCAACTACCGCAGTCATGCCTTGGTTAAACTCTAATTTTACTTTTTCGGGAAAGGACTTAAAACCCTGCAAATCCAATCGTTTTAAATACATCACTGCACCTCTTTATTACGATCACATGATTAGTTTTCCGCCCACCATGGTATAAATCACTCTGCCTTGCACTTCCCAATCCGCAAAGGGTGAAAACTTTGCTTTTGAGGCAAAATGCTTGGGATCAATACGGTAGCCCTGTCGTAAATCCACCACAATCAAATCCGCATCCATCCCCTTGGCAATGCGCCCTTTATTCTCAAGCTTTAATATTTCCGCCGGCATTGTGCTCATCAGCGCAACCAATTTTGAAAGCGAAATCAGCTTCGATTTGACCAAGCCTGTGTAGCTTAAGGAAAATGCCGTTTCCAAAGAAGAAATACCATAAACGGCATTGGTAAATACCATGTTTTTGTCCCCCTCATTGGAGGGGCTGTGCCCTGAGGCAATGACATCAATACTGCCATCCCCGATGCCTTTTATAATTGCCTCCACATCCTCTTTGGTACGCAAAGGCGGATTTACCTTGGCAAAAGTGTTATAATTCTCCACCGTTTCCTCCGTCAGAAGAAAATAATGCGGACAAGTTTCCCCTGTAACCTTGGCACCTCTTTTTTTTGCCTCACGAATTAATTGGACTGAGCCTTTTGTGCTGACATGGGCAATATGAAGCCTTGCGCCTGTATTTTCCGCCAAAATAATATTTCTGGCAACCATGACCTCTTCCGCCTCTCGGGGCATACCCGCCAAGCCTAGGCGGGAGGCGGTAAACCCTGTATTCATTACGCCGCTGCCCGATAAACCTCTATCCTCACAATGGGTAATGACAGGCATATCAAACATTTTCACATACAGCATGACATTTCGCAAAAAAGATGCCTCATCAGTAAATTCATCCCCGTCGGAAACCCCTACAATTCCAGCGTTAAACATCTCGCCGATTTCTGCCATTTTCTGCCCTTTGCACCCAATAGACATACTCCCATAGGGATGTATATTAACCAAAGCATGGTTCTTCGATTTTGAAACAATGTATTCCACAACGGTTTTGTTGTCTATGACAGGGTTTGTATTCGGCTCGCAGGTGATTGTTGTAAACCCGCCCCTTGCGGCACTGCGGGAAACCGTTTCTATATTTTCTAAATACTCAAACCCAGGGTCGCAAATATTGCAGTGCATATCAATTAAGCCCGGCAAAACCGTATTTCCGCCAATATCCATTGTTTTGCCAGCTTCAACCTCTAAATTCTTTCCGATTTCTTCAATCATACCATTTACCACATAAATATCGTATAATTCCTCTTCTTGAAAACCTGGAGATACCACATGGCAGTTTTTCAGCAATGTTTTCATCGAAATGCACCTCCCATTTGCGTCAAGATATAGTAAATTGCCATTCTGACAGCAACACTATTGGCAATTTGGTCATTTATGATACATTGCGGCCCATTGATTACCCCAGAGGAAATTTCAATACCACGGCGAATCGGTCCTGGATGCATGACAATCGCATCCTTTTTGGCATACCGCAGTAAAGCCTCGTCAATGCGGAAAAATCTCTTATATTCATCCAAGGATGGCAAAACCATGGTGTTTTGACTATCCTTGTGCATTCTTGTGGTTAAAATAACGTCGGCATTATTCACAGCCTCTCGGGCATCATAATAAACATCTACACCAAACTTTTCTATTTCGGGCGAAATTAAGGTAGGCGGACCTGATACCCGAACCTCCGCCCCCAGCTTTGTCAACGCCCAAATATTGCTTTTGGACACACGGCTATGAATCAAATCTCCAATTATGGCAACCTTAAGACCTTCAAACCCGCCTTTTCGCTCCTTAATGGTCATCAAATCCAGCAAGGATTGTCCAGGGTTTTCATTGAAGCCATCCCCTGCATTGATTACAGACGCTTCCACCGCACTTGAGAGAAGCTGAGGTGCCCCAGCCATCGGATGGCGTAAAATAATAAAATCCGCCCCCATCTGGTCTACCAACTGTCCCATATCCAAAAGGCTGTCGAACTCCCTGTTTTGAATAGAGCTAGTCATATCAACAACGCTGGCACTTAAATGCCTTGCCGCCAATTCATAAGAAAGCTTCGCCCTTGCACTGGGCTCATAAAACAATATAATAACGGATTTTCCCCGCAAATGAGGGGACGTTTTGTTTTTCTGGCTTAAAATATATTTCATGGTTTCTGCAGTACCAAGAACGTATCGAATATCGTCCGCAGACAGGTCCTTCAGACCGAAAAAATCCTTCTTCATCAGCGGCATTTCCTGACCCTCCTAACCTTTTATGCGCAAAAGTAACTTTTCAAAGCTCTCCGGCAACGGTGCCTCAAATTCCATGTACTGCCCAGTTGTCGGGTGCACAAACCCCAAAACCCTTGCGTGCAGGGCTTGTCCATCCAATTGAAACGGCTGTTTTTTGGGACCGTATACCATATCTCCCAAAAGGGGATGTCCAATAAACGTCAGATGCACACGAATTTGGTGGGTTCTTCCAGTTTCCAGCTGTGCTTCGATAAGCGTAAAATTACCCATGCGTTCGATTACTCTGTAATGTGTCACGGCTTTGCGGCTGTGTTTTTGCGTAATCGCCATTTTTTTTCTATCCAAGGGGTTTCTGCCAATGGGTTGATCCACGGTACCTTCATCCTCTTGAAAGCCATTAAAAACAATGGCATTATATTTTCTTGTAATGCTATGCTCCGAAAGCTGTTCTGCAAGAGATTGATGTGCAGTATCGTTTTTTGCAATCATCAAAACCCCTGAGGTATCCTTATCAATACGGTGCACAATACCAGGACGCTTTTCGCCATTGATACCCGAAAGCTCATCGCCGCAATGGTATAAAAGGGCGTTCACAAGCGTACCAGTGGTATGCCCCGGCGCAGGATGAACCACCATGCCCTGCGGTTTATTTACAACAATCACATCCTTGTCTTCATACAAAATATTTAGCGGAATATTTTCCGGTAAAATTTCTACGGTCTTTGCCTCAGGAATCTCAACATCAATAACGTCCTTCTCCCGTAACTTATAATTCGCCTTTACTGCGGCACCGTTCAGACGAACATGACCCTCTTCGATCAGCCTTTGCACACCGCTTCTAGAAATGATTTCCATGTTTTCAGCGATAAAAACATCGATACGACAGCCGACATCTTCCCGTTCTGCTCCAAAAGTAAAATACTCCATATCATTCATCCTTCTTTTTTTCTTCTGGATCCTTGATCACAAACAAAATCAAAAATGCCAATACAAAAACGCCAATCACTACATAAATATCCGCCACATTAAATACAGGAAAATCAATAAAAGCAAATTCAAAAAAATCCACCACGTATCCACGGAAAATTCGGTCAATCATATTCCCGATTGCGCCTGCGAAAATAAGCACCATCGACATACGAACAAATTTGTACTCATTTGTTTTGGGTAATTTTGCGAAATAATACAGCAAAACAACAGTAATGACCCCTGTCAGCAGCAGAATAAACCACCGCTGTCCTGAAAACATACCAAAGGCAACCCCTCTGTTTTCCACAAAAGTTAAATCCAAAAATCCATTTGCCAAAACCATTGAGCCTATGGGTTTGAGATTTACCAATGCCAAATACTTTGTTGCCTGATCCAATCCTATCAAAATGACTGCTGCTATTGCAGGTATTAACCACATATTTTTTTCTTCCTTTTTATTTTATTTTTCAAGCCTCACCGTATACGCTTGTATGCGCCTATTCCTAAAAAACAGACTGCACCCAAAAAAGCAATTTCTTTAAAATGCAAAATAGCCGTGGCAGCAAAAATGCTTTGTCACAGCTTATGGTCGGCGGCTTTTTGTTTGCGAATGAACTTTCCCAAACCGCAGAAAAAGCGGCTTCTGCTAAAAAAACTCTGACCACCGCTTTTTGGCTTATTATTCGGTTGTTTTTCGTACTTCATCCTTTTCGGCAAGAATTTCATTCTTATCGAGCAGTTCAATTTCAGCATACAATAAAAGCTTTACTCTTGTGCGCATCAATTCATAACGATTTTCCAGCGCAAGCATTTCCTGTTCCAATTCATAGGTTTTGGTTCTTGCATTTTGCAATAATTCCTCTGCCTGAAGCTTTGCGTTTTTGATCATCAACTCCGCTTCTGCCTTTGCAGCAGCCTTTGTATCTTCCGCCGCAGCTTCAGCCAAGGACAGGGTTCGCTCTAAGGTTTTTTGCAAATTGGAAAATGGATCTGCTTGAGGGGTTGTTTCATCAACCTTTACTTTTTCTTTCACGCCTTCGGTATAAAGCCGTTCGTAATCCTCATATAGATCATCCAAAAAAGTATCTACCTCTTCGGGAGAATATCCAACCGCAACTTTCTTAAAATCCTTGGTAGCAATGTCATTCGGTGTAATCACACAAAAACCTCCTTATCTAAATGTACAGTTCCAGTTCCAAACCAATTCTGTCTTTTTTGGTTTTACCGCTCACTTCGCCCACACGGAAGCGTCCAAAGCCACGGGCAGAAACCATATCTCCAGTTTTTAATATGTACGACGTATTGGCAGCCAATGACCAATTTACGCTTACTTTTTCACTTGAAATTAAAGTTTGCGCCTTCCCACGAGAGAGATGCAGTGCTTCTCCCAAAATCGCATCCAAGCGCATTGATGCTGTGGTTACACGGCGCAGTTCCGTTCGTTTTGGTGCCAAAGCCTGTGCTTTATCCACCATTGTTACAGTAACCGCTGTTTTAGATACCTTGTCCAAATTCGTTTGAACATATTCCGCCATTTCCGCTTTGACAAAGCACACCGCTCCATCCTCGGAAACCAAAATATCCCCAATCTTTCCCCGCTCTATGCCTAATCCAAGGATAGAACCAAGATAATCTCTATGGCTTAAATCCGACTGACCGAATTTTTTATTTTTAGGAGCAATCTGCAAGGCTGTTATCGGAAAACTTTCCTCCAAAAGCGGTATTTCCTTCGGCGCAAAACCAAGTATCCTTCGCTCTGCATCCTCCGTCCCACCAAAAGAAAGCACCTCTAAATCAACACTGCTTTTCAGCCGTTCCCAAAATCTTGCACACTTTGCTTCATCCATAAAATCGGCAAACTGGACTTCATGCCGCTTTATTGCAAAAGTCACTTGATCTAACGCCCTCGCAAAAAGCATTCTCTCCTCTTGGTCTTGTATGCCCTTGAGCATCTGTTGTTTATTCACAGTATCACCTGCTTTTTACAGCATCGTAATCAGCCCTAAAATTAACTGCTTTGCAAGCATCATTAAAATCAAAGCAATGATCGGTGAAAAATCCAGCATCATCCCGCCCCCAAGAGGGGATTTATCCAACATCCTGCGGCAAGGCCCCAAAATCGGCTCTGTCATGTTATATAGAAATTGTCCGATTGGGTTATTAAACCCCAAAGGCAGCCAAGAAAGAATGATGCGCCCAAAAATTAAAAGCTCCATCACATAAAAAAACAAATCAACTGCTTTTATCAGCAAAAACTGTAAATTTTCCAATATTCACTACCACCTTATCTACCACTGTTGCTTACCCATGGAAGAATAACTCCCTTTGTCTTCAGTTCTTCTTTAAAATCACCCGAAATATCAACATTTTCCGGTGCTATGATAAAAATATTGTTTGCAACTCTTTGGATAGAACCTTCCAAAGAATAGCAGGTTCCGCTTAAAAAATCCATGATGCGCTGTGCAACTGGATATTCCACTTTCTCTAGATTTACAACAACAGGTCTTTTGGTTTTAATCTGATCGCAAATTTCCTGCGCATCTTCATAACAGCTGGGTTTAATAATAACCACTCTCATCTGCACATTTGTGTTAATACTGTATACCTGTGGACTTCCCTTGGATGTCGTTTTACGAGGTGCCGGCGCAGAATACTCCGTTTCTCTGGAAACTTCACGCAAACCATATCCGCTAGGTGCTGCTTGACTTGCAGGAACATCATATTCCTCATCTTCATAATATTCATCGTCATCATATTCGCCAAACATTAAATCCTTCATTTTATCCAATAATTTAGCCACTTGTATGCTTCCCCCTAATCATTACTTTCTTTATTTTCCTCACTTGGAGTAATCTCTTTCGCCAAAAATACCCGTGCCTACACGAACGATGGTTGCCCCTTCTTCTATGGCAACTTCATAATCACCTGTCATCCCCATGGAAAGCACGTCCATTACTATATTATCAATTTTTTTTGCATTGATGTCAACCTGTAATTGCTTCATTTGGCGGAAATATTCCCTGTTATCCTCTGGATTTTCTACAAAAGGTGCCACCGTCATCAAACCTCTGACACGCAAATGCTCCTTCTTTGCAAGCTCTCTGATAAATTCCTCGGCATTTTTTGGTGTAATTCCATACTTACTATCCTCGTCAGCCATGTTCACTTCCACTAAAATATCCATGACCAGCCCCTTTGCCGCAGCACGTCTTTCAATTTCCTCCGCAAGCTTAAGGCTTTCCACAGCGTGAATCATATCCACCTTGTCAATAATGTATTTCACTTTATTGGTTTGCAGATGCCCAATGAGGTGCCAGTGTATCCCCTCACCCATCGGCTCATACTTGTCCATAATTTCCTGTACTTTATTTTCACCAAGCGAGGTAAGCCCGCATTCCACCGCCTGACGTATCACATCAACGGACTGTGTTTTGCTCACCGCCAAAAGAAGAATCCCCTCTTTTTTTCTGCCGCTTCTTCGTGCCGCCGCCGCAATTTTAGCCTCAACCGCCTTGATATTTTCTGCAATATGGCTCATATTTTTCTTTCCTTTCTTCTTAATAAAGGCTTTGTCCTTCTTTAATATTTTTTGCATTTGAAACAATCAAATCGAACGCCTGCAAACCATATGTCGCTCCAGAGCGAATGATCGCATATTCCTGATTTTGATCCAGAATATCAATGGTTACGAATTTTGCCATGGAGCTGTTTGCAATGTAAACGCCGCTTTTAGGTGATAATTCAGAAACCGTATATTGCGCTGCATTCTCGCCCGTTCCCTGCAAAATAACATCTCCCAGCTTTAATTCCCCATTTTGGTCAATATAATCATTTTCATCATCGTATGAAACAATGGAAACGGCTAAAAATTTGGTGTTGCTGCCGTTCACCAAAAGAACGCCTTGGTTGCCCATGCTTTCCATAATACAGTCCGTCGGAACACTAATCAGTGATTTTTCAACGATGGCATCATTGGGAACCTTCAAGCCTTCAACGATTGTTCCCTCTAAATAAAATTCCAAACTCCTTTGGTTTATAAAGGGTTCCATCTGCTCATAGCTGGAAAACACAACCTTTGCTTTCTTTTCACCCACTTCAATGGACTCTAATTTTGTGTTTATTTGAAGCACCTCATCATCAAGCTGTAAATTCAGCACTTTGCTTTCACCCTTTTCCCAATTTAAAACCACAGAATTGGGCAAATAAGCAACAATGTCCCACTGATTGCTGGTAACAATTTTAAATAAGGGATCACCCTCGGAAACAGCCTTAGCCTTTGAAATGTACTTCGTTTTCGTTTCGCCGACTTGTCCCTCGGTCACTCCTTCAAGCGTGTCTTTTGTCAGGGTTTCTTCCAGCCCATCATAGCTAAAGCATAATATCCCGCTTTCCTTTGCCTGAATCGAACTTAAATTCTGCGCTAATTTCTCCTCATATTGAGATTTTTCCTCTGTCAGCTGGGAAAGACTGTCCACATTTTCTGTCAACCAAATCTCATTTCTTTGGGTCATAAAGGACTGTACCTGCTCCTTCATATCGTAAAAATAACTTGCATCTGATTTCATAGAACTTCCTGCAAAAGAATCAACGCCACGCTGAATATTTTCTTCCACTCTTTCAATATCTTCGGAAAAAGCAGATAAATCAGAACGGTTTTTCTGGCTTTTTAAAATATCCATATCCAGCTCGTCCAGCTTGCTCTCTAGCTCATCCGTCGAGCTTGTATCCTTTACTGTACAAACAACTGCATCTTTTGACACATACTCCCCCTCAGAAAACTGATAAAATGGCTGTCCTGTACGGTTACTGGCAACAACGTATTCATCCCGCACAATCAGCCCCGAATATCGTTCCGGGGTATCAAGCGCGCCATAGTCAACCGTTTCCACGTCCACTTCCGTTTTTTTTGCAGACATAGTAAGCATCTGCCCAAAAAGGTAGACTGCAATAACCATAAATACAAACATTGGCAACACCCGACTGACACGGATGCGCCTCGTTTTTCTTCGTGTTCTTTGAACCTCTTTTTGCGGTCGGATTTCTCTGTTGCTTTGCTCTCCTCGGCTTTGTTCATAGGACGAGTCCAATCTGTTTAAATTCCCCGTTGTGGGATAGGTGCGTTTAGGCGGCGGTGCCTGCCTGCGGACTTTTGGTTCAGCCCCATGAGGACGCTTTTTTTTTCTATTCTTTGAGGAATCTTTTTTCATTGAAATCCTCCTTATCGTCGTTATCAAATAAATTGTATCATAATATTATATAATACTTTTCACGTAAGGTAAACAAAAAATAATCCATTATGTTCCATCGTTCTTTCTTCTTTGCCTAAAACAGCGCAGAAAATCAGCTTTTTAATCATATTTTAAATTTCCCTTCGCCCCGCACCCCGCCTCTGTCTAAAAACGAAACAGCCGCGTTGCTTAACTTCCTCAGGCTATACTAATCATTTTTTTGCAAAAACAGGAGGAGCCACACCATTACAATGGCAAAGAACTTTCTTACTTGCCTTACCTTCTTCGGTCTTTTCAGCTTTTTTTTCACAGGTTTTGACCATCAAACACATCAAAGGCAGCTTTTCGCCGATATATGTGTCTGCTTTTTTGGGGAAAGCATTATTCCATCTCATCAAAATGTCTTTTCTATACAGATTCCTCATAAAACAAACCCTTCTCCTTGCTGCACATCGCACTGAATTTTTCCTTAAAAAATATCCAAATAAACAACTATAACAAACGTTGCACTTAATCATGTTTCCAATACATCGTATTCTGAACATTTTAGGGCGTTGGAGATTTTTTGCATCTAGGGAAGTGCTGATGAATAACACTTTTAGGTGCTCCCTATGTTTCAAAAGCTTATTTTTATAAAACAGCATTTTACCTTGAATTTTGCTTTATATATTCACCCCACCAACATTTCCGGTGATTTATTTGAGCGAAACAAAACGTATTTAAACTAAGCCAATTCAGTTGTAAAGAACTACTTGATAGGATAGAAAAAACCCCTCACGCCTTAGCCAAAAAAGTGAGGGGAATAAGCAACTTATTTTATATTTTTTAGTTGACATCCAACTATTACTTTCAAAAACACCTTTTTTATTGTAATTACACTATGAATGGCACTGATTCCCAGTCATATCGTCAACGCTTTCTTTGATTGTACCCTTAGTTCTTCATATGAATGGCACGTTTTTCGACATTCAGGGCTGCCTCTCGCATGGTTTCTGTAACAGTGGGGTGAGAATGTATGGTGGAAATTAATTCTTCCGCCGTTGCCTCCAATCGAATTGCCAAAGCCCCTTCCGCAATCAAGTCGGTTGCTCTTGGCCCTACGATGTGCATTCCCAAGATTTCTTCATGTTTCACATCGGTAATAATTTTTACCAGACCCTCGCCTCCGTTTAAAATAAGGGCTTTGCCATTTGCCGACATAGGGAATTTGCCAACTTTATAATCGATCCCTTTCTTTTTGCAAGCTTCTTCCGTAAGTCCAACGCCTGCTGCCTCGGGCATCATATATACGCAAGTGGGGCTTGTGCCTTCTTCGTAATGGGAAGAATGTCCGCAAATATTCTCTGCCGCCACTTCCCCCATAGCAGACGCCGTATGTGCAAGCTGTGCATAGCCCTTCACACAATCCCCTATGGCATATACACCGGACACATTTGTTTCCATCTTTGCATTGACAACAATACGTCCATTATCATGGCTAACACCGCCCAAATCCAACTGCAACCCCGCTGTATTAGCACGACGACCGATTGCCACCAAAACCTTCTCCGCTTCAAATGTGATCGCCTTACCATCTCTGTCCTTGCAAACGACCTTTGCACCCACAGAAGAAGCTTCTATTGCCTGCACAGGGCATTCCAAATGAAAGTCGATTCCCATTTTCTTCATATGCGCAACGCCAACCTCTGTAATCTCGCCATCCATCATGGGAAGCATACGTCCAAGTGCCTCAACCACCGTAATCTTTGTGCCGAAAGCGGCATAGGCACACGCCAATTCCAAACCAATTACGCCGCCACCAATCACTACCATGGATTGGGGCAAGGTTTCCAGACTAAGGGCTCCTGTAGAATCGATACAATTGGAATTTTCCTTTAAACCGGGTATTGGAGGTGCAAAATTAACAGACCCGGTAGCCAAAATAATGGCATCCCCTTTCAATTCTTCCTTTTTCCCATCCGCTTTTTGAATCAATAGGGTTTTTGGCGAAATAAAGCTTGCTTCCCCGTCGATTTTTTTAATTTTATTTAGCTTAAACAGTCCGGCAACGCCTGACGTTAATTGTTTGGAAATTGCATTCTTATGCGCCATTACTTGAGAAAAATCCACACTAAGTCCTGTGGCGTTGATACCCAATTCTTTTCCCTGATGCTTGATTTGCTCAAATAACTCTGCGCTATGCAGCAAGCTTTTTGTGGGGATACAACCGATATTTAAACAAGTACCGCCTAAATATTCTTTTTCAATTACCGTTACCTCTGCCCCTAATTGTGCCGCACGGATTGCCGCTACATATCCGCCAGGGCCGCCTCCAACAATGATAATCGACTTTTTATCAGACTTCTTCGGCGCTTCCGATGCAACGGAAGCTTCCTGCACAGGGGCATCTTGCTTTTCTGTGCCGCCCTTTTCTGCAATGCTTTCCCCAGCCTGCCCAATATATGCAACAACGCTTTTGCAGGCAGCTGTTTCTCCGGCGGAGCATAGAATTTTCAGCAATATCCCATCTTTATCGCATTCCACATCACTGCTTAATTTATCTGTTGCCACGGAAAAAAGCGCTTCTCCTGCCTTAACCGCTTCCCCTTCTTTCTTTTTCCATTCCTCTATGGTTCCTTCCGTCATGGTCAGCCCCAGTTTCGGCATCAAAATTTCACTTGCCATATGCTCAAATCCTTTCTTCTTTATATTTTACATCGTACAAGCTCTCGATTCTTTCTCTTTTGTAAAAAACGGACAAAGGCGTTTGCCCCCATCCGTTTTCTGCTTTCTTATGTAAACAAAAGATACGGGTTTTCCAAAAGGTCGCAAAGACGTTTTAAGAATTTTGCCGCCATTACCCCGTCTACCACACGATGATCCGCAGTCAAACAAAGGTTCATCATGGGGCGGATTTCCATTTGTCCATTACGCACCACTACTGTTTCCACCATATCGCAAACGCCCAAAATTGCCAATTCTGGCTGGTTGATGATGGGTGAGAAATTCGTTATGCCGTAGGGACCTAAATTGGAAATGGTGAAGGTTCCGCCCGTCATATCCTCCATACTGATTTTACCGCTGCGTGTGGCTTCAATCAAAGCTTCCGTTTCCTTCGCAACCTCAAGGAGAGATTTTGTGTCCGCACCCTTGACATTGGGAACAATCAGCCCATCTCCCTTTGCCACCGCCAAGCCCACATTGGCATGGCTATGTCTTGTAATCATATTATCTGCAAAGCTGGCGTTTACATCGGGAAACTCCATTAACGCCTTTGCCGCCATTGTGATAATAATATGGTTATATGTTAGCTTAATCTGCTGTTCTTTGCAGGCTTCTTTCAATTTTTCCCGCAATTCCTTCATTGCTGTAGTGTCCACAGGGTGTGTGTATGTCACACGAGGAGAGGTATGCCAAGATAATGTCATGTTTGCAGCAATGCTTCGACGCAGTGCATTTACCTTTACAGGCTGCAAGTCGTTTCCACTTTCCTCTGCCACCTTTTCTATATCTCCACCAGCCGCCGTCAAAACATCTTGCTTCATGATTCTACCGTCGGCCGTAATTTTTGCAACATCCACGCCCAATTCCTCTGCCAGCTTCGCCGCCATAGGACTGGTTTTTGTTTTCTCTCCGTTATTGTCTTGTTGCAAGTTTGCACAATATGCTTCTGCGTCTTGCAAGGTAATTCGGCCACTGGGGCCCGTTCCCGAAACCAGTCCAAGGTCAATGTTATTTTCTTTTGCAAATTTTTTCGCCGCCGGCGAAGCTAAAATATTTTCTCTTGAAGGTGCGGCTGCGGCTTGTGTTGTCGCTTTTCCAGATTCCCCTTGAATTTTTTCTTCCGTTTTTTCTCCTGATGTAGAAACCTGAGAAACCGTTTCTCCTGCCTGCCCAAGATAGGCCACCACTGCTTTGCACAACGCTGTTTCACCGGCAGGCACCAAAATTTTCAAAAGCACGCCCTCAGCTTCTGCTTCAACGTCATTTGTCAATTTATCTGTGGAAACACTAAATAGCGCATCTCCTTTTTTTACAAACTCGCCTTCTTTGAACTTCCATTCATCGATGGTTCCTTCTGTCATGGTCAGCCCCAACTTGGGTAAAAAAACTTCCTGTGCCATAACTTCACCTCCAAATAATATCAATTTTTTGTTAGAACCTTTTGAAGAAGCCCAATTTAACCGCTTTTTCAAGCGTCCTCTTAATCTGCACCCGCCAAGGTCCTCTTTGTGTCACCAAAAACGCCAGACGATCGCCTTTTTTTCCACGCAATTCTCGCTCTCCATCTAACGCCACCATACAATCCCACTCCAGATCCATTTCCACCGGTACCCCCAAAGGTACAAGCTCCGCCTTCAAATAGTCCAAGGGGGCCAAAACGCCTGCCGCAATCGGTGCAATGATTCCTTCGCCCTTTTCCCCAAGGGTTAGGGCGAAGCCATATGGGTCAATATCCTCCACAATCCGAAGGCATCCTGCCGCTGAAGAAAATCCGATACTTGCCGGATGACAGCGGGTCACAAAAATATGCTTCAATTTTTCCACGTCCCAAATGGCTTTCGCCCCTACCCAAAGATCATCGGTAATCACCGCATCAATTAAGGCGATATCCAAAAAATCACTATTTTTATATACTTCAATCCGTTTATCTTGTATACAGCACTCCTTAGGATTCGGCATACGTGCGATTGCTGCCGCCGCCATCCCGGCTACTGTCCCTTCTACCATCGTAGGGTAAACGTTATTTGTCCCTGTGGAAAGAGGGAGAAGAGGGGTGTCCTTCAAGCCCTTTGCTACCGCCCGACTTGTACCATCTCCCCCCAGAACAATCACGCAGCCCACTCCCATTTTTTCCATTTCAGCCGCCGCCCTTGTCGTATCATCAGCCGTAGCCGTTAAGGGAATATCCATCACTTTACAATCGATAAGCAATTTTTCATCCATGGATAAGTCTGAAATAACGGTGTAGCCTATTTGAAACGTGTCAGGCATAAACCAAACCGAATCAATGCCAAGAGATTGGGCAGCCAATACGATTCGTTTTACAATATTTATTTTTTCTTGGTTGTCGATGGTTGTCGCGTAGGAAACCAGCCTGCGAATATCCTTACCCGAAGCGGGATTTGCAATAATGCCGATGCTGGACATAAACGCCCTCCTTCCCCATATTCCTTATGTCAATGAGCGAATTGCTGATAAAATATCTGTTGCATTGGGGATACACACCTGCTCCAGTATTGGTGCAAAAGGAATGGGGGAATCCAACGCACCAATACGTACAACAGGGGCATCCAATAAATCAAACATTTCTTCTGCAATAATTGCGGAAATTTCACCGCCGTAACCGCCACGTCTGTTTTCTTCCGTCACGATGACAGCTTTATGTGTCTTTTTTAAGGATTGGGCAATCAATGCTTTATCCAAGGGATATAAGGAACGAGGGTCAAGCACTTCAACAGAAACACCATCTGCCTCTAATTGTTTTGCCGCTGCCAACGCTTCATGGACCATCTTACCGGTGGCAATCACCGTTACGTCATTCCCCTCACGTTTGATATCGCCCTTGCCAATGGGAATGGGTTCAAAGCTTTCTACGTCACCCTTCATGCTATACATTGCCTTATGTTCGAGAAACATAACGGGATTATCATCATCAATTGCAGATAACATTAAGCCCAAAGCATCTTGTGGTGTAGAAGGATAAATTACCTTCAAGCCGGGTACATGGGTAATCCACGCTTCTAAGGACTGGGAGTGCTGTGCCGCTGCGCTTACGCCTGCGCCGTTTGGCAAACGCACAACCATAGGCATGGATATTTTGCCGCCGAACATATAACGCATCTTTGCCGCTTGATTGACTAACTGATCCATACCAACCGTCAAGAAATCACAAAACATTAATTCCGCAATAGGACGAATGCCTGTCGCCGCCGAACCTACTGCAGTACCAATAATTACACCTTCGGAAATAGGGGTGTCACGCACACGCTTTTCGCCGAATTCATCAAACATTCCTGCGGAAACACCGAAACAACCGCCAAATGCACCAACATCTTCACCAAACAACACTACATTGGGATTTTCGCGCATCCGAATACTCATGCCCTCTCGGATAGCCTCTGCATAACTCATCTTTTTCATCTTACCCGTACCTCCTCTACAATATCGGAATAGATGTCCTGCACAACAGATGCCACGTCAGGATCAGGACTTTCTTCTGCAAAACGGATTGCTTCCTGAATTTCATCCATTACTTGTTGTCCACAAGCCGCAATTTCTTTGTCGCTCAAAATTGCGTTTTCTTTTAAGAATGCCTCAAATCTGGGAATTGGATCCTTCTTCAACCACTCTTCTTGCTCTTTCTTTGGCTTGTAGTTTCCGGGATCCCCTTCAAAATGCCCTCTCCAACGGTAGGTTTTGCATTCCACCAAAGTAGGTCCCTGACCCTTTCTGGCTCTTGCCACTGCCTCGGATGCCGCTTCATAAACCGCAAGCACATCATTGCCATCTACGACGATACCTGGGATGCCATATGCCGCACCACGATCAGCCACATCTTTAATTGCTTGGTGACGGGCTTGGCTCATGGAAATTCCGTAATTATTGTTTTCACATACAAACACGATAGGCAATTTCCAGATTGAAGCTAAATTCAAAGATTCATGGAAGGTACCTTGGTTTGTCGAAGCATCACCGAAGAAGCAAACGCAAACCTGATCCGTCTCACGCAATTGTGCCGATAAACCTGCGCCAACCGCAATATTATGACCAGCACCTACAATGCCGTTTGCACCCAAAATGCCTTTATCACGATCCGCAATGTGCATGGAGCCGCCTTTGCCTTTGCAGTAGCCTGTCGCTTTGCCAAACAGTTCTGCCATCATAAACTTCAAATCTCCACCCTTAGCAACGATATGTCCGTGTCCTCTATGGGTGCTTGTTATGTAATCCTCATCGCCAAGGCAAGCGCAGACACCTGTTGCAACTGCCTCTTCCCCTAAATATAGATGTACAAAACCCGGAATCTTTCCATCTGCAAACAAGGTTTGTGCCTTGCTTTCAAATTCACGGATACGCAGCATCCGCAGATAAATGTCCTTCATGACTTCCTTAGGTACTTTCATTTCATAAACCTCCTTTGAAATATTGTTCAAGAACGCCTTATGGTTCCAGAATCCCAACCTCTACCGCTGCAATGGCAACCTCAATGCTATCGTCTTTATCTCCAAACCTTGGTATCAAAAGCCCAGGTACCTGCAACCCTCCTTCTACTGCCTTTACCTCTACCTCTCCGATCGGTAAACATTTTGCGATTTCCGCAGGATCTACCTCCTCCGGTCTTGACACAGCCACAGTCACTTGAATTTTTACCGATTTGTCCAAGTTCTCCAACCCCAAGACTTCCGTCAAGCCGCATAAGCAACTGCGAGAAACCGCATCCCGCACTGCTTTTACTGCCGCCTTTCCTGCATCCTGTCCATGGAAATCCGTGCCCATCCCAAATTCAATGATATAGCGTTTCATATTTCACCTCCTATACTTTTGTTCCTGCCCTATTAATAAGCAAACTTTGTGCCACAATCACTAGCCAAACAATCTCTGTACACTTGCACAAACACAATGCAATTCCTTGAGATTATCTCAAGATTTTTTTGTTTATTCTGTATAAAACGCAAAAAAACCGTAAGATTTTTGAGAAAAACTTTCTCGCAAATATCTCACGGTTTCAATGTTTTCTCATGATGACATGAGAAATTTGAGAATTATATTTTAATTTTCTTCGGCTGTACACCGCATTTTTTGCAAATCCGGTAAAAGGTCGCACGACTTATTTTCAACTCTTTTGCCGCCTCGTCAATATTTCCTTTTGCACCTTGCAAGGCTTGCACTACCTCATTGTACATCGTATCCGACTGGGAAACACTTTCCAACTGTAGTTTTGTGGTGCCAATAACATAGCAAAAATCCTCTGGTGTTAACGTATCTTCATTACAAGCATAAAATGTTCTTTCTATGCTGTTTTGCAGTTCTCGCACGTTTCCTGGCCATTCATACTGCATCAGCGCATCCAAATATCCCTTAGACATATTTTTCTGCTGCTCCGGATACCTTTCGTTAAAACGATCCAGAAATATCTCGGCACAGCCCTTGATGTCTAACGGTCGATCACGCAAAGGCGGAATGTCCAATTTTAGTACATTTAATCGGTAAAACAGGTCTTGCCGAAAACGCCCCTGTTCCGACTCCATGCGCAAATTACGGTTTGTCGCAGCAATCACTCTTACATCAAGCTTTCTTTCCTGCGTTCCGCCCAAGCGACGAATACGCAAGGATTCCACCGCACGCAGAAGCTTCGCCTGAAATTCCAAGGGCATCTCCCCAATTTCATCTAAAAACAGCGTTCCTGTATTCGCTAGTTCAAATTTCCCTGGATTTCCTTCCTTTAACGCACCTGTAAACGCACCTTTTTCGTAACCAAATAATTCGCTTTCAATGAGATCCCGTGGCAAAGAGGCGCAATTTACTGCCACAAAGGGTCCCTTCGCCCGCTTGCTCTCATTGTGGATTGCTTGGGCAAACAATTCTTTCCCCGTTCCGCTTTCACCTTCAATCAAAACTACACCATCATAACAAGCAAATTTTTGCGCCAGCTGTATGGTTTTTTTCATCAAAGAATCTTGCGCATAAATATGTTCAAAGGTATAATTGGCTCGATTTCCCGAAACCTTGTTAACAGAAGCAATTAAATATTCTTGCCTCTTTAACGTCACAGTAAAGGTTCGGGAATCGGCGTCCAGCGTGGGCGACATGGTAGCACTGCAATCATATACGTGCCGACCCACCAAAAGACGGGTATCGTTTGTTCGATATTGTCTTTCCTGCTCCCAATGCTGCAGCTGCGTCCAATCCACATCAGGCATAAATTCCCGAAAATCCGAATTTTCCAAAAGTGACATTGATAGGCCAAAATTTTTTTCAGCAGCCTGATTAATCCAAATTGGACAAAACGCATCATTGAGCAGCACAATTCCATTTTCACTGCTATCCAGCGTTTTGCGCATCAGCCTTGCGCTATGCTGCTGTTTTATCATGGTTTCAATACTAAATGCCGCAGCTACCACAAGCCCTAAGGTATGGGTATGAGGCTGGGAACAGTGGGAATCCCCTGACAAATCTAAACAACCTATGATTTCACCATTGACACCATGTATGGGTGCGGCAGAGCAGGTCCATTTATGATGGGGCAAGCCATAATGCTCCGGCCCTACCATTTGAATGGATGTATCGTAATCCAATGCGATTCCGATGGCATTGGTGCCCACTTCCAAATCACTCCAAAGGGAGCCCTTGACGAACTCAAGCTCCTTGGACATTTGCTGCACCGCCAAATCCCCTATGGTTTCCAAAACATAACCCACGCTGTCTGTCAAAACCAATAAAAAATGGGATTGTTTCACAATTTCATAAACACTTTGCATTACCGGCAAGGAAATTTCCAATAACTCCTTGTTTGCCACTCGAATGCTTTGAAATACCTTTTCATCCGCGCGGCGCCCTCTGCCTTTCATGGGATCTAAACCATTGCGCTGGCATTTTTTCCATGACTTTTCAACAATTGGATTCATTCTCTCATCTGTCTCACCCGTTTTCACAAAATTCTCCCAAATCTCTTGCAAAATCTCAATTTCCACCACCATCGCCCCTTTCATTTTCGTTTATGTCTCAAAAATCTTATGCTCATTGTACACGAAAATAACTCTTTCCACAACTATGTAATCGTACAAAGAAATAAATTTTCCGTTTTGCAATCATTGCGACGCTATATTCAGTATCATGATCCCGTTCATGGGTGACGGCAATCCAACCTTACCCATTGTTTTTTCTAATTGGGCGGATAGAAAAACCCCCTCACTATGTAAGCGAAAAAGTGAGGGGGTTAGACAACTTTAATTTACGCGTTGTAACAGTAGTAATGCGCTCTGCATTATAAACAACATAAGCTGTTCCTAATACATGGCAGGAAGACAGTAATATTATTTCAAGACAAGATACAAGCAGCATTTTTTTTAAATTTTAGCATATTACCCTGCTTATATATGAAACATATTATTTTATTTGGAGTGCCGAAAATGGCTCACTGGCAATGTCCTCTTTATCAATCCGTGCCCGAATTTCTCCCTCTGTGTATAACGAATACGTACCATCGTGGTTATCTAACAGATAAGCCTCTTCAGGGGAAATGGAAAATACCCCTGGTTCGTCACAAGAAAATACTGGCTGGATGACATACAAGTTAGACACAAGAAACAGTGTTACGATTGATATGTAAACGCCATACACCATAGGCCTATATTTCTTCGCATAATCCTTCTTTACAATGAGCCGAAATCTTTGCTCCACATTACTTATTTGTCTTGTATTTACTAAGACTGATGCGGTAGATCCATCCATTGAGGGATGGAATGCTTGTCTGATTGAAAGCTGATACTTTAATACCTTCGTAATAGATTCCAGATAATGGATTTTTTCTTTTTCGTCAAATTGAGAAATTAATTTTGCATCACAGCGTAATTCCAAAATGTGAAGCAGATTGGATTTTAAAATATGTACAAATGGGTTCCACCAAAAAAGAGCGCAGATGAAACACATTACTAATTTAATCCATGAATCTTTATGTAAAAAATGCGTCCATTCATGCAAAAGAATACAGCGGAGTTCCTCATCAGTAAAAGAAATTGCAGGCAGATAAATTGTAGGAAAAATATATCCCGAAATCATTGGGGATGAAATACCCGCCAATTCTACCAGGTTTACCTTTACATTTTTTCTAAAATTGGATAGAATTTCATTCAAAATTTGAATCGCACGTTGATTTTTGATGACTGTTTTATTTTGGAGAACGTTTTTTAGCCGTTTTGCTTCTTTCATATATTTTACAATAAAATATATGGTACCTACTACCCAAAGAGCAAGAAGCAAATCTAATACAGAAAGCTTATAGCCCATTGCTGAAACTCGCACTTTTGTCAAACCATGGATAACAGCCGGAAATATATGGCTAGAAGGAATCACAATTGCATTTGGAATTTCAAAAATAAAGCACAAACGAAAAACACAAACTCCTAAAAAAAGAAGTAACGGTGCAACACTAAAGTGGGCAATAAACCCTGTTTGTTTTCGCATGATTGATATAAATATAATAAAGATGTTGCACCAGAAAACCGCCATAAGAAATGAAAATACAGATACGCTCATTTCAATTCCTTTCTTTTTTCTTCTAACAAGGCTTCTAAGCGGTCTATGGTATTACGATCAATCTTCTCATCTTGAATAAATGCGGAAACAAAGTCTACCAAAGAAGCGGCTTTTGATTGTTGATAGCACCCACTGCTTTGAAATTGCATAACATGATATTCTTCTTCGGAAAATGCAGGCGAAAAGGTTCTGCCGTAATTTTTTCCAGTCTTAACAAACCCATCTACACGAATTGCTTCCTTTTCCAATAGCTGATTCAGCAAAATATGGATAGAACTAGCTTTCCATGAGCGTTCTGTTGAAAGATTAATAATGTCGGAACGGGATAAGGGTCTATTCTCTTCCCATAAAAGATTCATAATTTCTTGTTCGTTTTTTGTTAGTGAGATAGATTTTCCCATAATTTTAATACCTCTTTTAAAGTATGATTTTTTATAAATTATAGCGTTAAATAATAAAACAGTCAATAAGTCAATTATGTTTTTATTTATTGACATATACAGTCATATGAAATATAATTCACTTGTATATAACTATATATATTTGTATTAATTTTTATATGTATACATTGATATTTGTTGTCTTTCTGAGGCGGTAACATGAATTCGTAGTTTCGGAGATAAGAAATGGGGTAAAGCGTAAAAAGTTTGTAGTTTACTGTGGAAAATCTAAATTCTATCATTAAATTCTAAATTTTTTAAACTATCAAGAAAAAGAACATTACGACTTGAAAACAAAAATCCAAAGGAGTTGATATTTTATGAAAAACAAAGCAACCATGACAGTAGTAGTATCTAAACGTTCAAGTCAAGGAAGTGATTGGCGTTTTAGAGCAGGGATTGGTAGTGAATGTAAAGTTAAAATTTTAGCTGCATTAAAGGCAAATGTAGGATATAACGATAAAAAAAGACGGATTGCTAACCATGCTGTAGGATCTATGGATATGTATTATGAGGGCGAGAAAGTTGGAGGCGTGGCTCATTATAAACAATTTAATACCGCTAACCCAAGTAATGATCTATATGTAGCGAAAGCTGTTAAAGCAACCGTTTATGACAAAGATGTATTATCCATTCATTATGAGAAAAATTCTTAACATTAAAAACTTAGCCGTATTGATCATAATTCTTACTTCCACTACGATTGTTTATGCCTATTATTTTTATCCGAAACAATCCAAAGAAACAGCAGATTACGAGGATTTGCAAAATGACTATTTATTTGCAAAGGCCCAATTTAAACCAGGTGATTGTAAAAAGGTTGTAGTTTCATCAGAAAGCAAAACCAGTATTTCAAGTACAGAAAATATGCTTATAACTGCAAAATGTGACAACTTTCAGAAAAATGCTCTCAAACCCAGAAATAAAAAGCTTATTTTTCTGGATCAAAAAGAAAAAATTCTTTTTACAATTTCATGTTTTCATACAAACAAATTTAAAGAACCAGATATCGTTGCTATAGATACTTTGTACAAAAAACAAACGAAGGCTTGGTTCAATGATGATGTGACACGTTACCCATATGATCAATTTATTATAATATATAGAGAATCCTTTATTCTAATTGACTGTACATATCTTGATAAAAACACCTATTCCGAGGCGGAAGTAGCGTATTTCAAATTAAGATCCAGATTGTTTTTTCAAGAGTTTGCTAATTTTTTAAATGACAAATAAACCTAATGCAATCCCGCATAATTCTGCTTGTCCAGATGTGCAGCCAGCTTTTTCGTCAGCTAAAACAAAAATCTCAGCTAATACTGGAGGTATTGGCGAGCATTTTTGTGCAAGCTGACGGAAAAGATGCAAGCAGATGGGCACGCAAAGCATCAGCTGTGAATTATGCTGTGTTGCCCTAACATCAAACTGCTAAAGATGACTACTCAATACGAAAAAAGGATATTTAAATTTGCAAGTACAGCTCTTATTGTTTCGATATCTTATAATCTGATTTCAGTACTGACAGAATCGGCAAAAACCCTGCCAAAGAAAAACATAATCAGTTTAAAACCGTAGGGGACCCTACGGAGGTAAAAAATGTCCCTATTTATACCATATCCTTACAAAAATCACTTTAGACTTGGAGAGGGGAATATTAATTCGGAAACGATTGGTGCTTTGAAGGAGAACCTTTAAAACCAAACAAAACGGTGCTTTCTTTGACAACAAGCGATTTGCGTATTAAAGATTACTTTATCCCTCATAGCAAATTTTCAGCTGACTGCCCTAATTAAATTGTATGTTAAATTTATTTTCTTGCCTTTTACAAAGATTAAAATCTCAGAAATTATACAACCTGTATTGTATTTATATGCTTTCCTTCTGAAAAAACGTGTGTTGCACACGATACGCATGGATCATAAGACCGTATGATCCTTCCAATTTCAACAGGGGAATTTATGTCATTTACAGGAGCTCCAATTAATGCCTGTTCTCCCGTTCCCTTCATCGTTTCTGTTTGCGTTGATAAGTTCCAAGCAGAGGGCGTTATAATTTGATAAAAAGCTATTTTGCTATTTTCTATTGTAATCCAATGCCCAAGGGCCCCTCTCGTTGTATCAATCAGTCCACTCCCCGTGGATTTTTCCGGCACAGTATATTCTTCTTGCACAGACACCCCAAGAATTAAATGCTCCAACAACGTTTTCATAATCCCGGCAATTTTTCTGGCTTCCAGTACCCTTGCAATCGTCCGATCCATAACAGAGATTCCATTTCTGTAATCCCCGCAAAGCCACTGTCTTGCCAAAGGCCCCACTTCATAGGGAAGATTATTGTATCTGGGTGCTTTTATCCATGAATACGCTTGCTGCTTATGAATATCTGGTTCATTATTCTCATTATACCAAGCATAGGTGTTTTGCTGCGTTATTTCATCCTGATGGAAGGCTGTTATTGTATTATTTGAATACACAAGGGGATTGACATATAACGTTCCCAACTCTTTGTAATTGTCAAAGCAGCCATAGCTTAACAAATTGCCGTAGCCTCTGCCAATATGATAATACTCGGAATAATATTCTCCGATTTTAAATACATCAGGAATCATTTTATCAGTTATAAATTCCCCAATCCCATCAAGAATTGAAGTTATTGCAATCATCTTATCTATGGTCATTTGCGCTGTAATGCCACCGATAAAAACACCATGATTGTGAGGTGCTTTTCCTCCCAATATCGCTAACATTTGATGCGCCTTCCTGCTGAACTCAAGAGAAGCAAAATAATCCTCTACCATCTTGTCATTTAGATTTTTGGGGAGTCTGTAATCATTATGATCCGTCTTGAACAAGGGATAATTTTCGGGCAGCTTTACAAAATCAGGAAGTGTGTATTGATAAAAATGCCGTAGATGATTTTGTAGAAACTCACATCCATGAACAATATCTCTAAGGTACCGCCCCTGCTCGGAAGGCGCAAAATTCATAGCGTCTTCCAATGCAAGGGAGGATGCCACAGAATGTGCTGTGGAGCAAATTCCGCAGATTCTTTGGGTAAAATAAATGGCATCAAAAGGGGCTCTACCAATGAGCATTTTTTCAAACCCTCGAAACATCAGACCCTTTGTTTTTGCATCCACTACAATATGATTTTCAATATCCGCCTCTATTTCCATAAAGCCACTAATTCGAGTAACGGGGTTTATGGTTATTCTTTCCGGCATATTTACTCCCCTTTCGTTGTATCAAAATTAACAAAAGGCTCCATGGCATCAGGAAAACCGAATTGCGCACAACCAATGCAAGGGGAATCATCCTCAATCGGCCAATTTACATGTCCATTCCATTGTCGAATGGGGCAATCAATTCGGGTTACGGGGCCACGACAGCCCATTTTAAACATACACGTTTTTTCTCCAAGCTTACTTGCAAAAATTCCACGCTCAAAGTAAGATCTCCTTGGGCACCTATCATGAATGGTTGTGCTGTAAAACATCAAAGGACGATTTCTGCTATCCATGGGGGGATCCCCATATAACATAATATATGCAAGCGTCCCCATAAACCAATCGGGATGGCATGGACAACCTGGCAATTGAATTACTTTTCTTTGCAAAACCTCATGTACACCAACACATTCTGTTGGATTAGGCCTTGCTGCTGATACACCGCCATGGGCTGCACACGCCCCCACTGCGATAACATATGCTGCTTTTTCCCCCAGTTTTTTGACTGCTTCCAACCCCGTCACTGCATGCTCCTTTTGCCGACCAATAATGTTATAAATTCCATCCTCTTTTAAGGAAACAGCTCCCTCCACCGCAAGAATGAAATCCGAACCAATTACACGAAATAAATGATCCATAGCCTCGCTTCCCTCAGCGGCAACCAAGCTATTGCTATACATGAAGTTCGTCATTTGTGTAATAAGATACTGAAAATCTGGACTTTGACCATTAAGCAACGAAATGATATTTCCTGCGCATCCATTTAACTCAAGCCAGACAAGATTCGTTTTTTCTAATTTTTTATGGATTATCTCACTTTTTACCCTTGCAACAAGGCTTTCGGTGGCTTTTAATTTGCCTTCTTGATAGGGACACTTCAAGTTATCTACACTCATATTTCTCACCAACTATTCATTAGGATAAAAAACCTACAACAGGTAGCTTGTTTAGAATATTTTCTCCTGCATGACAGGACGCAAATGCATTTGTCAAATCTCGCCCTCCACTCAGACCAAAATGCGTACCTGCTGCCCAAGCCGGACTATTTGTCACATCATAGACAAACCCATTAATTGCAACATACGCAGGATTTCCATTCTTTCCATCGCTCATCGCTAATTCTTCCCTTGAAATAGATCTTGTTGTGCTAATTTCGTTTATGTCCTCTGCATTATCTTTAGGATGAGGGACAGGGATTTCTGCAGCTCCTAGCTGATTTGACTTGACAAGCTTTTGTATTTTACCGTCAAGTATCATAATTTCTCGATTCAAATGCTCTAACACGTGATGATCATTCATGGTGTTATTGACGCAAAGCTCGTCGATATCTGTATGTATTTCCTTCATGCTTTTACGAATTGATTCCAAAAATAGTTCTAATTCCATCATACCCCCCCTATGTTAAGCCGTGATTATGTCAACAAATTCTAGGCACAGTCTGACCCTCCAAACTTGGAAGTACACGTTTCCCTCCAATATCCGTCTGCAAATAAACAAGCTTTTGGCAGTCTTTCGTAAAGTGACCAATCATTTGTGCATCGTGATTACCACAAATTTGTTTTAACGCTTGAAGCGTCCTGTTTCCAAAACCTTTTTTGACCACCAAAATCATTCTGCCTTCACAAGCAAGATACAACGGGTCAATTCCTAAAATATTATTGATTGCTTTCACTTGTGTAGTGATTGGTATTCTATTTTCAATTAATTCCACGTTATTGCCCACATGGGCTACTATTTCATTCAGAGCCGTTGCCACCCCTCCTCTTGTTGGATCTTTCATCAATTTTATATATGGAAGTTCCGCTTTTAAGTCTGTAATGAGATAATTCAGAGCATAGCAATCACTGATCATATTGGTTTCTACAGAAAGATCATATCGATCAAGCAAAATGGCGGTGCCATGCTCTGCAATGGTACCTGTAATAATAATTTCATCCCCAGCTTCGATTTCACAAGGAGAATAATGCCCAGACACAACTCCAATTCCAGCGGTATTAATAAATAATCCGTCAGCACTTCCTTTTTCAACTACCTTTGTATCTCCCGTAACAATTCTTACGCCGTTCTCTTTGCAAATACCACCCATCGACTGTGCTATTCTACATAAAATATCTATGTCAAAGCCTTCTTCAATAATAAAACTTGCACTGAGATAAAGGGGTTTTGCCCCCGCTGTTACAAGATCATTCAAAGTGCCACACACCGCAAGCTTACCAATATCTCCACCACGAAAAAACAGTGGTTGCACAACAAAGCTATCAGTAGTAAAAGCTAATTTACTGGATTTTGTTGTAAAAACAAATGAATCACTCAAGGGAACTTCCCTATCGTTGCCATAGCATTTCAGAAAAACTTTTTGAATTAACTCACTTGTCTTTACGCCACCATCACCATGATGCAATTCAATTTTATTTGTCAAAAAATTACCCTCCCATATTTGTAATGAGCGGAGCAAGACCCTTCAGAAGATATCATACAAGGTCCCAATGGAGTTTCAGGCGTACACCTTACCCCAAATTGCTTACATTCATAGGGTGCTTTTAATCCAAGAATGATCTCCCTACATTGGCAAGCAGAAGGATTCGAAATGATTTCTTCGGAAAGATCAAATTTGTTTTTCACATCAAGTCTTTGATATTTCTCCCTCAACCCCAATGCAGAATTTGAAACTTTCCCGATACCTCTCCAATATCCATCTTCTTTTTGAAAAACTTCGTCCATACATTCTTTTGCCAATCTGTTTCCGGTATTACGAACACAACGCTGATATAAATTGAGAAAAGAAACGGGTCTTTCCCCTTCTATTTGGTCTAAAAGGTTGTAAATTCCTGCTTTCAAATCCTCTGCTTCAAACCCGCATACTACGGCTGGAACCTGATATTCTTTCGTCACAAATTGAAATGCATCCGCCCCCAAAACCGATGCAACGTGGCCGGGACAAATGAGCCCATCAATCTTGTTTCTCTCATCCTCAAGGATAAAACGTAGGATTGGCTCCATCCGTTTTAGCGCTGTTAGAAAAAAAAGGTTCTCCGGCCCATTTTCATATGCATTTTTTATGGTTGCCGCCATAATAGGCGCTGTGGTTTCAAATCCTACTGCTAAAAATACAACTATTTTTTGTGGCCATTTCCGTGCCAATGTGATTGCATCCTCTGGAGAATATATGGTAATCACATTATCTTTCATCTTTTTTTCAGAAAGGCTTGAAGAAGTGCCTCTCACTTTTAACATATCCCCAAAGGTGACGAGAATCACATGATCATGAGAAAGCAATCCGATTGCCGCATCAATATAAGACTCGTTTGTAACACAGACGGGACAACCTGGGCCTGACAACAGCTTCACATGATTCGGCAACAAATATCGTATGCCTGATTTTGAAATGGCTTGTGTATGCGTTCCGCAAACTTCCATAATTCGTATTGTCTTCTTACATTCTTTATTCATTTTCATCATCTTTTATCATCTCATTCAGTGTATGATTCAGAAAAATATATTCCTGTTGGTCAATTTTTTCAATGGCAAAGCCAGCATGTAATAGCACAAAATCACCAGGCATAGGATTTTCGATTAACTGAATATTTATTTTTTGCCGAATTCCCATTGTTTCAGCATAGGCATAACTTCCGTAAACCGAAGTTATCTTAGTCGGAATTGCCAGGCACATAAGCTCCCTCCTCCAAAATTGATGCCGCTGCGGCTGCTTGGCCAAAAGACAAACCTCCATCATTGGAAGGTACTTTCCTGTTAAAAAACACATGAAAGCCAGACCTTTTTAGCCCAAAAACAATATTTTTTAAGAGATAAGCATTTTCAAAAACCCCTCCACTTAAAAAAACATTGTCTAAATGAAATTTTTCTCTGATGCGACAAGCGCACGCTACGGTTGCATTACAAATTGTATTGTGAAATTTCGCAGATATGCCCGAAATAGGTTGTTGATTTTTTAAATCCTCCAATACGCCTCTTAAGATACTTTGATACTCCAATATGATCGTGCCATCCTCCACTTCAACTATTGAAAAATAGTATTCATCATTTATTGTTGAATCCACCATTGCCTCAAGCTCAATTGCCGCCTGTGCCTCATAAGAAATGTGGCTGCGATGCAAAGTAAGGGCTGCGATGCAGTCGAAAAACCTACCCATACTGGATGATTGATAACAATTCACCTTGTTTAACAACGCTTTTTTTACAATCTGCATCTGTAGTCCATCTAAACCAGGGAAATAAATTTCTATGTCTTCATTCATTGTATAAAGATAGGATAACGCACATTTCCAAGGTTCTTCTATGGCAGAGTCAGCCCCCTGTAACGTAACATACTCTAAATGCCCAACCCTCTTAAATTTTGATCGATTGCCAACCAAAAACTCGCCGCCCCATATGGTTTCATCTATTCCCATACCGGTGCCATCAAAAATAATGCCAATTCCATCCCCTTGAAATCCATGCTCTGCCATACACCCAGCCATATGTGCATGATGATGCTGAACCGCTATCGTTTTCTTTTCCAGTTTCTTTGCAAATTGGGTTGAAAAATAATTAGGATGTAAATCATGGGCAATGATTTCAGGGTTTGCATTTAAAAGTCGAGATAGCCTATCTATCACAGCTCTATATTCATTACAAGCTTCCAAAAAATGAAGCTCTCCTAAATATTGGCTGATATGAGCAATCTTATGATGTAGGAAACAAACAGATGCTTTTTGATTACCACCCAGCGATAATATTTCATAGGGTGAGTCCATAGGTAATGACATGGGGGCATACCCCCGACCACACCGGCTAATTAACACATCCTCATTAAGTACTTTGACAACAGAATCATCAATTGGCGTCATGATTTCACGATTGTATACAAGGAAAAAATCAGCCACTTGACTTAAACGCTCTTGTGCATCTTTATCTTTATAACAAATAGGCATTCCGCTGATATTCCCGCTGGTCATAACCAAATATTTCAAACTATCCTCAAATAGAAGATAATGAAGGGGTGTGTAGGGCAGCATAACACCATATTGATGAATATTCGGTGCAATCATATCAGAAAGTAATGTATTACTATTTTTATTCAGTAGTACAATTGGCCGTTTGTTGTTTGAAATGGTCTCTTCTTCTAAATTGCTTAAAGTACAAATTTGTTTTATATCTTCTATTTTATATGCCATAATTGCAAACGGCTTGCAGGGCCTCTTTTTTCTAATTCGTAAAGTTGAAATTGCAGTTTCATCCTCTGCATTGCAAACAAGATGATAACCCCCTATCCCCTTTATTGCTATAATTTTTCCTTCCTTCAGTCGTTGTTTGGTTTCTTCAATCGGGCTTTCACAATTGACTTGTAAACCATGGCAGTTCAATAAGCTATACTTTGGCCCACAAGCGGGGCAACAGTTGGGCTGTGCGTGAAATCTCCTGTCCTCGGGTTTTTCATATTCATCACTGCACTTAGAACACATGGAAAAACAACCCATTGATGTATTCCCTCTGTCATAGGGAAGCTCTTTTATAATAGAATATCTGGAGCCGCAATTTGTGCAGTTTGTAAATGCATATTCAAACCGTCTGTTCCTTTGATTTCGGATATCTTCCAAGCAGTCCTCGCATACTGCCAGATCAGGAAGAATACATCCCTCTATCTGTGTATTTTTGGAACTATGTAAAATTCTAAAATCCTGAAAATCAACTTTTGTATGAGGTGTCATGCTGATGTTGTGGATTATTGCATTGGACGGCGGATTGTTTTTTAATTCATATAAAAACCCATCCATTGCACATTGTTCACCAGAAACAACAATCTCCACAGACGAGCCTTTGTTTTTTACAAAACCTGTGAGTTGAAAGGCTTTTGCCGTTTTATAAATAAAGGGCCGCATACCGACCCCTTGCACAATTCCATGGATTTGTATCCGTAAACTTGCAGCTTTACTCATTCTTTTTTTCTCCATCAATCTGTTCAATGGTTGCAGTAAGTGGCTCTATTTCTTTCTTATCAACCACGATATTCGTCCAAGTTCCCATGAGTTTGTTTTTCCTATCCGCAAAATATTCACGAATACTGCCTTCGCTGATATGGCTGTGTGTATGTACCGTAATGGCCAGTTTCGTAATTTTTTCTATTGCACTTTCTTTACACAAGTTAACAATCGCATCATATAAATTTTGATTTAAAAAAGTATCATGCATAATTGATTTCCTCCAATATAATTTTTTCTATATTTTTCTCTACCTCTAAACAAATTTGTTGAAACTTCCCTTGCAAAACAGAACTAAGTTCATCCCCAAAGTCCAATTCAGCGATTTCAACGCCAATAAAGTAGCCCCTCCATTTACTTTTATAAAGCTTCATTAAGTCAATGATACTCATATCATGCTGCATCAAGGAGCCCGAAGATAGCGCCATGGCATTTTTAAGGCTGAATAAATGAATGCTTCCCGGCTCTGCTCCTTCATAAAATGCATCCAAAATAAACACAAAATCCTCCTGATTTAATAAACAGAAACTGCTTTGACAGTCTGTTTCGCCGAAAATAACCTCAACATTTAGATTATGCAGGCTTTGTTCCAAGTTCTCAGCAACCTTAATTGCAATACCGTCATCCTTCATAAATCGATTCCCGATGGCAACCAGCTTTATCATGCCTCTACCCCGTTCTTAATTCGTACGCTATGAAACCCTAATTTTTTAGTGTTCCCTTTGTAACCTTTACAAATGTAATCATTCCCCATACGAAAAAACCGCATAGAACAACAATAATTCCCAGCAAGGTTGCATCCAGTGTCATTTCAAAAAATGCTCCGCCTTCATCCAAAAAGGCAATCACATGATCTACAAGCCACATGAGTGTTGCACCCCAATAGATAAAACAAAGTGTGCTCAACTGATACTTATCTTCTGATATCCTATACCATAATATTGTGGTGACAATGGCTGCTAATGCCGTAAGAATAAAATACATATCATCCCTCCTTTAATTTCTGTTGAAGCCTTTGCAGAAACTGCGCTTCATTTTCTGTTCCGCAATAAAAACCATACCCACCCACACCAATGTCACAAATATTGCCATAGACGTACCAACCGAAGCCATCTCATGAAGCATAATAGGAATATCATTTGGATTTCTCATTGCTGTTAAAAACGGCGGCCATAGAATTACTTCCCCATGCCAAATATGTTCGACAGCCAGTAAAAATACACCACCCCATAACAAAGCGTTTAACCAGCCTAGTTTTTGCGTCCAACTTAAACCGGTCTGTGTGGTATGGTTTTCTTCCATGAAAGAAACGTCCTCGCCTTTCCCTAAAGTTGAAGCTTCTGATAAAGCCTTTTCCTCCTTCTTTTTCGCAATATGTTTTACCACAGAAACAATAATTGCTTCTGTCATAGGTACAACAAAACACGCCATATTTTTCCTCCTCTTTTTTATTAGACATATGCCAGTGCTAATTAAAGCTTATCCTAAGTACATACTATGCTTATTTTATTTTGTTTATTACCATGCCAAACTTTGTTTCAAGAAATATGGCTTTTTCAACACCCTTCTCCTTCACTGATCATTTTCAGCTACTAGTCTTTCGCTGCGTTGCTTGTAGCTTCGGCTGATTTACCAGCAGGGTTTTTAACCTCGTCGTAGCAATCTCAAAACGGTGGCCTGTTTATTATAAAACAAAACGGTTGCTGTCTTTTGACAACAACCGTTTTGCGCATTAAAGAATAATGCAAATCAAACCGCCGCTTCCTTCGTTTACGATCTTTTGCAGGGTCTCTGCCAACTTCATTTGGGCATCCTCAGGCATACGATAAATCTTGTTCTGCATACCATCGCTTACCATGGAGCTCAATGTACGTCCAAAAATATTTAAGTCCCAAATTTTTTCAGGCTCTGATTCATAATCTGCAATCAAATTATCTATAAACTCTCTGGATTGCTCCTCATTCCCGATAATCGGTGATACTTCCGTTTCCACATCCGCCTTAATTAAGTGGATGGATTCCCCCTTTGCCCGCAGCTTAATGCCATAACGGCTTCCTTGCTTAAATACCTCAGGCTTTTCTAAAGAAATTTCTTCGAACACAGGTGTAACCACGCCATACCCCTTGCGTTTTACATCATTCAATGCAGATGAAATTTTGTCATATTCTTTCTTTGTTTCAGAAAGCATACGAATGGTAGAAATCAAGGCGTAATCATTTTCAATGGGAAGATCAACCGTTTCGCTTAAAATACGATAAAATAAACCGTCATCAAACGTTAACACCACATCCACAGCACCCTCGCCGGGCAGCATACGATCTGAAAAAACTTTCTTTAAAAAATCTTTATTTTCTAAGCCTATAATCGCATTGGGAACATCGGCCAGCCTCTCTGCCTTCCCCATAATCTCTTTCAATCCCTCAACCAGAGATTTTTTCAGCCAATGCCCATCCTCCAAGGTTTCTACCCAACCGGGGAAATAAAACCGAATCTCACGCATTGGAAATTGATATAATACCTCTTCCAAAATCTTTTTAATGTCGTCCGCCTTCAACTGTGCAACATTTACAGCGATAACCGGAACACCGTATTTTTCTTCCAATTCCTGCACTAATAAAGCAGTCGGCTCACCATAGGGTGTGGCTGTATTCAAAAGGATGACAAAAGGTTTCCCCATATCCTTAAGCTCATTTACAACTCTTTCCTCCGCCTCAACGTAATTTTCTCTGGACAATTCGGTTACCGACCCATCCGTTGTTACCACAATCCCAATGGTAGAATGATCCGTTATTACCTTTTTTGTCCCCATTTCTGCCGCTTCCAAAAATGGCATTGCATCTTCTGACCAAGGTGTATGTACCATACGGGGCATTTCCCCATCCATATGACCTTCCGCTTCTGGAACTAAATACCCCACGCAGTCAATCATGCGCACTCGCATATTGGTATTGTCACCAAGCGTAATCTGAACCGCTTCATTGGGAACAAACTTCGGCTCTGTCGTCATAATTGTTTTACCCGATGCGGATTGCGGTAATTCATCCTTCGCCCGCTCTCTGGAGTGAGCATTGGGAATGTTTGGAAGCACCAATAAATCCATAAATCGCTTGATAAATGTTGACTTTCCTGTGCGCACAGGGCCAACCACACCAATATAAATATCTCCACCCGTTCTTTCTGCAATATCCTTATAAATATCGAACTTTTCCACAGTAATTTCCTCCTTTAATTTCAAACTGTATCCATACAATATATTTCTATGAATAATAAACAGGAATAGAACAAAGTTGGAACTGTTTATTTAAAATTTATTTCTCTTTTTAGGTATTTACTAAGGTTCGTTTCATTACCTGACAGAGATAAAGAAATTTCCCTATTGCACTACGTTATAAAGTCTTCAAAGTATCCATAAAAAAATTTAAACCTTTGTAACAAGGCCTTAAACCATTTCTCGTGAAATTTCATTGACCCTAATATATTTACAAATTGAATCTACAAACTGATTTCGGTAGCATTGTTTTTTACAAATATCCCATGCTAGAAATGGATCTATGCTAAAAAAGCAGACCCATTAATTAACTACCCGTTCCATTTAATTAGACACAAAAAGGAAGTTGCACATATCCACAAAAAAATCAAATCTTTATCACAAAGAATTAAAAAATCTCTTGTCATGCTCTGTCAATATGGTAAGATACAAGTTCAGCTTTGCAAAGAATACGGTGTTTCGCAGACTGCTCTTACCCGCCGGATTAAACAGGCTTCCACCGTAGAAGTTAATGCTGGCGAAGTCCTTACTTCCAAACAAGTAAAAGAACTTCAAAAACGAAATGCTCAACTCGAAGAAGAAAGCCTTATATTAAAAAAATAATTGCCATCTTCACCCCACACGCAATGAACGATTCGCACCCGTTCATAACTTTAGAGTTCAGCATAATATAAAACTTTATGCCATGTTTTAGGGGTAAATAGAAGCTCCTACTACAAACGCTATCCTTCAAAATACAGCAAGCGTTTAGTCAAAAGCCTCCCAACTTGGTCTGTACAAGTGATTTTACTTACATCAATGTCAATGGAAAATGGTACTACCTTTGTATAGTCATGGAGCTCTTTTCTCGTAAAGTAATTGCATGGCATATTTCCGTCAAAGCAAATGTCGACTTGGTTCAAGAAGGCATATAAAAAGAAAAATGCTCCTTACGGGCCTATGTTCCATTCTGATCGAGAATCTCAATATACCGCCCTTTCTTTTCGGCAACTGTTAGATTCTCTGAATGTTGTGCAATCATTTTCTAAAAAAGACTATCCTTTTGATAATGCATATTGTGGAAGTTTCTTCAAATATCTAAAAAAAAGAAACCAATTGACGAACTTATCACTCTTTTCAAAATCTGCAAATCAATGTCTTTAAATACATTAAGGAATACTACAATTCCCAAATGCCTCACGGCTCACTTGGTATGTTAACCCCTAATGAGAACGAAAATTTATACTGAGAGAACAGCTAATGAAATGCTCTCAGATAGTTTTTGTTAAAAAACGTGTCTATTTTCTTAACTATAGTGCATACTTGATCAACACTTACCTCAGAAAACCAATCCTTTCAGAAATATCTTTCACAATTTCGAAAGCATATTCGTCTATGATAAGCTTGTTTTTGTTTTCAAGGGATTTTAAATACCCAAACACTGCAAAGGTACCTAAAAGTTCCCTTTTTTTTACACTTTACAGTTAACTGACTGCAGCTTTTTACTGAGATATCATGGTCTTTAGGTCATTCACCAAATGTTTAAATAGGACAAATCAATACATCAGATGATGTACGTTTCAATATACTATTATATCTGTCATTTACCGAAATAAAACGCACACCCCAAAAAGGGAAAACTTGATCAAAATATTTTCTCACTTCAATATCGTTTCTCCCAAAACGTGAGAAGTCTTTGACTACAACATGATTGATTGTGCCTACCTTAATATCCTCCATCATTCTTATAAAAGATGGGCACAGAAAATCAAAATTACGATATCCGTCATCTACACTTTCTAAGCAAATGCGGATATCTGGCATTGACTTTAAGTAATCTCGTATTAACTCCTTTTGGTTTAAGATGCTATCGCTTTCAACTTTATCCCCATCTTCTTTGGATAGGCGAACATAGATCGTAGCATCATAGAGAACTAATTGAAGGCCTAGAAAAACCCCCTCACTACTTAGCAGAAAAAGTGAGGGGGTTTGGCAATTTATTTTACTCATTGAATAGCTTTTTTAGTTTTTCTAGTGATCAGTGCTTTTGATAACCGATTGTTCTTCGTAGAATACCTGTTAGTTTGCTAACGCTCATTTAAGAATATCAATCAAAAAGCGTTACTTGAATTCGTTTTAATTCTGTTTTATCCAAAACAGACAAATTTGGAATCATATCTTCTCAAAGGGTGTTCTCAGTGTCTTGGTTGCTATATAATATCTTGCTCTTTGCCGCATCTTTTTCTTCAAGATGTCCCTCCATGCGTTCCATCTTATGATAAGTTATATATACTTCCTCTGTTGCATTTGTACTGGCTTTGAAATTATTTTGTGTATATATTACCTTGGCATTACCATTTACTCATTTTCTTCTTCGCCAAAAATAAAAGATGGGTAGAATTTCCAACCCATCTTTTATGAATGTTTGATAATTTTAATTTTTAAGTTAGTAAAAAAGTTCTCAAACTATGTAGGAAATATTTTACCGTTTAAACTCTTACCTTTGCCTATACGACTAGATTCCCCTATTACTTTAAATAATTACTACTATCATTTAATGGTTTTATCCATAAGTAATTAATCAAAGAAATTTCTATTCATCAGATTTTGTTTCAGTAAAGAGCTTTACGTTTTTTATCAAAGGAATTAATTTGCACAATAAAACAATTACGATAACCTTAATAGAAAAATCTAATAAAGTATTAATTACCGGAATTATGATTGTTAACCATGCCATTGTCTAGTCTCCTTCACTTTTTATCTGGTAGTATGGAGATATACATTGAAAAATTGACAGGATCCAACCACATTTCAAAATCAAAAGTTTTATTGTATTCTTTCCCCATCTGCAGTTCAAAATCAGTGCAAACGCCTCTTGTTCTTGCTTTTGCCTAAGGATTATTGCTACCGGCTCCCTGATTAACCCATATCCGTTTTTGTCAACTGATATGTTGGTACCCCAATAATCTAAAAACACATCATCATCAAAGGACACACTTCTATTATTCCATGTTGCGTATCCCCATAATTCTGAAGAAACTATTTTTATACCTCTTGTTCCATATACTTTTTTCGTGGTAGCAGCTGCTCGTACACCTATGGTGCCATCTGCTATTACACCGTTTGTACTTGCTATATCTTCCACTGCATCAGTAAGCATTTCAACACTTTCATTAGGAAATTCAACTTGAACAAGCTTATCGTCATTTATTTTATAGTTACCCCATCCTGACTAAGAAGTTGCCTTTGCGAAAGCTTAGTATAATAACTGTCACTGTTTACTGTCTCAATCGTAGCTGCACTAGCAGAGACTGGTAAATCTAAAGCAAAGGCAAATACTAAAAAAGATAATTTTCCAATAAGTTTTTTCAATAACAATTTTACAACATCTGATAAAATATTGTAAAATATGCACATTAACTACAAAGAGATTTCTTACAACAAATCCTTTGCATAAAAATTAAACCTCCTGATATGCCTAACCCTAGACATATAAGAAATGCAAACTTATATAAAGATAAAACAAACAAACCTAGTATCAAAATAGCTTCTATGCATAAATGTAATATGGTTTTTTTTCGGAAATAGGAGAATTCATCCTTGTCTAAAGGTTTATTACTTGCCTCAATCGGTGCAATTTTTAATAAAATTGGTACTGATACCACCAAAAGAACGATACTTAAAATCAAAATATAATCTCTTGGCGTAAACTTAACTACAAACAGTACCAGTACCACAATTGCACTTGACATTATGTAACAGTTAATCGCTTTCTCACAGTGATACCCACCTGCATATGTACGAATAAAAGAGAAAGACCCAAGAAATATAAGACTTTCTAATACCAATCCAAACATAATACCCAAAACGACTGTTGTGATGATATTAAAAGCTAACTCTATTCCAGTGGAAAGTCCAAAAACAATTACATCTTTGTTTTGGCCTTTCGCTATTTCGTTTTTAATCAATACATCTGCAAGTTTTCCCATCTGTTTTGTAAACATTAGAATTTACGCAATTTTTTTGCTGCATCCGGTAGTTTGGGCTGATGAGCCATATACAAGCAAGTCGTGTTTACATTTAAAGTCGTTATCACCACGGCAAGCGTAGCAACCATCCCTCCTAAAGAATACAAAAAATTTTTAAAAACCCCATTTCTCATCTGACTTCCTCCTTCTATAGTTGTAATTGTTTTTTGATGATTTGATAATAACATATTTTGTCTATCTATACGATAAGTTGTAATAATTGGTATGTTTTGATGTAATAATCGTCACATTTTTTTCAGTCTATATCAGGAATTAAAACAACAACCGAAAATGTGTCATTTGTATGGTGAATTTGCATTTCTCCATTATAATTCGATATGATCTTTTGCGTGTTATTGATCCCTATTCCATGATTTTCTTTAAGCGGTTTTGTTGTCTGAAAAATTCCGTCTTTCATATTAAGTTCACCACTAAATGAATTGTCAAGCAAAATAACCAAGCTTCCTTTGGTACAATGCATATATAAACTTAGTATTTTATTGTATTTTGTTTGCTTAATTGCTGTTATTGCATTATCCAGTAAATTCCCAAGTATCACAGTTAAATCAAAAGCTAAAATATTAAGATTTTGAGGTATATTAATATCCAGCTTAATGTCAGCTTCCTGTTCATTTAATTCTTTTAATTTAAAATTAATAATACTATCTACAATAAAGTTTTCAGAATAGGTAAAATTCTTATCACCGTTTATTTCAAACAATATTTTATTTGTATACTCTTCAAAATCCTGATACTGCTTATTTTTATAGATTAATTGTAATGTTAGTATATGATTTTTTATGTCATGTTTCAAAGCTTTGATTGTGGATAACGACCTATTTATAATCTCAGCTTGATTTTCATATGCAATATTTTGTTGTTTTAATAAATTTCTTTCAACACTGACAATCATGGCAGCATAAATCTTCTCATCAATAAGTATAATCATCCCATCTACCAATAGCACGATGATGCTACTAATTATCACTTGAGTGGTTGATATATTATTTTTTTCAATTGACATCAGAAAAAAATATAGAATACCAAGCAAAATAAGAATCTGCGCAAAATAATAATATGCTGGAATATAGAAGCCCGTTGTTTTAGATTTTCTAAGTTTATGTATGAAATAGGCAAAAATCAACATGATTACTCGCATTAAAACGATACCAACGATAGAATTAAATTCACTATTCTCTAGCGCATTTAGTCGAAAATAACCAGTTATTCTCCATAAAACTACTTCAATAATAAATAAAAATAGATATAACAAAAATGCATATACGATTCTTCCTACCATATCTGCATAGTAATTTAATGATATACAAAAAAACGATAAAAGATTGTATATTAAAAATACGATTGGTTTTCTTGTAGTCAAATAAATGATAACTAGGCATACAGCATATAAAATATAAGAAACAAGTTCAATTCTTTTACTATAAATCCGTTCACCTAAAAAACTACAATTTAACTTATATATTGATATTAAATAAATAGGCATTGTTAAAATAAAAAAGATTTCATAAATTGACATTTCTAAGCTCCTTTACAAATTGGATTTGCAAATGGTGTATATCTTTAAGGTTCCTTTTGCTAATAGGAATCAACACTCCATTTTTCATCAAAATTGTTTCACCTGAAATTTTTTCAATAAAAATATAATTTACTATGTATGACACATGCGCTGTTACAAAAATATTTGGTAACTGCATTTTGATGTTCTCTAAAGTTCCATAAAATTCATCTGTTCCGTTTATGGTGGTAATTTTCACCTTTCTAAGCTTATTTTCAAAATATATTATATCTTGAAAAGCTATTTGTTTAAATTCATGTCCTACTTTATACTTAAAAATTTTTTTCTCTTTATCTAACAATTTCAATGCTAAATTGATGCATTTTATCAATTTTTCTTTGTCGATGGGTTTATCTAAAAAATTTAATGGCTGCACATCGAATAGCTGTCTTTCATATCCCGTTTTTGATGATATGAAGACAATTTTACTAATATAATCATCAAGTTCATTTCTAATTTTATTTCCAACTTTAATACCAGTTGTAGTTCTTAGCTCTATATCAAGAAAAATTAAATCAAAATAATGTTCATTTTCAATATAGCTAATTAATTCTTTTCCATCATAAAAAACCTCTATGTCAACTTTTGTGTTACACTTTATGCTGTCTTCTAAAATGATTTGTTCAATTTCCGTACATACATAATTATCATCATCACATATCGCTATTTTCATCATGATAGTCACCACCTCTCTTGGTAAATTATACCACAAAACACACGAAAATTTCACCCCTCTTTTTTCATAAAAGATTAACAAAATATAAAATGAGCATCTATTCGGGGCACAACAAAAAATAGGATCCGTGCACCTAATCTCCCCATTATAAAAGCAACCCTCTTTATGGTACTTTTTATACCTTAAAGAGGGTTGCAGAGGCATTTTGTCTACAGTTCCAACTTGATACGATCTTCTCGAAATGGACTTTTTTATTTTTTCAACATCTACCTTTTATCATATTTAAAAAATATTCATGAACTACAGTATTATCTGTCAATTCAGGGTGAAATGCTGTTACAAGTTGATTGTTTTGCTGTGCTGCTACAATATTTCCGTTCACTGTAGATAAGATTTTTACATTGCTTTCAACACTTCTTATATACGGTGCACGAATAAAGGTCATTGGGGTTTTATCAAAATCACCAAATGCTGAGATTGCCTGAAAACTTCCAAGCTGCCTACCATATGCATTTCTGACTACCGAAATATCCATCGTTGCGAAATGCTTTACTGAACTGTTTTCTATGTTTTTAGCAAGCAAAATCATCCCAGCACAAGTTCCGAAAACAGGCATACCCTCTTCAATGAAATTCTTAATCGAATCAAGCATATCAAAATCCATCAGCAGTTTACCTATCGCGGTGCTTTCTCCCCCCGGTAATATCATACCATCTATATTTTTTGATAAATCACTTTTATTCCTTATTTCTATACTGTTTACATGAAGGGCTTCCAAAATATTTCTGTGTTCAATAAATGCACCTTGTAATGAGAGAACACCGATATTCATTATTTACCACGCTCCGCCATAAGTAACTCTATTTCACCTTCGTTAATGCCTATCATGGCTTCACCCAAATCTTCTGAAAGCTCTGCAAGTAATTTTGCATCATTGAAATTTGTAACTGCCTTTACGATTGCGGCCGCCCTTTTTTCTGGATTTCCGGATTTAAATATGCCCGAACCTACAAAAACACCTTCGGCTCCAAGCTGCATCATGAGAGCGGCATCTGCTGGTGTTGCAATTCCGCCTGCGGCAAAATTTACAACTGGGAGTTTCCCATTTTCATGTACAAATTTTAATAAATCATATGGAACTTCTAGATTTTTTGCAGCATCAAATAATTCATCCTCCAGTAAAGACTGTACACGGCGTATTTCGGCGTTGATTTTTCTCATATGCCGAACTGCCTGAACAATATCACCAGTTCCCGGTTCGCCCTTTGTTCTGATCATGGAAGCACCTTCATTAATTCTGCGAAGTGCTTCACCCAAATCCTTCGCACCGCAGACAAAGGGAACTTTAAATTTCGTCTTATCAATATGGTATACATCATCGGCCGGGGATAATACTTCACTTTCATCGATATAATCAATCTCAAGGGCTTCCAATATTTGTGCCTCAACAAAGTGTCCTATTCTTACTTTTGCCATAACCGGAATGGAAACAGCCTGTTGAATCCCCCGTATCATTTTAGGATCGCTCATTCTGGAAACGCCGCCTGCCGCACGGATATCCGCAGGAATTCTTTCCAATGCCATGACGGCACAAGCACCTGCGGCTTCTGCAATTTTAGCCTGTTCCGGAGTGGTAACATCCATGATTACGCCACCTTTAAGCATTTGTGCCAGTTCTTTGTTTAATCTATAACGTTCGTTTTCCATTTTTTCATATCTCCTTCTATACAATTTGGTTTACCCATATTATAATGAATTCTGATATTATTAAAATAGTCATTTCAATTAATTGTTTTAATACCAGATAAGGAGAGGAAAAATGTTAACATATAATTTTGATAGTAGGCTTCCTTTATATGATTCTCTATATAAGAATATTAAAGCAGATATTTTGCAGGGGAAATTAAAGGCAAACCAAAAACTTCCTTCAAAAAGAAATCTTGCCCAGCATTTAAAAATCAGCGTTGTTACGGTAGAAAACGCCTACGCACAGCTGATTTTAGAAGGTTACATTTACGCTCTTGAAAAGAAAGGTTACTTTGTTTGTGCTTTGGAAAAAACAAATGCTTGCTCCCCTCAAATGGGAGAAATAAAATTTGAAAATACGAAAAACAGAAATGCTTTTTATTTAGATTTGGCAAGCAACAGTATTTGTTCCGAGAAATTTCCTTTTACCATATGGTCGAAATTGATGCGAGAGGTTTTGTTGGAGCACAACACGCAGCTTTTGGATGTAGTAACCTATAACGGGGTTGAAGAATTACGCACTGCCATAGCAGAGCATTTATATTATTTTAGAGGAATATCAGTTTCTGCAAATCAAATTATTGTTGGTGCTGGAACTGAATATTTATATAGTCTTTTGATTCAACTTTTAGGAAGAAAAAAAACGTTCGCCATTGAAAGTCCTGGCTATAAGAAGATTGCACAAATTTATCATTTTAACGATGTAGAATGTGAGTTTATAGACTTGGATAAATACGGAATGTCTATTTCAAAATTAAGGGAAAGCGAAGCAGAAATCGTACATATTTCACCAGCGCATCATTATCCAACTGGTATTGTTATGCCCATAAAAAGGCGGCAGGAAATTTTAAACTGGGCTGATGAAAAAAATGACCGCTATATTATTGAGGATGACTTTGATAGTGAATTCCGTTTTGTTGGCAGGCCAATCCCAACATTGCAGAGTATAGATAAAAATGAAAAAGTAATATACATCAATACGTTTTCTAAATCAATCGCTCCATCCATGCGTATCAGTTACATGGTGCTGCCCTATCACCTAATAGAGAAGTTTAATGATACCTTGAATTTTTATTCCTGTACTGTACCAAGTTTTGAACAATATACCTTAGCGAAATTTATATCAAAAGGCTATTTTGAGCGACACATGAACCGCATGAGAAATTACTACAAAAAACATCGTGATGCTATCATTCAAGCAATTAAAGACAGCCCTTTTGGAGAAAAAGTGACGATACATGAAGAAAATGCAGGTCTTCATTTTCTTTTAAAAGTAAAAACACAGATGGCGGATTCAGAATTAAAACAAAAGGCTTTTGAGAAAGACATCAAGCTATCATTTTTATCAGAATATTATTTGAATGAAAATAACAATACCAATCACATACTCGTGCTCAACTATTCAGGCGTGGACAGTAATAAAATTGTGGAATCTGTGAAACGTTTATCTGAGTTGTTTTAGGGTAATACCGCATCATTCTATGCGTTCTGAAAAGCAGTCAAATTTTTCGTTCGAAAAAATAAAAAGTGCGCTAATACTGGACTTGTAACAGCGGTTCTTTCTGCTTCAGTAAAAACTAACCTTGAAGCATTGCGTTTATGAATAACCAATTCTCGTTTGATAAACACGTTGCAAAGGAACACGCAGAAGCTGATTGCTTCTATACTTAGAAAAATCAGGGGTTTTCATAAAATCTTTCCAGCCCGAAGGGATTCCCCTGTTCTTTGCAGGAAAGACTATACTACCGATGAAGGATATTGAAATTGAGGGAGGAATTAAAGAAGGACTATTTCCCAAGTAATAACCGCCGCACCATGCCCTAAAATTTTCACTGAAAACCAAGGTTTAACCATTTTTAAATTTAACAAGCAGAAAAGCCCAAAACATAAGATTTTTTATGTTTTGGGCTTTTTCTTTGTCATTAATTTATTAATTTATTTTAAACATAGATTTTCAAAATAATTTGCTTTCTGGCATTTATAAAATTCAATCTTTCAGCCTGAATCAAAACTTTTCATTATTCAAACTTTCTTTTGAAAAATGAGAACCCGCCATTTTTGACGGGTTTTTTGTTTGTAAAATTTCTCGTTTCTTGGGGGGCTCCAAAACTTACCGATACGAGCCACGGGTATTTATGCCGTTTTATACCCCTGTTAAATTGAGGTACTCCAAAACCTCAAATTCTATTTGAGGAAAAAATTATATCAAAAAATGATATACCGCCTTTCCTATATCTACAAATTTATACATCAGAAAAATCCGCAGCTTGGTCGAAAGCATCTTTCGCAAATGGTCATATTCTAGCTTGTCCTCATCCAAATTGCCGTTTTTTTGGATATAGCTTTCAAATTCATCCTGAATTTTCGCATACAACACGAGATATTCTTTGTTGCGGAGTTTACCATACAATCCAGTATCCTCATTTTTGCTGATTACCTAATACCTTCCAGAAGACCATTTAAAAAGTTCTTTTTTCAAAGCCTTCCAATCCTTGCTGCCCCGCATAGATTGTATTTTTTCATTTTCTAACCACGCCTCATATGCTTCCTTTTCCCAATAAAATCTTGTACAAGGCTATCAAAGGCTGACTTTTCGCTTTTTTCTGCAAATGCAATTAAAAACTTAAAAATATCTTCTTTCTTATTCTTCTTGTCCTTCTGGTCATTCTTAGGAAAATAAGATGCTAACGCAAGTCGATTGAATTCCTTCTCTACCTGAACCCGAACAGCTTGATTTTCAATGGATTTCGCCCACTCCTCCTTTTGTTTTTCCCTGTTAAAATCCTCATTTAATATTTCAATCAGACGATCCAGCTTTTCATCTATTTCCGGTTCCTGCATTTTTTTACAAAACAGCTCCTGGTCACAAAAGCAAGTAAAAACCTCAATCAATAAAGCGCTGTGTTTTCTTAAACTTTTGCGTAAATAGGTATTCATTATTTCGGCAGCATATTCGTCTGCATCCTTACCCTGCTTACCAGCAAATTCTTCAATTTTATATTCTTTGATTGCCTGTCTATCTCTGATCTTATTTTTCCCATCAACCTTTACTAACAACAAAGCGTTAAACTGTTTTATTCCATCAGGAATCATATTTATATTTTTCAAATTAAAAATGTTATATAATCTTTTTGCAGCTTCAATCCTATTGGCAAGATGTTTATCTAACGTCACGCCGTCATCTTTTTTAGGAAACTGATAAATATCTCCTTTAACTACCCCACCTTTTAACAGTACACCTGCTGTTGCGTTATCAACCTTCGATATTTTCATATATACCCCCATTTCAGTAACACAGACTCAAACGTTTAGTCAAAGCATTTCTCCTTTTATCTGTACAAAAAATATTTCTTCCTCCACAAATTTCATCAACGGGAGCTGTATTTTATAACTCCAAAATTAATGTTGTTAAGGTTTCCACCTGTCCCAAAAACTCATATAAATCTTGTATTGCATTTTACTTATTTTCCCCTTTATTACTCATTGTTTTTTCCAGCTTCACACCCAAAATACAACAAAAATGTTCCAACATTTTCATAATATGCCTTCATAATTACAATTAATTGGTAATTTTAGCAATCATGTTTATGCTATTTACGACTCTTTCTACAGTATTTATCGCTGATACTCCTCATGTAGTTTGCCAAGGACAACACTTCACATCTGAACACCCAGAATTGTGTGGTATTGCCTAAAATATCTTCGAAAACGTCAAAGCAATCAAAAATATCAAGTAAAAAGGTTGCCATAAAATTTTGTTTTTGCTATAATGAAAACATTTCAAAGAGAGGTTCTAATGATACAAAGGAGATAAAAATGTACAACATACCCCCTGACATCGGCAAGGAAATGCGAAAAATACGAACAGAAATGAGAATCAGCCTTGACACCGCCGCTCGGCTTACTGGTGTTTCCAAGGCTATGCTTGGGCAAATTGAAAGAGGTGAATCCATTCCTACCATTTCCACCCTATGGAAAATATCAACCGGGTATAAGGTTACCTTTTCCAATTTTATTTCACACCCTTCAGAAGAAAACAATATTTTAAGTATTGATGAAATATATCCTATCAAAGAAGAAAATGGGGCGATGCTTCTCTTTAACATTTTCCCATTTGATCCGATTTCCGGCTTGGACTTTTTGCAAATACACATGGAGCCTCATTGCCGGCATGAGTCATTCCCGCATACAAATGTATTAAATGAATATATTGTTGTAATCAAAGGGCAGTTGGAAATGACAATAAACCAAAAAGTTTATTTATTGCAAAAAGGTGATGCCGTATCTTTTAAAGGAGATATAACCCACGTATATGCCAATCCGTCAAATGAAGAAACAATATTCCATAATGTAATCAGATATAAATAAAAAATGAAAAAGACAAAAATCAAAGCTACTGGTTTTTGTCTTTTTTAATGCCGAAATACTTATTATAATTCTGCAAACTTAAATTTGGGATTTGCAGAATTATTAATATGAATCTTTTATTTTTTAAAGACATTTTTATTGCCGCAATGTTTTCTTCAACATAATTTACAAATATGTGTTGAAATCAAAAAAATTCATATGTATTTTGCAAAAACGATTGACATTTTTAAAAAATGATGCAATATTAAAAATATAGTTTGAGCGTTATAACATACAATTTCTATTGCTTTTAATCTTTATGAAACTTTAAAAATGTGCAAAACAAAATGTTATAACGTACGTTTTTATTTTGAATACTTTCATTTCATTCCAATAAGGAGGCTTACAATGAATACAACCACACGAATTGAACGATTAAGACAAAATTATGTAAATTCAAAACCATCTGTTTGTATTGAAAGAGCAAGAATTTTTACCGAATCTCATATGCGCACAGAGGGAATGCCCACCCCCATTCGCAGAGCACAGGCGTTTTATGATTTTTGCAATGAGTTTGACATCAAAATATTTACAGATGAGTTAATTGTAGGCACCGCGGGAAAATTTAGAAGAAGCGGCATTCTTACGCCTGAATTTTCGTGGAAATGGGTTGACAAAGAAATGGATATGTTTGACAAACGTCCGCAAGACCCCTATGAAATGACGGATGAACAGAGAGCCTATGTGCGGGAAAATATCTTTCCCTACTGGAAAGGCAAATCTCTGGAAGAGCATTTTCTTTCTATACTACCCAAGGAAACCGCAAAAATCGCCGTAGACACGGGCATTGTGGATAATGACTCAAAATGGCGCCAAGCAGTTGGAGAAGTAACGCCCGACTATCAAGATGTCCTTTTCCCCTTGGGCTTTGAAGGCATTTTAAAACAGGCAGAAGATAATTTGGCAAAGCTGGATTTTGCAAATCCCGAAGACATCGATAAAATTACTTTCTACAAATCAACCATTTTAACAACTAAAGGGATTATGCGTCTTGCCCAAAGGTATGCAGATTTGGCTGAAGAAATGGCAAAAGAGGAAAAAGATACCAACCGAAGCAACGAGCTTTTGAAAATCTCAAAAGTTTGCCGTAATGTTCCTGCAAATCCTCCAAAATCTTTCCACGAGGCAGTCCAATTTGTATGGTTTGTGCAACTGGGCGCAATTATTTCCGAAAATCCTTTGGCGCTCAACCCCGGCAGGTTCGATCAATATATGTTCCCCTTTTTCGACGCCGATATCAAAGCAGGCATCATGCATAAAGAGGAAGCTGAAGAACTGGTGCAAGCCCTTTGGTTGAAATTTTCTGAATGGGTGTGGACGATTTCCGCAAACACAACAGGATATTTTGCCGGCTACAACCAATTCCAAAACCTTACCGTTGGCGGAAGAAAAAGGGATGGCTCCGACGCAACCAACGAGCTTTCCTATATCTGCCTTGAGGCAACAGATAAGGTAAAAACACATCAACCCGGTTTAAGCGTACGCATTCATTCCGACTGCCCGCAAAAGTTTTTAGATGCTGTAACAGCTCTTGTAAGCACAGGCACTGGCTTTCCAGCAATTCACAATGATCAAACAGGCGCACAGATGCTTCTTCAAGCTGGCTATGAACCCGAAGACGCAAGAGATTGGAGCAACTGTGGCTGCGTCGTACCCCATTTCCGCAAAACAGGGCAATGGACAGCCGCTGTAAATATCAACTTTGCAGCAGCGATGGAATACGCATTAAACGAAGGAAAAAGCAGGCTTACGGGCGAGAAAATGGGACTGGAGTCAAAACCGGTTTCAAGCTATGAATCTTTTGAAGAGGTAAAGAATGCAACCTTGGAACAAATGAAAAACTTAATTTATCATAGTGTTGTTTCTACCGTTGTAGCGCAAAAATTACATACACAGCTTGTTCCCCGCCCCTTCCTTTCCACCTGTGTGGAGGACTGTATCAAAAACGGCAAAGACCTTTCCTGCGGCGGCGCCCACTATAACGTTGGGCCCGTTTTAACGGGCATCGGCCTTGCTGTGGTTGCAAACTCCCTTGCCGTAATCAAAAAGCTTGTTTTTGAAGATAAGGTTGCAACCATGGAAGAACTCGATGAAGCTATGAATGCAAACTGGGTAGGCTTTGAAGATTTAAGGGCAAAAGCTTTGAGCGTTCCAAAATATGGCAATGATGATGATTATGTAGATGATATTGCAAGAGAAATTGCGAACGATTACTACAAGGAAACCAGAGCCCATAAGGATATTTTCGGCTCGAAATTTAACTCGGCTTTCATGGGAATTTCCAACTATATTCCAACAGGAAAGGTAGTCGGTGCAACCCCCTGCGGCAGAGAGGCAACAAAGCCAATCACTGAAGGCGTTTCCCCTTATGCCGGAAGCGATGTATCCAGCCCCCTTGCAGCAATGCGCTCCAGCGCAAAGATGAACCATGATGTGCACACAGGGGGCACACTGCTCAATTTGCGTTTAAGCGAGGAAATGGTAAAGACACCAAAGGGGAGAAAAGACTTGGGAAATATCATCCGTGCTTATTTTTCCCTTGGCGCTTTCCATGTGCAATTTAACACCCTTTCCACGGAGGTGCTTCGTAAGGCGCAGAAAAATCCTGAGGAATACAAAGATCTTTTGGTTCGTGTGGCAGGCTACAGCACGCAGTTTGTAAATCTTTCTCCCGAAATGCAGGAAGCAATTATTTCCAGAACAGCACATACAACCATGTAAATTTTAAAAACAATTTGCCTGCTCCTTTTTGGGGAGCAGGCATCTAAAAATAGGAGGTCTTTATGGAAGAATGTTCAAATACCGGCATCGTCATCCAAATGCAGGACTATTCTATTCATGATGGTGATGGCGTAAGGACAACGATATTCCTTGCTGGATGCAAACTGCGCTGCCAATGGTGCGCTAACCCCGAATCTTGGACAACAAAAAGTAAATTGGTCTTTTATCGACATAAATGTATTGGTTGTATGAAATGCGCCACTGCTTGCCCTATCGATTTAATTCCCTGCAAAATGGAACGTCCCAATGATACCTGTACTGCTTGCGGAAAATGCGTTGAGGTTTGTACGCAAAAAGCCTTGGATATTGCCTGCACCGAAAAAAGCGCATCTGCTTTGGTGAAAAAAATAGAACGAGATGCTTTATTTTTTCGATATTCCGGCGGTGGCGTTACTTTTTCCGGTGGCGAACCTTTTTTGCAGCATAAATTTATGAGAGTTCTATTAGGTAAATTTGAAGAATTGGGTATTGATAGCTGGGTTGAAACCTGCGGCCACTTTGATTTTGAGACAGTGCAAGATTTAATACCGAAATTCAGCCATATTTTTCTGGACATCAAGCATATGGATAGCGAAAAGCATAAAAATTTCACTGGCTGCGGCAACGAATTAATCTTGGAAAATGCAAAAAAAATATATGCAACAGGCGTTCCAATGACCATTCGCATACCAACCATCGTTGAAGTAAATTTAGATGATGAAAATATTGAAAAAACAGCACAGTTTATCCTTAAAAACTTACCAACAGCCAATATTGAACTGCTTCCATATCATGCGCTGGGAAAAGCCAAGTATATTTCTTTAGGTATCGAGGATAAATTTATTCCGTTTACAACACCTACAGCAGCGCAAATAAACCATGCCTATGATATTTTTAAAAGTTACGGCATTGAAATCATTGAATATCGATAAATTTGCAAAAACAGATTCGGCTTTTTTCTTTGAAACTTTTACGAAGATTGCTTTGTTTCATAGAGGGAACCGCTGCTTAAATGAAGGGTTTGCAGATGATCGAGGAGGTTTTTCGATTGGCAAGGGAAAAAACGCAGAAATCGCAGCGCATTTGCGAGGCCTTTTGACGCCGTCCAAGTGGAAAATTTACCAAGCAGTTAAATGTGCACACGGAATTAATCAGCGGTTCCATAGCTTTCATTTTTGTTTGCAGGCTGCAATCCCCATTTTTGCCTCTCTGCTTTGATATGATTTATCAAAAGTTGTTTTGAATCCCTTCCCCATTGGAAATGAACTGAAGCAAATGGGGGCTTCCCTAAAGCCCAAAAAACTCCCTATTCTACTTTATCTGCCGCTTGAAACGGCAATTATATATAGGAATAGGGAGTGTTTTTTTGCTTTATGTCAATATCTTTACAATTGTTAAATTGAAAACTTCCATTAAATCAATTTCTTCTTTGGTTTCGGTAATGACAACCTTTGGTCTTAAGTGATGCGTACGGTTTTGCTGAACCACAATCGCCTCTTGCCCATTGGATAGCTCAACAGTAATACCAGTAGGGTATGGTGATACATATTCCAATATTTTTTTAACACAGTTTACATCAAACATAATATAACAATTTGACATTAAATATTCGAGCGCATCTGCCGGATTCATTGCTTTTCGATAAACCCTATTCGACACCAAGGCGTCATATACATCACAGGCATGAATAATCTTGGCATAAATATGTATATTTTTCCCTGCCAGCTGGCGAGGATAACCAGTGCCATCTTCATTTTCATGATGAGATAGCACTGCATTTTTCACCAGACCCGAAATCATACAATTATCTTTTATCATATTGTATCCTTCTTCGGGATGGGAATGAATAATTTTCATTTCATCATCCGTGAGCTTGCCCTTTTTATTTAAAATATCAAGACTAATAGAAATTTTCCCAATATCATGAAGCAACGCTGACTCTGAAAGATGCTTTAGCCGAGAATAATTTAAGCCCATTCCAATACCTACAATCACCGATAAAACGGCCACATTAAGGCAATGAATATATGTATAATTATCAAATGCAGCAATATTGATCATGTCAAACGAAACATCGGATTGGTCCAGCAATTCATCCACAATGGAATGTGCCATCAGCCTGCAGGAATCCAGATTTAGTGATTTTAATGCTGTTACTGTATTTCTTTTGATCTGTTGAGAAAGCAATTCGTTTACAACGACACCATCGGAAATACCATCATATATATATAACCCCGAATATCCAAGTGTCGATAATTTGGTAAGATAGGCATGCTTCAATACTGTATTTGCGTTTAGAAGAATACTTCCGCTATCGTTATACACCGGAATTGCGAGTATGGAGTCTTCTTTTATTTGATGTATTGGTAAATATCGCATTTTTTGCCACCTATTTACTTTCTCGGCTCTCAGACTTTTTTCTTTGCATATCTATAATATCAGAAAACAGCAATTTGAAATACTTTTTTTCTCTGATTTTTATTTTTTTCTATTTTTTTCTAATAATTCAATGATATTCGATGATGCGTATAAAGTGTAACTTACAAAAATATTATATCATTTTTTTCATAAAACTTCTCAGATTTACTACAGCACCGCAATAAAATCCTTATTTTTATTAGCCCTCTGGCCTTTTTAGGAAAGTTACAAATTAATGTTTAATAATATATGTTATTCAAAAAAATATACAGAAATTACTGCGTTGTTAGAATACATTTCAGCTATTTCTATTTTACCAAATATCAACAAAAAAAGCAAATTACATTTTGTATTTTTATAATGTAATTTGCTTTTTCGTATTCGCCTGAACTATAAACATAAGCAGTGGTATTTATGCGAGTGATTTTGAAAAAGTGATGCAAAATAGGAACACCTATCAAGCAACTGAAGTTGCATCTATTCTTGAAATACGCCTGAACATGACACAGCTGACAAATGGGGGGCTGCTTGGTGCACGTTATGATCTGCTCACTGCATAACGCTGCATTTTTAATCCTGTTGTTCCCTTTGCGGCATTTTTTTGATTTGTTATATATTCGGAAATAGTAAGAGGTTCCTGATTTTTTATTAGCCGCTAATCGAAGGAAGCATTTCTTTAATGGAGGCACTACCAGTTCTGTGATAAGCATTGCGACAGATTAAAAGCTCTGCTTTCGGAGCTTTGGTTGTTCTGCCAACGCCTTTGTACGCCAAATTTCATCATTGAATCCACACGCCACTATTTCAAGCTCTCTAGTCATTGTACCCTCCAAAATAATTACTTTTTTCTTTGAAATCTTTTTCAAAACTATTTCTCATATAGGCTTCCTGCTTATGTTTATAAATAGGCTTAAGCCATCAGAATATCCTAATAGCTTAAGGTGAATCATACATATATTTTAGTTGGACGATAGGTAATGTGGCAATATACTTCTTCTTCACCACATTGTAAAAATTCTGCCATTGCTGCAAAATCTATCTCATTATTATGATATTGACCCAGAATCACCGCAATATCCCCTGTTTTCACTTCACCCGCACCCGATATATCGACTACCATCTGATCCATGCAAACACCGCCAATCACAGGGCACGCCACATCATTAATCAAAACAAAGCCTTTGCCTGATCCCAAACGTAATATATCAGAATACCCAATGGTCAAAACAGCTGCTTTTAATTCTTTATCCGCACAAAAAGCTCTGCTGTACCCAATAAAATCGCCTTCTTTAACGTCACTTATTTTCGCAACACGGCACTTTATTGTTACAATTGGTCGAAACACAATATCATTATGGTTATTGATTTGGGGCAATGCACCATAAATGAGCGTTCCTACTCTTACCATATCCAACTGCATTTCCGGCATATTCACGGTACCGGCTGAATTCAAACAATGTAAAATTCCAAGAACAATATTTTCCAACAATAATGTTTCCGTAAATTTTTTAAATCGTTGAAACTGAAGTCTTGCATAATTCACAGAGTCTTCATCATTTTCATAAAAAGTTGCAATATGTGTATAGCATCCAGTTACCTGAAAATGAGTACAGGTACAAATTTTTTTTACTTTATCTGTCGCCTCATAAAAGTAACCGTCATAACAACGAATACCAATTCTACCCATACCCGTATCAAGCTTTATATGGATTTTCAATTTTTGTTCAGCCTTACGGAGTGCTTCTTCAAACTCTAATGCATATTCATAGGACACCAACGTTTGGGTAAGATCATATTGCACTAATAGGTGCGCATATTCAGGAGGCGTATAGCCTAGGATAAGAATGGGATTTTCTATTCCGCCGCTTCTTAAGTGAACAGCCTCCTCAACATTGGATACCGCAAATTGAATCTGCTGATCTAAAGCAGCTAGTTCCTGCGCTATTCTCACATCACCGCAGTTATATCCGTTGGCTTTCAAAACAGCCATAACCTTCACATTTTTTCCGAGTAAGCCCTTTATTCTATAAAAATTATGCTTTAGATTTTCAATAGAAATCTCTACCCATGCACGCTTGATAAAATCCATGATGCCCTCCGCTGAAAGTGCCTTAAGAATTCTTCTTAAGGCACTTTATTTAGAACTAATTATTTTTTATTGTCATGCTCAATGGTTTCATAAGAAACTCTTTCCGGTTTTTTTCCTGCATTTAATTCAGGGATAAAGCGGTTCCAGAAATCATTATATAATCTAAATATCTCTTTACGTTTTGCATAAATAAACGTCAAAGTAATGATTACATACATCGCACTTAAAATATCCGTAAATGCCCAAAGCATATCTGCCTCTATATTATAAAATACAAGTGCAGGAATTAAGAAATATACCATATAAACCGGTGCAAACTTTTTATTCCACTCAGTATCACCAAGCGCATAGTTTACCGACTTTGCACAGCTATAATACATTCCGATAATCGTAGTCCAAGCAAAAACTGAAATTGCGCAGGCCATAAAATAACCGCCAAATTTTCCATAAGCAACTTTAAATGCTACTGTAGTCAATTGTGCACTGGTAATATCGGGGAAATCAATATAAGAATTGGTAAGAATAATCGATAATGCCGTAACCGAACAAACAACAATGGTGTCCAAGAATACTTCTCCCCAGCCCCAAGAGGATTGGCGCACAGGATGGTCTGTTTGCGCTGACGCATGAGCAACGATACCATAACCGGTTCCCGCATCATTGGAATAAAGCCCACGAGCAATACCATATCTTATCGCCTCTCTTACCGAGGCACCTGCAAAACCGCCAACTCCGGCCATAGGTGTAAAAGCGCTTTTAAAAATTAATGCCACACAAGCAGGAACGGCTTCAATATTCATTACTAAAATCCCAATTCCTGATACTATGTACGCCAAAGCCATAAATGGCACTACTTTTTCCATAACACTGGAAATTCTCTTTAAACCTCCTGCAATTGTTATAAAGCATGTAAACCCAATGACAGCAACGGAGATAATCGGAGGAATTTGAAATGCTTCATAAAGAGAGCTTGTTACAGATTCTGTTTGAACCGCATTTGTCCAAGGTCCAAAAATAAATACAAATACCGCAAGGATAATAGACCCTTTTTTCCATCCAAGGGCATTTTTCATAACAAAGGATCTGTCACAAAGATATTCGTCCATTGATTTTTCATACTTTACTCTGTATCTTTGTCCTAGAATAATTTCACAAGCTTTTGTACTCATTCCGAAGAGTCCTGACATCCACATCCAGAATATCGCACCTGGACCGCCCATCGTAATTGCCGTTGCAACACCACCTATATTTCCTACACCAATGGTATTGGCCATAGCTGTACACGCAGCTGCAAATCCCGAAACCGTTCCTTCCCCTTCGCCACCTTTAAACATTTTACCAAATGTGTTTTTAAAATGAAACTTCATTTTAGTAATGTAAGAAAATCTAAATTTAATTGTAAGATAAAGTCCTGTTCCTACCAGTGCAACTGTCATAGGTGTTCCCCATAAAAAGTCCGAAATTGCCCATAATACATTTAAGATATTTTCCATCTTTTAAAAACCCCCTCCGATCCTATTGAAACATGGATTGCAACGTCTATACTTAGTTAAATACCTCTAGTGCTTGGTTCAAGTCCTCAATTAAGTCTTCTACATCTTCTGCGCCTGTCGAAATTCTAATGAGTCCCTCATGGATACCCATTTTTCTCAACTCCTCTTCTGTAAATTCATTTCGAAAGGCTGTTGCAGGGTGAGCTAATGTCGTTCTGATTCCACCTAGGGTACCTAAATACTTAATTACTTTTAGCCGACGGATAAATTCGTCCACTTTTTCTCTGTTGTCTTCTACGGAAAAACTAATCATCGCCCCATATCCATAGGAAAAAATTTGGCTGGCTAATTCATACTGCGGATGGTTCGTTAAACTGGGATGATACACGCACTTAATTTGAGGATTTTTACTCAATGCTTCTGCAACAAGCGTTGCATTATCCAATTGTGCTTTCATTCTTAACCCCATTGTTTTGATACTTCTTTGTAAAAGCCATGCAGAATTTGCATCCAGTGCTGCACCCAATAATAAATAACTTGTTCTAAGCTTTTTTATCATCGCATTGCTTGCTGTAATAGAGCCGCCTGTCACATCGCTGTGTCCGCCAAAAAATTTTGTCAAACTATGAAGGACAATATCTGCACCAAAATCAAGCGGCTTTATGACAAAAGGCGTAGTGAATGTACTATCTACAACGACAGTGGCACCATATGAATGTGCTATTTTGCTGATTTTTTCAATATCAACAACCTGTGTCAAAGGATTTGCAATGATTTCTGTATAAACAACCTTTGTGCCACTTTTCATGGCATGTTCAAATTCTGCAATATCTGTAAAATCCGCCAAAGTAACGTTTATTCCAAAACCTTCTAGTATCTCTATCAACTCAATTGTTTCACCATAAATACTTTTATTAAACACTGCATGGTCGCCACATCTTAAGAGCCCTAACAACGTCGTGGAAATTGCCCCCATGCCAGAGGAACAAATTAAGGTAGCCTCACCATTTTCTAAATATGAGATAGCCTCTGCCAATCCATCTCTATTGGGGTTCGCTGTTCTGTTATAAAAATATTTTCCGCCATTGTTTGCAAAATCATAATCCCTAGTATCTTCAATGATATATGCTGAAGAAGGGTATATCGGCGGCGTTTCCGGATGAATCGCACCTTCTCTATCTTCCGTTCCTTTATAAAGGATTTCTGTGCTTTGTTTCAACAAATAACCCACCACTTTCTTAAATTTTCATTAATAAAATGGTAATTCTTATTCCTACTATAATGTCAATTAGTATTTATTGCTAAAGAAGTATCTGCACTTCATACTGTGCATCAGAATAATCGACCAAATTATCCTCAAATTCCATAGCTAGTACCATCTTGGGTTTGGGCTTGTTAACAAAATAATTTGTAAGCATATTAATATCCCAATTTTCCGATAACGCCTGTGTCTGAAAACACAAATATTCTCCAGCTGGAATCACATCGTACAACGACTTGTCCAAATTAGGCTTTTCCCTGAAATAAACAAAATACTCTCTTGGGTAAAATTCTTTTTTCAGTAAAGCCTCTACATCTATTTTATATCCATATTGCCTTCTAAATTTTGTGTGGGTATATTCAATTTTGCTTTTTGCGGCGGCCAAACGAATTTCCATCTGTGGCAATTGTTCTTTATAAAAACAGGGAACACTTAAAATATATCTTTCCTCTTTTTGAACCTTATATAAATTATCTAAATTTCTCCCCTTATTGATATAAGTAAAATAATCAATATACCACTCGATATCTTTAATTCTTTCTTCGGTTTCCTTTATTTCCTGTATTGCATCATCTCTTTTTTTTCGCAAATAAGGCAGCAGCAAATCTACGCTGCCACAGTGTATAATTTTGCGTATATCCTCAAGCTGCATACCAAGACTTTGAAGGTACCTGATTCTATCAATATAGTGAAATTGATTGTAGAAATAATATCGATAGCCTGTGCTTTCGTCTGTATACCCTGGAGAAATTAAGCCAATTTTATCATAGTAACGTAATGTTTGTGTTGAAATTCCTAATAAGGATGCCGTTTCGCCAATTGTATATTTCTTTTTCAAAATTCCACCTCATAACTCGTTAAAACTGCATAAATAATTATAACCTTAAAAAAAGAAAAATTTCAATAGGAAGAGCTTTATAAAAATCCCTTATATATCGCTAAAATTCATACGATACTACTATCAGTTATATTTATCATTTCTTGGGCTGTTGTTTTTCACAAGGATTCCATCAATTTTTTGCATAATTTGTTGCATAAATTGGCGAAGCTTCTTGACTTTGCTCGTTTCGAACCGGTGACTGGGTTAATATTCAGCGCAATTTTGACAATCCTATTGACAAGAGAGAACTCCGGCGATAAAATCTAATTACCAATGGTAATTACCGCAGGTAACTTGTGAGGTGATAAAATGAAAAAAAGCATTTCAAAAAAACAAATTATAGATACTGCGCTGGACTTAATACGTAATAAAAAGGATTTGCGAAGCCTAAATCTTAGAGAAATTGCCCGCACTCTTGGGTGCGCACATACAAACCTTTATAACTACTTCTCTTCCTATACGGACCTGCTTTGGGAAACCCATACCAATCTGCAAGAGGTATTTATGCAGATAATGAGGGATAATCTTTTCGAAACAACCACAGCACAAATGAAGCTAAATTGTTTCTTTCACACTTTTTTGCAGGTATATTTAGAGAACAAGGGTTGGTTTCGTTTAGCTTGGCTTGTATATATCGGCGAGCATCAGCCAGAAAGCAATCGTATTGCAATCCAAAAATCACACGCAGAATTATTGCACTATGCAACTGAAATTTGGACAGAAATGGCTGGAGTTACCCCCACAATAGAAACCATTGACCGTGTTGTGCACAATATTCATTGTTACATTATCGGTGAAGTTTCAAATTATATTTCAGGCAGAGGTTTAATTGAAAACGAAACAGAATTGAAGGAATATGTTGTACATCAAGCCGTTCATATTTTTAACCTTTATATGCGAGGTGATACACATTGAGCTTTGCACTTTCGATATTAAACTGCAATACCTTAATTCAAACGCAAGCTGTTCAAGAAATCTTAAAATACAATGACCTTACTGCTCGTTATGGCCTTGTCCTTACAGAGCAACAAGCAGTTGCATTAGTAGAAACACGCACCTTTGCATTAAAAGAAAATGGGCGAATTGAGTTTGGCGGAGGTGTGATAGAGAAACTGATCTATGAATTTTTAGACTCTCCCTATCTTTCCTCAAATCATTATGAGCAAACCTTACACGATTTGATAGAAATCTTCTACTATTACAAAAATGAAGCCCTTGACTTATTCAGCGATGATGATTTGATTCATTTTATGAAACAGTCCTATGACGGAGTATGTCAAGGATCTTTGGAATTGCTGTCAGGGCGTGAATTAGATCGATTGGCGAGGAACCTACGATATGGATATGCCGCCGACGATTGTGATACTGTCGACGAGGAAGATGAGGATGACGATGGGGAATATTGAAAAACGAAGCAAACTTGACAAATTGAACTTAAAGAATGCACACTATGCTCAATCTCTTATGGAGCAGGCTTATTTGGTGGGATTGTTGTCTGATAAGGAATTGGAAAAAATACAGCTTGATTGCCTTACTCTTTTAGCAAAACTCACTGAACAATATAACAATGGGGACAGCAGTTCTATTCGGGTAGAAACTGCGGAAAAAATACTGACCTCGATTCTGTTTACCATTGGCATCCATCTAAAAAACTATATTTCCCCTGATGAAGCTGTAGAGGCTTTGCAAAAAGAGCGCATCGATTTGCTATATCAATTGGGAAGAAAACAAATGGATACACTGATAAATACATCAAAGTTTCTCCATAGTCATATCATAAGCAATCTCCTTGATACCCCAAATATTTTCTATCGTTCAACAATTGTGGATGGTATTCATGGCTTTTTCAAGCTTTATCGACCCGATTTTTTTGCGCAGGAAATTCATATCACTGCGGACTACCCCACTGACCATGAGGTCAGTGACTTCGTCGGAATAGAGTTTATCCAACAGTATTTGGAAAATATCTTTTACGAAAATGATTTTTGCAATAGATTTCCCTCAGATAATATTCATCATTTACTTTGTGCGTATCATACAGACTATCAAAATCTGTTGATAAATCTTTTTGAACCAGTTTTTATCTGTGCACTTGGCTGTATCCTTGTTCATAAGGATGTAAAAAGCTTGAAACTAAGCTTTTCTGACATCGCATATCTTGAAGAAATATTTAGTAACAAGGCTGAAATTGAATATCAATTATTCTACGCATTGGAGGCATTAAAAATAGAGCTTTCTTTGTCCGAATCTACCTTTCAATATCTAAAAAAAAGCCTCAAAAAAGTTGCTTCTACAATAGAATTGGCGATTACCATGGATACAACCAAAAGCGTTTTTCTCATCCCGCAATATCCCCAAAACACGCCTATACTTCAATGTTCCTTTGGCAATAAAATGGATGATAAACTATACCGAAAAATTGCAGAAGAAATTATGTGTTGCCAAAGCTCTGCGGCGAAAATTAAGTTGATAAAAGAAAATGTCCGTTCCCTTGCCGATTTAGAGGATGTCCTACTTGATACTGAATTAGCCGAAACTGAAATGTCGGCTATTTTTCAAGTATTAAGCCCTGCCGAGCTTGCGGCATTTACAAAAAAATACCTTGTCTATTCCCAATGGGAGCAATCTGATTTACGCACAAGCGAGGTGATTCTATGCAACCGTTTAAGTCAGCATATTTTTATGCTGCCACCCCAACAACAAGCATGGATCAAAGAAGCTGCTAAAGTAATTCATATCATAGAATAGACTGCCTTTGTTGATTCGTTGTCATTTTTTTCAATCCTTATATCACTCATGCGTCAAGATTCTCTATATCTAAAAAAATAAAAAACCGCATAAACTTTGTAAAATGGACCCTATAAGATGGACAGTTAAAAAATAACTGCTTCTTTTATGGGGTCTATTTTTGCGCTATAATTGTCCATAGATTAGGAGGAAATTATG
>RZZU01000111.1 GCA_009929735.1 Clostridia bacterium | reverse complement strand
ACTATATTATAAAGGAAGAAACGGGCTCTATATAATAGGAAGAAACAGACACTATTATAAAGGTAGAAACGGGAGAAGGTGAAGAAAATGTACGTTAACGGGGATACGATTATCAAGCTGGCTGCACTGGCAGGAGCCTTGGGTACTTTAGGTGTAATCTTGTATCGGGCATTTCGTTGGATGGAACGTCAAAAAGTGCAAGACATAGAAATCCAAAATATCAAAAAGGAGCAGTGCATCATTTGTTTCGCGCTACTTGCGACACTTGATGGTTTGAAGCAGCTAGGGGCAAATGGCGGTGTAACAGATGCGCATAAAAAACTGGAAAAGCACCTAAATACATCCGCCCATAACTGGGAGGGGGAATAGCATGAAAAAATTGAAATGGAAGGTAAACGGGGATACCATGACAACGATTGTGGTATCCTCTTTAATTTTCTGTGTTTTGATTGTCGTCTGGGGGATGGTCCAGGCACAACATGGCGTGGATAGTTCTGCTATAGTAGATAGCGCTTTGCGGATATTTGGCACGGAACTTGGTATTTGTGGTGTTATGACCATCTTCCAGAGATGGATTGCTGCACAGGACAAAAGACAAGAACAACGATGGAATAAAAGAAAGGGGCAAACACAATGAATGAAACCACAAAAGTTACAATTCAAAACTTATTAACGGTAAAAAGCATCGTAACTGTTCTTTTGACGGTAGTTTTCTCGTATTTATCAATTGTAGGGAGAATTTCAGGAGAACAGTTTCTCACTATCTTCTCCGTGGTAGTGGCATTTTATTTTGGCACCCAGTATCAAAAAGGAAAAGAGGAGGTCATGGATAATGGAGATTAAGAGCTTGCTCGCGAATCAGAAAAATTATGGTGGGAAAAGAAGTACTTCAACAATTAAATATATCGTTATACACTATACAGCAAATGATGGCGATAAAGCTGCTTCCAATGGGCGATACTTTAGAGACCGCATCGTAAACGCATCGGCCCATTACTTTGTTGACGATACAGAAATCATCCAGAGTGTGCCGGATCACTGTATCGCATGGAGTGTAGGGGGCAAGAAATATCCCTCCAGCGCTAAAACTGGGGGTGGAAAGTGGTACAGGAAATGTACCAATGCCAATAGCATTTCCATAGAGCTGTGCGATACCAAGAAAAATGGAGTTTCTGACTTTACAGAAGCTACAATGGCGAATGCAGCAGAGCTGTGCAAAATGTTAATGAAAAAATACAATGTTCCCATAGAAAACGTCATTCGACATTTTGACGTGGTTGGGAAGATTTGTCCCAAACCCTTTGTAGA
>RZZU01000030.1 GCA_009929735.1 Clostridia bacterium | reverse complement strand
CGGTTGGTGGAACATTCAATGCGTCTTAAGACGCTGTGCTAGTAAAATGCCCTTCTAGGGCTAGTGCAAACCACGCGTTTAACGCGTGGTTTTGATTTGCAATAAAAATGAAAGACAGATGTGTGGATAAATATTTACATAGAAAGAAAAATCACATAGAATGTATGAGTACAAACTTTATTTTCTAAAAAGTTTTCATGCATATTCATTATGAAAAGAAACAGCAGTGAAAAAAGAAAAAGGGGCTGATGGGTTGAATTTATTTTCTTTTGGAAGTGAACTGGAAGAAATTCCAGCGGTTTTGCCTGTTTTTTTAGGTTTTTTATTGGCGATGTTTTTGTTAAATTTGGGCATCAGCTTTTTTCGGAAAAAAGCAGCCCGTGATAACAAAAAGGAAGCCGATGCCACAGAGGAAAAACAGGAAAAGCGGTGATTTTTCAGCACAAATTTGGCGAAATATGCAGTAAAATACAGAAAAATATTGCGATTTACAGTTGACATTTTTTGCGCATAGCTTTATAATGTGTCTGTAATTGAATATATGAAATTCTTCAGGGCAGGGTGAAATTCCCGATCGGCGGTAAAGTCCGCGAGCGTATTTACGCAGGATTTGGTGAAAGTCCAAAACCGACAGTATAGTCTGGATGGAAGAAGAATAAAAGTTTGATGTTTTTTCGCACGGGAAAACGTGTTTTTTTCTGCGAGGTTGCGTCAGCCTTTATTTTGCTTGTTTAGCCTGAAGATTTTCAGGCTTTTTCTTTTGCAATTTGGCAGCACCGCACAATTCTTGATGAAAGCCCTGTATGCTCATTTATTTGCATCTGGACGAACGGAATGATGCAGTATTTCCTGAAAGAAAAAGTTCGCTTTTATTCCTTGGCGATTGGCCTGAAAATTTTAGACAAAAAATGGAGGAGAAGTAAAAATGGAAAATATATCTTCAAAAGTAACGGTAACAAAAAATAATAGAAAAATGTCCACAAGAGTTATGGTGTCCTTGGCAATGCTGGCGGCAATCTCTGTTGTCTTGGTTGCGGCAATTCACTTTCCGCTGATTCCTGCGGCGGCTTTTTTGGAGTATGACCCTGCGGATATTCCCATTTTAATTGGTGCATTTGCGTTTGGTCCTGTGGCAGGCTTACTGCTTGCAATCGTTGTTTCTGTTGTACAGGGGTTGACGGTTAGTGCAGGCGGCGGCATCATTGGCATTGTGATGCACATTGTTGCAACAGGTGGGTGTGCTTTTACTGCGGGCAGTATTTACAAAAGAAATAAAACTAGAAAAAATGCAGTGCTTGCGCTGTTGGCTGGTGCGTTGGTGCAGACTGTGGCTATGGTAATCATGAACATGATTTTCACACCGTTATTCATGGGTCAGCCCTTAGAGGTTGTTCTTGCGATGCTGGTTCCCATTATTATTCCTTTCAATTTGTTAAAGGCGGGGATTAACTGCACCATGACCTTTTTGCTGTACAAATCCATTTCCCATCTTTTAAAGGGGAATGAATGATAGATATCTAAGCCTTCAAAATAAGAATATGCTTCATATTTAAAAATCAAGAGGTCGCTCCTTTGACGGAACACAGGAGAACGACCTCTTTTTTTGCAGTGAATAAGCTAAAAAGAACGATTTATATATTTTTTTATTGTCAGCGAAAGATAGATTGCATATAATGGTACTGATTGGACTCAGCTTGCAGGAGCAGAAAAGAGGTTTTTACATGAAGAAAAAAACTGTAATCGTATTATTCGGCGGGCAGTCATCGGAGCATGAGGTTTCCAGAATGTCTGCAACAACAATGCTAAAGGTATTAGACAGTAAGAAGTATCAGGTTATCCCCGTGGGAATTACGAAGGAGGGGCAATGGCTTATTTATACAGGCCCGTTGGAACATATCAGTACCGGTCAGTGGGAGAAATATGCAACACCCGCTATTTTAAGCCCGGATGCGAAGCAGAAAGCGCTGTTAAAAATTGTGAATGGTCATGTGAAGGTAATCCCTGTTGATGTGGTTATTCCTGCGCTGCATGGTGCATGGGGTGAGGACGGAACCATTCAGGGGCTTTTGGAAATGGCTCGCATCCCCTATGTTGGGTGTGGGGTTTTATCCTCTGCTGTTTGCATGGATAAGGTTTTTACAAAGCTGATAGCAAAAAATTCTGCGATTCCGCAGGCAAAATATATTTGGTTTTACAAAGACGATTTGGAGGAAATGGATAAGCTGGTGGAGCGGGTAGAGAAAAAATTAGGCTACCCTTGCTTTGTAAAGCCTGCAAATACAGGTTCCTCTGTTGGCATCAGCAAGGCGAAGAATAAAGAAGCTTTGACGAAGGCGTTACACCTTGCGGCAGAGTTTGACAGAAAAATTATTGTAGAGGAAGCAATTATCGGCAGAGAATTTGAATGTTCTGTGCTTGGCAACGAAGCACCCAGTGTGAGCGGTGTGGGTGAAGTTTTGTCGGCGGCAGAATTTTATGATTATGATGCAAAATATAACAACAGCGAATCCCGTACGATTATTCCGGCACCGATTACAGAGGAGGAAGAAAAAGCAATACGCAAAATCGCCGCAAAAATATATCAGGCGGTGGATGGCAGCGGGTTAGCCCGTGTGGATTTCTTTATGGAAGAAGAAACCGGTCGTGTTCTTTTTAATGAAATTAATACAATGCCCGGCTTTACAGCCATTAGTATGTACCCGATGCTCTGGGAAACGGCAGGTGTTACGAAAGAGGAACTGATGGACTGCTTGATTGAGTTGGCAATTGCCAGAGATAATGGAATCCGAGGCTGATAAGAAAGAAGGAACCTTATGGATAAAAGACCGATTGGTATATTTGACTCAGGTGTGGGCGGCTTGACCGTTGTAAAACAGGTCATGAAGGTTATGCCCCATGAAAATATTGTTTATTTTGGCGATACCGCACGCTTACCCTATGGCAGTAAGTCAAAGGAGGCAGTAACGAAATTTTCCAAGCAGAATGTCCGTTTTTTGCTGACAAAGCAAGTAAAAGCGATTATTGTTGCCTGCAATACAGCCAGCTCCAACAGCTTGGAGGAACTGCATAAAGCCTTTGAAGTGCCTATTTTTGGGGTGGTGGATGCAGGGGTGGCAGAGGCACTTCGTACCACACAAAACAAGAAAATCGGTGTCATTGGCACGGCGGGCACGGTGCGCTCAGGGGCTTATGAAAAAATGATTTGTAAAAAGGATGCCCAAATGCAGGTTTTTTCCAAAGCGTGCCCTCTTTTTGTTCCTTTGGCGGAGGAGGGCTGGACGGATAATGAAGTGGCCCGTCTGGCCGCAGAACGTTATCTGGAGGAATTAATGCAAAAAGGGATAGATTCCTTGGTTTTGGGCTGTACGCACTATCCTCTGCTCAAGCAGTGTATTGGAACCATTGTAGGGGCAAATGTAAAACTGGTTGATCCTGCAAAAGCAACCGCAAAGCAGGTAAAGCTTTTTTTACAGGAAAAGGGCATTCAAAACCTTGAGGAAGCATTGGGGGAAAGAGCCTTTTATTTAAGCGATTATACGGATATGTTTTATTCCATTTGCCAAAAGGCGTTAAAGCAAGGTTATACCCCAGACATTATAGATATTGAACAATTTTAACGGGCTTTCACAAGTAAGGTGCACCTTTTTGGCGGTGGATACTTCTGAAAGGGTTTGACACATAAGGGGAGGGTGTTTTATAGTTTTCTGAAAACTTTACGGCACTGTTCCCTTATGGTGAACGAAGGAAAGCTTTTGCAAATTTTGACAAATAATTCTATCCGTCAAGGTCTGTTATAGGAGGAAAAACATGGCGACACAGGAAAAGAGAGCGCTGTTGGTAGTTGATGATGTTGAATTAAACCGTGTAATCGTTCGTGAAGTTTTTCGGGATGAGTACACAATTTTAGAGGCGAAAAATGGGAAAGAGGCCTTGGAAGCAATTGAAGCCTATGGTGAAAATTTGGCGGCGGTGTTACTGGATGTGATTATGCCGGTAATGGACGGTTTTGAAGTTCTGGAAATTTTGAATGAGCAAAACTTTATGGAAAAAGTTCCGGTTTTTTTAATTACGGCGGAATGCACAGAGGAATCCACGCTGCGTGGTTATGAATTAGGCGTTATGGACGTGATTGAACGACCGATAATTCCCCATATTGTCAAAAAACGCATCGAAAGCGTGATTGAGCTTTGTACGATGCGCAACCATTTAAATGACCAGGTTGCATGGCAGGAAGTAAAGTTGGATGAAAAGACAAAGGAAATCCAAGGGTTAAACAATGCGATGATTGGTGTCTTGGCTACAGCCATCGAGTTTCGAGATTGTGAAAGTGGGGAGCACGTAAAAAGAATACATGATTTAACCTTATTTTTTTTGAATAAAACCGCATTCGGCAAAGGGCTGAAGGCGCAGGAAATAGAAAACATTGCAACGGCGGCAATTATGCATGATGTTGGGAAGATTGCAATTCCCGACTATATTTTAAATAAGCCGGGGCGGCTTACTGCGGAGGAGTTTGAAATCATGAAAACCCACACCGTAAGGGGGTGTGAGCTTTTGGATCAAATTGATGCAATCCATCACAATTCGGTTTATCGATATGCTTATGATATATGCAGACATCACCATGAACGGTGGGACGGCAGGGGCTATCCCGATGGATTAAAGGGAGATGAAATTGCTCCATGGTCGCACATTGTTGCCTTGGCGGATGTTTATGATGCCTTAACCAGCGATAGGGTATACAAAAAGGCGTATTCCCATGAAAAGACCATGGAAATGATTATCAATGGAGAATGTGGAACCTTTAATCCGTTATTGATTCAAGAATTTTTACGGTTTTCTGAAGAAATTAAGGGCTTGATGCAGATACGTCAAAGTGGGTGTAGAGATGGAAGAAGAAAAAAAAACCAAGCTTAGACTGGCAGGGGTGAACCTAGACAGTGGTGTGAAACGATTTTTGAATAATGAAGCATTATATGAAGAATTTTTATTAAAATTCCCTTCGGATGTGAATATGCAAATACTACGGCAGGCGTTTGAGGCGGAAGAAAAAACGACGGCTTTTCATGCGGCGCATACATTATTGGGCGTAGCGGCAAATTTATCCATGGAGCAGCTTTATGCGGCGTTACGTCCGGCTACCGAGGCACTCAGAGGGGGAAATATCAACTTGGCAAAAAGCTATATGCCCTCTGTGGAGAAGGCATATCTTACTATATTAGAAGCGTTAAAATAATAGGAAAAGAGGGTATCCTAATTGTCGCCATTGACGGATAGGATACCCTCTTTTAAGGGGAAGAAGTAGAAAGAATGTTATTATATGGGGGAGAATAACATTCTCATTCATCATTATTGCCTGCTTAAAAAAGAATTATTCTTAAAATAAAAAATTTGCTGGAATAATTTTAAACCTGACGAACGGCATTTTCTGCGGCGTTGTATTTCGTCAAAAAAAGCTTTGATGCAGCTAGGAATGAGCAAAGCGAAAGGCGAGGCAAACGCTGTTTTCTTCCATATGCACATTGAACTGCGTGCTGAATTTTTGGCTTGGAGAGCGTCAAAAAGCCTTGCAATTGTGCTGTGATTTCTGCAGTTTTATCCTCTGCAAAGTGGTACGAGTAATAATTATTATTATTTAGTAAAAACTATTGCTTTATTCTTTTTCGTATGATATACTGCAAATAAGAATAAGTTTTGTAAATTTGGTTAGAATCAGACTTAGGAGGAATGAACAATGTTGCAGATTAAATCGGATAAATTTCAAAAAGAAGTTATAGAGAGTAAGGTTCCAGTTTTAGTTGATTTTTCAGCTACATGGTGTGGTCCATGCAAAATGATGGGGCCCGTTTTGGAACAGCTTTCCGCAGAATACGAAGGGAAAGCAAAGGTATTTAAAGTTGATATTGATGAATCTATGGATTTGGCGCAAAAATATCAGATTATGAGCGTACCCAATATGTTATTTTTTAAGGACGGAAAGCCTGTGGATGCTGTGCTTGGGGTAACACCTCCTACAGTTTTGAAGCAGAAGCTTGATAAAATCGTCGAATAAAACGTCAGCAATACAACTCCTCATAGATATTTGTTTGTGAGCACCGCAGGGCAATTGCCCTGCGGTGCTTTGTATTTTTATTCATACAAATTCGTAGAAAAAAATAGTGGACATCGGTATACAGAATATATATAAATAAAATAATATTAAATTTTGTATGTGATTAAATACATTTTACTGCAAAATATTGGTGTTTTTGTCGGTGCAAAAAAAAATTCGTATAAAAATGTGTACAATTTATAGAAAAGGTGCTAAAAAAGTGTCGTTGACACCTGTAAAATAACATGGTATCGTTTTGCTATTCCATTTTTAGAAAAATAAAGTGAGGTAATTTCCCATGAATTGTGTTGCATTTTCTACAACTCAATATGGTCTTGCACTGATTATTAGCACTATCCTCCTGAGTATCGTCGTGATTATTTTGGGCAAAGGGAAGAATAGTGCTGATTGTCATGTGGAAAAAGCCTCTGCAATATGAGAAATAAGAGAGAATAGGCTCTTAGATTTGAAAGAGGAAAAGGACTCGTGGCAATCGCCATGGGTCCTTTTGTTTTTGGAAATGGAGAAACGATAAACAAACGATTTGTTTTAAACAGCGAAAGAGGAGATGGTTATGATGGACTTTGTAATGGCGCTTAGCCCCCTGGTATTGATTTTGGTAGGAATTATTGTTTTGAGAATGCCTGCGATGAAGGTCGCACCGATCGGGCTAGTGTATATTATTATTCTAGCTTTTACATACTTCAGCCCTGCGGATGCAGTATTTAAGGATACGGTTACCATGGTAGACGGTCTGTTGTGGAAGGGGATTAAGGAAGGCTCAAAAATCGTTATGCTGGTTTTTTCCTCCTTTTTGCTGTTAAATTTAATGCAAAGGTCAGGTGCCATGAAGCAGGTGCAAAACACCTTGGCAGGCGTTACCGATGATCGCAGAGCGCAGTTAATCATTGTAGGGCTTATGGTACCCATCTTTTTAGAGGGTGCTGCGGGTGCGGGTTCTCCGGCGGCCATTGCCGCTCCGTTTTTGGTAGGGTTGGGTTTTGATCCTATTGTTGCCATTGTGGTTGCCCTTTTGGGGGATGCGACACCATGCTCATGGGGCGGCGCAGGCCTTACCACCATTACGGGCGGTTCCTACTTGGTGGATCAGGGTGTGAGCACGGCTGCGTTAAATTCAGCGATGGTTGGCAGAATTCATATGTTTGGTGTATTTGTTATTCCATTTTTAATTGTTATGATTGCCTTTGGTAAAAAAGGCTTTAAGGGGATTGTTCCTTATTTGTTGTTTGCAGGCATCAGTACAGGTTTAATCATGTTTGGACTTTCAAATTTTGTAGGGCCTGAAATTACGAGCCTTGGAACAGGCTTATTGGCGATCGTTTGCTCTGTAATCTATTTAAAGCTGGTGAAAATCAAAACGCCCGAGGAATTTCGGTATAAAGGAGAAAACGGCTTCAATACTGAAAAAGAAGCTGGAGCACGTCGTTTTTCCTCCTTCCATGCGTTATCTCCGTATCTGGTATTGGTTATTCTGTTGCCCGTTGTTCGCTATACGGTACCCTTTTCTATCCTTACCACCTTTGGCTATATTGTTTGGGTAGACGTTGTTGTATTTTTGTGTGCCTGCATCGGCTGTGTCATTTTAGGGGTTAGCATGGAGGGCTTCTTTGATACGATGAAGCAAACGATAAGGCGTGTGGTTCCCGTATTGGTTACCATGGGTTCCCTATTGACGGTTTCTTATATCATGCAGAACAGTCAGACCGGTATGATTCAGCTGATTGCGACTACCATTGCTGATACGGCGGGGCCTTTGTATCCCGCAGCGGCAGTTGCCATTGGCTCGGCAGGCTCCTTCATAACAGGGACAGGGCTTGGCTCAAACATTATGTTTGCACCGATGCATTTGAACGCCGCAAATATGCTGGGGTTAAACCCGGTTACTGTTTTTGCAGGTCAGAATGCGGGAGCCTCCTTGGGCAACTTAATCTGCCCGAACAACGTCGTTGCGGCCTGTGCAACCGTAGGTGTCATCGGCAAGGAAGGTGAGGTTCTAAAGCGTACGATGGCGGCGTTTGCGGTCATTTTGACGATTTATATGATATTGAGTATGGTTTATACCCATATGGTTTTTTCAGGCTTTGGTTTATAATCATCCCCATACAAAAGGGAAACTATATATTTTTTAGGAGGTTTTTAAAATGAAAACAAGAAGTGTTGGTATTATCGGTGTCGGTCATGTTGGTGCGCATTGTGCATATAGCTTAGCGGTGCAAGGCATTGCTGACGAATTGGTTTTAGTAGATACGAATGAGCAAAAAGCAATCAGCGAGTGTCAGGATTTGAGAGATAGTGTAGCTTATCTGCCTCATAGAGTAGAGGTGCGTACAGGCGGCTATGCCGATTTAAAGGACTGCGATGTAGTTGTTGTCAGCGTTGGCGTGATTACAAAGAGCAATAACCGTCTGGATGAACTGAATGTATCCATCGGCATGGTAAACAGCTTTGTAAAGCAAGTGGTGGATGCCGGATTTAACGGTATTTTCATTAACATCACAAACCCTTGTGATATTATCGCAAGACAGGTGCATAAGCTCTCGGGCTTTGATAAATCCCGTGTATTTGGCACAGGCACAGGCTTGGACAGCTCCCGTTTTAAAGCTGTTTTAGCCAGAGAAACAGGAATCGACCATAAATCTTTGGTGGCATATACTATGGGTGAGCATGGGGATTCTCAGATGGCACCATGGTCACACGTAACCGTAAACGGCAAGCCCCTTGCAGAGCTTGCAAAGGAAGATAAAAAATATGATGTGGATCAGGCTGCGGTTTTGACGGAAGCAATCAGAGGCGGTTGGGTAACCTTTGCTGGCAAGGGCTGCACAGAGTATGGCATTGCGTCCACCCTTGCACGCTTAGTAAACACCATTTTCCATGATGAAAAGGCTGTTATGCCTTGCAGTACACAGCTGAACGGTGAATACGGTCAGCAGGATATTTTTGTAAGCACACCTTGCGTAGTCGGCAAGAATGGTGTGGAAGAGGTCTTTGAATTGAACCTCAATGAGGAAGAAATGGCAGCTTTCCAGCACACCTGTGATGTAATTCGTACCAATATTGGTTATATCAAAGAGGAAGCATAAAAGCTTATGGATTTGTAAATCCCTGCAAAAAAAGAGCGATAGTTCAGTATGACGGAATACGTTATGGAAGTAAAATTCTCTTACCTTGCAGTGATGATATTCCACCGACTGTATTTTTGAGAAACTGTTCTTTAAAAGACGGCAGCTTGTTGAAAGACTTGTGTTGCCTTGAGGCAGAGCGGTTGGACAGCCTTCCTGTTTTGAAATACCTTTGCCATCATTGAAAGCGTCGCTGATACAATAGAAATGGAAATCCGTACCTTTGGGTACACCTCCCTCTACAAAATTTCCGTTTGTGCTGCATTCAGATGAAGCTTCTCAAGAATTGGTCATAAGGTATTTAGGGATAAGATGTGCAAAAACGAAAAGAGGCCGCAAAAACAAACCAAAATCCCTCCCATTTTTTGGTTTGCATATGCAGGGTTCCATTGGCGCAGAAAAACTGCCAAAATGGAACCTGTGGCTTCCGAAACTGCCGTTATGCCGAAATTGGCAATCTTGCGAAATACCCCATTCTTTTATGTCTTGGGATTTGCTTCAAACAAGAAAAAGACCTATTTTTAAAACGGATTAATAAATTCATTTTTATGAAAAAGTGCAATTTTTTTACTGAGAGTCTATTAAAGGTTAAAAAAAGCCGTATTTTAAAGTGGCGATCACAAAAAACAGTACAGCTGGAAAAAAGTCCTTTTTCGGGGCGCAAAAAAAGGGTGTATATCAGAATCATTGATATACACCCTTTAGATTGTCCAAAAACTTGGGCACCACCTCTCACTGCCCAAGATAGGGCAGACGGCGAAGCCGGCTTTTGCATAGCAAAAGTGATGAACCCTCACTGCCCAAGATAGGGCAGACGCCGAAGACGGCTTTTGCGGAGCAAAAGTGATTGACCCTCACTTGCTTTTTGTAAAAAGCAAGACCAAAAACTTTTATAGAACCCGCATTTTATGCGGGTTCAGGTGGGTCAAGGGGGAAACCCTTGTGGGTGTTTGAGGGCGAAGCCCTCAAGGTTTTGCCTTTGCCCTCAAGGTTTTGCTTTTGCCCTCAAGGTTTTGCCTTTGCCCTCAAGGTTTTGCCTTTGCCCTCAGTTTGGAACGTTTGGCAAGAAAAAAAGCTGCAATGACATTTTTTTGTCAATGCAGCTTTGATCAAATACTATCTGGAAACCAAAAGCTTTTTTAATGCAGCATTCAAATCATCCAGTGATAAACGGTACATATCAAAATCCTTGTGAATAATATCGTAGGTTTTTGCCCACCAGCCGCCCCATGTCGGACGTTCTGAAGGGTTCAGCCAAACAATATGAGGATACTTCTCTTTAAACTTCTGCAGCCACTCCATGCCAGTTACCTCATTTCTTACCCCGAAGGAGTAGTAGCTTGAGTTTAACAGCTCCGAAGGCTCCATTTGTGCATCCCCTACGATGATTACCTTATATTCATTGCTGAGATTGTTTAAAACCCAGTCCGTAGAAATCGTATCACGGGGACTCAAATCCGCCTCGGTATAAAGCTTGGAATAAATACAGTTGTGGAAATAATATACCTTTAAATCCTTAAAATGATTGGATTTGCTTACGGCTTGGAACAATGCGCTGCAAAGACGGCTGTAATATTCCATAGAGCCGCCGCTGTCCATAAGCAAAAGAAGCTTGACCGTATTTTTGCGGGGCTTCTCATAAACAATTTTCAAATTACCCGCATTATCACAGGTTTCACGGATTGTTTCATCAATATCAAATTCCGTTCTTGCTTCTGCCGTACGGGCGGAGAACTGACGGAGCTTGCGAAAAGCCATCTGAAACTGCCGTGTATCCAGCGTGTTATCTTGACGGAAGTCACGGAATTTACGCTCCCCTGCCACTTGGAAGGCACGACGCTGTCCGCCTGTACCACCAACACGAATCCCGCGGGGACTAAAGCCGCTGTTGCCGAAAACGGAAACACCGCCTGTGCCAACCCAATAGCTGCCACCGTTATGCTCCTCTTTTTGCTCTTCCAGCCGTTCCAAAAACATTTTTTGTATATCGCTCTGGGACAGACGCTCGTTTTCCATGGCACGTGCCATATCAAACTCTTTTCCGGGTTCATCCATAGGTTTTTCCAGCCAGTCCAATAGCTCTTGCGGCAATTCATCGGTGGCAAATTCCATGTCCTTAAAAAATTCAAGAAAGGCACCGTCAAATTTATCAAAGTCTGTTTCGCTTTTCACAAGCACGCTGCGGCAAAGATAGTAAAAGCCCGTAAAGCTGGACCCGTGCAGCCCCTTGTCCAATGCTTCGACCAAAGACATCCATTCGTTTAGGGAAACGTTAAGCCCTCTGGCACGAAGCAGATAAAAAAATGAAGTAAACATATAGGCTCACCTGCCTTTTACTTTAAATATCTTCTCATGGTGTCAATATCCTCGTTCTTTTTCAGCAATACCCCTGCAAAAGGTACCTTTTCTTTGATCCTGTCGGGGTCAATACCGCCGAGAACGAGAGCCTGAATCCAGTCAATAACCTCTGAGGTGCTGGGTTTTTTCTGAATATTATACAAGTCCCTAATCCAATAGAAGGTTTCCAAAACCTGTTCCAACAAGTGTTCTTCAATATCGGGGTGATGAACCTTGATGATTTCTTGCATCTGCTGCTCATCGGGGAACTCGATATAGTGGAAAATACAGCGGCGCAAGAATGCATCAGGCAGCTCCTTTTCCGCATTTGAGGTAATAATAACGATGGGACGCTGTTTTGCCTTAATGGTTGCTTTTGTTTCAGGAATATAGAATTCCATTTTGTCCAATTCCCAAAGTAAGTCATTCGGGAATTCCAAGTCAGCCTTATCAATTTCGTCAATCAGCAGAATTACCTGCTCCTCGGCAGAAAAGGCTTCGCCCAATTTGCCTGGCTTTACGTATTTTTCAATGTCATCAACGCCTTCGTTGCCAAATTGGCTGTCATACAAACGCTGAACCACATCGTAAACATAAAGACCATCCTGTGCCTTTGTGGTAGACTTAATATTCCAAATAATCAGATTCTTTCCCAATGCAGCGGAAATGGCTTCTGCCAGCATTGTTTTGCCTGTTCCTGGTTCACCTTTAATGAGCAAAGGCTTCTGAAGGGCAATGGCGATATTAACCGAACGCATTAATTCTTCGCTTGCCACATAATCTTTGCTGCCTTGAAACGTTGTATTCATAAGTTTTCCACCCTTCGTTTGTCAAAATTTAATCACAATAATAGTATTTTATGAGATACAAGATACTCTTGTCAATAACTTGTCAATAAAAATACCGCTTTTCCTTAAAAGAAAAGCGGTATTTTAATCATTTGTCTGTTTTACTTCAGTTCAAGGCCTGCAAGCTTAGCCAATTCCAAGATGGTAGCCTTGGAAACTTTTTTGCCCTTATAGTCAATAAGCTCCTCCATACTGCCGGAGAAAATATCAGCGGGCTCGTATTTCTTAAGTACAATGGTGTCTTCCTCAACGAAGATTTCCAAAGAGTCTTTAATTTCGATTCCCATATTTCTGCGCAGCTCAATAGGCAATACTACTCTGCCTAATTCGTCTACTTTACGAACAATTCCTGTCGATTTCATTTGGTTCACCTCTGGATTGAAATTTTTTCTTTTGCAGTTACCAATAAATGTATTACGATAAAATGAGTTTAGCATGAAATTCGACAAAATACAACAAGAAATTGATGGAAATAAAAGGAAAATTTAGGCCCTAAAAACACCGTTTTTTATACATAGCATACAAATTTAGCATTGTTAATGGTAAAAAAAACACTTTTTGCTTAAAATGATAAAAAAAAGAAAAAAAGAGCACCTATTTTTATTCAATTATATTAAGCATTTATTTGAACATTGTAAAATGATGAATTTCACAAAGGCTCTAAGCATGAACCAACAGGGTACAAGCATAAACTGAAAAAAGGAAGATACAAAGGAGGCGGAAAGCATTGCTAGATGCAATATGGGGATTTTTTATCATTGGAGGCATTTTAACTGCGGCGGCATTGGGGCGCATGGATATGGTAACTGCGGCGGTATTAAGCGGTGGAAAAAGTGCAGTGGAATTGGCAATCACCATGAGCGGGGTGGTTGCGATGTGGTCAGGAATATTGAAAATAGCCGAAAAGGGCGGCATGATTGACAGCTTATCCGAAAAACTAACGCCTGCTATGGATTTTCTGTTTCCCTCGGTGCCAAGGCATCATAAAGCAAGGCAATACATAGCGGCAAATTTTGCGGCTAATTTTTTGGGTTTAGGCTGGGCCGCCACACCCGCAGGGCTGATGGCAATGAAGGAGCTGCAAAAGCTGAACAAAGAAAAGGACTGTGCCACGGGAGCCATGTGTATGTTCCTTACCATAAATATGTCCTCCTTACAGCTGGTAACGGTGAATATTTTGGCATATCGTACGGAATATGGCTCTGCCGCACCGGCGGAAATTGTGGGGGTAGGCATTGCGGCGACTTTTATCACGACGCTTGTAGGCATTGTTGCGGCAAAAATAATGGATAGAACGGGGTGATTGGATGCGGCTGTTATTGGTGATTTCGGATTTTATTATCCCTGCTACGATTTTGTTTATCGTCTGTTTTGGATGTCTGAAAAAGGTAAAGCTGTACGAAACCTTTTTGGAGGGGGCAAAAGAAGGGCTGAAAACGGTGGTTGATATTTTACCGACCTTAATCGGTTTAATTGTTGCAGTAGAGGTTTTTCGTGCCGGCGGACTTTTGGATATTATGACGGATTTTATAAGACCCTTGGCGCAACGGGTTGGGTTTCCTGCGGAATTGGCCCCCCTAAGCTTAATACGGTTGGTTTCCTCATCGGCTGCTACGGGGCTTTTGCTGGATATTTTTCAAAATTTCGGCCCTGATTCCTTTTTGGGCAGAGTTTCCTCCGTTATGATGAGCTGTACGGAAACGGTGTTTTATACGATGAGCTTGTATTTTCTTTCCGTAGGAATCAGAAAAACACGGTATACACTGCCGTGTGCTTTGCTTGCGAATTTTGCAGGCGTAGCTGCCGCTGTTATTTTGGTGGAGATGGCTTTTGGAAAATGAATTTGAAAAATCAATGGGCTTATTATATAATATAAAAAAAGCAGGTTGCAAAAGTTATTGTGCGCAGAAAACTTTGTGCTATGGAAAGGTTTCAGCACGGCAAACCTATTTTACTTATGACTGAAGGAAGTCTGAATAAGCCCTTTGAGAGGAATGAGAATATGAAAAAAGCGATTTGGCTGCTGCTTGGTATGTGTTTTTTTTGCATGACAGGCTGCGCCGGTGATGATGGGGATCAAAGCATAAGCTTATCCGCCCAAGAGCAGGAAGCATATATCAAGCAAATGGATGCTGTGATGGACGAATTTTATTGGAGCTATGATAAAGACAGCTTAACCTTTCGTGGCGGTGAGGTGCCTTTGGACAATGAGGAAAATGTCCGTTTATACAGTGCTTCTCAGGACGCTGGATATTCGCTGAAAGCGATTGCAGGCAGTGAAAGTGTGACGGCTGAGGCAGAGCTATTGCATTACAATGGGGATATTGCGGGGGACGTAAATTTCATTTTTATAAACAAACAGCTTTCGGGGGTATATTATATCGGCGGATATGACGATGCGGCATACAGCTTGCGGGAACGCAACCCCTTTTTGACAAATGGGGATTTTTCTGCCTATGAAAGTTGGACAGGCATGAATACCGACTATCGTCAGCTGAACGGAAGCCTACCTGTGGATGGCTTTGTCGCAAAGAACCGCAGCGGTACGGTCGCCTCCATTCAAGATGGCAGGATAGAACTGTATCATCTTTCGGGCAGTGTGCTGAGCAGAATGCGCACCTTGAGATTTCAAGGAGGCCTAGAGGCAATCTCTGCTGTTTTTGTGGAAAACGGCGAGGAGGATTTGCTGGCGGTGCTTCTGGCGGACAAGACGGAGGCGGATGCTGAGGGGGAAGCGGAAATACAGCAGGCGGAAAAGGTGGTTTTTTATGATGCCTTATTACAGCCGACAACAGAAATTGAGCTGGAGGACGGAGGCGGAACGGCATTAGGCTCCGCAAGCGGAAAGCTTTTTCTGTTTGCAGATCAGGTTATGGAAACCTATGAAGCCGAGGAGGAAGGATGGTATAGAACCAGACGGGAATCCTTGCGGCATAGAGTAACACAATGCCATATTGCGGATTTGGATGGCAACGGAGAAATGGAGTATCTTCTGACCGACGGAATGGATTTGTACTTATATCATCATTTGGAAACGGGATTAATCAAGCTATGGAGTACACATTTGGGTGTAGAAAGCCTTTACGGCGCCTTATACAGCGGCGATTTAAACGGCGATGGTGTGAAAGAGGTTTATATTTGTGATGCCACAGGGACTGCCATTCGTTATATTTTAACGGAGAAGGGACTGCGCTCTTCAAATGAGGACATTCAATATGGACAAGCCATTTATCCCTGCGACTGGAATGGCGACGGGATGGATGATTATTGGAATATAACAGAAGGGGCTGACAGAGGGGGAAACCTATTTCTTTCCAAGCAATAACCCCTTAGAAAGGAACGGAAAATGACGGAGTCTGAGCGATACATGAATGAGGCGTTGGAGGAGGCTAAAAAGGCATTTTCAGCCGGAGAGGTACCCATTGGTGCAGTCATGGTGCGAAACGGGGAAATTATCGCCCGAGGGCACAATTTGCGCAATACCGCCAAAAATCCTTTGCGCCATGCCGAAATTGATGCAATTAACAAAGCGGCGGAGATTGTTGGGGATTGGCGGCTGGAGGATTGTACCCTTTATGTTACGGTTGAGCCGTGCCCGATGTGTGCGGGAGCAGTGGTGCAAGCACGCATACCAAAGGTAGTTTTTGGCACAAGAAACAGTAAGGCTGGGTGTGCAGGGTCTATTTTGGACATTTTAAATGAGCCGAGATTTAACCATCAGGTAGAGGTTGAGGAAGGGATTTTGCAAGAAGAATGCAGCCAATTAATGCGTTTATTTTTTAAACGGTTTCGCAAAAACAGTGAACCATTATTGACAGAGGAATAAAAAGCGGTTATACTAATAGAGCTATTTTAAGGTGAAAGCAACCTTGTTCAGCTTGAAATTGCAATCAATGAAATGACGGTAATATTTCCGTGCTAGCCGGGGAGGCAGCGGTGCCCTGTACTCACAATCCGCTATAGTGAGGGTGATGTCTGTTCTAGGTGCAGTGTTTGATAGTCTGCCCGTGGGAAGCGGCGTTGATGCTCAGGTCTTACGCAACAGGAGCCTGCGAACCGTGTCAGGGTCGGAAGGCAGCAGCACTAAGCAGTTCCCTTCTGTGTGCTGTAAGAGTGCCAGAGTGGAGTCGCAGAACACGGTAACGTGTCGGGCGGTGTAACAAAAACAGATGCACGGATTCCTATAAAAAAAACCCAAGCATGATTGGGGATTGCTTCAAAAAAGATATGAAAAGGCAGAGATCAGTTTGACTGGTAGCTGCCTTATTTTCTTGAGATAATGCAAGGTCAAGGGCAAGGTCAAGGTCAAAAGACAAGTTCTCGGGACGCTGTCCCGAACCCTGCAAGCCTTTACAAAGGCTTGAGCGAAACTTTTACAGGCAAAAAAATTCGTTTTTGCAGAGGTTTTCATTAAAAGTTTTTGGTCTTGCTTTTTTCAAAAAGCAAGTAGGTTTGGGCGAAGCCCAAGGTCTTGAACTTTTTGGGCGAGGCCCAAGGTCTTGAACTTTTTGGGCGAAGCCCAAGGTCTTGAACTTTTTGGGCGAAGCCCAGGGTCTTGAACTTTTTGGGCGAAGCCCAAGGTCTTGAACTTTTCTCGGGACGCTTTCCATTGCTTGTGCAATATGGTATACTGACGTGAGAATTAAGAAGGAGGGAAATCATGTCCTACACTGCGTTATATAGAAAATTCAGACCCAATACCTTTGCCGGAGTGATTGGACAAGAGCATATTGTAAAAACCCTCAAAAACCAAATAAAATCAGGGCGGGTTTCCCACGCCTATTTATTTTGCGGCACAAGAGGAACAGGAAAAACCTCAACCGCAAAAATATTTTCCCGTGCCATTAATTGCCTTTCCCCCACCGAGGAGGGAGAGCCTTGCAACGAATGTGCCCTTTGCAAGGATATTTTGCAAGGCAGAAGCGTAAATGTCATAGAAATTGATGCGGCATCCAATAACAGCGTGGATAACATAAGGGAAATCAGAGAAGAAGTAAAATATCCGCCCACAGAGGGGTTTTACAAGGTTTATATTATTGACGAGGTGCATATGCTTTCTAACAGTGCCTTTAATGCGCTGCTGAAAACCTTGGAGGAACCGCCTGCCCATGTCATTTTTATTTTGGCAACAACCGATCCCCAGAAGGTGCCTGCTACCATCCTTTCCCGCTGTCAGCGGTTTGATTTTCGCAGAATTACCACAGAGGATATTGCTACAACCCTGAGGGGCTATTTGGCGGAGGAGGGGCAGGACATTACCCCTGAAGCGGTGCGATATGTGGCACAGCTGGGCGATGGCTCCATGCGTGATTCGTTGAGCATTTTGGATCAGTGCCTTGCCTTTTACAGCGGCGAAAAGGTTACGCTGGAAATGGTTTTGGATGTTATGGGTGCGGTGGATCAAACGGTGCTGTTTGAAATGACGGAAGCACTGGGCAAAAAGGACAGCCGTCGTGTGATGGAGCTGGTTGAGAAAATGATGCTCTCAGGCAGAGATATGAAGCAGTTTGTTTCCGAATATTTGGCACATCTGCGTAATTTTTTAATGCTAGTTACCATTGGCGATACTGCGGCGATACTTGACATTTCGGGGGAAAATTTAAAACGGCTGAAGGAATGCAGTGCATTTTTATCCCCGCAGGAGGCAATTTTTCTGATCGAGCAATTTTCCTATCTGCAAGGGGATATGCGCTACAGCTCCAATGAGCGGATTTTATTGGAGGTTGCGCTTTTGCGCCTTTGCTCCCCGTGGACACAGACGGATGTAACCGCTTTGGCGGCAAGGGTTGCAGGCTTGGAGCGGCAGGTTGCCCAAGGTGTTAAGGTGCAGGTACAGTCGGTGAAGGGCAAGGCGGAAAAAAAGGAAGCACCGAAGCCGAAGAAAAAGCCACCTGCGCTTGCAGAGGACAGAAAAAAATTGAAAGAGGAATGGCCTCTTTTGCGCAATGAAGTCGAGGATGTTATTTTAAAAAGCCAGTTGAAGCAGGTGGATATTGCCTTTAAAGAGGACGATTGTGTCTATTTGGTGTGTGCATATGAAGCATTGGTGGATATGCTGGAGAAAAACACGGAAAAAGTTGAAGCTTTGCTGGAAAAGGGAATGGGTAAGGCCTTTGCATTGCAAATTATTACAAAAGAAGCATACGACCGCTGGTATGAAAAGACCTATGGCAAGGCAGAGGATAAGGCGGAGGATACGGAGTTTGCAAGTCTTTTGGGCAGTTATTTCCCAGAGGCGGATTTTGAGGAGTAAAAAGCTTGCGTGAAACAGGTATTTTATTATAAAATAGTAAAAACAGAAGGATAATAATTTTAGGAGGAATGAAACGATGGCAAAAGGCGGTTTTCCCGGAATGGGCGGCATGAATATGAACAATTTAATGAAGCAGGCGCAGAAAATGCAGAAGCAGATGCAGGAAAAGCAGGAGGAGCTGGGTGAGAAAACACTGGAAATGACCAGTGGCGGCGGTGCAGTGAAGGTCGTGATTACAGGCAAGAAGGAAATCAAGGAACTCAAGCTAAACCCCGATGTAGTGGATCCCGAGGATGTGGAAATGCTGGAGGATTTAATTATGTCCGCTGTCAACGAAGCAATCCGTCAGGTGGAGGAAATGTATAATAACGAAATGGGTAAAATGTCAGGCGGTATGGGTCTTGGCTTCTAATAAAAGAGGGAAAATATGAATTATTATGGAAATCCCATTACAAGATTGATTGAGGAATTGGCGGCTTTACCCGGAATCGGCGGAAAATCGGCGCAGAGGCTTGCCTTTCATATTATAAATTTGCCAAGGGATGAAGTTGCTGCTTTATCCGAAGCAATTTTGGAGGCAAAGGATAAGGTGCGCTACTGCGATGTCTGCTGTAACCTGACGGAGGAGGACATTTGCCCGATTTGTGCAAATACAAAGCGGGACCACAGTGTCATTATGGTGGTAGAGGATCCAAGGGACATGGCGGCATACGAGAGAACCAAGGAGTTCCACGGCGTATACCATGTTTTGCATGGAGCCATTTCACCGATGACGGGGGTGACACCGCAGGATATTCGGATTAAGGAATTACTTAGGCGCATGGATGACACGGTGCAGGAGGTTATTCTTGCCACGAACCCCAATGTTGAGGGAGAGGCGACTGCCATGTATCTCAGCAAGCTTTTGAAGCCTTTGGGTGTAAAAGTGACAAGGATTGCAAATGGTGTGCCCGTAGGCGGAGATTTGGAATATGTAGATGAAATAACGCTGTTCCGTGCCCTAGAGGGCAGAAGAGAGCTATAGATAAACAGTAAGACTTTGGGGTGTCGACTTTGTCGACACCCTTTGAAAAAAGCTCAGTACCTTCAAGCTTTTTTCAAGTTAACAGAGGACAAATAGATGCGTTCCTGCGACCAAAAGGTCTTGAAACGCCCTATTTTCCTCGGATGGGCAAAGCTCATCCTGCGGATTCCACTTGGGAAACGCTTCGTTTCCCAAACCCTTCCGTTTTTTCGATAGTCTAAGGGGCAGACATACGTCTGCCCCTTAATGAATGGGTCAAGGGTGAAATCCTTGTAGGAGTTTGAGGGCAAAGCCCTCAAGGTCTTGCCCTTGCCCTTGCTCAGCCAAAACTTTAAATGGCTTCGCCCGACTATAGGGAGTTGCTTGCAACAAAAAAAGAGAAAGGGGCAGACATTCGTCTGCCCCTTAATGAATGGGTCAAGGGTGAAATCCTTGTAGGAGTTTGAGGGCAAAGCCCTCAAGGTCCTGCCCTTATCCTTGCCCTTATCCTTGCCCTTTGTCTTGCCATTACCCCTTTTTTCGTTTTGGAATAATGGCAAAGACGGAATACGGTAGAGCTAAAATTAAAATTGACCCTGCACCGATTGCCCCGGCAAGCTTTAAACCCAGCAAAATATTAGAATAAGTTTCCAAAATCATACCCCCTAGGGCAGCGGACATGGTGCTGTATACCGCAGTACCGGGAACCAAGGGCATAATCCCGGGAATGTGATAAAGCGTGGACGGTGCTTGCCTGTGGTAAGAGGCAAAGCGTGAAAAAGCTGTAACAAATGCAGCGGCAATTAGCGTGGACATGGTTGCACTTAAATATAGCACAAGTAGGGCGTAAATAAACCAGCCGATGGCACCGGAAATACCGCAGAAAAATAATTCCTTTTTGGGCGCATTGTAAATCATAGAAAAAGCAATGCAGGCGCAAAAAGACATGAAGCTTTGAAATAATATGATAAGAAAAGTCACTTTTTTTTTCGCCTCCTTAGCTTCCAAGGACAGTAATGCCAAACCCAACGCCGCCGGCAATGGCAAAGGCAATTAATAAGGCTTCCGCCATCTTCGAAGTACCGCTGATATAATGCCCCTCCATAATATCACGAATGCTGTTGGTGATAGTCATACCGGGGAGCAAAGGCATGATACTACCGATAATAATCATATTGCTTGCAGAAGAAGGAACAAGCCTGTGAAATATAACAGAGCCTGCGCCTGCAATAAAACCGCCCAGCAAACAGCTGAAAAAAGTAGGCAGTTTTGTTTTTTGGCTGTAATTGAGCAAAATACCAATTAGGATGCCAAAAAGAAATGCTGCCATGCCGTCAATCCAGGAACCGTTTAAAACCATCGTGAACCCGCCGCAAGCCACACCCGAACCGATAATGCGCGAGATGGGATGATAGGCGGAGGCATGGCTGATTTCATCCAGCCGTTTCGCCGCGTCAGGTAAGGAAATTTGCCCTGAAACAAAGGCTCTTGAAATTTCGTTTACGAAGCAGATTTTGCCGAAATTTACCGAGCGGTTGTATACACCTCTGGTTAGGGTGAGAGAGCCTGATTTTTTGCTGGGGATGCTGACAATTAAAAACGTACTCATCGCTAGCGCCTCCACGCCTGTGGAATGGCTGACGGATAAAATGCGATGCATGGTATCTTGAACACGGTGGGTTTCGCCGCCGCTTGAAAGCATGATTTCTCCGGCGTCCAAAGCGAATTTTAAAAGTGTATTGTCATCCATTTTATAGATACCTCTTTTCATAAAACAGAAATAATTCCAGTGTAAGTGTGTAGCCTAAAGTATAACGGATTCATGTAAAATATTCAATTGGAAGTCTTGATAAAAAAGAAAGCTTTTCCTCACTGTTTTCATTCAAAAATTTTATAAAAAGCCGTTTTGAGCAGTCATTTTACAAAAATATCCTTTTGCATTTGTGATTATTTTCTCAAACCAAAGAAAATTTTATTTACAAGCCTTTCTTTTTATACTATAATAAACCAATACAACTGAATAAATAAGGCTGGGGGTGCTTTGATACGTTGAAGCTGAGAGGAATTTATGTTCCAACCCTTTGAACTTGAAGTGGTTAGTACCAACGGAGGGAAGCAATTTTAATTCGAAAGCATAAGGTCTTTCCCTATTTTGGGGAAAGACTTTTTTATTTTGCGAAGGTTATACCAATGCGTTTCAACATTGCCTGGCATTCGGTAAATTGAAAAAACCCCCGAATCCTTTGGCTAGAAACGATACCCTTTATTCCAAAGTAATAAAATGAATTTTTACAATGCCGGCATTGACATTCCTGCCCGCAGTTGTATCGAGGGATGCTTCTTGCTATTTGTAAGTAAACGGTGCTTTCCTGAACCTTGCCTATGAAAATTCAATGAAAGAAAGGCGGAAGAAAATGAAATTAACAGACAGGTTGTATGAAGAGGTAAAAGATATTTGGAGCGGCTATTTGAAGCAGCCCTTTGTAAAGGAGTTGGGCGAGGGCACCCTACGGGAGGATGTTTTCCGCTTTTACATGGTGCAGGATTACCGCTATTTATTGCAGTATGCAAAGGTGTTTGCACTGGGCATTGTAAAGGCGGAGGATGAGGCGTTGATGCGCCGTTTCGCCTGCATGGTGCATGATACCCTGGATGGGGAAATGGATGTACATAAGATTTACATGAAGCGTTTGGGGATTACCGAGGAGGAAGTTGCGGCGACAAAAACAGCCTTGGCAAATCAATCCTACACCTCTTATATGCTGGAGGTTGCCCACAAGGGCGATATTTTGGATATATTGGCGGCGGTGCTTTCTTGCGCATGGAGCTATCAAATGATTGGGGCGCATCACAAAAATATACCTCATGCTTTGGAGCATCCGCTCTACGGCGAATGGGTTGCTGGCTATTCCTCCGCAGAGTATGACAGAAGTGTGCAAGAAATTATTGATGCGGTGAACGAATTTGGTGCGGATATTTCGCTCAAAAAGGAAGCGTATTTAAAAGAAGTTTTCCTGAATTGCTGCCGCTACGAAAGGGATTTTTGGGAAATGGCGTACCATATGGATATGGGGGACTAAAAAGGAGTGTGGCGTGATGCTGCGGTTTGAAGACGTGTCCTTCCGTTATCCGGAGGATACACAGGGCATGGTGGAGGATTTATCCTTTCAGGTGGAGGACGGTGAGTTTGCAGCGATTATTGGTGCCAGCGGCTGCGGAAAAAGCACAATCTTTCGTTTGATTAACGGCTTGGAACGGCCCGACAGCGGTAAAATCCTGGTGGATGAAAAGCCCATTGAAACCATAAAAAATTACTGTGCCTTTATGCCGCAGAAGGATTTGCTCTTTCCATGGCGCAGTATTGAAAAAAATGTCTGCCTGCCGATGGAGCTTGCAAAGGTGCCATCTGAGGCGCAGAAGAAACGGGCGGCTCAGGTTTTGGAGCAGGTTGGACTGTCCGATTATGCCAAAAAATTTCCGAAGGATTTATCAGGCGGTATGAAGCAAAGGGCTGCCTTTGCCAGAACCCTGCTTTGCGGTGCGGATATGCTTTTGCTGGATGAACCCTTCAGTGCGTTGGATTATCTGACAAGGGTGGAAATGCAGGAATGGCTGTTAGCGCAATGGGCGCATGAACACAAGACCATCTTGTTTATTACCCATGATGTAGAGGAAGCGATTTTTTTGGCAAAAACCATCTATATTATTCAGGATTCCAGACCCTTTACGCAAATGGAGCGCATTGAGGTGCCATTGGATTATCCCAGAAACCGTGAGGCACTAAAGCGTTCGGAAATTGTGGAATTAAAGGAAAGCCTGATTGGAAAGCTTAGAACGGGGGTGAGCCTATGAAAAAAAATCTGCCTTCTATGATTTTGGTGCTGATTTTTTTAATGATTTGGCAAGGTGTTGCCATGGGCATTGATGCGGCATACATATTGCCCTCCCCGACGGGTATTCTAATACGGCTTTGGGAATTGCGGGTCCCATTATTCACGGTGCATCTTCCGGCAACCATGGGTGTAACTGTCCTTGGCCTTTTGATTTCCGTAGGCTTGGGACTCGTGTTGGCGATTGCAATGGATTGGAACCCGAAGCTGGAGAGGGCATTGTACCCTGTCATTGTGGCATCGCAAACAATTCCCACCACTGCCATCGCACCGTTATTTATCCTTTGGTTTGGATATTCCATTTGGAGCAAGGTTTTAGTTACCATTCTAATGACTTTTTTCCCCATTGCCATTACAGTTTTTGACGGTTTTAAGTCCACAAAACGGGAGATGGAGGAATTACTGCGTACCTATGGTGCCACCCAGAAAGATATTTTCCTAAAGTTAAAGCTGCCCACGGCACTGCCGCATTTTTTCTCGGCAATTAAAATGGCACTGCCCCTGAGCGTCATTGGCGCAGCAGTTGCGGAGTGGCTGGGGGCGCAAAAGGGCTTGGGCTATTTCAGCAAAAGAATGATGACCCAGTTGGACGGTGCAGGCGTGTTTGCACCCGTGGTATTGCTCTCTGTTGTGGCAATGCTGACGGTTTGGGTGATTACGATAATAGAAAATAAAACAATTAAATGGAGAAAGGAATTATAATGATGAAAAAAAGATTATTTGCATTTTTGATGTCGGCAATTATGGCAATTGGCGCAACAGGCTGTGCTGCAAGCAATCGCAACGAGGACAGCAATGCTGCGGACGCCACGGAAAAGGAAACCGAGCTTGAGGACTTTTCCATTGTTTTGGATTGGTATCCCAATGCCATTCATAGCTTTTTGTATACAGGGATTGAAAAGGGCTATTTCGCCGAGGAAGGCTTGAATTTGGTTATTAATTTCCCTTCAAACCCGAATGACGGTATTTCCATGCCTGCTGCGGGTAAGGCGGATGTGGGTATTTATTATTTACAGGATGCCATTGTTACGGCAACAGAGGAAGATGTTCCGATTGTTTCCGTAGGCGCATTGACACAAAGTGCCCTCAACGTTGTGATTGCGTTGAAAGATAGCGGAATTGACGGTCCAGAGGATTTAAAGGGTAAAAAAATCGGCTATTCGGGAACTGCGCTTTCCGAAGAAGGCATAAAATCCATGCTGAAATACGTTGGTCTTTCCGCAGACGACTGTGAATATGTTGATGTTGGTTTTGACCTTTTGAGCGCTTTAACCACAGGACAGGTGGATGCCACAATCGGCAATATGGTAAACCATGAGGTGCCCCAGTTAGAGGAAAACGGTTTCGAAATCAATTATTTCTACCCTACCGATTTTGGTGTGCCTCAGCAGTATGAGCTGGTGCTTTTGGCGGGTAAGGATGCAGTGGAAAATAATCCTGAAAAACTTCAGAAATTTTTGCGTGCCTGCCAGAAAAGCTTTGCGTATATGAAGGCAAATCCCGACGAAAGCCTGCAAATTTTGCTGGATAATCAAAATGCGGAAAACTTCCCTCTCTCCAAGACGGTGGAGGAGCAGAGTATGGAAATTCTGTTGCCTGTAATGGAAACCGCAGATGCGCCGTTCTTGCATCAAGAGGTGAGCGTTTGGCAGAAGAATGCGGATTGGCTGTATGAAGGCGGCATTCTTTCCGAAAAGACGGATGTTTCGCCGATGGTGGTCAATTTAGTAGATTAATTTATCGTGGTTTTGAAAATTCCAAGGCTTCGTTTTTTTGCCTAAGGCTGCCCCTTTGCGCATGAAAATACGCAAGCTATGCCTTGTGCAAGTCCGTATTTTTTGACTTATGGGGAGTGCCTGAAACAAAATACTGTAAAAGTGAGTTTAAAAAATGCTTCCCAACTGCCTGTGGATACCTTGCGAAAGTAGTTTTTCGGGGGAATTCCATGGGCGGTGTTTTTATTTTACGCATCGTTGTTTGTGCATTTTGCGAAAGCTAATATATAAAGAAGAAAATGGCTTAGTATATAAATCCATTTTCTTTTTTTTATTTATCAAAGCAAGAAAAGGTAAGTTTTGATGGCAAAAAATTGATATTTTTTAAAATAAAAAGTATAATACACTATAAAAGCGATGAAGAGAAAGAAGTCAGCATCAAAGAGGATTTGAGAATTGACTTAGAAATTGACTTTAAAATAATAAGAGTAGGGTGTGAGGCTATGAAAGCGTTGGTTACAGGGGCATCGGGCGGCATCGGAAGGGATATTGCCCTGATTTTAAGCCGAATGGGGTATGATTTGATTTTGGTAAGCCGCAATACAGACAAGCTGGAGCAGGTGAAAAAGCATTTAAAAACCGATGTGCAAATCATTTCCGCCGATTTATCTGTGGAAGAGGAGTGCTTTGCCCTTTATGAAGCCGTAAGGGAGCAGGAGATTGAAATCTTAGTGAACAATGCAGGGTTTGGTGCTTTTGGACGTTTTAGTGACATTCCGTTGGAACAGGAATTGAATATGCTGAATTTGAATGTACGGGCGGTGCATATTCTCACAAAGCTGTTTTTGGAGGATTTTTGCAAGAAGGACAGGGGTTATATTTTAAATGTTGCCTCCTCGGCAGGCTTTTTGGCAGGCCCCTTGATGGCAACCTATTATGCTACCAAAAACTATGTTTTGAGGCTTACAGAAGCGATTTATGAGGAATTGCGCAAGGACGAAAGCAATGTGCATATTTCGGCTCTTTGCCCCGGCCCTGTGGATACGGGCTTTAATGATAGAGCGCAGGTGAAATTTGCCCTTCCGGGTATGCGTTCCTTTGATGTGGCAAAGTGTGCCGTAGAGGGTATGTTTGCAAATAAAGCGGTTATCATACCCGGTTTTCCCATGAAGCTTGCGCATATTGGCGAAAAATTTTTGGGCGAAGAAACAATGCTGAAAGCGGCGTACTATTTTCAGCATAAAAAGAAGGGTTGAAGGCGATGCGGGGCTTGGCGGGTAAGGAGAGCCGTGGTTGGCAAAGGGTGATTTTTCATACCTTGGAAGCCTATTTTTCCAACGAAATTGGCAAGACAGCGGCATCCCTGACCTATTATTTCATCTTTGCAATTTTTCCGTTTTTAATTTTTATCAGCTCGCTTCTGGGTTTTTTGCATTTGCCAATGATAACGGTGGAGGGGGATGCCTCCGCATTGCTGCCTGCGGATGTGGTTACGCTTGCCAATCTGACGATTGCGCATATGACGGAAAGCAGCAGTGGTGCGTGGCTTACATTCGGCTTGGTTTTTACCGTTTGGTTTCCTTTGCGGGCGGTCATCAGCATGATGGCGGCGATCAATCGAATTTATGGTGGCGAAAAAGTCCGAAGGCATACCTTGCGAATTTTATTTCTTACTATATTAATCATTGTATTTGTGCCTGTGTTAGTGTTGGTTTTGTTGATTGGTCAAAGTGTGCTGGAGTTTATCAGTGTTTTTGTGCCAATGGCGGAAAGCTTTATTGATTTATGGATGAAAATCCGCTTTTTACCTGTGTCCTTGGGGGTGCTATGCTTGATTTGCGGCGTATATTTTCTTTCGCCGAATGCGGCGCCGAAAAAAAAATACGTTTTCCCCGGAGCAATTTTGTCTACAGCGATATGGGTTTTATTTTCAGCGGTTTTTGCCTACTATGTTGACCATATGGGCAAATATTCTGCAATCTATGGATCCATCGGTGCGATTATTGCCTTTTTGGTTTGGCTGAATGTCAGCATGGTTTCGATGCTGATGGGTGCGGTTTTTAATCAGGCACTGCGAAATGAATATGAAAAAGAAGAGTTCCGATAGGGACTCTTTTTTTTGTGCAAGAAAGCTGTATATTTTGCTTATAAAATGTGTAAAAAATGGAAATCAAATAACTGTATAATGAAATATTACCTTTATTTTTTTTCATTCTCCTCTGTAAAGCCTCTTTAAAATAGATACTAAAAAATGAATGTGTCTGATTCCCCTAGGAATGCTTCGGTAATAAAAAATCTCCTTATCAATTAAAAATAAAAAGAATTTCAAGAGCCACAAAGAAACCTTATTATAATTATGTCTACTAAAAATACAGGTGAAAATAGAAAAAAGTGAGTTTAAATTGTTCGTTTTGAAAATTGGTAAAATTAGGACAAATGCATATAAAATGCTATTAAATAGAAACATAAGATGTTAAAATTTTCATATAAATCCATATTTATGTACTTTTTTAATAAATAATTTAGGTAATGTTGCATATGTGTTACAGTTGCATTAAAGATTGACATAATGTATTGCAAAGCGACAAAAAGCTTCGTATAATAAATTCGCATAGTAAATAACACTTGTGGCTGTTTCAAAACAACACTTTGGGTGATAATTGGCGAAACAAAGTTTTTTATGGAATGGGTGAATGAAAAACGGCGGTTCAAAGATTGCCAAACAAAGCGCTTGCAGCGATACAGCTTCAAGGGTGGTTGAACGGCATTCGTTTTATAATTATGCAACGAACGTGAACGAAAAAAATTACATATCAAAAAGGAGGAATATAACGATGAAGAAAATAGTTTCTCTCGTTATGGCTGCGGCTATGGTAACTTCTCTTGTCCCTGCAACAGCGTTTGCAGCAGGAGATGTTGTAGCAACAGCTAAAGTAATTGGTGCTTTGGAAAAAGGCACAGGCTTTGACGGTGTGATTACAGGTGCGGAAACACCCGAATTGCATTTGAAAATCACAGATGCTTCTTATTTAACATCAGGTGGCGCAGGAGCTACAATGGATGTAACAGTATCCTTGGACAATGCAGAGTTTACAGCGGCAAATGCAGCTGCCTTAGAAGCATTGGTTACTGTACCTGCGGGAATCACAGTAACAGCAACAGAAATTGGCGATGACGAAGTAACCTACGAATTGGCAGGCGCACTTGCAGAAGACGATGTTGTAGCAATTGCTTTGGAATCCAACATGACAAAGGTTTCCGTTGGCAAAACAGCAACAGTATCCGTAGATTCCGAAATGGTAACAGTTGATGACTTGGTTTATGCTACAATCGCAGACAAAGGCATCACAGCTTCTGTTAAGAAAACAGTAAGCGTAGCAGTAGATGAAGTAGCAACCTTGAACAGCAAGGGTATTACAATTGAACCTATCGTAGATAATTCCTATGCAGTTGGTACAGAATTCACATTAAAGCTTTCCAAAGGCTTTGAATTCGCAAACACAGCTGTAGCAGGCATTGCTGACTGGGCAATTGATGGCAACGAAGCTACTTTCACAGCTCCTTCCGTTGATGAATTTACTTTGACAGGCATCGAAATCGAAGCGACTACAGCTGTCGTTGGCGATGTTGCAACAATCAAAGTAACAGCGAAAAATGTTGGCACAGCTTCCGTAGAGGTTGCAACAGTTGTTGATTACAAAGTAACTCTTTCCGTTGATGAAGACGAAGACGTTCCTGTAATCTACAGTGGTACAGATGTAAACAACACAGGCTTAACAGATGATTCCGATCATATGACTTTGGAAGTAACCGCAGAAGAATCCTTCCCCGGCGCTTGGTCTATGAGACAGGGCTTCAACTTCTCCTTGCCTGAAGGCGTATACGTAACTGACGTAGACGTAACAGAAGCAGAAAACTTCGTTCAGAATGGTGTGGCAGTTGGCACAGCTGAATGGGAAGCAGCTTTTACAGCAGCTTACGACAAAGGCGATTACACAGGCTTTACCTTTGCAAAAAGAGTATTTGACGATGTAAATACAGATTTATCTTCCGATCCCGCAAGTGTTACTTTCCAGCTTCAGCTGGTAGCTGACCCTACTTTTGAAGGCGACGTAGCATTGGGCTTTGAAGGCTCTTTGGTTGACACACAGGAAGTAACTGTTGCAAAATTTGTAAAACCTTACACAGTTGCAGCAGAACAGAACGACGTAATCATCGATTACAGAAACACTGCAATTGAAAACCCTATCACAATCACAGAAGCTGAAGCTGGCTTATGGGCAGCAGACACAGACTTTACTCTTACAGTAGACAGAGGCGACATGATTGAGTTTGAAGATGACGCAACTTTCACTGCAAGCGAAGCTTCTGAAATGACATTGAAGGATGAGAAAACAGCAAACGGTCAGCTTGCATTTACTGTAAAAGCTGAATCCGATGAAGCAGCAGTTGTAGAAATCAAAGATATTGCATTATTCATGCAGAGAAACGTACCTGCAGGCGCTTACAGCTTGGAGATTGACACAACTATGAGCACAACTTATGAAGCACAGGCAATCTATGCAGCAAGTGGTGATGATCAGCTGATTGAAGATGTTTGCGATTACAGCAACGTTGTAAAAGAAGCATTCATCAACGTAGTAACAAGCGGCAGAGATCAGGATAACCTCTTCACAACAAAGGTAGTAGTACCTGTTGGCGAAGCTTACCTGATGGCTGGTGAAACAAAGGTTGAATTGGATGTACCTGCTTACATCTGCGCAGCTGGCTACACAATGCTTCCTGTAAGAGCAGTATCCAAGGCTCTTGGTGTAAACACAAACAATGTATTGTGGAACGCAGAAGCAAAGACTGTAACAATTATGTACGGACAGAGAATCATTACAATGACAGTTGGCAAGAAAACAATCAATGTAAACGGTTCCGCTATCCCTGCATCTGCAGCACCTGAAATTACAAACAGCAGAACTTTCTTACCTATGAGAGATTTAGCTGTAGCTTTAGGCGTAACAGACATCACATGGGATGCAACAACAAGAACAGCTACATTAAACGGCAGCAACTAAGCCAAAGAAAAGAAAGACCTTGAGGGCTTTGTCCTCAAATAACTACATGGGATAAAGGCAAGACCTTGAGGGCTTTGCTATCAAACTCCCACAAGGGATAACTTCCTTGACCCTTTAAAGGGGCAGACGATGTCTGCCCCTTTTTGATTGGGAAAAAGATGACTTGTTAAGGTGTGGGCGAAGCCAAATAAAGTTTTGATTGAACTTTTTCAAAAGTTCATAGGGTTTGGGGTCACTCACTTTTGCTATGCAAAAGCCGGCTTCGCCGTCTGCCCTATCTTGGGCAGTGAGGGGGGCAAAGCCCCAAGGTCTTAGGCAAAACTGCAAGGCGTTAGGCAACATTTCCGCAATATTTCTGCCATATTACAGTTATGTTACATTTTGCCAGTACCTATTGTCATTTCAAAAAAGCGTGCGTATAATAAATCTTGCATAGTAAATGGTAATGCTTTCCTATTGATGAACCAAAACAGGACGGGCGGCAAGGCAAAGGGACGGCGTTTTGCTCTCTTAAATGGGTGTGAGGGGAGAACAAAGAAACGGAGCTTTGGCAAACGAAACGGGATGGGGCGTTGATGGCAAGGCAAGGCAATTGAAAAGCATTCGTTGTATAATTATAAAACGAAACACAAACAATTACTTAATTTATAAGGAGGAATGAAAAAGATGAAGAAATTACTTTCTCTCATTATGGCTGGCGCTATGGTCGCTTCCCTTGTTCCCGCAACAGCATTTGCGGCAAGCTCAAGCGAAGTTACAGCAACAGCTAAAGTAGTAAAAGCTTTGGAAAAAACAGAAGACTTCAATGATCTTGGTGGCGTTGGTGTAATCACAGGTGCTACTACACCCGAATTGCAGGTAAAGATTTCAGGTGTTGATTATTTAGTTGGCGGTGGCACTAACGTTGATTATGAATTAACTGTATCCTTGGATAACGCTGATTTAAATTCAGCAGTTGCAGCTACATTGGCTGGCTTGGTTAAAGTAGTAGATGAGGACGGCAACGTTCTTACAACATTAGCTGGTGCATCTGCTGCAAAGCGTGACCAGTTAGTAGTAGCAGCATCTGAAATTGGTGATGATGAAGTTACATTTACAATTACAGGTATCGATACTTGGAATACTGCAGGTAATGCAGCAGGTGCTGATACTATCGTTGATGGCAGATTAGCAAAGAACGACATCATCACTGTTGCATTGGATTCCACAATGGATAAAACATCCGCTGGCAAAACAGCTACAGTATCCTTGGAATCCGACGGCGTAGATGTTGACGATTTAGTATACTGCACAATATTGGATACAGGCATCACAGCTTCTGTAAAGAAGACAGTTGATGTTGCTGAAGATGAAGTAAAGACTTTGGATAGCAAAGGCTTGAAAATCAAAGCTGCAGTTGGCAACATTTTACCTAATCAGGTATTTGAATTGAAGCTGTCTTCAGGCTTTGAATTCAGCAGAGTAGTTTCCACAGCTACTTACACTTTCGGCGCTATCGATGATAACGTAGTAAGAGTAGCATATAATGGCGCAGCTGCTGAAGATTTCACAATCGCTGGCGCTGGCATCGAAATCGAAGCTACAACAGCAAAATCTGGCGCTGTTGCAACTTTGACAGTAAAAGCTGACAAAAAGAACTTAGCTGACACTGGTGTTTCCCTTGCACGTCCTCCTATCAGCGCATCTTCTTCCGTAGAAGTTGCTAAGGTTTGCGATTACAAAGTAAATCTTACTGTTGATGAAGACGAAGACGTTCCTGTAATCTACA
>RZZU01000055.1 GCA_009929735.1 Clostridia bacterium | reverse complement strand
ACCCCACTCTTATAATGGAGGGCTTACGCCTTATGCTGCACGCTGTGCTACATAAGCAAATTTTATACTGTGGTGTTACAATTTTGCTTGACTAGGACAGGATTTTAACCTACTTATAAATTCACAGGCTTTATAAATAATACTATTTCCGATAGAGATTATATACTTTGTTTCCTCGGCAATCGGAATAAATTCCAGTGGAGGTACCATTCCAAGAACATCGCTATTGAATCTTGCCAAGGCCTCAAATCCACAAATGCGATTTTGATGGAGATCCAATATGGGCTGATACTGCAAGAAGAGGCGGCTTTCTTTTTTACCCACGGAAATTTGGGAAAGCTCACGTTGTAATATTTCTCTGCGAATGATCCGTTGCTCTAGCTTTTTGTCATAAAAACAGATATAATTTGCTTCTTCTCCAAGATGAACTGCTTCTTCAGATGTAATCAAAAGCTTCTTAAGTAAATGATCAACATCATATTTATTCTCTTCATCTATTTCAATGACTCCTATACCAACATTGATTCTTTCCACAGCCAGGAATGAGCTTAGGGTACTTGATACCCTTTCACAAAAATCAAGCAGTTCATTCTTATCTTTGTATGGCTTCACATAAAATGCAAAACGGTACTCATAAGTATTAAATAACAAGCAGTGATCGTTGCAGTACGGTTTTAAAACACTTGCAACTGTTCTAATTAGGTTTTGACTGTATTGAAACCCATATGTAATCGTTAAAGAGTGCAGCGTGCTGAGGTTAATGCTTATCAGCGCTCTTTTTCCCGTAGATTCTAATTTTATATCATTTGTTAACATAGCTTCTAAAAATCGACGATTGTATAAGCCTGTCCATTCATCATGCTGACTATTATAGGTAAGTGTATTTTCCATTTCCTTACGCTCTGAAATATCAATAATAATACCTTCAAGTGCTTCAACTTCGCCTTGATCGCTATAAATTCCTTGACCAATTTCAAGCACCCATTTACGCTTTCCTTTCGCCGTTATTATTTCATATTCATATCGAAAGGGCAGTCTCTTGGAAAGAATTCGTTCCCATTCTTTCCACAGTGACTGTCGATACTCCTGTGTAATTAGATCATTGAAAGACATATCTCTGTTATTCAATAGATTTTCTGGCATACACCCTGTTAATTCAAAGCAACCGGACGAAACAAACTGCATTGTCCATTCACGATCATAATTACATCGATAGGCCATGCCTTGAAGGTTTGATAAAAGTACTGATTTACTACGTTCGCTTTCAGCCAGAGCTTGCTCAGCTGCTTTTCTCTTTGTAATATCATGAATCAGACAAATATAACCAAATTTGTTTTGCTTTTCCATTGATAAATTTGCCACCACAACATCTACCCAAACAATCGAGCCATCTGGCTTAATTAATCTCTTTTCTATTGAATAGCTTTTTATCTCTCCTTTTTTCAGCTTTATGAAACAATTCATATCTGCCTCTACATCCTCAGGATGTGTAATTTTTGCCCACCCTATATGATTAAGTTCCTCATTTGTTCTCCCAGTTATCTGCTCAAAAGACGGGTTCGTGCTAACAAGATCATTGCCAGCATTAGAATAAGGTTCATTACTTTGCGAAATGGCTATACCAATCGGTGCCTGTTGGAGAATCGTATCAAAAGTCAGCTGACTCTCAAATAACTTTTCTTCAAGTAGTTGTTGAATTTTAAGCAGTTCCGCATGGATTTCAATTCTTGCTTTCAAAGATTCCATATGAATTGGCTTCCTAATATAGTCCACAGCACCAAGTTGGAGCCCTCTGATTTCATTCTCCAATTCATCGTAATTACTCAATATTATGACACGCAATTTTTTGAATCGTGGATCAGCTTTCAGCACATGAAGAACCTCAAACCCATCCATATTGGGCATATTAAGATCAAGGATCATTAAGTCAATATCAGAATTATCTTCCATGATACGCAGAGCTTGCATTCCATCGCCAGCGAGCAAAACATCGTATCCAATAAGCAGGCTTTTAATAATTTTCCGATCAGTTACAGAATCGTCAACCACCAATATTTTTACAGACATAATTCAACCCCCCTTTATATCCATTCCGCACTTTCTTTTCAGTCCTGTGTCTCAGAAATTTCCGCCAGTAGCTTTTTCATTCTACAATTATACTTCTTTTGTAACAGTGCTATTTCGTCTTCTTTTTTCTCATCCAAAGCTTTTTGCAGCTTTATTGACAGCTCATATAATGATTTAGCGCCTATGCTTCCCGAACTGCTTTTCACTTTATGAACGATCTGTGCAGCATCTGCATATCGCATTTCATCAACTGCAAGGGAAAGCTTCTCCAGTGTTTCCTGATTTTCATTATAATACTCATTAAGAACCTGTCGATATACTTCAATATCCCCACCCATGTTCCTAAGTCCCGCCGTTTCATCTAATATCTGCGGTTCATCAAAAATTTCACCTTGATTTTCTAAAAGGACCTCTTTTATTGCTTGAAGAAATTGATCTGGATCAAAAGGTTTGCTAATATAATGGTAAATTCCACTATGTGCACACTTCTCCTTAACCCCTAAAATTACATCTGCAGTCATAGCCACAATTGGTATATTGAGAGATGTTTTTCTGATTTCCTCCGCCGCTTCATAGCCATTCATGACGGGCATATGCAAATCCATCAAAATCAAAGTAATTTTATCTTTATACTGTTCATACAGCTCCACTGCTTCCTTTCCATCAGCGGCAAGAATCGACTCAACACCAATTTGATGTAGAAGTGTTTTTGCAATTAATTGATTGGTTTTGTTATCCTCAGCCACTAAAACGCTGTATGATTTTTCAAAACTTACCAACCCATTTTTCTCACAATCAGAAGGCTGTGTAGCAGATACAGCCTTTAACTTAAATATATCTAAAATTCCATTAAAGAGGATTGAAGGGATGATTGGCTTGCCCATAGCAATATCTATCCCATATTCGTTAATCCTATCAAACAAATCCTCTCTCATCATGGGCAGTAGCATGATAAATTGGGGTTTTTTAACAATCTTTTTGTTTTTGCGAACGGTTTCAACGAACTCAAAACCACCTTCTGCGGGCGTTTCATAATCAACGATGAACAAATCAAAGGGTTTCGCAAATTTCCCGTCAGCCGCTTCAAGCATACTCAACGCACTTGCCTGCGAGGTCGTAATTTCACAATGCATCCCGAAAGCGCTTAGGTAGCCCTCGATTAAATTCATATTTGCTCCCGTTTTCTCTAATACAAGTGTTTTAACAGCTTTGAAGTGGTCTCCTGATAGTGATTTTACGTATACTTCTTCTTTTTCTTTATCTACACTTAGCGCTAAATGAACGATAAAAGTTGACCCTTCTCCGAGTGTGCTGAAAACTTGTATTTGCCCGTCCATCAATTCGACAAGGTTTTTAACAATAGACAGGCCCAGCCCAGAGCCACCGAAACGCCGATTGATGCTGCTGTCGCCCTGGGTAAAAGGAAGAAACAGATTATTTACCTGGTCTTTGTTCATTCCAATGCCGGTGTCTTTGATTGTAAACGACAAGTGGTATTTATCATTTTCTTTTGCTATCAGATGAATATCCAATGACACTTCGCCTTTTCTGGTGAACTTTGCGGCATTGTTCAAAACATTTAGGAGAATTTGCTCGATTCGCTTGGAATCCCCTAAAAACCAATTGGGAACAAGCGGGTCTTTCGCAAGTTTAAAACCAATTTCCTGCTCTTCAATTTTATAAGATACAATATTGACAACATCCTGAATTACTTGATCCATACTGAATGGAGCGGTTTCCAACTCAACCTTTCCAGCTTCAATTTTGGAATAATCCAGGATATCGTTTATTATGCTTAGCATATTTGAGGAGGCCTGAGTAATTCTATCAGCGTACATTTTTTGCGTCAACGTAAGACTGGTCTTCTTCAAGAGATATGCCATTCCCGTAATCGCATTTAGCGGCGTTCGAATTTCATGAGACATCCTCGCCATAAAGTTGGACTTGAATGCATTAGATTCCTCTGCTTCTTGCTTTGCTTTTTCCAAATCCTTTTGAATTTGTTTTCTTTGACGAATCTCACTTCGCAGTCGTACAATCCAAAAGAAGGAAACCCCCATGATAACAGTGATTAAGACACCAATAATCGTAAGGATACGAACCATAGGGCTATAGTCTATATCCGTTTCCAAGTCAATCCATTTATTGTTAATTGCAAGCTTTTCACTCTCAGGAACGCTATCCATAGCCTTGTTAAAAATACTTACCAGCGCAGGCCAATCTTTTCGAACAGCAAAATATAAAGCTTGTTTTTTTTCAGCTTCAAAAGACACAATTCTGAGATTGGTTAGGCCATTTGAGCGTATCAAGTAATTTGTTGTGGCTAGATTTCCAATAAAGGCTTTTTCCGATCCAGTTGCCACTGCAGTAAGCGCAGCTTCGACTGAATCATAAAGGCTAAGATTTATCTTCGAGTATGGCAAAAGGTAGCTGTGGTGGGAACTGTTGCGTTGCACAGCTACAGTAAATCCTTCTAAATCCTTCACATCTGATATTTGGGTATCTGTATCTCTGGTTACAATCACTCTTTTGAAGTAGTAGTAAGGTTCGGAAAAAAGAAAATAAGCTTCTCTTTCTTCTGTTTTTCCAATAGCAGGAAGTACATCAATATCTCCAGTGAGAGCCAAATCGTATGCTTCCGGCCATGTTAAGTCTTGTACAACTTCAAATTGCAAACCAGTTTTTTCACTAATCAAAGAAAGGTAATCGGCAGCAATTCCCGCATATTTGCCATCTCCGTTAATATACTCAAATGGAACAAATCCAGGGTCTACACCAAGTCGGATTACCGGATGCTCTTCAATAAAAGCATGTTCTTCCTCTGTCAAACCAATACTACTGTCAGCAGCATAGCAAGGCCAGACATTCGTTGACATTGTTACTATAAGAACAAATAATAAGGTAATTATCCTTTTCATACACATTCTCCTCATACGTGAACTCCTAAGCAATGTACCCTGCAATCCTTTCTATCATTGACTAAACACAATTGCGTTCCAACTCCTCCATTATCTTGAAATACTTCCTCTTTCAATCGCAGCTTTTTCGTGTTTGAAAGCTTTACGTTGTTTTTTCTTTGATTCATTTAAAGTTGTTCCTACCCGCTTTACTAACTGACTCATGTATCAGTCTTTTATCTCTAACACTGCAACTTCTAGTTCGGCTCAAAATAATGAGGCTGGGGATTCTATTATTAATTTTGCCGTTGAATCAGATACCATAAATGCCCGCAATGCCGTTATTAAATTGTTAAAAGCCCTTTTCTTGCCACATCTAGCCTTCCTAGTAATAATTTTTCGTTACATATTCGCCATATAACTTACTCCAATATTTAAAAAAACAAGTTTGTCATCTATAGTTTAAAATTACAAAAAGATATACCGGCTAAGCTAATTTCATTTTAGAGCCAGGCTATAAATTTAATTTGATTTTAACATAAATTGGTGCGAATTTCCACAATATTCATTATTTCGACATTTTTTTCTTTTCACCTGTACGCTCACGCCTGATTAGATTCTACCTCAGCTCAACTCTCATAGACGCTGCTCTTTTCAACCAGTCCACCAACTAGCTACTCATGGAATTCTTCAACTTCTCTAGTTTGTTGGTTTAAGAATTCTGCCGTTTCATTGAACACTGTTTATTTCCCTCTTACCCTGCACTTTCTGCCAAGGCATTCTTCCTCAGCTTTCTCAGACGGTTTATCTCATCCACGATGTCGTAATAGCCCTTTTAGGCATTAGGGAAGCGCTGAATTAATCGGCATTTCTACTACCTATAAATCGCCATTTATCCTAAAATTAAGTATGAAAAATAAGACCGTGTGACATGAAACAACAAATATTTAGTGACATTGAGTATTCTAATCGCAAGAAGAAAACCAAACGAGAAGAATTTCTTGCTGCAATAGAACAAATCATTCCATGGCCGTACTGGGTGAATTTTATCAGCCCTTATTATCTATCTGTTAAGCGTGGCCGCCCGCCGAAAAACATAGCAACCATGCTTTGCATATAACTGAAGCAGAATTGGTTTAATCTTTCTGACGTCCGTGCAGAAGATGCCATTTACGACAGCTATGCCATTAGAAGCTTTATGGAGATTGATTTTCCCACAGAACAGGTTCCAGATGCTACTACGCTTCTCCACTTTCACCATATCATAAAAGATAACAAAATAGGCGAGAGGCTTTTTAATGACGTCAAAGGTAGACTCGAAAAGGCAGGCCTGATTATGCATGGTGGTTCCATTGTTGATGCAACTATCATTTCAGCCCCAAGTTCCACGAAGAATAAAGATGCCAAACTTGACCCAGAGATGCAACAGACGAAAAAAGGCAAGCAGTGGTACCATGGAATGAAGTTCCATTCCGGTGTGGATGCGGGAAGTGGTTATGTGCATACGATAGCTGAAACATCAGCAAATGTTCATGACATTGAGGAAACGGCTAAGCTCATTCGTGAATATGATGAAATTATTTATGGCAATTCTGGATACAGTGGCGCAGGAAACCGGAAAGACATCCATGAAGATAAGCATTCATCAATGGTGGAATTTCGCACCAACATCCGCCCCTCCAGTATCAAAGCAGCTGAAAACCACGAAGGAATCCACTGAAATAAGCAGATATAGAATCGCAAATCATCAACCCGCCGCAAAGTGGATCATCCGTTTCTGATCGTCAAAAAGCAATCTGGATATTGCAAAGTCGTTTATTGTGGAACCGCGAAAAACCCGAATCGTTTTCACATTTTGATTGCTAGCGGGAATCTTGTCATGTGATAGTGTCAATAATTTTTCGCAAATTCTTTTTCAACCGTTAGGTAAGTGTTAGTCAGCCGGCTATGACATCAGACTCGTGTTGGAGATCCAACTCCT